>CAUUKJ010000013.1:0-65938 GCA_963545995.1 uncultured Haemophilus sp.
TTTAAAACAATTAGTTAAGGGGAATTTAGTCTAGTTATCTAGTACAGCCCCTTATGTTTTGTACTCTCTGTAAAGAGAGTGCAACACCCAGTATACTGGGTGCGAGAAATGATTAAGTTTTGGACTGATTAGATTTGAAAAAAGTAAGGGAAAAGGGAAGAGGAAAAAGAAAGTGGGCTTTGCCCACTTTATAGAAACGGAATTATTCCAACCCGTGCGAAGATAAAATCATCTGGCACTGATAAGGTGCAGCTGGTAATACTTTTGGTTTTGGTGTGCTCGATTTTGGAGCTGGCTCAAACCAAGAATAAAGCTCTGCACCGCAGCCATCGCCCGCAGGTAAAGCGGCTTGATTTTCACAATTTTTTGCATCTGATGGACAGCCTAAACGCACGTGAATGTGAGAGTCGTGACCATACCAAGGGCGGATTTTTTGTAGCCAAGCTCGGTCAGCACCTTCGCTGTTACATAATTTCACTTTAATTGCAGGATTTACAAAAATACGATTTACGCGGCTGTCTTGAGCGGCAAGTTTAATCAGTTTGAATTGATTGTCCGTCCACACACGTTCATCAACACGTTGAGCTGCACGATCGACCATTAAAGTTGCCAAGCCTGCTGGGTTGCGGGCGGTTTCATCGTCCATTGGTCCAAAACGCAACCAAATATCCGCATCTAACCCTGTTTGATGGCTGGCGTGTCCTGATGAGAAACGTCCGCCTGCGGGCATTCCCATATCGCCAATTAAAATCGGTGGCAAGCCAGCGGCTTTACTGCGTTGACCTAATTTCGTGAGGTAATCTAGCAACTGTGGATGCCCGTAATAACGGTTTTTGACCGAGCGAATCACTTGGTATCCTTCGCCTTTTAAGGCAAGCGGCTGTGCCCCAATAATACAGCCGTTGCTATAGCCGCCAATAGATTGCGGCTGCCCTGCAACAGGCTCACGGATTTTTTCCCATTGGGTTGAAAATGCCGTTGCGGAGAGTAAAGCAAGGCTTGAAAATAATACGGTTTTAACGAGTTTCATTGTCTTTCCTTAAAATATTTGATTTACAACAATTCCCAACTTAAATTGGAAATTAAATGGCATTTATCACATCTGAAATAGAACATTTCGTGTAGCGGTTTGTGTAATCGCCAGTCGCTTCCACAGCTTGGGCAAGGGCGATGATACTCAACGGCTTCATCTTGCCCTAAGCGATAGAGATAATAATAGACAGGTACGCCTGTTGCTTGTTCCACTTGGCGAGCGAGTTCAAGCCCTTGCTGACTTAACTCACTTTTTACCTCACTAATTTCAGCAAGACTGATTTGCTCTAAAGCACCGCCATTCATTTGCAGCTGATCGCACGCCTGCCAGTTTTCTTGCCATTTTATCAAGGCTTCTGCAAGCGGTGGATTTTGCTGTAAAAGTTGATAAAGCGGCACGGCTTGCAAACTTTCGCCAGCTTTCAATGGAGAGCAAGATTCCAAATGCGTGGTATAAAGCATAAGAAACTCAGGGCGAACATTACGGCTAGTTTCATCGGCAGCGTAATCTTGCCCGACAATTTCAAAACCTGTAAATTCTACGCCAATTTCGACCGCTTGTTGTAAAGCTTCCGTGACCAGTTCATTATTCCATTTGGGCAACAAGCTATCTTGCTCGGGGATTGCCACGCGGGCTTTAAAATGATCTTGATGAAAAGTAACGCCAAATTCACGCCCGATAATCTGTCCGTTCCAACGCCAATGGTTGATAATACGTGAAATGCTTGTGACGGGATCAACCTCAAAATCCTCAAAATTAAAATAAGCAATCGCTTGATACATTATGCTCTCTTTCTCTCTTGTTGTACTACCGAAGTCGGTTCTTGGTGGATAATCACTTCCGACATTGGGAATGCTGCTAAGATTTTCTGCTCAAGGCTATCAGCAATATCGTGGGCTTCCAAGAGTGTTAAATGATCCGCCAATTCCAAGTGCATTTGAATAAATCGCACTGCTCCAGAACGGCGGGTCAAAATATCGTGTACACCAATAATATTCGGATGCTCCGTTGCCATAATCACAATTTGATCGATTTCTTCAGGCGGCAATGCAATATCCAGCAAAATATTGACCGCTTCCCACAACATTTTGAGGGCATTAAAGGCAATATACAGGGCGATTAAAATCGCAAAAATTGCATCGGCATAAACCAACCCGAAAAGGTTGAGCACCATTGCTATTAAAATTGCCACGTTCATTAGCAAGTCGGTTTGATAGTGTAGCGAATCGGCTTCAATCGCAGGGCTTTGGGTCAATTTCACCACTTTTTTCTGATAAAGCACCAAAACAGCCGTTACTACAATAGAGATAATACTGACCAAAATCCCTAGTTGCGAATCTTCGATCAATTGCGGATTAGTCAGTTTGTGAAACCCTTGCAGCAAAATAAAAATTGCCGAGCCGCTAATAAAGGCACTTTGTGCAATTGCCGCCAAAGATTCCGCTTTACCGTGCCCGAATGCGTGGTTTTCGTCTGCAGGCTGCAGGGCGAATTTCAACACAAACATACTCACAAGCGAGGCAAATAAGTCGAGCACCGAGTCGGTCATTGCGGCAAGCATCGTAATGGAACCCGTTTTCCACCACACGAAGGCTTTTAATAAAATCAGGAAACACGCTACTGCAATCGCAAAAAAGGCAGCACGTTTTACTAATTCTGCGTATTGTTTTTCCATTGTCATTCAAATAAAAAAGTGGGCTTAAAACCCACTTTTGTTCCCTTATGTTTGATTAGAAATCCAGTAATTCTTTCTCTTTATCCGCTAACACTTCATCCACTTTTTTGATGAAAGTATCAGTGATTTTTTGGATTTCATCTTGTGCTTTGCGTTCTTCGTCTTCGCTAATTTCTTTATCTTTTAATAATGCTTTGATTTGATCATTTGCATCACGACGCACGTTACGGATCGCAATTTTACCTTGTTCACCTTCGCCTTTTACGATTTTAATTAAATCACGACGACGCTCTTCTGTTAATGGCGGAAGTGGAACGCGGATGGTTGTACCTGCTGATGCTGGGTTTAAACCTAAATCTGAGGTTAAAATGGCTTTTTCTACCGCACCGATCATACTTCTATCAAATACGTTTACCGCTAAAGTACGAGCATCTTCTGCAACCACGTTTGCTAATTGGCGAAGTGGTGTTGCAGAGCCGTAATATTCAACTTGAATACCATCTAAAAGGCTTGGTTGAGCACGACCTGTACGAATTTTTGAAATGTGGCCTTTTAATGCTTCTAAACTTTTTTCCATACGCTCTTGCGTATCTTTTTTGATCTCGTTAATCATTTATTTTTCCTTTAACTGATTTAATGAAAATTAAGAAATTGTTGTGCCTTCTGTTGTACCCGTTACAACTTCACGCAACGCACCTGCTTTACCCATATTGAATACGCGAATTGGCATACCGTGGTCGCGAGCTAAAGTAAATGCCGCTAAGTCCATTACTTGTAACTCTTTATCAATAACTTCTGCATAACTTAATTGGTTATATAACACTGCATCAGCAAATTTTGCTGGGTCTTTGTCATATACGCCATCTACTTTCGTTGCTTTTAACACGACATCCGCTTCAATTTCGATACCACGTAAACACGCTGCAGAATCTGTTGTAAAGAATGGGCTACCCGTTCCTGCAGAGAAAATCACTACACGTTTTTCACGTAACATTTTGATCGCTTCAGACCAGTTGTAAGTATCGCAAATCCCGTTTAATTGGAACGCAGACATCAATTTTGCATTTACATCCGCACGGTGCAACGCATCACGCATCGCCAAGCCATTCATCACGGTTGCAAGCATACCCATATGGTCACCCACCACACGGTTCATACCCGCTTTCGCTAATTTCGCTCCACGGAATAAGTTACCGCCACCGATTACGACACCCACTTCCACGCCCATCTCAATAAGCTCTTTAATTTCAAGTGCCATACGATCCAAAATTGAAGGATCAATCCCGAAGCCTTCCTCGCCTTGTAAAGCTTCGCCACTTAATTTTAATAAAATGCGTTTATAAATCGGTTTGCTCATTTTAATTGCCTCTGTTCGAACAAGTGAAAACAAAAATCGGTGCATTATAAAATAATTTAGCAAAATTTAAAATCAGATTATTAGACCGATAACGTTTAGATTAAACTACTCGCCAGAAATCTTCATTTTTTCTATCAAAATCGAGCCTGTTTGGATATTGGAACGGTGTTCCAAATCATCGCCCACGGCAACAATTTGATTAAACATTTCTTGCAACTGCCCTGCGACAGTAATTTCCGCGACAGGGTATTGAATTTCACCATTTTCTACCCAGAAACCTGCTGCTCCGCGAGAATATTCACCCGTGACAGGGTTAATAGCCGAACCTAAAAACTCAGTAAGTAATAAGCCCGTTCCCATTTCTTTTAAAAGCGTATCCAAGCCGCCCGTGCGGTTTGGTTTGACGAGCCAGTTGTGAATTCCGCCTGCGTGTCCTGTGCTTTTCAAGCCCATTTTGCGAGCCGAATAACTGGTCATTAAATAGGTTTGTAACACGCCATCTGTGATAATTTCACGATCTTGCGTCATCACACCTTCGCTGTCAAATGCACTTGAAGCAAGCTGACGCAATAAATGCGGACGTTCAGAAATTTCAAACCAATCAGGCAGAACTTGTTTGCCCAAATGGTCGAGTAAGAAACTGGATTTACGATACAACGCCCCGCCACTAATCGCCCCTGCTAAATGCCCGATTAAACCTGTCGCCACGTCGTTGTAATAGATGACAGGCACTTCGCAGGTTTTGATTTTTTGCGGGTTAAGACGATCAACAGCTTTAAAGGCGGCTTGTTGCCCTACCCATTGAGGGGCATTCAATTTGTCGAATTCACGCGAAATCGTATATTCGTAATCACGCTCAAGCTGATCTTGATGAGCGGCAATCACGCTACAAGAGAGCGAATAACGGCTTGAAAGGTTGCTTTGCAACATTCCGTGCGTATTACCATATACACGCACGCCGCTGTGCGAATTAAATGTAGCACCTTCGCTATTTACGATTTTTTCATCCGCATTTAACGCTGCATTTTCTGCTTCAATGGCTAAATCAAGAGCTTGTTCTACCGATAAATCTGCGTGATGATAAAGTTCCAAATCAGGAGCATTAAACGCCATCAGCTCTTTATCCGCCAAGCCTGCACAATCATCTTCAGAAGTATATTTTGCAATTGCCAACGCAGATTCGATCGCTCGTTGAATAGATTGTGGCTGTAAATCTGATGTTGAGGCATTTCCTTTGCGTTTACCTAAATAAACCGAAATCCCCAACGAACCATCGTTGTTAAATTCGATATTTTCAACCTGTTCCAAGCGACTAGAAACCGAAAGCCCTGCCACTTTGGTCACCCCCACTTCCGCTTCTGCACCCGATTTTTTCGCAAAATCAAGGGCAAATTCGACCGCTTGACGAAGTTCTTGTTCTTGGGTTTGTAATTCTTGTTTGCTGATAAGAGACATAGTTATTCCCTGATATAAATTGAATGGCGTATATTCTACCCGAAAACTCTGGTAAAATAACGGCATTTTAACCGCTTGTTCAAGCAATATTGGAGAAATAATGGCTAAAAAACGTCATAATGAAATCGACTGGACGGATGAGGAAGAAGAAATCATCTGGGTCAGCAAAAGTGAAATCAAACGTGATTCAGAACAATTAAAGAAACTTGGTGCGGAATTGATTGAGCTCAGCCCGCAAAATTTAGAAAAAATCCCGCTTGACGACGATTTAAAAGATGCGGTTCGCCAAGCACAGAGTTTTAAGCTAGAAGCTCGTCGCCGCCAAATTCAGTTTATCGGCAAATTATTACGCAATCGTGATCCTGAGCCGATTCAAGATGCGTTGGATAAGGTCAAAAATCGCCACAATCAACAACAAGCCTTGTTACACAAATTGGAATTAGTGCGTGATCAGCTCATTGCGATGGGCGATAGTTCGTTAAATCATTTAATGGATGAATATCCGCATTTAGATCGCCAACATTTACGCAATCTTATTCGCTCAGCTCAAAAAGAGAAAGAAGCGAACAAAGCACCGAAAGCGTATCGCGATATTTTCCAATACTTAAAAACTGAAATTGCGGAGGCGTAATGCTAGATATTTTACCGAAATTGGTGCACAGCCACGCAGGCTTTGCCTATTTAAGCCTGATTTTACTATTAACTCGTGGGGCATTAAGTGCCAGACAAATCGACTGGCGACAATATAAAGTGTTGAAAATCGCACCGCATCTTATCGATACCCTTTTACTGTTAAGCGGTGCGGTAGTAGTTTATGCTTATACTTCAGAAGGTGTTTACACTTTCTCAGAATTAAGTTGGTTATTAGGCAAATTCTTGTTTATCCTGCTTTATGTGATTTTCGCAGCAAAAGCATTCAAGAAAAACCAACCGTTCTCAATTAAATTCTACTTGCTTTCTGTGGTAAGTTTTATGGTGGCAATGTTTATTGCGGTGCATCATTAAAAACAAAGGGCGTGAACATTAAATTCACGCCCTTTCTATCTTTTATATAACTATCCCACCAAATCAATAAATTCCTGTTCGGTCAGCACTTTCACGCCTAATTCTTGGGCTTTGGCAAGTTTTGAACCTGCTTTTTCGCCTGCGATAAGGTAATCAGTTTTGCTTGAAACAGAGCCTGATACTTTACAGCCTAGCCCTTGCAATAAGGCTTTGGCTTGGTCGCGGGTCAGTTGGCTGAGCGTACCTGTTAAAACTACGTTTTTATCTTTGAGTGGATTGTCAGCAATTTCCACTTTTTCGACCGCTTGCCAATGGATGCCTTGTGCTTGCAAATCCTCGACTACTGCCACATTGTGCGGCTCTTTCCAGAACGACACGATGCGACTTGCCACCACTTCGCCCACATCTTGCACCTCTTGTAATTGCTCAAAGGCTGCCGCTTGAATCGCTTCAAGTGTGCCAAAATGGTTGGCAAGATTAAGTGCGGTTGATTCGCCCACATCACGAATACCTAATGCAAACAAGAAACGCGGCAAGGTGGTTTGTTTCGCTTTTTCAAGGCTGTTTAACACATTTTGAGCGGATTTCTCGCCCATTCGCTCTAATCGCATCAGGATCGTTTTATCTAATTTAAACAGATCCGCTGGCGTTTTAATCAGTTCGCTTGCCATCAACTGCTCAATCAATTTCTCGCCCACGCCCTCAATGTCCATCGCTTTGCGAGAAACGAAATGTTTTAACGCCTCTTTGCGTTGTGCTTCACAAAATAGACCGCCTGTACAACGTGCCACCGCTTCGCCATCCACACGAACTACAGCCGAATCACATACAGGGCAAGCAGTCGGAAATTCAATTTTTTTTGCATTTGCAGGACGACGCTCTGCCACCACGCCAATGATTTGCGGAATAACATCCCCCGCTCGGCGAATAATCACCGTATCGCCAATCGCAATACCAAGTCGCTCAATTTCATCGCCATTATGCAAAGTGGCGTTACTTACGGTCACGCCAGCCACAAACACAGGTTCCAATTTTGCCACAGGCGTAATCGCCCCGGTTCGCCCGACTTGGAATTCCACATCGTTGAGCACCGTCATTTCCTCTTGAGCAGGGAATTTATAAGCAATCGCCCAACGTGGCGAACGCAAAATAAAGCCCAATTGCTCTTGCAAGCGAATATCGTTGACTTTCAACACCGTGCCATCAATGTCGTAGCCTAAATTTGGGCGTTTTGCTTGAATATCCGCATAAAACGCTGCCAACTGCTCTACTCCTTTGGCAAGGCGAATTTCTTTGTTTACTGGGATCCCAATGGATTTCAACCATTGCAAGCGTTCGTAATGGGTATTCGGTAATGGCTGTTCAGACTCGAAAATCCCAATGCTATACGCATTTAACGTTAATGGGCGTTGAGCGGTGATCTTCGGATCAAGCTGACGCAGCGATCCTGCTGCTGCATTACGTGGATTCGCAAAGGTTTTCTCTCCACGGGCAAGAGCTTTTTCATTCAATTCATTAAAGCCTTTTTGCGGCATAAACACTTCGCCACGCACTTCAAGGCGAGCAGGTGGATTATCCGTTTTAAGGCGAAGCGGAATATTGCGAATGGTGCGAACATTGGCGGTAATATCTTCGCCCGTTGTGCCGTCGCCACGTGTTGCCGCTTGAGTTAATACACCGTTTACATACAAAATACTGACTGCCAAACCGTCTAATTTGGGCTCGCAACAAAATTCCATCGTTTCAGGATTTTGATGAATATAGCCCTCAATACGACGTAAAAAGCCGACTAACTCTTCGTGTGAAAAGGCGTTATCGAGCGACAACATCGGCAATTCGTGCGTAATTTGGGTAAAACCTGCCAGCGGCTTTGCTCCCACTCGTTGGGTGGGTGAATCAGGCGTAATCAGTGCTGGATTTTGCTGTTCAATCGCTTTGAGTTCATTCATCAAACGGTCATATTCCGCATCTGGCACAAGCGGATTATCTAGCACGTGGTAGTGGTATTCGTACTCACGCAATTTATTGCGTAATTGTTCTAGCTGTTCAGGAGAAATATCGGTATTGTGAAGATTCTGGAAAAGGGGCATAGTAAAAGTCTCGATAAAAAAGACCGCTTGCAAGCGGTCTTAGCTTATTGACAATATTGTAGGGTGCAACTTGTTTCACCGTTAAAACATTGATATGGTGCAACAAGTTGCACCCTACGTAAACATTCAGCAAATTTGCAATTAGCTCACACGTTTTAAATATTCAATGCGGCTATTCTCATCAAAAATTTCGCGACGGTCGTTCAACACGAAACCGTTTAATGCAGCGGCTAAACGCTCGGTGCTTTGAATCATCAATCGCAGATTAGTTTGTGCATTACCATCTGTTGGTAAGTGCATAAAGAGAACTAAGCCTACTGTTGAGAAACCTTTAATATGAGCTAAATCAAAGATACCAGGTTGCATCATATTCGCAACACTAAAAATCACAGGCGAAGTATTGTTACCCAAATGTTTGTGGCGATGGAAAATTTGATATTCGCCATATTCAAAACCTAATGCTTCTAAGCATTGCACCACGTGTTCGCCATCGAATTGGTAGCCTTCCGCTGCAACCACATAAAGCGTAATCATCTCTGCAGGCTGTTCAGGCTCTGGTTGTGCAGGGGCTTCTTCTAAAGGCTGAATTTGCGGCTCTTGAACATAAACAGGCTCAGGCTGTTGTTCATAAGCATTTTGATAATTAGGGGCAGCTTCCGCTGTATTTACAAACATCGGTTGTTCCGCTACAGGCGAGCTATAAGTATTTGCCGCAGTGTTTTGAGATTGCGTATAAATTGGAGACTGCTCTGTACGAATAAATTCAGGTGCGGCACTATTTTCTTCTTGTCCTGGAATGCGGATTTTAATTTCATTTAATGAATTTGCCACATCGCGTTCAATTTCTGCCGAAGATTGCGTTTCTACTTCAGGTTGCATCATTGTTTCAGGCGAATGAGAGGTTTGCGGTTCAAATGTCGCCATATCAGGTTGGTTTGATTGCGAGTGAATAGGCGTTGAAGGTGGACGCTGTGAAAAGGTGTTCGAAAAAACACGCGATTTTTCACGACGATTAGACAAAATGCTTGAACCTACAAGCACTAAAATCAGCAATCCTGCCAAAATAAAGAAAATAATATGAAGTTCCATAAATCCTCTCAGAAAATCATCTAAAAATTTCACTTCCGCCATTTGCGAAAAACACGGCTATAGCTTACCATATTTCCAACAAAATTTTGAGCATTTAAGGAGTTTTTATGTCATCGTTATTTTCATCTCCGCAAAATCAAGTGGCGGCTGGTTTCCATTATTTTGTCGATGGTTGGCGTTTATTAGCTCAACGAAAATTTTTACCTTTTGTGATTTTGCCTTTGGTGATTAACGTTTTTTTAATGATTGGGCTTACTTGGTTCTTTTTAAGTAGCATCAATCACTGGTTTGATCTCCTTCTACCCTCTTGGCTAGATTGGCTCTCATTTATTTTAATTCCGCTCATCTTTTTTCTGTTGTTGGTGGTGTTTTATTTTGCCTTTACCACGCTTGCAAACTTTATTGCCGCACCATTTAACGCATTACTGGCGGAAAAAGTGGAATTACAACTGACCAATCAACCACTTGGCGATACTTCTCTCTTTGGAATGTTAAAAGATATTCCACGAATGTTAAAACGCGAATGGCAAAAAATGCTGTATGGCTTACCACGTTTAGTCGCTCTATTTTTACTAGGTTTTGTGCCTTTTCTAGGTCAAACCGCAGTACCTGTGCTTGCCTTTATCTTCGGGGCGTGGATGGTAGCAATTCAATATTGCGACTACCCGTTCGATAACCATAAAGTCAGCTTCCCAAGAATGCGAAATGCCTTGATGCAAAATAAATGGATGAATTACACCTTCGGCACGCTCGTGAGCCTTTGTACAATGGTGCCGTTTATCAATTTTGTGGTAATGCCTGTTGCCGTTTGCGGTGCAACATCAATGTGGGTTGATGAATATCGCCAATTCTTCTTAGAAAACAAAACAGGCGAATTTGAACATGCAGATTATACCTTTAAGAAAGGGAAAGGAACGGATGTGGCAACGAGTTCGGAAAGTAGAGAGATAAGATAAAACAAAAGGGGGCTTTGCCCCCCTGAAATATATTAATGATACGTTTTCGTAAATTTCTGATACGCCAACAAAAAGGCTTCAAAATCTTCCAAGCCGCAAAAAGCGACACTCTCTTCATTGTAGAAATTAAAGCCCTCTTCCATCATACTCTCATCGAAATCATCCTCTAAATTATTGGCTTTCGCCATCACTTCATCGCTGTTGCAATAAAGGCTATACTCCTTGCCTTCCACCACAAATTCATATTGATTTGGGTAAGCGGATTTACAGCGTTCGATCTCAATTAAAATTTGCGTTACGGCTTTGCTATCGCCTGCAATTTCAATATTTAACCAACGGGCAAAGGCTTCGTGATCCATTGAACAACGTGCAATCACCCCGTGCATAGTATGCGTAAATTGATATTCCATCTTTCCTCCGATTAAGGCTTGCTATTATACGCCACAAGCGGTCATTTTTATTGAAAAATTTGCGACCAAATTTGCCCCACAAAATTTCGCTCTGTTTCAAACTCCGTTGCTGGCACACAACTTGGCAAACGCAGCAAATTTAAATGATGAATTCGGTTTCGCATTGAGGTATAACACGCTTTCAGCTGCTCGCCCTCTTGTTCGGTCAAAATATGGCACACCATTGCGGTATCAAAAATACGCACATTATCCGACCAAACCGCCATTTCAGGGTATTCAGCCGCATTCGCGAGAACTAAATACTGAGCGATAAATTCAATATCGGTAATGCCGCCTTTGTCAGTTTTTAAGTTAAATTTGACCGCTTGTGAGTTATGTGATGCCGTGCTATGCGATGCCGTAGCCAAATGCTGATACATTTTCTCACGCATCGCCACAATCTCGGCTTTAAGCGTGACATTATCGCGGATTTTCGCTAACGTTGTTTGGCGAATACGGTCGAAAGCTGCTCGCAATTCAGCGGTGCCATAAACGCATCTTGCCCGCACGAGAGCTTGGCTTTCCCAAGCCCACGCTTCGTTTTTTTGGTAAAAATCGTAAGCATTAAACGTACTCACCAACAAACCCGCCTCGCCCGATGGACGCAATCGCATATCCACCTCATACAGCACCCCAGCACTGGTATTAAGGTTAAACATCGAATTGATTTTTTGTGCCAATTTCAAATAAAACTGATGGCTTGAAATGGATTTCCGCCCTCCCACGGTTTCGCTATTTTCAGGGGCGTTGTGTAAAAAAACGAGGTCTAAGTCGGAATTATAGCCCAGCTCAATACCGCCCAATTTTCCATACCCGATCACCGCAAAACCTTGCTCATTCTCTGATAAATGGTCTGGCACGCCAAACCGCTGACTTACCGCTTTCCACGCCATATTCACCACCGCCCCGATAATCGCTTCGGCGAGGTAAGTCAAATGATCGCTGATTTTCATTACAGGCAATACGCCCATAATATCCGCAGACGCAATGCGTAAAATTTGGCTCTGTTTGAATTGTCGCAACGCATCAATCAACGCCTCTTCGTCCTCTTCAGGAATTCGCACCAAATAATCGGTTAAAGCGGCTTGATAATCGTGGAAATCAATCACCTGCGTCAGCCCTTTATTGCTCATCAATTCATCAAGCAACATCGGATAACGGGCGATCTGCTCGGCAATCATAATCGACTGACCACACAACGTAATCAGTTGCGGTAAAATTTGTTCTTTCTCGGAAAGCAATTCCAAATAGGTAGTTCGCGTGGTGATTTTATCCAAAATATTTAGCAAACGTGGCAATAACACCCCGTAATTCACTTGGTTGAACACCGCATCTAGCACTTTTGGCAGAAGCGTTCGCAGCACTTCTCGCCCACGCACACCAATCGGTTTACGGCTCCAATCTTGCAAGGTAGACGAAATCCAGCGGAAAATCTCTGGATAATCCGTTTCTTGCACTTGATATTCTTTCAATATACTAGCTAAATCTTCTTCGCTGATTTCGTGGGTCAAAATATCTCGCCACAAAGCGATATTTTCGTTCTCAAGCGGTCGATTTTCATCCTCGTCTTTACCAATCAATTCATTAAATACCGCCCGTACTTTTTGTTGATATTGCCCTAGCACGGCAAGAAAATCCGCCCAGTTTTCGATCTGATGTTCACGCCAAACTGCTCCATTTTCAGCCTCAATTTGGTAACGTTGCGTTGCGAAAATTAAGCATTGTTGAGCTTGTTCATCGCTTGGCAAAGTTTGCGTTTGTTTATCATCAATCGCCTGCAACACATTTTCTACTTGCCGGAAGAAAAGATAAGCTTCACGCAGATCAACAACTTGCTCCTGTGTTAGCAACTCAAGTTCCGCCAAATGCGGTAGCACGGTTAAAAGGCTGCGTTCTTGCAGAATTTTATCTCGTCCGCCCCGCATCATTTGGAAGGTTTGCACGATAAATTCCACTTCACGAATGCCACCTGCACCGAGCTTGATATTATCGACCAGATTACGACGCACCACTTCACGGCTGATCTTTTCTTTCATTTCACGTAACGATTGGATCGCACTAAAATCAAGATAACGGCGATACACAAACGGACGCAGCATTTGCTTCAAATAGCGATGGTTTAGATTGGTTAAATTTTCGCCTAGAATCTTCACCTTAATCATCGCATAGCGTTCCCAATCTCTCCCCTGTTCTTGGTAGTAATCTTCCATTGCGGCAAAACTCAACACCAATGCCCCGCTATCCCCAAACGGACGCAACCGCATATCCGTGCGGTAGGCAAAGCCTTCTGCCGTCACTTGATCTAATGCCTTAATCAAACGCTGCCCGAGTCTGGTAAAAATTTTGCTATTTTCAACCGCTTTACGCCCGCCCACCGTTTCGCCTGCATCGGGATAAACGAAAATCAGATCAATATCTGAGGAAAAGTTTAGCTCTCGCCCACCCAATTTGCCCATCCCTAAAATGAGCAATTCTTGCTGCTCACCCAAGCTATTCATCGGTGTGCCATACTCTTCGCAACAACGCTGATAAAGCCAATCTCTCGCTTGCAAAATAATCGCTTCCGCTAAATCGGAAAGAGCCTGAAAGACAAATTCTATGCTCGCCAATTTATTCGATTGAATAAAGCTCAATGCCGCCATTTCACGATGACGAAACAGACGCAACGCCTTGCCTAAAGTATCTTCATCTTCCACTGTTTGCAAAATATCGGCTAAACGCTCGGCATAATTAGTGCAATTTTCTGCATTTGGCGGATTATCAAGCCACTGTTGCAACAATTCAGGTTGAGATTGAAGCGTGCGTTTAACAAAGCTAGACATTGAAATTGCCGTTACAAGCGGTTGGTTTTCTAAAATTTTTTGCGAAAGTTCGGGAGGAAAATCATTTGTAAGATCTAAAGCAGGTAAATTGACTTGCTGAGAAATAGGCATAGCGACTCCGAGAATACGTAAAATTTTGTGAATAATTTACCGCTTGAAAGTCAAGATGGCAAGAAATGACTTTTTCTTCCGTATCACGTGCTTTTCCCTTGCAATATTGACCATTTAACTTTAAAATCTGCACCTCTTGTCATAGCTGAGTTAGAGATCGGCTATTGATGTATCTTCAACCCTTAACAAAAAGGAAAATTAATATGTCTCTAAGCGTAGAAGCAAAAGCAAAAATCGTTGCTGAATTTGGTCGTGATGCAAAAGATACTGGTTCTTCAGAAGTTCAAATCGCATTATTAACAGCTCAAATCAACCATTTACAAGCTCACTTTGCTACACACAAAAAAGATCACCACGGTCGTCGCGGTTTATTACGTATGGTTTCACGTCGTCGTAAATTATTAGACTACTTAAAACGTACTGATCTTGCTAAATATTCAGAAATCATCGCACGTTTAGGTTTACGTCGCTAATTTCCGAAATTTGGAATTTGAAGACCGAGCAGTTTTGCTCGGTTTTTTATAATTGACTTAAGGAAAAAAGATGGCTTTTAGCTCATTATTTACATTATTAGATGATATTGCCGCTGTTTTAGATGACGTTGCGTTAATGACCAAAATGGCAGCAAAAAAAACCGCAGGTGTAATTGGCGATGATTTAGCCTTAAACGCAAACCAAGTAAGCGGCAAAGATATTTCGCCCGAACAAGAACTACCCATCGTTTGGGCGGTGGCAAAAGGCTCGCTTATCAATAAAGTGATTTTAATTCCACTTGCTCTGCTGCTCTCAATCTATTTACCGCAGGCGATTACGATTTTATTGATTATCGGTGGGGCTTATCTCTGTTTTGAAGGCGTAGAAAAACTCTTACACAAATTTCTACACCACGCAGAAGAAAGCGAATCGAAAAGTGCCGTTTCTATCGAAGAAAAAATCAAAGGGGCAATCCGCACCGATTTTATTCTTTCCGCAGAAATTATCATTATCGCCCTTGGCGTATTGCAAGAAAGCGACACCATGACCAAAATCCTCTCGCTTTCAGCGGTTGGTATCGGCATTACCGTTTTCGTGTATGGCTCAGTGGGTTTAATCGTAAAACTCGATGATATTGGCTTATGGCTCACGAAAAAACGCGGAATGATTCAACAATTTATTGGACGTGGCTTGCTCTTTATTATGCCTTGGCTAATGAAATCCTTGTCAGTCGTTGGTACTATCGCCATGTTCCTCGTCGGTGGCGGCATTTTCTCGCATAATGTGCCAGCTATTCATCACTGGGTAGAATTATTGGCAATCCCAACCTCTCTCTCATCTGTTGTCGATTTTGTCGTTGGTATTGCTGTAGGCTGTATTGCCTGTGCAGTCATTTTGCCTATGATGAAGTTGTTCAGTAAAGCAAAAGCATAAAAATAAAGCGGTCGAGTCTTGCAAAACTTTTGCTAAACTCAACCGCTTTATTTATGCTCGTTATTTAAGCTCTCATTCTCCATTGCATCACTGCAAGAGCAATTAAAAATACAACCGCTTGGATAAGTACGATAAATGGACCCGTTGCAGCATCGAAATGGAAGCTTAGGAAAATGCCCCAGAAGACGCTGTTAAGTGAGGTGAGTATCGCAATAAGCATCATTTTCTCAAACCGTTTTGAGAGAATATAGCCCGTAATACCTGGGGTAATCAACATAGCAACCACTAAAATCACCCCCACTACTTGCATTGCACTAATAATAACGAGTGCGAGTAATACTAATAAGCTGTAATGCAAGAGAGTGGTATTTAGCCCAACCGTTCTAGCGTGCATTGCATCGAAACAATAAAGCAAGAAATCGCGGCGTTTGAGTACAATCACAAAGAAGACGAAAGCAGAAATCATCAAACTTTGGTAAAACTCGCTGGCGGTAATGCCGAGTAAATCACCGAAGAGGATGTGCATTAAATGTTGGTTACTTTCTACTTTGGTAAACATCACCAAACCGATGGCAAACATTCCCGAAAATACAATGCCCATCACGGTATCTTCTTTAATTCGGCTGTTTGCTTTTAAATACCCGACCGCAACGGTGCAAAGCACCCCTGAGAAAAACGCCCCAATAGCGAGCGGGATCGCTAAAATATAGGCTAAAACGATACCAGGTAACACTGCGTGCGAAATGGCATCGCCCATTAACGACCAGCCTTTTAATACAAGGTAGCAAGAAAGTGTGGCACAAATAACCGCCACCACTAGCCCGATAATAAGAGCTTGTTGCATAAAAGGAAACGCAAGCGGTTCAGCAAACCATTGATAAATCGCATCCATTAGGCATTCCCTCCTTGAGATAGCTCCTCGCAAGCGGTGCTTTTCGTTGCTTGATTTGCAAATCGACGAGGAATTAAGCCATATTTTGGCGAGAAGAAAAAGGCGATTAAGAAAATCAACGTTTGTAATGACACAATACAACCGCCCGTTGCCCCATCAATGTAGTAGCTGATATAGGCACCCACTACGCTTGTAATACCCCCGAGCAAGGTGGAAATAATCAATAATTTGCCGAAACGATCCGTTAATAAATAGGCGGTCGCACCTGGTGTAACCACCATTGAGATCACTAAAATCGCCCCAACACTTTGTAATGCGGTTACCACGCAAGCACTTAACAAGCTAAAAAAGAGAATTTTAAGTTTTAGCGGCGAAATGCCTACTGCTCTAGCCTGCACTTCATCAAAGAAAACCAGCAGTAAATCTTTCCAATAAAAGAGCAATAAAACGACCGTAATGCCAAGAATAATCAGCACTTGATTTACGTCTTCATCCGCAATACCCAAAATATTTCCTAAAATAATGGATTGCACGTTTACTGATGTGGGATGAATCGAAATAATAAATAAGCCGAGAGCAAAAAAGGTGGTAAAAATAAAGCCGATTACCGCATCTTCCTTAAGCTTCGTCATTGATTTCACGGCAAGAATCGCCAGTGTGGCAAAAAAACCAGAGAAAAAAGCTCCCACGGCATAAGGCAATGAAAAGGCATAAGCTAATGCTACACCCGGTACAACTGCGTGCGACAAAGCATCGCCAATTAACGACCAACCTTTGAGCATTAAATAAGAAGAGAGAAAGGCACAAACCGCCCCAATAACACCACTCAAGGCAATGGCTTTGAACATATAGTCGTAACTGAATGGTTCTAAGAGTAGTTCCAACATTCCCTACCCCTCTTTTTGTTGAGGTTGATTAAAGGAATAGTTATAACGCAATACCCCACCGAATACACGTTCTAAATTCTCTGGGGTAAAGGTTTCTTCGATTGACCCTGCCGCAAGCACAGTACGATTTACCATAATAGCTTGATCGCAGAAACTCGGGACAGTACCTAAATTGTGAGTAGAAACAAGAATGAGATGACCGCTATCACGGAGTTGTTTTAACAGATCAATGATGGCATTTTCCGTTTTTACATCAACCCCTGTGAAAGGCTCATCTAACAGGATAATTTTGCTCTCTTGAGCCAGTGAGCGAGCCAAAAATACACGTTTTTTCTGCCCGCCCGAAAGCTCGCCAATTTGGCGATCGGCAAGATGAGCAATGCTCACCCGTTCCATCGCCTCTTGGACTTTTTGTTTATCTTTTGCGGAAGGAATACGCAAAAAATTCATATAACCATAACGCCCCATCATCACCACATCGTAAACCGACACAGGGAATTGCCAGTCCACTTCTTCACTTTGCGGCACATAAGCCACTAAATTTTGTTTTAGTGCTTGGTTTACAGGTAAACCACATAATTCAATGGAGCCTTTCGGGTTAATTAAGCCCATAATGCTCTTAAATAACGTGGATTTCCCGCCACCATTTACGCCCAATAAAGCACAAATGGTACTTTGCTTGAGGGAAAAAGTGACATCGTGTAACGCTACGTGTCCATTGTTGTAACGCACCGTTACATCTTTAACGACAAGTGAAGTCTGGGGTGTATTCATATTGGTTGTTTGTTCCTTCTATTATTTTTCAAAACCGTCTGCAATGGTTCCGACAGTCACTTTAAGTAAATCAATATAAGTTGGGACTTTGCCATCTTTAGTTGAAAGTGAATCAACGTAAAGCACGCCACCATATTTCGCTCCTGTTTCTTTCGCGACTTGTTTTGCAGGTTTGTCTGAAACCGTACTTTCGCTAAATACAACAGGAATATGATTTTTGCGAACGCCATCAATTACTTTACGGATTTGGCTTGGCGTACCTTGTTCATCAGAGTTAATCGCCCAAAGATAAAGTTCTTTAAAACCATAATCGCGAGTTAAGTAGCTAAATGCCCCTTCGCTAGTCACTAACCAACGTTGATCTTCTGGCACTTTGGCTAAACGTTCGCGTAAAGGTTGGTCAAGAGCCATAATTTTATCCGCATAAGCTTTTGCATTGGCGTTATATTTATTCGCATTTTCAGGGTCGTATTTGACTAAGGCTTTGCGGATATTTTCGATATAAACCAACGCATTTTTTGGCGACATCCACGCGTGCGGATTTGGTTTATCTTTATACGGACCTTCAAAAATCGACATCGGCTCAATGCCTTCTGTTACGATCACGGCAGGTTTATCTTTCACATTGGTAAAAAAACGTTCGAACCATAATTCAAGGTTCATTCCGTTCCATAAGATCAGATCTGCTGATTGAGCTTTCACAATATCTTTTGGCGTTGGTTGATACTCGTGAATCTCAGCACCTGGTTTGGTGATCGATTCAACTACGGCAGAATCCCCTGCTACGTTTTGTGCAATGTCTTGAATAATGGTAAATGTTGTTACTACTTTAAGCGGCTTTGCTGAAAGTGTTCCCATCGACAGAGCTAATGCACTTAATATTGCCAAGAATTTCTTCATTTTAATCTCCTTTAAAAAATTATGGTTAATTGGCAGACTAATTCTATGCCCAAGATCATTTAAATGCAAATGATTTTTATCTGGAAATTTAGTGACTAAAAAAGCGTATCTCTTTATCGCAAAAAATCACGAAATAAGAAATACGCTTTTACATATTATTTTAATTGATTGAAAGCTTGACGCAGATCCGCTTTCAAATCATCAATATGTTCTAAACCAACCGAAAAACGTAACAACGTATTGGTAATACCACGTGCTACACGTTCGTGTTCAGGAATATCCATATGCGTTTGCGTTGCAGGATAAGTGATGAAACTCTCCGTGCCGCCTAAACTTTCTGCAAAAGTAATCAGCTGGATCGCTTTTAAGAATTTCGGCACCCACTCTTCTTTTTGTAGGCGGAAAGATAACATACCACTCTTACCTGAATATAATACGCTTTCAATTTCTGGCTGTTCGCGCAAGAATTTTGCTAATTCGGTCGCGTTAGATTGATGACGTTCCATACGCAATGCAAGCGTTTTTAAACCACGCACCGCAAGGTAAGAATCGAATGGCGAAAGCACTGCTCCTGCACCGTTTTGAATATAATACAAACGTTCGCTTAGGTTTTGACCTGCTTCGTTTTTGGTCGCTTCCGAATCTTTCGCTACAATTAAGCCAGCCAGCACATCGTTATGACCTGAAAGGTATTTCGTCGCACTATGAATGACAATATCCGCACCGTGTTCGATAGGGCGGAACAACACTGGCGTTAAGAAAGTATTATCCACAATTAAAATCAAATTGTGTTTTTTCGCAATTTTTGAAATAGCATCAACATCGCACTCTTCCATCAATGGATTTGAAGGGGTTTCGATAAAAATCGCTTTTGTGTTTGGTGTAATTGCCGCTTCAATCGCCGCCACATCTGCCGTATTTACATACACAGGTTTCACGGTGTGATTGTTTTTGTAGCAGAAGTCCAATAAACGATAAGTGCCGCCATAAACGTCGCTAGAAATAATCCATTCATCTGGTGATTTAAATAACGACATAATCAGCTGAATTGCCGCCATACCTGAAGCGACCGCAAAGCCTGCATCACCACCTTCTAAATCTGCAATGCCTTGCTCTAATACCGCACGGGTTGGATTTTTAGTCCGCGTATAATCAAAACCTGTCGATTCACCCAAGCCATCACGCCCGTAAGCGGTCGATAAAATAATCGGTGTTGCCACTGCCCCTGTACGCGGATCGGTACGATTACCTAGCTGCACTAATGTGGTTTCGATGTTGTTGAATTTGATCATTTTATATTTCCTTGTGAATTTAGTTCGCCCTCGCCCCTTGAGGGAGAGGGATAATTTCGCTTCGTTCAGAAGCGAAATTCGGGAGAGGGGTAAGCGGTCATCTTTGACCGCTCTTTTGCGAAATCTATATCGCCCCCTCTCTCTGCCAGAAATTGCCTTACGCAATTTCTGCCTGTCTCTCTCTCTCAGGGGAGAGAGTGTTAAAATTATAAATTATTCAGATCTAACACATCTGTCATATCGAATAAGCCATTTTGTTTACTTTCAAGCCATTTAGCCGCACGCACAGCACCATTAGCAAAGGTCATTCGGCTTGAGGCTTTATGAGCGATTTCTACACGTTCGCCTTCATCAGCAAACCACACAGAATGTTCGCCAACTACATCACCTGCACGAATTGTCGCAAAGCCAATTTCATCGCGTTTACGTTCGCCTGTAATACCGTGACGCTCAAACACACCGTGGGTTTTTAAATCACGCCCTAGCGTTTTTGCAATATGTTCGCCCATTGAAAGTGCTGTGCCTGATGGTGCATCGACTTTGTGGCGGTGATGCGCTTCAATCACTTCAATATCGCAGTAATCACCCATTACTTTTGCCGCTTTTTCTA
The DNA here is from genome assembly GCA_963545995.1 of uncultured Haemophilus sp. Lineage (GTDB taxonomy): Bacteria > Pseudomonadota > Gammaproteobacteria > Enterobacterales > Pasteurellaceae > Haemophilus_A. The sequence goes on from CAUUKJ010000013.1 coordinate 20,805, forward strand.
GTAATTTAAACACCAAATTCACGCCCACGCTATAGTTATAAGCAAATACAATGCTGATTTTTTCTGCTGCCGTTTTGATCGCTTGTTTACCTGCATCATCAAAACCTGTAGTACCGATGACCATTTTTTTGTTATTTGCCACACAAAAAGCGATATGCTCTAGCGTGCCTTCTGGACGGGTAAAATCAATTAACACATCAAAGTTTGGATTTTCCGCAAGCGTTGCTTTGATGGCTACGCCTAAATAGCCCAATCCGACAACTTCACCCGCATCTGCACCGATTAACGATGATCCTGCACGTTCAAAAGCCGCCGTAAGTTCTACGCCGTCAAACTGATGCACTGCTTGAATTAGATTGCGTCCCATTCTGCCGCCAGCACCGACGATCCCGATTTTTAATGTCATATTTGCTTCCTTATTTTTCTAAATTTATTAACAAGCGGCTTGATTTTACTAAAATTTTGCAAACTTTTGTGAAAAAACTACCGCTTATTCTTATTTGTAAAAATTATTTTTGCCCAAGAATAGCCACGTGTACGGTAATTTCTTCTCGGTCGTGGTAAAGGTGTTTCGCTTGAATCTTGAACCAAAATCCGTGTTTCGTGAGTTCTTCTTCTAAGTAACTCAAACAAAGTTGCACTTCTTGATAACGTTTCTTCATCGGTAATTTCAGGTTAAAAATCGTTTCACGACACCAACCATTGATTAACCATTTTGCAATCAGCTTGCTGATACGAATTGGCTGTTCCACCATATCACATACAAGCCAGTCAATTTGTTTACGTTTTGGCGGCTGGAATTTAAAGCCATCTTCGGCACAATGCTCAATACGCCCTGTATCGTATAAACTCGCTGCCATTTTGCCGTGGTCAACCGCATAAACAAACAAGCCACGCTTGACTAACTGATACGTCCAGCCACCAGGACAAGCACCAAGATCCACGCCCGTCATCTCTTCCGTAAAACGTTTTTTCTCTTCCGCTTGTGGCACAAAGGTTAAAATCGCTTCTTCCAATTTTAAAGTTGAACGGCTCGGTGCATCGGCTGGGAATTTCAAGCGTGGAATACCCATAAAAAATGGTGAACGGTTATCGTTATAAGCATAGCCCACATAGCAACAGCCCGAACGCACAAACAGAATATGCAAACTGATACTGCCCTTCGCCTGTTCGGATTTCCCTAGCCAGCCTTGTTTTTTCAAATGATTACGCAATGGCACCGTGAATTTTCGACAAAACGTCAGCAATTCTTTTGCTTCATTAGTGTCTGGTGTTTCAACAAAAACATCGCTACTATTTTTCGGGTTTAACGCTTGATATTCAGCAATAATTGGCGAAATTCGGTCATTTTCAGGTAAGTTCTGCAACAAATCGCCTACTACAATCATTTGGCGTGCAAAGATAAGTTGGTCGAATTTCAGCTCGCGGGCTAAACGATCCGCATCGCCTGCTTGGTAACATTCAAAAATTACATAACCGCTATTTTCTTTCACATTGGCAAAACCGAATACGCCTAGTTGAGCTGCTTTATCCGTAATTTCACCCGCCATCTCTTTTTCAAAACCAGAACGGCAATATAAAGCTAATTTATTCATTATTTTCTGCTTCTCACGCTAATATAAAACAATGCTGCCCAGCCGATCATAAAGAAAATGCCGCCAATTGGCGTTGACCACGCAAAGCCTTTCGCCCCTGTGAAGGCAAGGCTATAGAGGCTACCACTGAATAGGATAATGCCTAAAATCCAGCTCCCACCAATGATATTAAAGGCTTTCGCACGACAAGCGGGCGGATTTTGCACCTGATTTGCAATTTGGAACAACCCTAACGCAAGCAAGGCAAGCGTATGGAAAACTTGGTATTGAATGCCTGTTTGAATCCACGCCAGTTCTTTTGGCTCAAGGACACTTTGCAAACCGTGAGCAGCAAACGCCCCTAACGAAATACAGAAAAAGCCACTAAAGGCACTAAAAGCTAAGAATTTGTTTTTCATAAGATTCTCTAGAAAGTTGGAGTTACGGTATTATAGTCATATTAACTTAAACTTCATAGTGCTGTTACTTCACCCAGTGTCATTCATACTTTAGAATGAAAAAATACCGAGCTTTGATAGCTCGGCACTTTTATCCAAAAGATCTATTTAGATTAGAACAACCCCGAATGTAATGAACGAACCACTTCATCTGCTTCGCTATTTTTCACGAGGGTACAAACGTTATTGGTGCTTGCACCGTAGCTGATTAAACGAACATTAAAGCGTTCTAGTTGGTGGAATAACTGTTTTGCCACACCAGCTTGCGTGTGAAGATTATTACCGATAATCGCAACAAGAGCTAAATCATTTTCAACTTGAACGTAGCAAAGCTCACGCAATTCATCTAACAATTCTGCTGAAAGCATTTCTGCCCCTGTTGATGCTGAACCTGTTTTATCTAAAGTTAAAGCAATGCTGACCTCAGAGGTGGTAATTACATCAACAGAAATATTGTGTTTTGCCAAAATAGAGAACACATTTGCTAAGAAACCTTTAGCGTGCAACATTGATAGGCTTGAAAGTGTAAGTAATGTTTGATTTCGACGTAAAGCAATCGCACGGAAAGTTGGGCGAGGTTGTGGATCGCGAGTTACCCAAGTACCGCCTTGTTCTGGTGCTTTGCTTGAACCAACGAACACAGGAATATTGCTGCGAACCGCTGGTAATAATGTTGCAGGGTGAAGAACTTTCGCCCCGAAAGTTGCCATTTCAGCCGCTTCGTTAAATGCCATCGTGTCAATGCGTTTTGCATTTGGTTCAACACGTGGGTCAGTGGTGTAAATCCCTGGCACATCTGTCCAAATCAACACATCATCAGCTTCTAATACTTCAGCTAATAATGCGGCTGAGTAGTCTGAACCACCGCGACCTAATGTGGTGGTTTTCCCTTCATCATCACGGCCAATAAAACCTTGCGTAATCGCTACTTTTCCTTCTGCAATAAGCGGTCGTAAAATTTTATCCGATTGCAATTTGGTTTTTTCATCGTTTGGTGCTGCTTTGCCGTAGTGATTGTTGGTTGCCACAATATCACGCACATCCACCCACACCGCTGGATAATTACGCTCTAAGCATAATTGAGTGAAAATTTTGGTAGACATCATTTCACCGTGCGAAATCAATTCGTCGGCAAGTGCGGTTGACGTTGCAAGGCTTGCTGATTCTGCAAGAGCTTCAATGCGACCTAAAAGCTCGTTAATTTCAGTACTAATTTGTTCTTGATGTTGTAATTTTTCAATGATGTTGAATTGAATGGTACGAACAGCCGCAATAATTTCATCACGACGAGCTTTTTCGCAACCGTTTGCGAGTTCAACCAAATAATTCGTCACGCCAGCAGAAGCAGATAAAACCACCACGCGAGTGTTAGGATCTTGGGTAACGATGTTTGCACATAAAGACATTGCTTCAAAATTAGCAACACTTGTGCCGCCAAATTTAGCCACAGAAAGTTTAGACATAATAAAAATTTCCTATATAGGGATGATGTTGTGATTTTAGTGATTCGAAAGGAAATTGAGTAGATTTGTGGACAGGCCATTCAATCAGAGCACTCCATTTAAAGTGAGTTAGTTAGATGTAACGCTTTAAATGACAGCTAGTAGGATTCAACCTAACCTAGCCGATGTTCATTCCAGTCTAGTGAATTCACACCTCGGCAAGCACTCCCATCAATTAATCGTCAAACGGCCCTAGTTGCCTAGAATTAATCTACCTGAGTGTTGCACCTCTCTTTTCTTTGCAACAAAAAAATTAACTGAGTTGCAAAATAGTATAAGTCTTTCGACTTACATTTTTAGCTTACCTTAAGTTTATTTAGAGAGCAACCATTATTTAGGTACTCAGCTCATTTTTATATCGTTAATCCTATTCCTTCTAGTCTCCAGAACATTTTCGTTTGGCTATCTAAATCTCGTGAAACCAAAACCATCGTATCGTTCGGGTATAAGGTCGCAGAATACCATTTTTGAGCCTGAAAAATAATTATCGGATTTTCATTGTAAACAATAAAATGTCCAGTGGGTAATTCACTATCAAATTTTTGTTCTATTCCATAACGGAAAGAGATTGGTTTATCTGTTTTATTGGTAAATGATATTTGTGCATTTGCTTGAAATTCTATCAGCCAAGTATCATTTTCTAATCTAAAATTAATGGGATGTTCTAAATAAACTTGTTCAACCTTTAAAAAAGATTCTTGATGTTCTTTATATCTAGGCAGAAAAGAAAGCTCTTCGATATTTATTTCCTTATACATATGCCTATCTATCATAAATTTTCTACCTTCAGTAAAATAAGAAAACAGATGATTAGATATATAATCAAAGAAACTTTGCCCATATTGTCTAAATGGCCCAGCAATATGCAATCCTTGTACCTTTTCCCCATCAATTGTAAAGACGGGTTTATTATTTCTTTCGCCATTCTGAGAAAGATTACTATGTAATAATCTTCCACAGGTTGGAAGACAATTATATTTCATAGCTAATTCTGAAATCTTATTATATTCAAGAGAATATAAACAAATGAGCAAAGAATCAATGCCATATTTTTGCGTATAAATTTCGCTTTCTTTTAACCTTTCTTCAATATAGGAACGATAATTTAACCACGCATTTCTGTACCCAACTATCACACCAACTTGCCAAGGTTTCTTATGAATAGACAAAAATGTTGACATTTTCTGTTTAACCGCAGATTGGTAATCTGGCATAACACATTTTTCAAGAAAATCACCATATGCAGGATCATAAGCACAATATAAATTTTCTGCATTGGTTACTTCATTAAAAATAGTTAATTTTTTACTAGGAAACCAAATATCAACATCATATAAAGCGACCATATCATAAGAATATTGCTCAGCAATACAAGCAGCTGTCCATTGTCTATCAATATACAATGTTTTATATTTCATTAAATGAAGTTCAAAAACAATAATCCCATTTTCATCGAGTGTCTTTATCTTCTGTTCAGATAAACCATATCCAATAACACCGATATCCCCTTCATAATTTGTTTTCTTCAAACTAAGTAAGAAAGGAACAAGCTGCTTAAAATAGAATTCATCTTTATCATCAATTGCTGTTAATATTAATTTCTTCATATTAATACTTTAATTTCCCCATAAAATAAACTAACAAAAAGGCGGTATAAACCGCCCCCTCTATTCTATTATTTAACTACGCAAACCCTTTTAATCCAACCACGTGAACTAATTCTTGGTTGTTAGTAATTTTACGGACTAATTTATAGGTTGTGCCTCGTTCTGGGCTGATATTTTCAGGAGCGGCAATCAATAATTGCATATCTAAACGTTCACAAAGCTCAAATAAGGTATTGATTGACATTGCATCCAAGCGAGCAGCTTCGTCTAAGAAAAGCAAGCGACACGGTAGAATATCTTTCGCACGCAAGCGACGAGATTCTTCTTCCCAACTTTGCACCACCATTAGCAAGATAGACATACCTGTACCAATCGCTTCCCCTGTTGAAAGTGAGCTACTTTCCGCACGCTGCCAGCCATCTGCACCGCGATCGGTTTCTACTTCTAAATCAAGGTAGTTACGATAATCTAACAATTCTTCGCCAATTGTTTGTGCCGTACGTTGCCCCATTTCGATATGCGGATTCACACGTTTATGCAACATTGCCAACGCTTCCGAGAAACTCAGTTTTTCGCTCTCAAACAGATCTTTGTGTTGCTCACGTTCATTACTTAACGCATTGAGCAACATTGCGTGCGTATCACGAATATTCACGACTAAACGCACCCCTTTCACTTGACCAAAGGCGATATTCTGTAACCCTTGGTTAAGTTGAAGAATACGATTTTGCTCACGTTGAATCGTTTTACGTAAAATATTTGCGACACTTTCAGAGCTAATCGCCAATTTTTTCTCACGATTTGTCAATTCACTTGTTAAACGAGAAAGCTCAATTTCCATCTGTTCAATTGCGTCAATTGGGTCGTCCGTTTTGATAATGTCTTGACGAATACGCTCACGCAGATGTTGGTAAACCGCAATGAAGAACGCCACTTTATTTTCTGGTTTACGGCTATCTTCTGAAGCTCGTAAGCTATCGCGTAGATATTCATTATCCGCCACAGCCGTACGTAATGCCCCCAAGGCTTTATCCGAAATTGAACGCAACTCTTCCGCTGAATGGTAAGCTAATTCACGGCGATTTAAGCGTTTTTCTACATCGCTATTGCGAGAAAGTTTAAGCACCAAACACCAACTTACTTTCGCTTGAACGACGAGTAAACGTTGTGCTTTGTAATCACGTTCGGCTTTACGCAATTCGCGGGTTAAGTTCTCAATTTCTGCCTCAATACCGCCAAGCTGTTTATCAAGGTAAGTTTTACGCGAACGTTGTTGCGTTAAGCGTTGATGTAAATCATCACGACGAGCTTTAGCACGTTCTGCGGCTTCGTCATCACCACGTACGCCAAGCATATCCATTTCACGAATAAGCTCATCTAACATCTGACTTTTCACTTCGTAAGCACTACGCAAACTCGTTAAAACCTGATGATATTGCGAATATTGTGACTGAGCCTGACGGAGTTGCTGATGAGCTTGCTCACGTGTTTGTTGAGCTTGTTCTAGCTCCGCTCGCAATTGTTCAGTTAAGCGAGAACCTTCCGCCCCAACGGCATCTTCATAGCTGAAATGCACGCGGCGTTGCATTACATCTGATAACGCAAACACTTTTTGTTGCAACTGTTTCTGTGTTTGTTTCGCTTGGAGGTATTCCGCCTCAAGCTGTTCAAAACGGTTTGGATCGTTGCGTAAAGATCCCGCAATCGGCTCTAGTTGGGTTAAATAAGCCCCATATTGACGCACAAATTGTTCGTCTTCCTCTGCTTCATCCAATTGCTCACGGCATACTTCTGCACGTTCTTCTAACGTTTCATCATCGAGTAAATCTGCAAGCGGTAGAATTTTGCTTACCAATTGCAAAGTGGTTTTCGTTAAATCAAGTTGGTGGCGTAATTGCTGCTCATTACCCACCGCTTGATTTAACTCACGCTCGATTTCACTGCGTTCTGCGGCAATTTCTTGCATCGCATCTTCAGGATTTTCTTGGAACGCAAGGTTTAAATGCGTCCCTACAAATTGGCTTAAATGCTGATGTAAACGCTGACATTTTTGCACATCAAACGAAAGTTCTGCGTGTTTTTCTGCCACTTCATCACGTTCACGTTTTAATTCCTCAACACGTTTTTCACGTGCTGCACGTCCAAAAAGCGGCACTTCAGGGAATTTCGAATAACGCCATTGACGATCAGAAACTTTAACCACCACGCCTTCGTTAAGTTCATCGGCACTGAATACCGCATCATCGAAAACAGTTGGATCGCCTTCAATCAAATAGAGATCATCAGGGCAATCTTCTAAGGTTTCGAGTTGAGCTTTAACTGCTTCTAAATCACGCACCACAATGGCGTGGCGAGCCTCACCATATAAAGCTGAGAAATAAGGGGCATCTTCAAGCGAAACATCATCATACAATTCAGAAAGCAACACGCCACCAAAACGTTCGGCAAGCTGATTTAAACGTGGATCTTCCGAACCATCTGGTTGGCTTAATTGGCTGATTTCATCGCTTAATTGTTGTTCTTTGCGTGCGAGCTCATCACGTGCTAGGGTGGCTTCACGCTCTTTCGCCAGCATATTTTGCATAAACTGCATAACAGACTGACTCGCTTCAAATTCCACGCCACATTGTTCTTCAAGGCGAGCTAAAGCAGATTGAGCCGTATGCCAAGCTGGGGCATTTTTCGCCAATTGGTTATATTGTTGCTGCAATTGTTGATGTTGCTGACGTTGTGTTGAACGCACTTCCACCAACTCGGCTAATTCGGTTTCTAAATCTTCGCGTTTCGCTTGTTGCTCATCAAAATAGCTTTCTAGCTCTTCGGCATTTGCAAAGCTTTCTTGTGTTTTTTGATTAAGCTCCGCCAACAAGCGTTCTGCCTGTTGTTGTTGCTGTAAACGCTGTTCTAATTCGTGTAATTTTTGGCGTAATCCAACCGCTTGTGAAGCTCGCATTTTTTGCTCTGGGAAAGCATTCAGTAGCGATTTTGCTTCTTCCGCTGCCTGCAAGCGGTCTGTTTCGCCCACAATTTTGCAAACTAATTCATAGGCTTTTTCGAACTGCTCTTTTGCCATATCCGACACAGACAAACGTTGCTCTAAGTCGAAGACTTGGTCGGTAATATCTTCTGCTTGAGCTGAAAATTCTGCGTGATAATCTTCAATATTGTGTAAATCAAGATGAGCCAAGCCAGAAAGCTGTTTTGCTTTTTCAAAGGCAGCAACGGCTTGTTGGTATTGCAACGCACGCGTTTGTTGGGCATCTAAGGCTTGTTGATAATCCGCAAGTTGAGCACGTAAATCTTCCACGTGTTCTTCCGAATCATCTACTTGTGCTTGAGCATTTTCAACCGCTTCAGAAACTTCTTCAATCGCCATTTGTTGCTCTTCAAGTTTACCGTTTAGCTCTTCCACCTCATCTTGATAGCGTTCCACTTTTTCTTGGTGGCGTAAGGCATTTTGCACGAGATTTAAGTGCGTATTCGCGGCATTATATTCGGTTTCTAAATCAAGCTCTGAGCCTTCAATTTCTGCCACTTCACGGCTAAATTCCACCAAACGATGCTGTTCAAGCTCACGTTTAGATTTTAATGTTGCCCAAGCCTGACGATGAGCCAATGCCTGTTGAATATTGCCCAAACGCTCGTTAGCATTACGCATATAATCTGCCGACACGTAATCGGTCGATTGGGTAATCAACTGTTTGAACATATCGCGATCAGATTGGGTAACTTTAATCGCTTCAAGCGTCATACGGTTTTCACGCAATGCGGATTCCATATCTTGGAACGCTTGGCGAACCCCCGTATTTTCTGGCAAGAGGTAATCGCGTAATGATTTGGTAATCACACTCGAAATACCGCCATAAAGCGAGGCTTCGATCAATTTATAGAACTTGCTGCGATCGCCTGCTGAACGTAAGCGTTTTGGCAATACGCCCAAGTCAAACATAAAGCTATGGTAATCGGTAATCGATTGATATTGTTTAAATTGAACGTCTGTTTGTTCAAATTTTTCTTTCACTTCATTTAACGGTAACACGCGAGCTTTTTCACCCACTTGCTCCGTTAGAATATGAATAATTGGCTGATCAAATGGCACGTTTTGAAGTGAGAATGAGCGAATATCGACTTTCTTATCACGCCCTGCCACTTGCTGTAAACGTACGCCTGTAATCACACGTTGCCCACGTGAATTCACGCTTTCTAATACTGCATAACACACGCCTGCTTTTAATTTACCGTACAAACCTTTATCACGAGAGCTAGAGGTTGAACCCGCCTCTGTGGTATTTCGGAAATTTAAAAGGGTTAAATCAGGAATAAGAGCGGTAACAAACCCCGCCATTGTGGTGGATTTACCCGCACCATTACCACCCGAAAGTGTGGTCACTAATTCGTCTAAATCAAAAGTACGAGCAAAAAAACCGTTCCAGTTAATTAAAGTTAAAGAGCGGAATTTGCCGCGTTCAACTTGCTGTAATGGCATCACGGGCTGTGCAATCGTATTATCTTGTGAAATGAAATCCGTGTTATTCATTAGGATTTTTCCTTTATCTATTTAATTCTTTATTGATAACAGTAACTAATTGTTCTGCAGGCGTTTCTTGAAGATCAAATAACTTCTGAGTACGAGAATAAACCTCAAAGCCGTCAGGTTTTCCCTCAAGTAAAACTCGCTCCGCATTCGTTGCAAGATGTGCAATAACAAAATCAAAATGTTCTCTTGGAACAAAACGAGGTTGCATTCCTTGACGCTGTTGTTCTTCTGCTCTTTTTAATGTGCTTTCCCAACTGATTTCTGTCGGACAAGTACAAATCAATACCGTTGTTTGATAGCCATGGCTTTTAAAATTTGCAAGCTCTTGCAATGGAATATCAGCGGTACGAAAGGTACCTTCAATCAACACATTAAAGCGACTTTTAATTGCCTCATTGCGGATACGTTGAACCATCTTTCCTGTAAATTCACCCGTATATTTTGAAGCACCTTTTCCATATTGCTGATAAATTTCGTGATAATATTGATGATAAGGACGGAATTCATCGCCATTAATAATCAATAAATTAAAATCTAACCGCTTGCTCATCTCAAGTGAACCAAAAGATTTTCCTGCTCCTGGTTGCCCACCTAATAAAATAGCAATAGGGTTTTCTTGTGATGTTACTTGATTTTCAGCTAATAAATTTGCCCAGATTTTAGGAAACTTTTGCTCAACATCCGCTTCAACATCGTAAGCATCAATATTGTAATCTTGCATAACTTACCTATACAGATAACGAAGGGTGATATTTAGTACCAATCTCTCTTACTTGACGTGATACTAAATCAAAATCAATTTTTTCAGGCTCAGAACGATAAACCTCGCCTCTTAAACGGCTTAAAAAGATTTGATCTTCATTGAGAGGTAATTCTAAAATTTTACTTAAATCTGCCTGTGTGCTCGCAATCAATTCGATTAACACATCTTTTTGCATTAACGTACACATCTATTCTTCCTCTTCCTGCTCTAGTTCTTCAGTATCACTATTTGTAATTTGTGATTCAAAATCCACCGCTTGCGTAGGCGTTGTCGCCTCACCATCACGAATTAAACGTAATTGGGCTTCTCGGTAATCATCACCGGCACGAACATCGGCACCAAAGCGGAAAACCGATACTGAAATCACAAATTTTTTACTGTTTTGATCACCAATGCGGGTAATCATCCCGATACGAGCCAAACGACGCAGTGCACCGCCCACTTTCTCCACTAATTTTGCTTTATCTAAATCCGAACCTGTAGAACGAGGGTTAACCGCTTTTAATAATTTGCTTTCATCGGCTAGGTTAAGCAATTCTTCATAAACATCGTCATAGCTAAATACGCCTTGTTGAGCCAAACGCTCAGGACTTAAATAGAGATAGCACAGCACTTTGCCGACTAACATTTCCATTTCCGACATCGCTGCACGGTTAATCAATGTAGAGGCTTTCGGACGAAGATAGAAAAAGCCTTCAGGGGCACGAATAAGATCCACGTGATAACGTTGATAAAATTGCTCAAGCTCGGCTTGGAAATCCATCAAAAAAGCGTGTTCATCTAACGACTCAATACTAATATGACGACCTGCACGTAGTTGGCTATCAAGGCTTGGGAAAATCGGATTTGCAATTGCAATCGCTAATTTAGTTGAAATCACATCTTGAATATTTTCTGTCATAGAATTTTCTCTTCTTTGTCTTCGTCAATTATTTGTACTGATCGATCACATTCGCTTGGACTTCCGCCCCCGCTTCATTGATAGATTGCCATTCTGGATAAACCGCTTGGCTATCGCGACTTGCCATCCCTAATTTGACCGCTTGATCTACGATAATCCGTGCCACATCAAAATGACGAGATTGCGGGTAACGTGCTAGTTGTTCGCGTAAAACCGCTCCTAAATCAATCGGTTTACCTTCAGCTCGAAGTGGGGCAAGATAGGCTTGCATCATTGCCACAATTTGTTCTTGCACATCACTGATAGATTCATATTCCAATTCGCTTGGTAATTCACCGACAGCTTCGGCTTCGTTTAATTCGGTTTCATCGTCACGTAAATCAAGCAACGATTCAGCCTTGGCGGTATAAAGCATCCAAGGGGCATTGAAATAATCTTGAATAGATTGACGCAAACGCTGACCAAAGACGCGATTTTTATCCATATCAATCGCAGTACGAATAAATTTGTGCACGTGGCGATCGTAACCAATCCAAAGGTCAATCGCTTGTTGCCCCCAACTCATAATACGATCTAATTTGTTTTGAAGATTAACCACCAATTGATCGATAAAATCCAAATCATAACGACCAATTAAGCAGCTTTGAATGCGTAACAACTGGGCTTGCAAGGTATCGCCTGTTGCATTTAACGTATCTTGTAATTCGCGTAAATTACCTGATGTTTCGTCTAATAATTGCTCACAACTCGTAATCGCTTCGTGCCAGTTTTGACTTAAAAGATTGGCAATTCGCTCACGGATTTTATGCTGATTTTCATCCATTACACGTTGTGAAAGATCGATGCTATCAAAAATTTCTGCAACCGAATATTTTAGTGGAGCGAAAACATTATTTCGCCAATGACGCTCATCGCCTCCTTCTTCTGCCGCCATTGAGGCTTTTTGGATTTCTCCTGCCACAATCGAGAGCTGAATAGATAAACGTAAAGTCGAGAATTCACGCTGACGCACATAATAATTCGCTACGCCCACGGCTAGCGGTGTAATACGATAAATTGCTAATCCTTCGGTAAATTCACTGGAAAAACGGTTCAACAGACGTTGTTTCACTAAATCATTGATGGCGTTATTAGCACGCTGATTTAATGTATTTTCAGATTGGTCAAAGGCTTGTGAAACATAACGGAAAAGATCGACTAAATCACTTTCAAGCAATTCGCCGTCGATCTGCTCTTGGTTAAAAATAGAAATTGCCAACAAAAAAGCAAGGCGGTCGGAAGGTAAAGAGAGCGAAAAATCGCTTTCTTTCGTCCAGTTTATAAGCTCTGGAATAGTATGTGCCAGTTCATTCTGCATAGGGCTAATTTATTTCGTTATTTTGGTCATAAATGGAGTTTATTGTACAGGAAAGGGCGAGAAATATGAATCAGAAAAGAGCTAAATACAAAAAAACCAGAAGTATTTCTACTTCTGGCTTTCTTACTTGCTCAATTACTAAGAATTATTTGCTACATCACCTTCTTTTGGCTCACTTTCTAAATCTGAGCTAACAGATTTTTCTGTTGTTTCAGGTTTATCATTTTGCGAAGGACCTTGCGTTGGTTTATCGTTCCAACCCGATGGTTCACTTACTGGACGGCGTGCCATTAAATCATCAATCTGTTTGCGATCTAACGTTTCATATTTCAATAAAGCATCTTTCATTGCGTGTAAGATATCCATATTGTCTTCTAACGTCTGTTTCGCACGGTTATAGTTGCGATCGATGATTTTACGCATTTCGGTATCAATCAATTTTTGTGATTCTTCCGATACACCTTTAATCGCCCCCATTCCATCTTCATTTTGATAGAAGATTGGACCGAGTTCTTTTGAGAAGCCCCATTGCGTTACCATCGCACGAGCAATTTGGGTTGCACGGTGAATATCGGATGATGCCCCTGTGGTGATTTTATCTTCACCAAAGATCAAGCCTTCTGCAATACGTCCTGCAAACAAGGTTGAAAGCTGGCTTTCTAACTTGGTGAAAGTTTCACTTACACGGTCGCCTTCAGGTAAGAACTGTGCAAAACCTAATGCTTGACCACGAGGAACGATCGTTACTTTATTGAGCGGATCGTGTTCTGGCATTAAATAACCCACAATAACGTGTCCTGCTTCGTGGTATGCGGTGTTGATGATCTCTTTTTCGGTCATCGTATTTGAGCGACGCTCAGGCCCCATATTGATTTTATCGCGAGCTTGCTCAAAATCTTCCATCGTTACCACACGACGATTTTTACGTGCTGCAAATAGTGCTGCTTCGTTCACCAAGTTTGCTAACTGAGCACCAGAATAACCTGGTGTACCACGGGCGATTTGCATTGCATCTACGCCTTCTGCAAGCGGTACTTTTTTCAAGTGAACTTGCAAAATTTGTTCACGGCCTTTTACATTTGGCAAGTCAACCGTAACTTGACGGTCAAAACGTCCTGGACGAGTTAAGGCATCATCTAATACATCGGCACGGTTAGTTGCTGCAATAATAATCACGCCTTCAGAACCTTCAAAACCATCCATTTCCACCAACATTTGGTTTAAAGTTTGTTCGCGTTCATCGTGACCACCGCTGAAACCTGCCCCGCCACGTTTACGACCTACAGCATCAATTTCATCGATAAAGATGATACAAGGAGCATTTTTCTTCGCTTGCTCGAAAAGATCACGCACACGAGAAGCTCCCACACCGACAAACATTTCCACAAAGTCTGAACCAGCCATAGTGAAGAAAGGCACTTTCGCTTCGCCTGCAATCGCTTTTGCTAATAAGGTTTTACCCGTTCCTGGTGGGCCGACCATTAAGATCCCTTTTGGAATGCGTCCGCCTAATTTTTGGAATTTGCTAGGATCGCGTAAGAAATCAACAACTTCGCCTACTTCTTCTTTTGCTTCATCGCAACCTGCAACATCAGCAAAGGTTGTTTTTACTTGATCTGCAGTCAGCATTTTTGCCTTGCTCTTACCAAAGCTAAATGCACCTTTACCGCCACCGCCTTGCATTTGACGCATATAGAACGCATAGAAACCAATTAACAAGACCATTGGGAACCAAGAAATCAGAATTTGTGTCCATAAACTACGACGTTCTTTGGGTTGACCTGTAATGGTTGCATTAGTTTTTGCCAAATCGGATAACAAATATTCATCATACATTGGCATCACAGTTTGATATTGCGAACCGTCGTTTTTAGTAACCGAAATCACATCTTCGCCACTTTGAAAATCAACGTCTTTTAACGAGTTAGATTTGATGTCGCTTAAAAAAGTAGAATACGCAACCGTATTGTTCGAACTACTACCAAAATTTGAGTTAAATCCTTCAAAAGCTGTCATCAGCACAATTGCCACAACAACCCAAAGAATGATATTTTTAACAAAATCGTTCAAGATTTAGTCCTCTACACTATGAAAAAATAAGTCAATAATTAGCCTTTATAGCCCGTTGCCACGATATAAACTTCACGTGAACGATCACGAGAGGCTTCTGGTTTTCGTACTTTCACGGTACTAAACATAGCTCGAATTTCACGCAAATATTCGTCAAAACCTTCCCCTTGGAATACTTTGACCACAAAACTGCCTTTTGGTGCTAATACTTGGCGGCACATATCTAAGGCAAGTTCCACCAAATACATTGCACGAGGAATATCCACCGATGGCATTCCGCTGAAATTTGGTGCCATATCAGACATTACCACGTCTACCATATCATCGCCAACGCGTTCTAATAAGGCGTTTAACACACTCTCTTCACGGAAATCGCCTTGTAAGAAATCCACCCCAACAATAGGATTCATATCTAAAATATCACAGGCGATGATACGCCCTTTCCCACCAATTTGCGTAACAGCGTATTGTGACCAACCACCTGGTGCTGCCCCTAAATCAACCACCGTCATTCCTGGTTTAAACAAGCGGTCTGTTTTTTGGATTTCATCTAATTTAAAATACGCACGAGAACGTAATTTCTGTTTATGTGCTTTTTGCACGAACTGATCTTTAAAATGCTCCGCCAACCAACGCGATGAGCTGGCACTTCGTGTTCTACCCATTACTCTTTGTTTCTCAATAAATCTACGGCTAATCTAATTAGTGTACCATAATAAGGGCAATTTATCGCTATTCAAGTAAAGAAGTTAGATTTCTTTGATAGTTTTTACATTCTTTAACCAATTCTATCCTTTTCGCAAACGTTTGCTTAATTATATGCTATAGTGATTTACAGACCATAAAAATCCCTGTATAATTCGCCCGCAATAATTTCCAGATAGATTATTTTTCAAATTAAATTATTAAGGAACTATTGCAAATGTCTTTACGAATCAAACAAGAAGCCCTTACCTTCGACGATGTGTTACTCGTCCCTGCACATTCTACCGTTCTTCCTAATACGGCGGATCTTTCCACTCAACTCACCAAAGAAATTCGTTTGAATATTCCGATGCTTTCTGCGGCAATGGATACTGTAACCGAAACCAAATTAGCGATTTCGCTCGCACAAGAAGGCGGTATCGGTTTTATTCACAAAAATATGACCATTGAACGCCAAGCGGATCGCGTGCGTAAAGTGAAAAAATTTGAAAGCGGCATCGTATCTGAACCTGTGACCGTTTCACCTGATTTAACCCTCGCTGAATTAGCGGAATTAGTGAAGAAAAACGGCTTTGCGGGCTACCCTGTTGTGGATAGCGAAAATAACTTAATCGGTATCATCACAGGTCGCGACACCCGTTTCGTGAAAGATCTCAACAAAACCGTTTCGCAAGTGATGACGAAAAAAGACCGCTTGGTAACCGTAAAAGAAGGCACAAGCCGCGAAGCAATTTTAGAATTAATGCACGAACACCGTGTGGAAAAAGTATTAATGGTTGATGACAGTTTTAAATTAAAAGGAATGATCACCGTTAAAGACTTCCAAAAAGCAGAACAAAAACCAAACGCCTGTAAAGATGAATTCGGTCGTTTACGCGTGGGGGCGGCAGTAGGTGCAGGTCCAGGCAACGAAGAACGTATTGATGCGTTAGTCAAAGCAGGCGTGGACGTATTATTAATTGACTCTTCTCACGGTCACTCTGAAGGCGTGTTACAACGCGTGCGTGAAACTCGTGCTAAATATCCAAACTTACCTATCGTTGCAGGCAACGTGGCAACCGCTGAAGGCGCGATTGCCTTAGCTGACGCAGGGGCAAGTGCGGTGAAAGTAGGGATTGGACCAGGTTCAATCTGTACGACTCGTATCGTAACAGGCGTGGGCGTACCACAAATCACCGCGATTGCAGATGCCGCTGAAGCCTTAAAAGCTCGTGGCATTCCAGTGATTGCCGATGGCGGTATCCGCTTCTCTGGTGACATCGCAAAAGCCATCGCCGCAGGCGCAAGCTGTGTTATGGTTGGTTCCATGTTCGCAGGCACAGAAGAAGCCCCAGGCGAAATCGAACTTTACCAAGGTCGTGCATTCAAATCTTACCGTGGAATGGGTTCACTTGGTGCAATGGCGAAAGGCTCATCAGATCGCTATTTCCAATCTGACAACGCCGCAGACAAACTCGTACCAGAAGGTATCGAAGGTCGTATTCCATACAAAGGCTACTTAAAAGAAATTATCCACCAACAAATGGGTGGATTACGCTCTTGTATGGGCTTAACAGGCTGCCCAACCATCGAAGCCTTACGCACCAAAGCAGAATTTGTGCGTATCAGCGGCGCGGGTATCAAAGAATCTCACGTTCACGATGTGACGATTACGAAAGAAGCACCTAACTATCGTATGGGTTAATCTATTAATTTTGACTTGCCACCAGCCCCAAAGGGGCTGGATTATGTCTAACCTAGGGCGAAAGCCCTAGGACAAATAAAGAGAAAACAATGACAAACATTCACCACCACAAAATTCTGATCCTCGACTTTGGTTCACAATATACTCAACTGATTGCCCGCCGTGTGCGTGAAATCGGCGTGTACTGCGAACTTTGGGCGTGGGACGTAGCAGAAGAACAAATCCGCGAATTTAACCCAACGGGGATCATTCTTTCAGGCGGCCCAGAAAGTACCACGGAAGAAAACAGCCCGCGTGCGCCTGAATATGTGTTCAATGCTGGCGTGCCTGTGTTGGGTATTTGCTACGGTATGCAAACAATGGCAATGCAGTTGGGCGGTTTAACCGAAACTTCCGACCACCGCGAATTCGGCTATGCGTCTGTTTCTTTAGAAAATTCGACCGCACTTTTTGCAAATCTTAACGATAATTTGACCGCTTCTGAGCCAAAATTAGACGTTTGGATGAGCCACGGCGATAAAGTAACCCGCTTGCCAAACAACTTTGAAGTGACAGGCACCACGCCAACTTGCCCGATTGCGGCGATGTCTGACGAAAGCCGTCATTTCTACGGCGTACAGTTCCACCCAGAAGTGACCCACACGAAAAGCGGCTTGGAATTATTGAAAAACTTCGTGGTGAACATTTGTGGCTGTGAAACCAAATGGACGGTGGAAAACATCATCGAAGATGCGGTCGCACGCATTAAAGCACAAGTGGGCGATGACGAAGTGATTTTGGGATTATCAGGCGGCGTAGATTCATCGGTTGTTGCCTTATTATTACACCGTGCCATCGGCAAAAACTTGCACTGCGTGTTCGTAGATAACGGCTTGTTACGCTTAAACGAAGGCGATCAAGTGATGGAAATGTTCGGCAACAAATTCGGCTTGAACATCACTCGCGTGAACGCAGAAGATCGTTTCTTAAGCGAATTATCGGGCGTGGACGAACCTGAAGCGAAACGTAAAATCATCGGTAAAGTGTTCGTGGACGTGTTCGACGATGAATCGAAAAAATTGCCAAACGTGAAATGGTTAGCACAAGGCACGATCTACCCAGACGTGATCGAATCTGCCGCCAGCAAAACAGGCAAAGCACACGTTATCAAATCACACCACAACGTGGGCGGCTTACCAGATTATATGAAACTCGGCTTAGTGGAGCCATTGCGTGAATTATTCAAAGACGAAGTACGCAAAATCGGCTTGGCGTTAGGCTTGCCGGTAGAAATGCTTAACCGCCACCCATTCCCAGGCCCAGGCTTAGGCGTGCGCATATTAGGCGAAGTGAAAAAAGAATACTGCGACCTCCTCCGCCGCGCTGATGCAATCTTCATCGAAGAATTACACAAAGCAGATTGGTACTACAAAGTCAGCCAAGCCTTCACCGTGTTCCTACCAGTGAAATCTGTGGGCGTAATGGGCGATGGTCGTAAATACGACTGGGTTGTGTCACTCCGTGCGGTCGAAACCATCGACTTTATGACGGCACATTGGGCTCATTTACCATACGACTTATTAGGCAAAATCTCCAACCGAATCATCAACGAAGTGAATGGCATTTCCCGCGTCGTGTATGACGTGAGTGGAAAACCGCCTGCGACGATTGAGTGGGAATAAAAAACCTGCTTTTCATAGCGTTTCATAACATTTCAAAACTAGCCTCAAGCCCTGTTTTTACAGGGCTTTACATTACAATTTCTCCCATTCGCATTCTTACCTTTCGTTACGATGACCAAATCAACGGTAGACGAAATTTAAATAATCACAAGGGTTTAAGCAAAAGACATAAATCTTTGTTTATAAAAGACTTTTAAAATAAAAAGCGTTGCTACTATTTATGAAAAATAAACATTAGCTACAAATACGTCTCTAAAATGTTTCTTAAAATCGCATACCCTTTCGCATTAAAATGCAATCCATCCACGGTTAGATCTCGAGCTAAATTGCCTTCTTTGTCTAAAAATGAAGTATAAGTCGAAATAAAACTGAGTGGTGCAGGGGAATGCTCTTTGAAATAGGTATTCATTGTTCGAATCTGTGCATTCGTCACCGTTTCAATATGATTCACGGGCGTGGCTTCTAATAAGAAATAACGCGTATCAGGCTGTGCAAGCGGTTGGATTTGCTCGATGATTTGCGAAATCCAATCAAGCACTTGCTGCGGAGAATAGTCTGGTTCTTTGACAATATCATTCACGCCCAAGAAAATAAACACTGTTTTGCCTAAATGCTGAATATGCTGTGGCTTAGCAATTACATCTAGGTATTGCCGAGTGCTGGTGCCAGAAAGCCCTAAATTTGCCACACTCTGCCCTTTTAAAATTAGCTCTTGCTCAAAACCTTCCCACATATCAAACAGAGAATGCCCAATAAGCGTGACATCCGCACGTTTTTCGAATTCGACTTGTTTGGTTTGATAACGATTAAACCCGCGCAACATAACCGCCCCTAAAAAAGCAAGATAATTTCTATTTCTTGCTTTTTTCATTTAGTGAAATGGCGTTACATATCTGCACTTATTTAGCCGTCTACACCTCCCCAGCCTAATTCGACCGCAGTCAGTCGTTTTGCCGCAATGATGACTTGCTATGCCTGCCGAAGAGAGTAATCCTGTGACCAACTTAAACAAATACAGGAAACCGCAAAATGACAAATTTTAAAATGAGAACCGAGCAGGAAATGATGATGGAATTAGCCCTTGTTGCCGTGAAAGAACACGACGGTTTTATTGCGGACGGTTCGCAATATTCACTACCTAACGGACGGGGGCAAACCTTTGTGTATAATGCGGCGTTTTTAGATGTGCGGTTTGTGGAAGACGGGCATAAAGATTGTGTAGTCAGATTTACGTCCACACTTGCCCCTTTCGCCCCACCGTTTTATTGTTTGCTTTCCGAATTAGAATACTAATGCAAAAGGCTTCGTGATCACGCGAAGCCTTTTTTACTGCTAGAATTTATAGACTAAATTGTCTTCATACGCCACTTGGTAGTTCAGTTTTGCATTCACCGTAATGCGTTTGGCGTTTTCAAACGCCTGCCAATTATCCACCTTGTCTTCCAACATATAATTCACAAATCGAATAAACTCCGACTTCGTCGAGCTAAAAAACACATACGGCGAACGAGTGATATTGACCAGTCGCAAGAAGTCAATCAAGTCAAAATAGGTGGCTTGTTTGTAACTTTCTTGTTTGGTGCAAAGGTAAGGCGGATCTAATACAAATAGGGCTTTCGGGTCGTTGGCATACTTTGGCAGCAAGGTATGAAATGACTCGCGTACAACTTCTACGCCGTCCAAATAACCGTCCGCACTTGGATAATCGCTCAAGCGCACACAATGCCAGAAATCTTTGTGGTAGAGTTCTTCAAGCGAACTGACTTGCTGACCGCTAAACAATAACCAGCTCGCCAAGCAGTTTAAGTCTTTATAACCCTGAAATTCATCAATGATTTTGATGATTTCTGCCTTCAATGTCTTTGGTAACCGCTTATTTTTTTGCGTAGCGTTACCGATTTTTGCGAAGATTTGTGCGCGTAGGGCGTTTGTGTCGTCTATATGCACCAATCTTTCCGCATAGCCATCAAAATCATTGTAAATCGCTCGGGCTTTCGGTTTTAACCGTTTGGCGGTATGGCTGAGCAAGCCTGAACCGCCAAAGGTATCAAGAATTGTCCAGCCCTCACCGTCATCGGGAATGTTCTCATTTAAAATCTGCTCAAATTGTTTGAGAAACATTCGTTTTTGTCCGATAAATGGTAGCGGGGCTTGTTTAAAGGTGTTTTGATTTGCCATAGTTTTTCCTTTCTATGGCGTTCCGATGCTCAAGGCATTCCGACACTCAAATCAAATTAACAGGTAGTATTGACGGTTTTGCAACGTGGGCATTTGATTTCTAAATAACCAACTGTCCCCACTTTCGCCAATAATTTGTTACAAAATGTGCAACGGATTGCTTTAATTAACTGCATATATTTCTCCTAATCAAAAGATTTGTTACAATCCGCCCGCCTTGCGCAAGGTAGGCGGTGTATGGCTATATGCAGGCGTGTTCTGCGTAGCTGGTAACAACGAGCATTCCTAGTGCCGTTGTTATCGCCGTCTTTTCTTCATTGAATTAAACGTTGTGCAGGGTAAACCCTCCTTTTAAATTCTTCCTTTGTTAAACATTGCTGCTAACTGATTCGGGCTAAACCGCCAGCCGTTCTCACTGCCATGAATCGCATTAAAACACCATTCAGAACAAAAATACTTGCTGCGTTTTTGCTTAATGCTCAACACAATGCCAAGCACACCCCACCAATCATATTTACAGCCCAAAGTGCGGTCAAAATAGGCTTTAATTTGTTGCTCGGTAACATCGTTGAGAGGGATTAAATCCCATTTTGTGTTATCGGACACATCAATCTGCTTGCAACGCACGCCGCTGTCTTGTACCGATGAGGAGTAGCAGTCATATACTGTCGCATGCTCATAATGATGTCCGTTACTAAACTCAATATGCTCAATGGCAATCTCGCAATGCGAGTATTTGCCTTTGGTAAAAAATCGAGTAATGCGGTCAGCGATGGCTTTGACGGGCTCTTTGCGCCAGTCTCGTTTGTGTTTGTACATTGCCAAATAAACCTTAGCCATTTTGGTATGCCTCCATCAAGTTATCCATTTGCTTGATAATGTCATCATGGATTGATTGCAGTTGCTCAAGCGTGAGATTAGGGGCTTTGAGCTCATACTTACGCATACGTTGGTTAGCCAACTCAACTTGCAGTTTTTCGAGCCCTGCCGCCTGAGTCAAAATCAGGTTTGTTGCGGTCTTGTTATCCAGTCTCGCACGTTGTGCAAAATCTGAGATATATCGACTACACTCACCTTCATAATTTGCCGCTTTAAAGGCTTCTGCCGCTGCTTGGCGCTCACGATATTCGCTCTCAAAGCGTGTCCATGTGCTGTAGATTTTTGCCGCGTGCTCATCAATATTAGCGATAAGGCGAGTTTGGGTGTCAGCTAAAAGTGCAGTTTGTTTTTCCTTTGATAGCTCAAAGGATTTAGTCGCCATATTGAACACATGGAATGGACTAGGTGCCTTACCTGAGCATTTTATTTTTCCATTTTCAGCCCATACTGCACCACCGCCAGTTAGGCTCTCTGATATTGCATCAATATCATCTTGACTTGAAATGACAATGTCATCACTTGTCAAGTTTTCATCGTTATCTTTAAAATACATCCCTGATAAATTAAAATATTTGATCAAAATGCACCTCCCCCCATTATTGTGATATTGATTCCTATTGTTCTACCCGCAATAGCAAAAATTTTTATAGTAGTAGCACTCATCATCACTGCCCCATAAGAATATTTTGCACTGCCATCATCTGTTGCTGTGATAACGGAATCCATTGTTATTGCTTCTGGCAGATTTAATATTACTTCTCCATTACTTGGCACCTTGAGTTCACTCACTTTTATTTTTATGATTTTCCATCCGCCATTATTATCAACTCGTAATCGTAAAACTTTAGCTCCGTCATAATGTTTAGGGTAAATTGATTCGCTGATCAATTTATCCATTCTTTTGTTTAACTCGCCCAACGCAAATTCACTCGCCACTTTGGTTTTGTTGTTGCCGTTGGTGGCGTGGGAAAAATCAGTATCTAGCAACACAGTACCACCACGCTGTGGCATCAAAATGCTATACATATCCTGACACCAAAACTTAAATGCATTGCCTTCACGCTCAAATCTCATGGATTTACCATCTGGTTTGAGAATGCTTAAACCGCCGTAGCTTGCAGAGCCTGTCACTTGAACATAATCATAAGATTGTTGGTGGGTATTATTTAAGCTTTTACCTGAGCCTGTTACCACATCAGCCGCAGAGTTAAAGTTTCCGTTGTGTTCAAACCTCCACTTTTTTTCGCTACCATTGTCCTCAATGAGATGGATAATCCCACTACCAAACTGATTTCTTGCACCAGGCGTGACGTATCCAAATGAAAATGCAGAACCCCATCCATCCCCATTTTTTACCTTACCTTTTAAATATGGAAAATATGTATCTGAGCCATTAGCATTCCCCGCTTGGACATGATAAGGTGCCTCTGTTCGCCATTGGTGACTGTAGGCTCCTTCGCCTCGTTTTTGACTCCCAAACCATTGAGCACCAAGACCACTCTCAGCTGAAAAATTTACGCCATCAAAGCCAAATCTTTTTTTGGTGGCTCCATAAGCAATGTAGGCATCATTTGCATTGTCTGCTGCTTGCAATCCAACGGTATGCACCATGTCAACATCAATTAACTTCGTATCATCGCCGATTTGCACAAAGTTGTTATTATTTGTTGGGTCATTGACGATAAGATTTGACACAGTGAGATTGCCCGTCATCGTATCGCCAGATTTCGATACACGATTGTTGGCGTTGTTGTTGGCATTATCTGCCGCTCGTTGAGCATTATCCGCTTTGGTTACCGCACTATTTGCCGTGTTTTGAGCTGTTGTTGCCTTACTTACACCATCATTTGCCGTGCGTTGTGCACCATCTGCCGCATTTTTCGCTTCCACGCCTTTGTCATAAGCCGTCTTTACTGCTGCACTCGTTGCTACAGTATCGGTACTGGTGCTATTTACTGCGGCAGATTTTTTGGTGTTGGGAATGTAATCACGCTCAATCTCTTGTTTGGCTTGAACTATTTGTTGTGCCAACACTTTGCCCGCTTTTGCCGTTAAGGCAAGGTTTTCTGCATCTGAATTTAGGGTGTTAGTAAGTTGCACAATGCCTTGTTGAGTGAGGCTGGCTTTGTCAATGGCGTGGGAGTGACCGTCCTCATCAACCTTATTTGTAGAGGTTGCCGTCAAGGTTTTAGGTTGTGCTTTTAAACCTAATAGTGAGAGTGCTTTTTTCAACCAAGCAGTACGATTCGCCAATTGTTTTGCAGGACGATTGGTAATTCCTTCTGCACCGCCTAAAACAGGGTCGTTTTCTTCAATTTGATAAATCCCATCTTCCCACTTTTCTTGTTCTTTTAAATTCGCCATAAATATCCTTTAAACCTGCTTTAAAGTTAGTTTGAACCGTAATTGTAGCGTCCGTTATAAGTGATTTTATTGTTATAACGGATAGCTACTGCCTTATAATCCAGTACAGCTAATGTGCAGCGTGCTGGGGTAAAATTTCTTAAAATCTTACGTAATCGTAGCCCTTGTTCATTGGTAATGGGACGATTTAAGCGAATTGCGTAATATGCCCATCTTTCACTCAAAGGAATGGCTTGTACTAATTTGTGTTCGTAAGTCCGTGCTTTTAATCCTTCATCAAGCTCCACTTCACCAAAACCTAAGCGACGTAACACTTCGCGAATTGCCCACGGAGTGCCTTTGTGTCGATGTAATTCAATTGCCGCTTTAATCAACCCACGTTTTGAGCTATCATTTTCGGCTAAGAACTCGCCATCGTAGCCTGTCACACTCCATTTCTCGGCAAGTAACGGGATAAAAGTATCATCTAGTAAATCGACCAGCGTAGTCATCACTTTGCTGGTATCTAATTGAGAGAGTGGGATACTTAAATCCGCCAGTGCTTTATACTTCACTTCTTGTTCAATAATGTCTGCATACGTCAATTTAGCCATTTACTCGCTCCGCATTGACTTCCACGCTAATCGCAGTGCAGTTTGCCCATTCAGTTTCATTGATAATCAGTTTGGCAGGTGAGGTAAGATTGACGTCATATACGCCTTCTACGCGTAATGCACTAATAATGGCAGAAGGCACAACGTCCATTCCTAGTCGTTTGGTTTTCTCTGCAAGATAATTTTGCAAAGCTGTACGGGCTTGAGTTTTCACAATATCTTCACGATAACCATCAAGCAATGTTAACGTCGCATTGATTTGATAATTCCGTTGCGTTGGTGCGATAACTTCCACGCTATCGCATAAAGGGCGACGCTGTTCAGGGCTAATATATTGTTTAATATCATTGAGCAAACGTGCATCGGGTAAACCTGTTTTGGTCAGTACTGCGATTCGCACTAAACCGCCGCGAGGGTTAGATACATTGACATCGGCAATATCTTGTGACACCGCACGCGTGTGATAATCGTAAGCCGCAATGGAGCCGCATGTAGTAAAGGCTTCGGGAGCACTCAAAATACGTTTTCGGTAGGCTTCATCCTCTTCACGCACTAAACCACCACTTGAGACATCAATATTGCTTACGTTTAATGTTGCTTGTGTATTCAGCGGACTTTTTAATACGTTAATTCGTCCTAATTCCCAGCCGTTTCCTTGCTCGCCTGTTTGGTTACATTCAGCTTCAATTTCGACATAAGCAATAAGTGGTGTGATCACATCATCATTCATTGTGATAAATTCGATATTATCGGTCGCTGCAACACGAGTCCCTTTGGGAATAAAAATAGAGCCATGTTCACCTTGCACGCTAAAACGTAGAATCGTGCGAGCAGGTTTATCTAATAAACGATAACAGCCAAAAGTCTCACCACATAAATCTAACGCTAAACCCGTCGCAAATTGAGGAAAAGTTTGACGGAATGCTTCGTTAATGCCTTGACGAGCAAGGCTTTCACGAAAGGCGTACACGTGAATCAGTAATCGCTCAATGTGTGCAGGTTGTAGCACTTTTCCCGTGCGACGTTCATAATCGGCAATCGTCTCGCGTAAAATGCGATCAACATTGTCATCAACGGCTTTAATGTCATTACGATTCATTGTTGCACCTCGGTTACATAAATCTCCCGATACACCTCATCTACTAACGCCCAATAAATTGTCAGTTCAAAATGCGGGGCAAGCCCTGCAATGGCGATATGATCAACCTCGATGCGGGGCTCCCATTTTTGCAGAGCAAGCGTGATTTCACGCACCATATTGGGCAGGGCGATGTCTTCGGGGTAGTCGATGTAGCGAAAGTGGTCGGAGCCAAATTCGGGGCGAAGTACATCGGTGCCTTTAAGCGTATTGAGAATGTTGGCAATGCACTGATGAATATCATCAATGCCTTGCACCGCTTGGTTTTCCGTGGGGGCTAATTGCCAGTGGGTTGAGAGTATCGTATTTCTATTCATAGCCTTGATGATACAAGGCTATGGGGAGGTGGGCTTTTAAACTGATTTAAAGAATTAAGCTTTAGATGGACTGGTCGGCTTGCCGTCGCCTTGCTCGATGTGGTGATGGTTTTTAAGAGAAATGCCATCAGCAATCACATCGCCACCGCTGACATTCACATTGCCGTTATTTACCTGAACGTGGCAATTATTCACAATCACTTTACCTGTGGTGTGAATGGTTAAATCGCCCGATTTGCGGTCGTGCTGAATGGTTGTGCCGTTTTTAAATTTCTTGAGCCAAATCTCGCCATTGACAACAGGCGTTGGATCTTGCTCGTTATAAATCGCCCCCAACACACAACCACCTTCGCCGCGTGCATCAAGTAAAATCGCCACCAGTTCGCCCACATCGGGCAAACAGTAAAACTGGTTGCCGCCTGCGTTGGGTGTTAAGAATGAAAGCCACGCCGTTTCTAAATCTTCAAGGGCGGGGATTTTACACCGTACTTTGTGGCTTTTCGGGTCGATTGCCGACACAATGCCTTCTTGATAGGTTGCCCCAAAATTATGCGTTTGCATTCGTTATCTCCATTCCTAGCGTTAATAAATCATCGGGGATAAATTCCAACATTCGCACTTCGATGTTGGTAATGTAGCCTTAACTGCGTGAAATGCTGTGGCGTGATTGCTTGATTAAGTATTTACCTGAAAACACACCTAAATTTTTGAGCAGAATAGTGGAACCAGCCACTAGTTTCGGGTTGCAAATGAGCGTAATATCGCCTGTGCTTTGGTCTTCGTTTTGCTCGCTTAATGCCGCATCGCCTCTAGCATCAATCTGCTCTTGGCTTTCACCTCGGGTGGTAATTTTGAGCGTATCGCCACTTGCTGCCTGTGCTTGTTTCATTTTCGGGCGAAGTGCGGTGGCTTTTTTGCTTTTTTTTACCACTTTTTTACCGCTTGTATCAAAGCCTTTAATCTCCACCTGCTTTGCCGTATCTTTAATGCGATCACGTAGGCGAATGCTGATACATTGGGTTTCGTCTAATACTGCCACAGGCTCGGTTTGCCCAAGTTCATCTTTATCGGTAAACACCAGTTGATTGCCGACAATTTTAAAGCTGTGATGATACTCACGGGCAAGGCGGGCAAGAAATTCCACATCACGCTCTTGATATTGGGTGATGCGTTGAATGGGAATGTGGCGAATTTTACCTACCACTTTGAGCTTCAAACGGTTCGCCACCGCAGCCACCACTTGGGTGAGCGTGGTGTTCTCGTAGGCTTTTGGCTTGAGTGTGCGGTTAGATTTACTCACGCCAGTGGATAAGGCTCGCAAGGTAATGCTGGACGGACGATAGCCATATTCTACTTCATCAATCTCAAACGCCCCTATCGCGACCAACGATTCGCCTTGGTAACCAATCGCCGCCTTGAGTTTGTCGCCTTGAGTGGGGAACCACTGGCGAATCCATTTGCCACTGATGTCTTCAAACTGCACCGAGAGTTCGTCCGATTGCCCTTCGAGATAGTCGGTGTAGGTCAGCTCAATCAAGGACGGCTCAATCTCCGCCGTGATATTGGTTTTCTCATAAAAGAGCGTGAAATCAGGTTTTTGCATGTTACTCATCAGCATTTCCTCGCAACCACGGCGGCAGGTTTTCGTTTTGGGTCGGCTTCACATTTAGCACAGGGATAAACACGGTCGCCCCAGTAGGCAACACTTCACAAAAACTGATATGTGGATTGGCTCTAATGATGCGAGCATATTCCAGTGCATCGCCATAGTAATAATAGGCAAGGTTATCCCAGCGTTCGCCTTGTTTGACGGTATGTTTAAGTACGGTTTGGGTCATTCAAAATCTCCCCTAGCCCCTCTTTACGAAAGAGGGGAATCTTTATTTTCATCTTTACGCAATACAATCCAAGCGGTCATTTTTGCCACTGAATTTGCGGAATTATCCAGCCGCTCATTGATTTCCGTTAAAGCATTATCGGCAGGCGTAAACCAGTTATTCCATTCGCTATCAGCAGATGCCCGACTGAAACTCTGTTTCATTATTTGCAAATCATCATACACCGCCGACACATCACGGCTAAATTCGCTGACCACTGGCAAAAAATCTCGCACGCCAGCCAATGCCGACTGCATTCCCACCACGTCGCCAAAACTCCCCAAGGCGTTATTTAAATTCGCCAGCGTGCTCGGCAAGTATGCCAACGCTGATGCAGGATCGCTTGCCAGTTGGCGAACCACGGCAACGGTATTGCGGACTTCGTCCACCGCTCGTTTACCTTGCTGATAAATCTCCACCGCATGGCTGACGGCACGTTTTGCGGTGGAAAGCGTATTGACTAAGCCTTGCGGCAAAATCGAACCCAGCAAGGATTTTCCGCCCACATTTAACGCTGCACCCAGTAGGCTGTTTTGTCCATTGCCGACAAATTCTCGCAAGCTGATATTCATCTCGCGAGCCAACGCATTGCCTTTGCCATCAGTGAAAAGCGTGGTTGATGAAATATCGGTGATCACATAATTGCCTTTATATTTGCCGGTTCCCCAAATCAACGCCAAGGCTTCTTGCTTAGCTTTTGCTGCAAGCAAGGCTTGATAGCGACTTTCCACACCACCGATTTTGTGATGCAGACGAATGGCAAAGGAAAACTCGGTCAGTTTTTCGCCCATTGCCTGCAAACGTGGCTTGCCTTTGAGTACTGCGTGTTCAGCAAAATCTGCAGAATGGGTTTCGGAAAAATCGGTCAGATTGACAGGCTCAAAGGCGATATTGCCTAACATGAAATACATTAGTATGCTCTCCGTTGTCGTTGGTCTAACACCCGATTGAGCAAGCGTTCAAACTCCACAAGGCTCATGTTTAGCCCTTGTTGCACTTGCTCCATCACGCCTTGTGTTTGATTGCCGCCCACGTTAATGGTCGGGTTAAAATTCACCACAATGCCGTTGTGCTGGTTGGTTTCGTTATTTGTCACCGCGTTTCGGTTTAAAGGCTGATAATCGTGAAAGATTGACGGATTTTGACCGCTTGAGTTTGGATTAAAATCAGGCGTGCGGTAATCCGCAGGCTGATTGATACCCAAAAGATTCCCCACAAAATTCGCCCCAAACTTAATATCGTCCCACAGCGTGCCGAAAAAGCCTTTTTTCTCGTTTAACAGCGGTTTAAAGGCGGTTTCAATGCCATTTAAAACAGGCTCGAATTTAACCGCACTTGAGAGATTTTTGCTGGCATCACGAGCGAGAGGTTCGGCTTTATCCATACCGATTGCCAAACCTTCCACCACGTTCATACCATAGCCTTTAAACACACGGATTGGCGAATGAATGCCGAGTTTTTCAGCAAACCAACCTTTAATGCCATCGCCTAAATCGGAGACGATTTGTTTTGCCCCTTCCCACGCATTGCGAATACCATTGACTAAACCGCTGATAAGGTTAGAGCCGAATTCAGTAAACTTCGCAGGCAAATCAATCCCAAACCAAGAAAGCACGCTAGAAAAGGCTTGATAGAACAAACCTAGTGGCGACCAGTTGAGAATGGTGGCTGTGATGTTGCCGATGCCTGAGTTGAAGAAGGTGGTGATGTTATTCCAAAGTTGCCCAAAGTAATCCAACACACCAGCCCACGCACTTGAAACCCATTCGGTTGCACCAGTCCAAATACCTTGCACCCAGTTGCAGAAGTTTTGGAAATAACCCGTGACTTTCGTCCATAGGTTAGAAAACCAAGCTGAAATGGGTTCCCAGTTGTCATAGATGAGATAGGCGGCAACGGCGATGGCGGTAATGGTTAAGCCGATAGGGTTAGTAAGCAAAGCTTTCCCTAATCCAATAAAAGCTTTTTTCGCAACACCAAAGGCTGAGCCAAGCCATTTCATTACTCTACCTGTTTTGGTAACTGTACCCGTTAAGGTTTCAAGTTCTTTGGCTGCTTTAATTGCCTTAAATACTTTAAATGGCATAAATGCTGCCGAAAAAATGGATGCTATGCCACTAAACGCAAATTTAAGGCTTAAACCAACCGTGCTTAATAAGGCAAATCCACCTGCAACATAAGCTCCCCATTTAATTAAAGTTTTATGTTCATTGATAAAGGGGGTAAGCGTATTTTCAATAAATCCCTGTAAATCATTTGAAAGTGATTTAATATCGCTTGCAAAAGCGGAGCCAAAAGAACCTACAGCACTATCCCAAACACCACCTAAACTTTCTAATGAAGAAGCAAGAGTACTTGTTTTTTGTTCAATGCGCTGTGTAATGCTGGCTTGCTGATCCATTTTCTTGAGGAATTTTTCTAACCCCTCAGCACCTTGTTCAATTAAAACCTTAGCAACCCTTGCACCTTCTACACCAAACAACTCTTTCGCAACAAGCCCAACACCTTCATCGCCAAATTTTTTCTTGATTTTCTCAAATTTCATCAACTCTTGAAGTGCACCATCAATGCCTTTAAAGTTGCCCGTTTTCTTATCGTAGAATTGGAAATCGACGCCTGAAGATTCCATCATATCTCTTGCCTCTGCCTTCATTCCTTTTTTGGCTTCAGCAATCATTTTCGGACCTTCATTAAAACGTTCTAACATTGCAGAAAAGTTTGTACCAAATGAAGTACCTTCCAAGCCTTGTTGTCCATTCATTCCTTCTAAAGCAAGTAATTTTTTCGTATTTTCAAGCCCCGTCAGTCCAAGACCACGAATAGCCGTGGCGTTATAAGACATTGAACCGTACATTTGATCTTTACTTAAGCCGCCTGCAAATTTAGCTCGCTGTAACATATCAACAGCTTCAAAAAGTTCAGAATCTTTTAATCCCCTTGCTTCCATAAATTTAGCAAGAAACTCGCCTCCCTCACCTTGATCCATATTAAGCAAAACGGCAAGATTGGCAGAAGCCTCTAAGCCACCATTTTCAATCACTTCATCAGATACGCCTTGTTCGGAAAGGCTTGTTGCATTTCGTAAGAAATCGGCTTTAGAACCAGGCAATTTATTACCTAATTGCCCAGCTTTTTTATCTATTGCATCAAATCGCCCATAACTACCATCTGCTTTCATCATTGCAATTTTTAAATTATTTGATGCTTCTTCTTGAGTGATATAACTTTTAACAGCACCCCAAGCGGGCATTGCGATAGATGCAGCTGTTCCACCTGCTGTAAAAATCTTACTTTTTAATTCTTCTCTATTCTGAGCACGCATTTTTTGAGCATCAATTGCTTTTGATAAAGACTTTTGAGCTTTTTCAGAAGATTGAATGGCTCGGGTAAAATGTTGTTGCTTTTCTGCTGTGCGAGCAATTACTGCCTGCATTCGCTCATAACGTCGAGTAAGCTTGCCAATATTCTGATCGCCCGAAAGATAGGCAAGTTGCATTTTTTGATGCAGTGCGACTTGGCGTTCTTGCCATTTCGCCATTTTTTGCTCACTATGTTAAATATACGAAAAATTCAGGAGGCGTTTATGTTCGACTTATTCAAAGAAATCATAGAAGACTGGAAAGATTACGATATAGTAGAAAAAGCCTACTGGTCTGTGATAGGTTTATTGTTTTCTATCGGTTTTTTGGCGTTTTCTTGGTGGTATTGGGTAGGTATGTTTAATGCCACAGACAGCTTTTTTATTGCTTTTGGTGTGGGCTTTATTCTTTATCTCGTGTTAGGCACGGTTATCGCTTTAGTAACTGCCCCTTTAATGACCTTGCTTTCTTTAAGTACCGCTACAATCACAGGGGCAATTATTGGACTGGTTAAATTTTATCGTCAAGCTCGTACATAACCCGCCTTAACCTGACGATTGGCTTGAAAAAGCCAATCATCAAGTTCTTTTAGTGTCCAACCATCAATTTCTTCTGCTGAAAAACCAAACCACCAAACAATGTCGGCAATCGCATTATTCAGCGTCTCCATCTTCACTGCTTGCACCAAACAGAAATCGTTGAATTTGAACGTAATCTTTCCATTTGATTAAGTCCATATCTTCCAAGACTAAACTACAACATAAGGCAGCCACGATAATTTCACGGTCTTCTGCTGTTTTACCTTGTTGGCTTGCGGTACGAAAATCTTTTACCAATGGTTCACGCACTTTTAATTCTTCGAGCGTTGTGCCATCAGGTAAGTTAATCGGGCTGGATAATTTAATGGTGGTGCGAACCGCATCGACTTTTTGAGACATAAAAAACTCCTTTGTGAGTATATTGTTTAACTTTCACAAAGGAGTTTACTTAAATGGGCTTTAAAGGTCGTTTAAACTGCTTTAAAGAATTACTGCCCAATATTGGTGCGGTATTTTTGCAACACATCTTGACCATTTACGCGGTAGATGTTGGCAAGCACGTCCACAAAGAGGACTTCTTTACCTGCAAGGGTTTGCTTGATGGAATAAATTTGGAAGGTGTCGGAATGTTCCGTCGCTTCTTTATTTTTCAAGCTACCGCCTGTTGTTTTGTTAAATGCCACGTTCATAATGGTCACTAACGCTTCTTCTGCCGCAAGCCCACGGGAGTCAAACACCTGCACGTTTGAGCGGGTCATCAACTGCACATTTTTGTATGGGTTGTAGGCTTTGGCTCGCACTTCAGGATAGAAACTATCCCAAATCACTTCGCCCTCCATCGCATTTAAACCTGCAGGCAATTTTACCGTGCCGTGTAATCCCAAACCTTTATGTTCAATAAATTCAAACTCAAGGTCGGGCAATTTAAACTCTTTGGCTTTCCCTAAAAGGGAGTTGCCGTCCATATAGGTATTGGCGTTCACAATTTGGTGAATCACTGTACTCATTGTTTTCTCCTTCTAGCGTTGTGACACCAAGTTCACAAGGTATTTACGGGTCATCACCGATTTATTGCCAATCAATTCCGCTGGCAATTTTGGCGTGTAGTCATAGACTAACGGCACGTGACCTTTGCTAAATTCATCGACTAAATCGTAATCGTAGTCGAGATCGACGCTGTAACCGACAATAGACGGCAACGCACGCAAATAGGTGTCCACCGTTTCTTTTAGGCTATCAATCAAGGCATCATCAATCGGGCGGTCGATAAATTGCAACTCAGTGCGGCGAATACTTTCATCAATCAAATCGCCTGTTCGTAACGCTGTTTCAAAGTTGATGATATGGGTCACGGTTGGATAGTTTGACGAGCGGTTACCCCACAAGCGGAAACCTGTGCCAAAGCTATTGAAAATCGTAGTAATGCCCACAGCGTTGAGCAAGTTGGTTTCTGATTGTTCGTCGTCCACGCGAGCAGTTAATGGCACTTCCATTCCAATCACGCCTTGCAACTGACGGTTTGAAGTGGAGAACCAGTAGCCATTTTCGGTATCGGTTTTCATCCGCAAGCCTGCCGCATGTACCGCTAAACTTTCCAACGTATTGCTAGAACCTAACGCATAAGGGAAGAAGTGACGAACACGTTCAGAACTCGCCGAAGCGTTTAAGGTGCCAAGCGGACCACGCCCCTGAATTGCTTTAGAAAGTGATGTACCTTTTGGCAGTTGCACATACGCCACCGCTTTTAACTGCTCGGCTAATGTTGCCAACGCGGCGGCACAGCTTGCAGTTTTGTCGAACTCTGGACAGATTAAAATTTTGGCATCGGCACCGTAAAGGTTGAAACCATCACGCAATAATTCAAAGCCTTTGCGTTTGCCCGTCGCTGAATCAATCCCGCCTTTGATGTCGGCTTCCGTCACTTTTTCAGGGTCGGCATAGGCATAAGTGGCTTTTAAGCCTTCGTGCATTGCTTTCAAGGTAATTTCCCCTGTTTGCAAATTCACGCTGTAATCGCTGCCTTCCGCTAAGGTTTGGCTGTTTGATTGAAGCGTTAAGCTTAATAAACCCGCTTTTGCGGTTTTCGCCATTAAAGTGCTACTATCTTGGGTAAGCACTTCATCGTTTACGTCGGTTTTGTGTTTAGTTGGATCTAACACATTGACCACATAGACTTTACCTGCCGAATAACGTGCTAACACATCAAAAGCATCGGGCAAGGTATAGCCTTGATTTAAGATTACGCCAAACTGGGCAAAATCTTTGGTGGTTTGGCACACGGTGAGTTCATTTACTGCACCAATGGGTGCTGTACCGACGATGCCAATAATTGCACCGTCTACCGTTTCCACCGCAACAGAGCCACCTGTCACGCGTGTGGTTTTGGTTCCGTGATGGAATGCCATAATTTTCTCCTATGAGTGATCCGCACGGCGTAAAAGTGCGGTGGTAAATTTGGTCAAATCTTGCGACAAGCGTGCTTCCACCTGCCACGTTTCCGTTTGAATGATGAGCTGGTATTGCCACAAGCCGTTTTCTTCGCCTGCAAATTCCTCACTGACTAAATGACAAGCGGTGCAATTTGTGGGACGAAAACCCACGACGGCCAAGCGAAGCTGATCGAGCATTTCCAATGCACCTGTGTCATCGTGTTGGTTGCGGGCAATCACCGTGAGGGCAATCAGCACTTTGCGGCGTTGTTGGATAATGTCGGTGCTATCAAGACTTTCAAATTTGGAACCTGCATACTGCACTAGCACCGCACCATATTGGTCGGTAAGGTTGTAGCGGTCTAAGTCATCGGGAAACAACTCGATACTGAAACGCGTGGTCTTCTGTTCGATGTGGTTTCGGATGCTTTCCAAAATGGGTAAAGTGGCACTCATTGATGCTCCCTTAATAGCCCGACAAATCCAATTTTGCGGGGGCTTTGGTTTTAAACTTCAGGGCAGAAGGTAGGGTGTCGTCGCCATTCGCCCCGATTTCTGTTAAGCCCAAATGCAATTTGCCGTCAGCAATGCGTTCTAAATCTTTTAAGGCTTGGGTGTGGGTATCTTTCACATTCGGCGGAAAGCCTTTGCCGTCGGGGCGGCGTGAATAGAGCCAGTAGCGAGCCAGTTGCAAGCAGATATTACGCACCAAGGTTGGTACCTCTTCCAACGGCAACACATAACGAGCACGTAAATAGCCGTCCACGGTTTCGGTGGCATATTCACAGGCTTTGGCAATCACGGCTTCATTCGCCTCTGTTGCTCGGCTGTTGTCGTTAGAAAGTTGGCGTAAGGTCATTTCGTCCATAACGTCGGTTAAATCTGCTGCTCGGATATACATTTGCTATTCGCCTTTTTTGCCTTTTGCTTTTTCTTCCTTAGCAATATTGTTTTCTGCCACTTGTACGTCTGCTTCGGTCACCGCATTTTCAACCGCTTGCGTGTCATCTAACTTGACGTAAAGAGAGATGCGTTCGGCTTCTTCGTCAGCCAGTTCGAGCTTATCGCCTTGCTCATAGCGTTGGTTGTTGTGATAAATCGCCATAGTGCTGATGACGGCATAGAGTTTGGTTTTTTCCATTACTTTCTCCTAATGAAACGGTGTTATATCTTTAACAAATCTCCCTAACCCCCTCTTTGCTAAAGAGGGGGAAGATTTTCAGAGATTACAAACAGCCTTTGATTAAGTAACCAGCCGCACTACCCAAAAGATGTGGCTTGTGAATGTCGGTGGTGCGAATAACTTCGAGTTTGCCGCCGTTTTCTTTGTAGGTGTCCACAAATAAGCCACCTTGACGACGTACGGTGTAACCGTAAGATGGCTCGTAAACCGTGCCTTTGCGTTCCGCTGAACGAGGGGCTACGTAAGCTAGCACAATCGCATCGCTCCAGATGTCTTTGAGTTGTGAGCTTTCTTCGTAAACTGCTTCGCCGATTTTCACGGTGTCGATACCAATCAATTTGGCGAACACTTCAGGCGTTACAATCGCCACCTGTGAGTATTTGAGTTTTTCAATCACCGCTGGGTGTTCTTTCAACGCCGCCCACACATCGCCTGCAATCACGCATACATTCGGCTTGCGACCAATCGCACGCTTCACGGCACGAATGCCCGTGTCGAACATCGCAAAAATGTCCGCTTGTTTGCTGGTGATTTTTGATGTACCGCTTAACGTGATTTTGTTGCCGCTGTCGTATTTGTTTTCGTCTAAGGCGAGCGTTGCCACTTCTTTTTCACGACCGAGAGCAATCACATCTTGGGTAGTGTTTAAGGCAAATTGACGGAGCGAGAAAATCGCTTCATTTTCTTCACGGTAGTCGATGGCGTATTCCACATCGTGCTCTTCCAACGCCACGTCGATTGCCGTGATGTCTTCAGGGTCTAAACGGTTTGAGGTGCCGCGTAAGTTACGCACCGTACTTGGTAAGCGGAATGCAAGGCGACCGAATTTCGGAATTTTGCCCGCTTCTTTGTCGATTTCGACAGTTGGCATTAAGACTTCACTCACTAATTCAAGGTTGTGATAGCCTTGAGCCAAGTTGGTTAAAACAGGATCTTGCACGCGAAGTGCTTGAAGATTGTGTGCGGTCATAAGTTTTCCTTCTATTGATAAATGGCATTAAATGCGGCTTTATAGCTCACATTGTGTTCTTTGGCGTAAGCACGAATTTTTTGGTCAGCTTCGATGCTGGCTGGGTTTGTGCCTTCGGCATATTCCACTGTGTCATTTTGTGCAGTTGTCGCTTTCTCTTTGGTGGCAACTTCGGCAAAATCGACAATTTGTGGCTGTGCGTTTAAAAAGGCTTGGAGTTTGCTATGTAGGCTTTCACCCTCGGCAAATTCCACCACGCCGCCTTGTGCGGTCGTTGAGGCATAATTCAACAAATCGACCGCTTGTTGTTTGGCAATCGGGGCGAGTTTACCTGCTTTCACTAAGCTTTCTGCAAAGTCGGCATTTTCCGCTTTTGCTTGGTTAAGCTCGGCTTCCGCTTTTGCCGCTTCTGCTTGAGCCTTTTCTTCTTTCAGCTGTTGGTTTTCAGCACGCAAGCGGTCTAATTCCGCTTTCTCTTCTGTACTCATTTCGGGTTCTCCTTGAGTGGTATCAGTGGGTTGAGCCTCGGGGGCTTCTTCACAAAAATCGACAATGCCTTGCTCTGCCTCATTAAATTCTGGGTTACGCAAGCCTTTTACCGCAGGAGGCATTGCCCCTAAGAAACCGACGTGGCGTAAATAGAGTGAGCCTTGTTTGGGATTGTCGGGGCTGTTAGCAAGGTAGAAAGAGGCAGAGACTTTCTTAAACCGCCCGTCGGCAACCATTTCGGCAAATTCAGGGTGGATTTGGTCAAGCTCTGCTTTCAACACATCACCATCAAGCTGCAAGCCTTTTACCCACGCATAGGCAGGGGCATCCATTTTCGGGTGACCGATAACGGCTGGGGCTTCGTGATAGGCAACATCGTAGGCTTCTACCGCCTGTTGCAAATCGGCTGGGGTGATTTCCACCACGGTGCCGTGTGCATCTGGTCGTTTGCCCGCTTTAAAAATTTCAATCAGGGTCATTCGGTTCTCCTTGTGTTGGCAAACATCATAGAAAAAACGACCGCTTGTTGCTTTTAAAGTGATTTAAAGGATGAAAATGGAAGATTTTGTGAAAAATGGAAATGACGATTTAAAGGGAAATAGAATAGCGTTTAAATGCCGTTTAAATGCGTTTAAGTGCGTTTAAATTTTTTCGGACGATAAATTCATTTCATTTAAACCAAAACGCCACAGAGGGCGTTTTTAGGGCTTATTTTTGAAAATTGAACGGATATTACAGATTTTGGTCGATTTGGCGTTGTAAAACAGCCTTTGCTTTCTCTAATAATCTTTGCTCATTTTGTGAATTGAGACCTAACCACGGACGAGCAGGAATTTTTGACTGTTTAGCGAAGACGGTATTGTCGCCTTTACCAAATTTTAATCGCTTGCCTTTCTTCGGTTTAATGACACCACCGAATTGGTGCAATCTGGCATACTTGGCATCTGAACCAAATTCAACGCCGTTGTCATCGTAGTTGTAAGCTGTTCTCTCAGATAAATAACCTCGATGTTTTAAGATTTTGTCGTTGCCTTTTATCTCTTGGGTGAGCGGTGAAAGAGGCTTCCATTTGTTACCATCAGGATCAACTTCCTGCTTAAACCGTTCCTCGTGGATTTTCTTCAAGGTTTCGCCCAGCACACCGTAGAGCTTGCGGGGGTGTTTGAGTTGGCTTGCAATACGGTGGAGTTTTTCCACCGCTTGCGTATCGTTGAGAGTGATTTTGATCATCGTATTATTCCATTCTAAAATGCAAGCGTGGTAATGTTGCCACGCTTCATTATAAGGAAACGAATATGGATAAAGAAAAAATTGATGCGATGCTTGAGCGTGTAAAAGAATCAGGCTATCGCTCATCGTTAATGCTTGCTCTGGCTGAATGGGCAGAAGAAAAATTGCGTCAGCAGGAGGTGCTTGATGTTAATTCATTGCAAGCGTGGGCTACTGCACCGAATCGCAAGAAGGCATTTTCATTTGCGGTTGAGCGATTTTTAGCAGAGCTCAATACCTCAAGTAATACCGAGAGATAAAAATAATCGCTATCATCAAGCTCTGAGCGATGCAAAGCAAGCGTGCGTTCAAACATAACTTGAATTGTTTCACTTGGAGCTTGCTTTGCTCTTTCTTGAAGGGTTAAAGCGGCTTCACTCATTTGAATAAGTAATTGCATATTTTCTCCTATTGATTAAAAAATAAGTTGGGCGTATAGTATTTCTAACGGTGGGGGTTTCCTACTGGAAAGGTTGGCGGCAATGTTTCATCCGTCATTATCCTGTTCGAATCAGGCAAACCACCGTTAATCCAAATCACCCCATAATAATTCGTAGCTTTTCTTAAAATCGTTCCATTCAACTTTGCTTTTGATTGTGCTTGCTGTGCGAACTAGATTGACTTTATGAACCAGCTTTTTCTTGCTTAATTCGTCTTTGAGCTTTACTTCGTAATCCATTTTGATTGCTACTTTACCTTGCTCGGTTTCATACACAAAAATCAGCGTAGGTAATTTCTGATCACGTTCTAACAAAATCGCCTTTGGATTTCTCAACTTCTCTGGCAACTGCTCCCAAAACTCAATCGGCAGGTTAATGCCTTTGGCTTGCTTGGTATCACGCAAAGCGTGTAACACGTCATCATCTCGCACTGCAATTACCGCACTTTGTGGAGCTTTTTCAAGAGTGTTTAATTTATCAATCACTTTGGCTGGGATTATGCCCACGTTTTTCATTTGTCCACGAGCTATTTTTTCGCTGGCAACTTGATCTACCATAGACTTCATCGCCCCGTTTAACATCATCATCGCACGCGGATTTTGTAACACGTTTTCAATTAAGAGGCTTGCCAGTTTCGGTTCAGCGGTGACGGCTTTGTTGAAAAGCAGCTGATCTACGTTGGCATTTCGCCCTGCCGTCAAACGCTCAAAATTGTGCGGCTGAAACCCCACGTCATAGCCTTTCGGCACACGCACCATTCGGGGATTGTCTGAACGTGTGCCAACCAGTTTTTCTTCCCACTCAATTTCAGGCGAAGGGCTGACGGTTCTACCCATTTCCTTGAGGTCATCTTCATCGTGAGCAGTGACTGTGCAGTGGCAACCGTAGGCTTTAATGGGGTAGTAATAACGCCAAAACGGATCGCTTGCGGGCAAAATCGTGCCGTCTAAATCAATATGCTCTTGACGTGGGTGAGCGTTGTCGTGGTGATGATATTCCCAATAAGGCATTACATCAGCTAACTCTAAATGCTGTTGCAACCGTCCGCGATTGTAAGCTGCATAAACGTTGGTGTCGTAAATAATACGGGTTCGCCAATTTCTGCCGCCGTTATAATCCCAGCCTGTACGAGCCACAATTTCATCAAACCGCTTGCGAAAGCCCTCTAGCGTTTCGCCGTTGGCAATGGCATCATCTACCGCTTCACGAAAGGCAAGCAGCACCTCATTGCGGTTTGCTCCTGCGACCATAAAAAAGTAGTCGTGTTCTTCACCAAGCACATCAAGATAGCT
The DNA here is from genome assembly GCA_963545995.1 of uncultured Haemophilus sp. GTDB lineage: Bacteria > Pseudomonadota > Gammaproteobacteria > Enterobacterales > Pasteurellaceae > Haemophilus_A. The sequence continues at coordinate 60,940 of CAUUKJ010000013.1, forward strand.
ATTGGTGGGCAAGTTGAGTTTCTTCTCAAAGTACCGCACCTGTTGTTCAAAAGTGAATTTCATTGACAAATCTCTCCTAGCCCCTCTTTACGAAAGAGGGGGACTTGGCACGCTCATCTTCTACAGATTGTCGCCCTGCAAATTGGGCAGTGGTTGAACCCCACGCCAACAGTTCGCCATATTCCGCATAGCTCAATTCAGGGATAAGGCTATCAAGCTGGTTGCGGAAATCTTCCAAGCTCTCCGCTTGACCTAAGCGGTCGCGAATATCTTGTAGCCAATGTTCAACGTGGGCTTCGCCCTCCACTTCAAGTTGTTCACCGATGGTTTCAATCACACTTTTGGGGATTTTCTCGGCAAAATCGACCGCTTGTTTGCCTTTAGCAGGGGCTTCTGCCTTGATGTCAGCCATCACAATATCGCCTTGTTCAAAGCCATAAGTGCGGTGGATATATTGCTCAGTAAAGCCTACGCCGATTTCCGTGAGTAGCTTGTCGCGTTCGGCTTGCAGCTTATCAATGCTTTCTTGCTCGTATAGCTCGAAAGTTGGCAAGGTGTCCACGCTGAAATTGAGTTCACAAATCCAGCTCAACAGCTGGTTGAACACTCGCTCGACAAGGCTGGCATCGTCATCACGAATATCAAGGGTGACTTCTAGTCCTGCGGTGGCAGAGGCTCGGTTGGCTTCTGCTTCGGTGGTTTGGTTTTGTCCGAGTAATGCGATGGCGATTTCAGATTTGCAGTACTTGATAAAGTTATCAAAGGCTTCTGATGAGCCGCTTTTATCAGCACCTTCCACTAAGCCGATAGAGCTATCATTAGGAATTGCGGCAACAGCAGTGCCAAGCATTGCTTCCATACTGTCGAGCAAGTCTTCGATTTCGTGAATCTGTGCTTGGCGAGGATGCTTACCGACTAACCAAGGCGAGCCATATTTTTCGGTAAATTCCAACCAGTATTTAAATCCTGCTTTCTTAAAGGTCACCGCCCAAAAGCAAAGGGATAAATCGCCTAAGCCGTAAGGATTGGTGTAGGTGGCATTTTGGGTGGCAAGCAACATTCGGTAAGGCGGAATAAATTCGCCATCGCGATGTTCTTTGGTGCGAAGTTTGAGCTGGTTGTCTTCATCGAACACAAACCATTCTTGCGGCTTGCCTGTTATTGCCGCAGGCAACAGTAAGCCGTTGTCGCTTTCCCATTGCACTTCTAAGGCTTGATAGCCAAACAGCGTGGCATCGAGCAGCTCGCTGATGATTTGGCTCATCGGCAAGCGGTCGAAAAGTGCAGTTAAAATCTCGTCTGTTTTTTCGTTTCCTGTCGGTGTAATTCGCCATTCAAGCCCTTTGATTGCCGCTTTTCTGCGGCGAACACAGCCGCCTACGTGGCTGTCGGATAGGATTTCACGGTAAGCCGAAATATCCTTGCCCATTTTCTTTAGCACAGGATCGGGGTTCGGCAGGTAGTGCATAAACGACCAATAGTCAATGGCGTTGGCACGGCTGGCGATGACGCGGATTAAATCTTGTTTTTTCGGAGTCATTGGCTTTCCTTATTTTTCATAATCCACAAAGGCAGCAAGTAATAAAAATACCCACCAAAACGGTTTGTCGTAAAAAATCAGCACAGCGGCAGAAATGGTTAAAGTTACAAATGCGATCATGGTTAATATCCTTGTGTTAATTTTCGGCTGGCTCTTGGTTTGCGACTGTGAGCTTTAACAGGCAACTGCACCAACTGACGGCTGGCATAATGAGCGAGCAATAAAGAAATTGCGGTGTCGCCGTGGCGTTTGTTTTTGCCGTCTGCACTTTTGGTTCGTTTATCGGGAATGCGTGGCACGCCTTTCACCACTTGGAACGAACGCAAATCGGCAAGAATATCGGCATCTTTGGGAATGCTGTCGAGTTCACCATCTTCGAGTGCGGCTTTAAATGGGGCGGTGTGTTCGCGATACCATTTTTCCGATAACTGCACGCAATCCACCAATGAGCCGAAGGCATCACGAGCAGCTTCAGCTAAATAGCCCCCATTCCCACGCGCATCAAAAGCTGCACCGGCGAAGCGTGGCAAATGCTTGAAAATAAACAGCACAATTTGTTCTTGTTGCTTGTAAGGCATATTGCCCAGCTCCACAATCAACCGAACGCTTTTGGTTAAGTTTTGCTGTTGTGCTAACACCACAAAGGACGTCATATCGCCACTGCGTGCAAAGTCTTCGCCTAAAAAATGTAATTGCGTTTCATCTAAGGTTTGCGAAATCGGCTGAAGCGTGGTTTCACACCAATCCTGCATTTCCTGATATTTCGGCACGCAATAGTATTCTTCTTCCGCATCTTCTTTGGTTGCCGTATCATTGAGTAGGTTTTCTTTCCATTCTGCTTCTTTTTCGGCTGTCCATTCTTGCTTGCTGACTTGGCAAATACGTTGGTATAACCCTTCAGCACAGGCATCATCAAGGGTAATCGTATGCACTGAGTAGCGTTTTCTGTCTGCCCGACTGTCTAAGATCAGCTCATTGAAAAGGTTGTCCGCGCCGTTGTGGGTAGAAATCAACCGCACTTTTGCGCCCCACATCGTAAGGGCAAGAGCAGCTTTTAATACTTCAGCAAGGTATTAGTGGAAGGCAGCTTCATCAATTACCACCACGCCTTGCATACCCCGCAAGTTTTTCGGGTTGCTGGAAAGGGCTTTTACTTTGAAGCTTGATGCAAAATAGATCACATAGGTCAGAATGTCCTTATCTTCATCTTGCAACACTTCTTCTTGAATTTCGCCAGCAGCATAGTTAAATGCCCTTGCCCACATGGCGACCGCGTCAATAAATTCACGTGCCATCTCTTTGTTAGAGCCAATGTAGAACACATCAGAGCCGCCATCTTTTTTGGCAAGGCTGGCAATCAAAGCATCATCAGCAGCTTCTGCCCACGTCAAACCTGTTCGACGAGATTTTTCAGCGATTTTGAGTTGGGATTTATCAGCTATCCAACGCTTTTGGTAGCCCAACAGTAGCTCGTTTGGGTCAAAGGGAATAATATCTTTCACTATGCAATACCTAAAATTTGCTGTTTGATTTTGTCTGCGGTTTCTACCGACAAGCCAGCCTGAATTACGATTTTTTCCGTTTCTTCAGCGGCAAGTTCCGCACGCCGTTTCACATCAGCTTGATAGACTTTGAGCTTAGTGCTTGCTTGAATAAGTGATGCCACGTTTTTACCTGCAAAACTCAAGGCTTGGAATTTCTCCATCGGGGTCATCTCATCATCTTTGGCTTCTTCAATATCGACCAACGCATCAAACAAAGACGACTGCAACATCCCCATTAAGGCTTCACTACGTTTGTCTTCCTTATCTTCTGCTCCTTCGGCAATAATGCGAGCCGCTTCAGTACTGTCCTTGATTGCCTTAAAACGGCGTTCAATCTTCTGCCCATAGCGATGAATCGCCGATTTGCTGATGGAATAGCCTTTCTCACGTAATAGCGTTTCCAATTCCACATAGCCCGAAAAGCCGTTCTCGGTTAAGGCACGTTCCAGCCAGCGACGAACATCTTCGGGCAGTTTTTCAATACTTGAGCGAGGTGCCATAATTTCCCCTTACGCCCAATACTTTTCAGGACGGGCAATACCCGCTTGGCAGTCGATGGTATATTCCACAATATCCACGCCTAAGCGGTTGATGTCGGCAAACCATACGCCATGCGGTTGTTTGTCGATTTCCACCAATTTGCGGTCAGCGAGGTATTCCAACTGCTGACGCACTTCAAGGGCGGTAACATTCGGGTAAATGCCACGCATCACATCAAGTAAAAATTGTTCGCTAGTGGTGTAAGGCATTGCTTTATGTAACACGTTGAGCAACTGCCAACGCATACCTTCGCGGCGTGCTTTTTCCATCATTTTGCACTCTCCATTTTGTATAAATCACTAAGGGTTTTATGCAATGCGTCCATTTTGGCCTCCAGCACCGTTTGCCCGCGAATGTAGTCATCACGTAATACATACACAAGCGGCAGGGAGGATTGCATTTGGTTGAATTGCTTTTCCAATTCTTCCACTTTGTCGTTTACTTTGAGCTGGTTTTGGTGGCGTTCACTCAAACTGTTTTGAAACTGCGATACTAAAATCTTGGCAAAGCCAAAACAGCAACCAAGAAACGACAACAACAACCCGACCAAATGCCAAAATTCCACGTTAATGGTCATCGTTCGTCTCCTTGCAAATTTCCCGATAGGTCGCGTTATGCACCGCAATTTGACGGAGCGTTTCAGTGGTATCTTGGCGACTGGCTTTGATTATGCCAAAGCCCGAACAGCTGGGGTTAATCACGGAGATCGCCTTGTTGTTGCAGGCGGTCAATAAGCCCATTGCGATCAGAAGTGCGGTTGTTTTCTTCATTCTTTTTTCTCGTTTCAAAATGTTTCACTTGAGTTTGAGCTACTACTTTTTCCTGTTGCAGTTGCTCGTTTTGCTTAAACAAGCGGTCGATTTCCTGTTGAGCTTTGCGAATTTTGTAACAGGCAATCGCACCGCTGGCCAAAACCACCGCAACCCCACCTAAAATTAAGTAAGCCATCATTCTTCACGCCCCCGATTATTTAACGCATTAGCAAAACCTTTGGTTGCCACGCCACCACCGCAAAATAGGGCGAAGGTGGTAAATAGTTCGCCTACATAGGCACGGTCTAACCATACTGCATAGACCAAGATACCAGCCATCAATAAAGCCCCGAAAAATTGGATAAAGGCGGTGGTGGAAAGACGGCCATCGTTGTTAGTAATCAATTCTTTGAGTGCCATTAGTAACTCCAGCGTAAGTAAAACCATTGGGCAACGGTGCGACCTTTATTGATTGCACGGCTAATTTTGGCGTTATTGCTTAATTTTTTCATTGTGTTCTCCGTATTCTTCAAATCTCCCCCAGCCCCTCTTTTCTAAAGAGGGGGGCTTGGTACAACCTGATAACATCCTTTACATCATAACCCAAAGACATCGTTTACATT
>CAUUKJ010000014.1:0-62529 GCA_963545995.1 uncultured Haemophilus sp.
TTGAAGTATTCTAACTCAAATGGGATTTTATTTCGTTATCTAGTACAGCCCCAATCTTTAATAAACCTCTTCTGTCATTACAGGTAATTGAAATTATATAGCCTTTTTCTCGTAATCGATTGAGTGTTTTTTTGTAGTAGATATCTTTTTCTGTTTTTACAATTTGATGGCAAATCACTTTTGTTGAACGGCTATCAATAAAAACCATTACGCCAAAATCACGATGAAATAAAGTGCTATCAATAATAAGGTTTAGATATTTATTTTTAGAGGGCTTTAACCACATTTTTACCAACTATTTTGTCCTATATACCCAAAAACAAGCGGTCATTTCCAACCGCTTTTTTACAACAAAAAAATACCTTCATAACCAAAATCTAATTGATAACTCGTTTTTTGCTCATCATAACTAGCAAGCTCTGCATAGACGATAAGTTGGTATGATTGCCATTTAACCTGCAATTCCCAATAGCTTCCCATATAGATGGCATTTTGCACTTCACCAATATTTGCTGGATGATGTGCTGAATTTGCAAAATCTTGAGATAATTTAACCGCTTCAGGGCGAATACCAACCGTATAATTACCATCAGCTTGTGGGAATTGCTGGCTCTCTAATGTTAGAATCTGCTCGCCAATTTTAAGCTGTTTGCCTTGTTTCTGAGCAGGCAATAAATTTACTTCGCCCATAAATTTCGCCATAAACTCATTTTTCGGTTGGCGATAAAGCATCTGTGGAGAGCCTTGTTGCACAATCTCGCCTTTATTCATCACGATGACTTCGTCAGAAACTGCGAAGGCTTCCGTTTGGTCGTGGGTCACATAAAGGGCTGTAATATTGAGTTTTTGCTGCAAATGGCGAATATTTTCACGCATTACGCGACGCAAATTAGCATCTAAATTACTCAGAGGTTCATCAAATAACAGCACTTTGGGTTTTAAAATCAACGAACGAGCAAGGGCAACTCGCTGCTGTTGCCCGCCTGAAAGCTGGTCAATCATTCGATCTTCTAACCCAGAGAGCTCCACCAATGCTAAAGCCTCTTGCACACGACTAGTAACTTCTGATTTAGAAATTCCCTGCATTTTCAAACTATAGCCCACGTTTTCCGCCACTGTTAAATGCGGAAAAAGAGCGTAAGATTGGAACACAATACCAATATCACGATCTTGCGGTGCTGTTTGGGTAATTTCGCGTTCTTCCAAGAAAATTTGACCGCTTGTTGGCAAATCAAGCCCTGCGATTAAGCGTAAAATCGTGGTTTTGCCACAACCAGATGGACCAAGCAAGGTCGTCATTGAGCCTTGCTTAAGGCTTAAATTAAATCCTTTGATAACTTCTGTTTTGCCAAACGATTTATGGATATTTTCTAATCTCAAATAGCCTTGCATTTTAACCCTTACGATCAATCAATTTATTAAAACCCAAAATCACGAGCATCATTACTACGATGAGCGTTGCCCCATACGCCACCGCCATTCCATAATCGCCATCTTCCACTCGGCTTAAAATATAAGCAGTTGCGACTTGCGTATTTGGTGTAACCAAGAAAATAATCGCACTCATTGTGCTCATTGAGCGAACAAAACTCGTGACCAATGCAGACAGCAACGCAGGGCGAAGCAGCGGCAAAATAATGAACACAAAAGTTTTGAATGAACTCACTTTAAGCGATTGCGATGCCTGCTCTAAATTTGCATCAATTTGAGCTAAACCCGCGATTGCCGATCGCATTCCTATGGGCATATTTCGAGTGACCATCGACAAAATAATGATGACAGCTGTGCCCGTGAGATAAATCGGGGCATCGTTGAATGCCATTACATAAGATACGCCTGCCACAGTACCTGGAATGGCAAAACATAACAACGTGATAAATTCGAATAATTTTTTCCCTTTAAATGCAACGCGTGTGGTTAAATACGCCAGCATAATGCCCAATAATGCGGTAATAGGTGCCGCACAAAGGGCAAAAATAAAGGTGTGAATCAGCGATGGAAAGCCACCAAAATCAAGCCCTTGCCCGAATAATCTGCTGTAATGAGCAAGCGTAAAAGTATGATTTACGCCCCAATTCACCACAAAACTGCCGAAGAAAATGGAGCTATAAAGCACAGCATTAAACAGTACCCAAATTAGCAGAATGCAAGAAATCAGCCATTTTAGACCGCTTGCAAGCGGTAAATGACTTGCTTGATTGCCCTTTCCTGCCAGCGTTTGATAAGAACGTTTGCCCAACCATTGATATTGAATAAAGAAGCTCACCAGTGAGAAACTCAACAAAATCACACCCATTGTACTTGCGGTCGCGTAATCAGGTTGTGAACCGACAATATAGAAATAAATTTGGCTGGCAAGCACGTCATAATTTCCCCCTAGCACAAAAGGGGTGCTGAAATCAGACAGCGACTGAATAAAGGTAATTAAAAAAGCGTTCGCCAAAGCAGGCTTGAGCAAAGGCAATAAAATAAAACGGAAGGTTTGAGCAGGCGAACTTTTCAGGCTATAGCTCGCTTCTTCCAAATTGGCAGGAATAAATCGCAACGCCCCTTCAATAATCATAAACGCCATTGGCGTTAGAGCAAGGGTGTGTGAAAGCACAATGCCATTAAAACCATAAAGCCAGTTTTTACTGATGCCAAAATGTTCGACGAGAAAATGCGTAATCGAACCATTTCGCCCCATCAACAATACCACGCCAAGTCCAACCACAAAAGGCGGGGTAACTATCGGCAAAATAGAAAATAATTTACTGATAAACTTTGTTTTTTTCGCTATACGGGTGGTATATAACGCAAAACAGAGACCGAAAAATGTGGATAAAATACCAACCGAGCCCGATACGCTAATGGAATTCCAAATGACTTTCAGTAGATGCGGTTGTTGAATTGTTTTAATCGCTTCATCTAATGAAAATGCCCCGTCGCTATACACGATAGTGCTAAAAATCGACAACGTGGGAAAAAGGATAAAGGCACAAAGTACCGCAAAGGTCGCCAGCAATGAGCCAATGATAAAGCGGTCGCCTCGTAATATCCCCAGTTGAGCGATGGATTCCGTTAATCGAACAAAAATTGAGAGAAAAAGAAAGAGCGTTGCATAGCCAAATGCCGTGTGCGTAAGGCTTGCGGAGAGAAAAATGGCTAACAGCCAGAGAATGAAAAAAACGGTCTGTTCTTGAGCTTTTTTTACAAATGGTAAAATCAGAAAGGGGAAAAACCAAAGCCAAGTGATATTGACATTACTCCACCCCATCGCGGACAGTATTTCTTTGGGCGTAGAATCAAAAAGCCCATAGTGCAACGCTTGGCTCGGCAAGCCAAGAAAAGCAAGCAACGGCAAAACAAGCCAAAGGCGAGATTGGGTAGAAAATAGTGACATCAATAAAGCTCAAAATAAAAGCGGTTAAATTTCTTAAAAAACTTGCGAATTCTAACAAAATTTTAACCGCTTGCGTAAGTCGCATTTAAACTAAGATATAAAGAAATCGACTTTAAAGCACGTGGATAGCTTAACCGTCTACTTCTTCGCCTGTTTCATCCCATTTAAAATTCAATGCAACAGAATTCAAGCAGAAACGTAACCCCGTGGGTGCTGGCCCATCATTAAAAACGTGTCCTAAATGTGAATCACAAACGCCACAACGAATTTCTGTACGATGGCGACCTAAGCTGTAATCATCCAAATAACGTAATGCTCCATCAGAAACTGCTTCATAGAAACTTGGCCAGCCACAGCCTGCATCAAACTTCGTATCAGAACGGAAGAGGGCGTTATGACAGCGAGCACAACGATAAGTGCCTATGCGTTCTTCATTCAGAAATTTCCCCGTAAACGGCAATTCAGTACCTGCATTGATTAAAACTTCTACTTGCTCATCAGAAAGCTCATCAATATTTTTGATCATACTCTACTCCTTGAAAAACAGTGCTTTTGCATTCTACAATCTTTTTACTTAAAAATCGTGCTAAATCTCAAAATTTTGACGTAGATCATAGAAAAAGAATCTGGTATATTGAGAACCGTTCTTTTCTATTGTCAAAGCAATGGATTGATGTGCTATAATCCGCACGTCTTGATACCTCTTTGAGGTGAGAGAACAAATTTGTTTAACTTTAATATAGGTGAAAAATCTTATGGCAATTAAAATTGGTATTAACGGCTTCGGTCGTATCGGTCGTATCGTATTCCGTGCAGCACAATTACGTGATGATATCGAAGTTGTAGGTATCAACGACTTAATCGACGTTGATTATATGGCTTACATGTTAAAATACGATTCAACTCACGGTCGTTTCAACGGTACTGTTGAAGTTAAAGATGGTCAATTAGTTGTTAACGGTAAAACTATCCGCGTAACTTCTGAGCGTGATCCAGCTAACTTAAAATGGGATGAAATCGGTGTTGATATCGCAGTTGAAGCAACTGGTTTATTCTTAACTGATGAAACAGCTCGTAAACACATCACTGCAGGTGCGAAAAAAGTTGTTTTAACTGGTCCATCTAAAGACGCTACACCTATGTTCGTAAACGGTGTAAACTTTGATGCGTATGCAGGTCAAGACATCGTTTCTAACGCTTCTTGCACAACAAACTGCTTAGCTCCATTAGCTAAAGTAATCAACGAAAAATTCGGTATCAAAGAAGGTTTAATGACAACTGTTCACGCAACTACAGCAACTCAAAAAACTGTAGATGGTCCTTCAGCGAAAGACTGGCGTGGTGGTCGTGGTGCTTCACAAAACATCATCCCTTCATCAACAGGTGCAGCGAAAGCAGTAGGTAAAGTATTACCAGCATTAAACGGTAAATTAACTGGTATGGCTTTCCGTGTTCCAACAGCAAACGTTTCTGTTGTTGACTTAACAGTTAACTTAGAAAAACCAGCAACTTACGCTGAAATCTGTGCAGAAATCAAACGTGCATCAGAAAACGAAATGAAAGGCGTTTTAGGTTACACAGAAGATGCAGTAGTTTCAACAGACTTCAATGGTGCAACTGAAACTTCAATTTTTGATGCGGCAGCAGGTATCGCATTAACAGATACTTTCGTTAAATTAGTATCTTGGTACGATAACGAAACTGGTTACTCAAACAAAGTATTAGACTTAGTAGCTCACGTTTACAACTACAAAGGCTAATCTATAACGTGAAATATCACGTTGATAAAACCTTTTAAAATCAACGCCTTGCAGTAAAATGCAGGGCGTTTTGTTTATATATCCAAGTGGTTGGTGTTTTCTTGAAATCTATTGGGTCATCAAAATCATTTAAGATGTTGCGTATAAATAAAGGAAAAAATCTCTTATATGTGCTTGGAGTTTAAAGCACGGATCTTTTTTATCAGAATAGAGTGAGAAAGCAAATGAAAAAGGTTATTTACCTTTGAGAAAAAAGGTGATTTTAATATAGAAAGAACGATAAATAGGCTTGAAGGATTATTTAAACATCTTAAGCGGAATTTAAATAATCATAACGGTTTAACTAAAAAACGTAAGTCTATGTTTATAAAAGATTTTTTAAATAAAAAGAGTTGCTAACATTCCTGAAGAATAAACATTAGCAACAATTTTGTCTACTATGCCGGCAAAAAAAAAGCAGTTTTTTGTTCATATTTCAAAAAGAGTGGCTAAAGCCTTGTACTATAAGGCTTTAACCACATTTTTACCAACTATCTTGTCCTATATGCTTAAAGTTAAGCAATTAGAAGTTTGCGTTGCGTGGTGCACGTGGGAATGGGATTACTTCACGAATGTTTTGTAAGCCTGTTACATACACGATTAAACGCTCGAAACCTAAACCGAAACCAGAGTGTGGTACAGTGCCATATTTACGAAGGTCGCGATACCACCAGTAATCTTCTGGGTTTAAGCCCATTTCTACCATACGTTTATCTAACACGTCTAAACGTTCTTCACGTTGGGAACCGCCGATGATTTCACCGATTCCAGGGGCTAATACGTCCATTGCGGCAACGGTTTTGCCGTCGTCGTTTAAACGCATATAGAATGCTTTAATGTCTTTCGGGTAGTTTTTCACAACTACTGGCGATTTGAAGTATTCTTCCGCTAAGAAACGTTCGTGTTCAGAAGAAAGGTCGATACCCCAAGATACTGGGAATTCAAACTCTTTGCCTGATTTTAATAAAATTTCGATAGCATCGGTGTAATCCACTTGTGCGAATGGCGATGCGATGAAGTTTTCAAGGCGAGTAATGACATCTTTATCAATGTGTTTTGCGAAGAATGCCATATCGTCTGGGTGTTCTGCTAATACTGCTTTGAAGACATATTTCAACATATCTTCAGCTAATTTTGCATTGTCTTCTAACGTTGCGAACGCAAATTCAGGTTCAACCATCCAGAACTCCGCTAAGTGGCGGGTTGTGTTGGAGTTTTCTGCACGGAATGTTGGACCGAAAGTATAAACTTTGCTCAATGCACAAGCGTAAGTTTCGCCGTTTAACTGACCTGATACGGTTAAGAAAGATTCTTTACCGAAGAAATCTTCGCTGAAATCTACTTTGCCTTCTTCTGTGCGTGGTAGATTTTCTAAATCAAGGGTTGATACGCGGAACATTTCGCCTGCACCTTCTGTATCAGAAGCGGTGATAAGCGGGGTTGCTACCCAATAGAAACCTTGTTCGTGGAAGAAGCGGTGAATCGCTTGTGCTAAACAGTGACGAACACGTGCCACCGCACCGATTAAGTTTGTGCGCGGGCGAAGGTGAGCTACTTCGCGTAAGTATTCGATAGAGTGGCGTTTTGCTGCCATTGGGTAAGTGTCAGGATCTTCCACCCAGCCGACGACTTCTACGTTGGTTGCTTGTAATTCAACTGCTTGACCTTCGGCAGGTGATTCCACAATTTTACCTGTAACAATTACAGAACAACCTGCAGTTAAACGCAATATTTCGTCTTGATAGTTTGGTAAATCGTTATTGATGATTGCTTGGATTGGCTCGAAACAAGAACCGTCATAAACGGCTAAAAATGATAAACCTGCTTTTGAATCGCGACGAGTACGCACCCAACCGCGAACAGAAACCTCTTCTCCTACGGCAACTTTGCCTGAAAGAATTTCTGAAACTGATGGAAATTTAGACATTGAATACCTCAAAATAATTTTGATCTGTTTTTGAATAAAAAAATCGTGCTTATTCTACAAGAAATTCAGCGAACAAGGGGGATTTTTTTGAATTTTCACTCAAATAAATGCTAGAAATTTGATCGGAATAGATTGAAAATTATGTTTATCGTTTTATGCTAAGCACTTCAAAGCAAGCTTAAGAGAAGATTATGACGCACTATCTTAAATCCTTAATCACTAAATTTCGGCGAATTTTGCATAAAAAACTTCGCCAGACAAACCGAATTTCTCGTAAAAGTATTGAATTTACTTGCTTGCTCATTGGGGCAAGTTTTGTTGCAATTGTGTCGTTAGGTTTCGCGAAATTAGCGGAACTCGGGCTACATTGGAATGCTGTTTGGTCGGCAAAATACCCGATTGCCGTTTGGTTTGTGATGCCGTTAGGTATGGCAGCGTTGGCGTGGTTTACGGCAAAATATACCCCTTATGTGGCGGGTAGTGGCATTCCGCAAGTTATTGCTTCAATGAGCCTGCCGCACGGTTCGCTAAAAAGTAAGTTGGTGACACTTGGGCAAACTTTATGGAAAATTCCGCTCACGTTTTTAGCTATGTTGATTGGGGCATCCGTTGGGCGTGAAGGACCTTCTGTGCAAGTGGGAGCAGCAGTAATGCTGGCGTGGGGTAATTTCTGCCATAAACACGGCTATGCGTTTAAAGGTCTAACTGCAAACGAATTGATGGCTGCAGGTGCTGGCGGTGGTTTGGCAGCCGCTTTTAACGCTCCGTTGGCGGGGGTGATTTTTGCCATCGAAGAGCTTGGGCGTGGAATGGTGTTGCGTTGGGGAAGACGCATTGTTTTGGGTGTGCTTGCCTCAGGCTTTATTTTGGTCGCGATTGAAGGGAATAACCCTTACTTCCCGCAATATCAAGGGGCGACCAGCGTATCTAAAATGATTTTATGGGTTGCACTTTGTGGTGTGATTTGTGGCGTGTCTGGCGGATTATTCGCCCGCTTGTTAGCAAAAGGCGTGGCGGGAGTATCACCTGCTAACATTCGTGGCTGGGTGCGTCGTCATCCTATTTATGTGGCGTTAATACTCGGGCTTGTGCTTGCCGCATTAGGGACTTACACCCACGGGCAAACCTATGGCACGGGGTATGAGGTCGTTAGTCGAGCATTAGAGGGCGAAACCATTGAGCCGCAAGCGGTTGGTATCGCCAAATTTTTTGCAACGGTGACAACTTACTGGACAGGTATCGCAGGCGGGATCTTCACGCCATCATTAACGATTGGTGCCGGTATTGGGGCTCATTTAAGTGAGCTTACTGGTGGCGTGGTTGATCAACGCTTATTGGTCTTGCTCTGTATGGCAGCTTTCCTTGCGGGCGGCACACACTCTCCAATTACCGCAAGCGTGGTAGTAATGGAAATGACAGGCAGCCAACCCGTGTTGTTCTGGCTGTTGGTGGGAAGTTTGATCTCTTCAATGGTTTCGCGTTATTTCTGTCCAAAACCGTTCTATCACTTTGCCGCAGGGCGTTTCCGTCAACGGGTACAAGAGCAAGCGAAAGAAACCAAATACTGTTAGCCAAAAATTTTTAACTTTTTTCAAAAAAATAATGAACTTTATAAAAAAGCCTTAGTCTGATAAAACGCTAACTGATTGAAATTATCAGCAAAGTTTTTTTCATTTTCTTAATAAGACCTCCGCCCGTTTTCGTTTTTTGATTACGGGCTTTTTTTTGCCATTTTAATTTGACAAAACCGAATAAAAGGACGATATTAAATCCTAAAAAGAGGACTAATTATGCCAAGTATTGTATTGACAAATACTGTTGCAAGTATTACTGAATTAAAAACTAATCCAATGGCAACCGTTAATGCCGCTGCAGGCGAGCCAATTGCTATTTTAAATCGAAATGAACCTGCCTTTTATTGTGTTCCGCCACATATTTATGAATATTTAATGGAACTTGCTGATGATGCTGAATTAGCTAAATTAGTAGAAGAACGTCAGCACGAAAAGAGCTATAAAGTGGATTTAGCGGATTTACTTAAATGAGTTATAGCATTGAATTTATTCCTTCTTCTGAAAAAGAATTTCGCAAATTAAGTCTTGATTTAAGAAAGCAATTTGTTGAAAAATTGAAAGAAAGAGCAGAAAACCCTCGTGTAGAAAGTGCGAAACTTCGCGGGATGAAGGATTGTTATAAAATCAAACTTCGCAATGCAGGCTATCGACTCGTTTATCAAGTGATTGATGAACGAATTGTGGTAAAGGTTATTGCAATAGGAAAGCGTGATCGCAGCGATGTTTACCATAAGGCGATGACAAGACTTCTGCCTTAGCGGTTAAATTTTGCTATAATTTTTCAAAATATTTCTATATTTCAAACCTATGAACAAAAATCAAACCTTCTTTTTCTATGACTATGAGAGCTTTGGCGTGAATCCAGCTTCTGATCGCCCCGCTCAATTTGCAGGGATTCGCACCGACAGCGATTTCAATATTATTGGCGAACCTGTGATGTTCTATTGCAAACAAACGCCTGATTATCTGCCAGCTCCTGAGGCGGTGGTGGTTACTGGGATTTTGCCGCAACAATGTAATGCAGAAGGTTTGTCAGAACCCGAATTTGCGGCAAGAATTCACGCAGAATTTAGCCAGCCTAACACTTGTATCATTGGTTACAACAACATTCGTTATGATGATGAAATGACGCGTTATACCTTTTTCCGTAATTTCTACGATCCTTATGAGTACAGCTTTAAAAACGGCAATTCACGTTGGGATTTGCTAGACGTGGTGCGAGCTTGCTATGCGTTGCGTCCCGAAGGGATCAACTGGGTGACAGATGAAGAGGGAATCCCAAACTTTAAGCTCGAGAATTTAACCAAAGCGAATGGCATTGAGCACGAAAATGCCCACGATGCGATGGCGGACGTGTATGCTACCATAGCAATGACAAAATTGCTCAAAGAAAAACAACCGAAGCTGTTCCAATATTTCTTTGAACATCGTGGTAAAAAAGAAGTGGAAAGTTTGATTGATACGGGCGAAATGACACCGCTTGTACACGTTTCGGGAATGTTGGGGAATTATCGTGGCAATACCGCTTGGGTCGTGCCAATTGAGTGGCATCCAACCAATAAAAATGCGGTGATCGTCTGCGATCTTTCAGGCGATATGCAAGGCTTGTTAAATGACGATGCGGAACAACTTAAAACTCGCCTTTATACCAAACGTGAGAATTTAGCCGAAGGCGAATTGCCTGTGCCACTTAAATTAGTGCATATCAACAAATGCCCTATTTTAGCCCCAGCGAAAGTGCTTTTACCTGAAAATGCGGCACGTTTAGGGATAGATCGTGAACTTTGCCTGCAAAATTTAAAAGAACTAAAGCAGCATAAGAGCTTGTTACGTCAGAAAGTGACTGAAATTTTTAGTGATGAACGTACCTTTGCACCAAGTGAGAATGTTGAAACCACGCTTTACGATGGTTTTTTCTCGCCTGCGGATAAAAACAATATGGCAATTCTTCGCACCTTAGAGCCGCAAGAACTGGCTCATCACGGCTTAAAATTCCAAGATCCTCGCGTAGAACCATTATTATTCCACTATCGAGCACGTCACTATCCAGAAACCTTAACCCGTGCGGAACAGATAAAGTGGCAGAAATATTGTAATCAACAGATTGATGCCAAAGCCGAGCAGTTTGCAAAAACGATTGAAACTTTATCGGAAACCTATCACGATGATGCAGAAAAACTGCAATGGTTGGAACAATTAGTGGCTTATGCGGAAGAGATTTCTGAAAGTAAACCCGTTTATGTTGCCACTCAACCAAACCAACCTCATTTGGTGGGTGATTTAAATAAAGTAGCAGAACAGACGATGAGCAAAGAAGAAAAACTGAAGCAGTTGAAGGCGTTGATTAAGTAAGGAAAAACGGATTTCTGAGTTTAGAAATCCGTTTTTTATCTTAATTAGGATAAGCGTTGATAGAGTGTTTTCATCTGATTTAACAATTTCTTGCGTGAAAACAAAAATTGCCAGCGAGTGCCGCCAACTTGTTGCCAGAGAATACCTGCTCGAATACCTGCAAGTAATGAGGCTCGGATTTTTTGTTGAATATCGGGGCGAACGAGGTAGTCTTGCATACCGAGTACGTGGATTTTGGTGCCGAGCGGGCTAATTACATCACTATAAATTGCAGCAAGATTGGCAATCATCTGATCTGCCATAATATCGTTTTCATAAAGTGGTAATTGACGTTCTATTTGTTCCAAACGTTGAACCAGTTTCACTTTTGCATCTGCCGATTTATTCAGTTTTTGGCTCAACGATAATAAGCTGACCCAATAACGCCCGATTTCGGTATCGAGTTTGCCATTTCCTCCACCTAGTTGAGCAAGAGCGGTTTCAATGCCTGTTTTTAAATGAGCAAGATCATCGCCATAAATGGAAAGGGTAGAGTCGGGTTGCGTGACTAACAGACTTTTCATCAGCGTTGCCATATCTTCACGATTTTTAGCCACACCTTGATGAGCAAATTGTTGAACTAATGTTGCAGCTTGACAAGTAGCTGCGAATGCAATTGCAATATCTTGATAATTTTTTGCCATAAATTTTAATGCTTGAGTTCTAAAAAACGAAATAAATTAAGCCAATAATTTCCCGTTATCTATACGATAAACGAGGTCGAATTGTTCTAATCCTTGTAAACGATGAGTAATCATAAGCAAGGTGCGTTGTTGGCAATGCGTGAAAATTAGTTGCAGAATTTGTTGCTCGGTTTCACGGTCAAGCCCTTCGGTCGGTTCATCTAACAGCACGAGTTCAGCATTACTCAATAAGACTCGAGCTAAACCCAAACGGCGTTGTTCACCGCCTGAAAGCGGTCTGCCGCCTTCGCCTAGCCATAAATCGAGCCCTTGTTCTTGCAACAAATAGTCTAATTCTACTTGTTTTAACACCTCTGATAGCTGTTCATCTTTTGCTTGAGGATTTCCCATCAATAGATTATCGCGTAAGGTTTGGCTGAAAATATGCACACGTTGGCTGAGTGTTACCAAATGCGAGCGTAATGTCGCTTCAGGGTAATCAGATAATTTGCTATTCGCCAGCAGAATTTGACCGCTTGTTGGATCGTAATAGCGATTCAACAATTGGAAAATCGTTGATTTTCCGCTGCCTGTTTTGCCTAAAATTGCCACTTTTTGCCCTTTTTTCACTTCAAATGAAAGTGAATTAAGAGCTGGTTGCAGGCTATCTGGGTAGCTAAATGCCACATTATCAAAGCAGACAAGCGGTTGATTTTCTTCTATATTTTGCCAAATTGCCGAACCATTAAATTGGACTTGCGGACGTTGTTCAATCACTTCGTTTAAACGTTCAGCTGCTGTAATAAGCTGCCCTAAATGCAAGAATGCAATGCCGATAGGCATTAAAATTTCAGCAGAAGCCATTACACAGAAAATTACTAAAGCAACTAGAGCTTCGGGGTTATCAGCCGCTGGGGCATCAATCGCTGTCGCACTTAAGAAGATGACCACACAAACAAGTACACCATTAGCAAAAGTCAGCAGAGCATTGGAAAAACCAGCTAATTGGCTCTCTTTGCTTTGAGCTTCTAGCCAAGATTGTTCGGTTTGAGCTAATTTTTCGCTCATTTGTGACACTAAACCAAAGAGCAAAAATTCCGCATTCATTTGGATCCATTCAATAAATTGGCTGCGATAAGCTGCTCGAGCTTGAATAATTTTTTTGCCAGATTTCTGCCCTAAACGATAGAAAATGGCAGGGAAGAGAAAAAGTAAAACAAGCAGAGTGCCGCAAATAATGATCGTTAGTAAACCAGAAACAAAAGATAACCCAATAGCCATAAAGGCGATGACCATTATCGCACTGATAAAAGGCGAAAGTAAGTTGAGATAAAGGGTGTCAAGTGTGTCTACATCAGCCACTAATCGGTTGAGTAATTCGCTATTTCTAAAACGATTTAGACCGCTTGGGCTGAGTGGAATGAGTTTCTTGAACACCGAAATGCGTAATTCAGCCAATACGCGAAAGGTGGCATCGTGGGTCACTAAGCGTTCAAAATAGCGAGAAACGGTGCGACCGATGGCTAAACCACGGACCCCAGATGAGGGGTAGAAAAAGTTAAACAACACCGTAGAACCCACGAGAAAAGAAGCGGCTAAGAACCAACCTGACAGGCTTAATAGCCCAATGCTTGCCGATAGGCTCGTGATGGCTAAGATTGTGCCAAGTAGCAAACGCCCCCAGTGGCTACGGTAAAGGGAAAGAAAAGGGAAGAGTGGTTTCATTTAGACAATGCTATAGAGAATATAGTGTAATTAAAATACCCCAAAGGGGTATGTCTATGCGTAACCGTGGGTAATTATTACCCACGGGAATGAAGAGTATTACGCTTTTTTCTTACGACCTTTAAGCCATTTAAACGCAAAATAAACCGCAATTAAACCAAGTACAGCAAAAATGGCGTGTTGTCCGTGTTCAACCTGTTCTTTTAACCAATCCAGTTTTTGAGCACCATAGTCGCCTAAATAAACCCAAATCGGTACAGAGATAATCGCTGCACAAAAGTCAACTAAGACAAAACGAGTGTAGCTTACGCGGCGTGTAATCCCTGAAACTAAATAAACTACCGCACGAAGACCTGGTAAAAAACGTGCTAAAAATAACAAGCGATTGCCTTGTTTTTCAAAGCGTTCTTGCACCATTTTGTAGCGATCTTCGGTAATAATGTTACGAATAAGCGGGAAGTGGCGGATTTTTTCGCCATAAATACGCCCTAACCAATACATTGTACTATCGCCTACTAATACGCCAAGCATACTCACTACAAGCATCCAATGCACGTTAGTGTAGCCTAAACCTGAAATTACCCCACCTGAAACGAGGGTAATATCTTCAGGAATTGGCACGCCAAAACCGCACGCAATTAGCACTAAGAAAACCGCCCAATAACCGTAACTACTAAAAAAACTGATTAAAAATTCCATTACTTACCTTATTTATTTAAATCTTTTACTGAATGACGTTTCACTAATTCAGGGTGGAACTCAAGCGTTTGTGGTGAAACAGCGGTTTCCTCTTTTTGGATACGAGCTAAAAGCAGATCCAACGCTTTTGTTCCTAATCGTGATTTAGATTGATGCACCGTAGTTAATGGTGGTGCGTAAAAACGTGAATTGTGAATATTATCGTAGCCAATGATCGAAATATCATTCGGCACAGAAAGTCCATGTTCGGTAATGGCTGAAATAGCACCTAATGCCATTACATCATTAAAGCAGAAAATTGCTGTCGGCAATTCTTCCAAACGGAAAAGATTGTTCATACATTCATAACCATCTTCTGGCTCAAAATCGCCTTCCACAATCCACTCTTGCACGACAGGTAAATTCGCCTCTTGCATCGCTTTTAAGAAACCTTCAAAGCGTGTTCTAGCGGTCGTTTTTTCTAAATTTCCTGCAATCACGCCGATTTTTGTATGTCCGTTCTCAATTAAATGTTTAGTCGCCAAATAACCGCCATCGAAGCTGTTATCTAAAATGCGATCGCTTTTGCCATCGTGCGTACCCCAATCCATTACAACCATTGGGACATTCGTGCCATTAAAAAGTGCCAACGATTTTTCGGTATATTCAGAACACATAACCAAAATGCCGTCTACGCGTTTTTTAATCAACATATCCAAATGGTTTTGGATTTTTTCTGGGTTATTTTGAGTGTTGCATAAGAAAAGCGAGTAGCCTTGACGATAGCAATACTCTTCCACCGCAAGCACAATTTCCGCAAAAAATGGGGCTTCACTGGTCGTAATGATCATTCCGATCGATTTGGTCGTATTCACTTTTAAGCTACGAGCAACGGCACTTGGGGAATAATTCAAGGCTTGCACGGCATCCCAAACGGCTTTTGTGGTATCTTCCGCTACAAAACGGGTTTTATTGATGACGTGTGATACGGTAGTGGTTGAAACCCCCGCATATTTCGCTACATCTTTAATCGTCGCCATAATTTTTTGTCTCTAAAAATTAAAATTAACGAGTTATTATAACGGATTTTCTTAAATTTAGTGATAGGAAAACGATTTCTTTACATTGTAGGAGGAAATGTAAATTTATTTGTTCAAAGCTTGTTTAATCAAAGGTCCAAAGAACGCGTAATCCACCAAGAAAGAATCGTGCCCAAAGGTTGAGTTAAGCTCGTGATAGGTTAAATTCACCCCTGCATTATTCAATTGATCACGACTTTTTAGCATATCAATTTGCTTAAAGAGTTGGTCGCTGGTAATAGCAATGAGCGTATAATTTGCCTTAATTCGAGCGAGTGCCGTTTGTAAATTGGAGTAGCCAAAAGCAGGATCATAGAGATCTAACGCACGCAACAAACGCAAGTAGCTGTTTGCATCAAAACGATCTAAAAATTTTACGCCTTGATAGCTTAAATAAGATTCCACTTGGAAATGATCGCCCCAAATTTGTCCTTGCTGTTTCACTTCACGCCCAAAGGCTTTGGCAAGTTGCACATCGGTTCGATAAGTCAGCATTCCCAACATCCGTGCTGTTTTTAGCCCGTTATCAGGTGGCGTGCCGTCGTAGTAATCTCCATTGTTAAAATGCGGATCGTTGATAATCGCTTGACGCATCACGTGGTTAAATCCAATCGCTTCAGCACTCATTGAAAGAGAAGAACAAAGATTAACGATATGATCGACAAAATCAGGGTATTTAATCGCCCATTGCGTGGCTTGCATTCCACCGAAAGATCCACCAACAACGGCGTGAAGATGAGGGATTCCCAAAGCATCAATTAAGGCTTTTTGAACTTTAACAATATCGTGCACCAAAATAACAGGAAATTGGCTGCCGTAGGGTTTGCCCGTTTTGGGGTTGATGCAAGAGGGACCTGTGGTGCCTTTACAGCCACCCAGTACGTTCGAGCAGATAAAAAAGAATTTGTTGGTGTCAAAGGCAAGGTTCGGGCCGATAAAATCTTGCCACCAGCCTTTATCTACCCCTGAAAGAGCAGGTTCGGCATCGCCCGTGAGAGCGTGGCAGAGAAGAATTGCGTTGCTTTTTTCTGCATTTAAAGTGCCATAGGTTTGATATGCCACCTGAACAGGCGAAAGTTCGCCACCAAGTGCAAGAGAAAGAGGTTTATCCTCAAATAATGTAATATTTTGTGCCATATAACCTTAATTTGCAAAATAAAGCAGAGATTTTACCGCTTGCGATTCGAAATATGTGTAAGGTAGCGAGTGAGGGCATCTTTGTCAAGAAATTTTAGCCGTCTAAACGTCTAGAAATCTACCTTTGCACTTGTTATTTTAAATAAATTCGCTATGCTTGCGTTGTATTGAGCGAGTTAGCTTCATCCTAATACGGAACAGGAAATGTCAATGAGTTCACAACAACCTATTTCAGATACAGAAAAAAGTGGTTTACCTCTTATTCAAAGAGGGCTTTCTGTTGCCGTTCGTTTAGGTATTAAAACCCTTCAATGGGGCTTTTGGGCGGTGGTCGCACTCTGTTTTGGGCTGATTTTCATTGATGTGCTGACTAGCTATTGGGTGCGGGATAAAATTTATACTGACATTAATAAATTGCCTAATTATCAAACAGCGGTTGTGTTAGGTACGGCAAAATATTATGCAAAAGGTGAGCCAAATTTATATTATAAATATCGGTTGGAAGCAGCTAATACCTTGATTAAAAAGGGAAAAGTTGAAAAATTGTTGCTTAGTGGCGACAATAAAACGCCTTATTATAACGAACCGAAAGTGATGGCGAATGATTTGCGTCGAATGGGTGTACAAGCGGTGCAAATTCAACAAGATTTTGCAGGTTATCGGACATTAGATTCCATTATTCGAGCCGATAAAGTTTTTCGTTTACCGCCTTTTATTATTGTGAGTCAGCGATTCCATTGCGAACGTGCTTTATTTATCGCGAAAACCAGAAATATTGATGCGGTTTGTTATGCAGCGAAATATCCAGAAGGGCATTTTAAAGTGAGAATCAGAGAGTTTTTTGCACGGGTGGGAATGGTGTTGGATTATTTATGGGATAGGCAATCTGAAACATTAGAAAAAATGGAATCAAAACCTATTCCAAAAATGATAGAAAAATAAGGTATGAATTTTGGTTCATACCTTATTTTTATCTTTATTTATTAGATTTCAAAATCTGCAAGATTTTTGCCTACTAATTCACGTGGTGTACGACCTTGACCAGTCCAAGTTTTTTCATTGCCTTGTGCGTCAACGAATTTGTATTTTGCAGGACGAGGTGCGATTGGTTTACGTGTTTTTTTATCAGAAGGTACGTTACCTAATAAAGAAGCTAATTCATCAGCAGAAATACCATCTTGAGCTAACATTTCTTTATATTTGTTTAAGCTTTCTAAGAATTTAGCTTGTTCTAATTCTTGTGCTTTCACTTCTTCACGTTTTTCTTCTACTACAATAGATACTTTTTCTAATAAAGCTTCTAATTGCTCTAATGTCGCTTCACGTGCAAGAACACGTAAACTGCGAAGGTTAGATAATGTTTTTAATGCTTCAGACATTATAATTCTCCTATTGATATAATTTATGCGAACCAAAAAACGATAAATATATTACCCGAATATATTTTTAAGGTAAATAATAAAATAAATAAAATGCTTAAAAATAACCAAATGTGTTATAAAATTTCGCTTGTTTAATGTTTCTATTTCAGGTAATCTTAGCCAAATCCTACGAATGTAGAGGTGCAAATACGATAAGTACTTTTTCTGAGTGGAAAACGATGAGGAAAAATGAAAGGCGTATTTGCCGAAATCAATCAAGCGTCATCTTGATTGGTTGGGGTCGTTGCCGAAAGGGACGACACTGTCGCAACTTATTTCTATTTTAGATAAATCAAATAAAGTTGCGGAGTGCTACTGTAAGTTAGGTGAGGATATTTCTTTTCATCCTTCCTTTTAATTTGCCTTCCTGTGTAAATACATTCAGTAGATTCAATGACGTTATAAAAATATCTTTTAACTTTAGAGGTTTTATGAATCTTGTCGATTATTCATCTTCCGCTTGGTCTGTTGTGCCAGCGTTAATTGCACTTTTGTTAGCTATTGTAACAAGACGTGTTTTAATTTCATTAAGTCTAGGAATTATTGTTGGTGCATTAATGCTTGCTGGCGGTAATCTGCTTGATGCTATTTTATATTTAAAAAATAGTGTTGTTTCTTTGCTTTATAAAGGCGGCGAAGAAGGATTTAATTCAAATAATATCAATATTATTTTATTTTTACTTTTATTAGGCGTTTTAACTTCATTATTAAGCGTTTCTGGTGCAAACCAAGCGTTTGCAAATTGGGCTCAAGAAAAAGTAAAAGGCAGACGCGGTGCAAAATTAATGGCAGCGTGTTTAGTCTTCGTCACTTTTATTGATGACTATTTCCACAGCCTTGCAGTAGGGGCAATTGCACGTCCTGTTACCGATAAATTCAAAGTTTCGCGTGCAAAATTGGCGTATATTTTAGACTCAACTGCCGCTCCAATGTGCGTTTTAATGCCAATTTCAAGCTGGGGAGCTTACATTATTACCCTCATCGCAGGCTTATTAGCAACGCATTCTATCGCAGGTTACACACCGCTTGGTGCATTCGTGATAATGAGTTCGATGAACTTCTATGCGATTTTCTCTATTTTAATGGTCTTTTTCGTGGCGTATTTTTCGTTTGACATTGGCTCAATGGCTCGTTTCGAACGCTATGCGATGCACCAAGATCAAAGTAAAGAGGAAGAACAAGCTCATTCAAAAGGTGGCGTACGTGATTTAGTGTTACCGATTGTGGCGTTAATTGTTGGTACGGTCGCAATGATGCTAAAAACAGGTGGCGATGCCTTAGCTGAAGCGGGCAACCCATTCACTATTTTAGGTGCATTTGAAAACACTACCGTCGGTGTGTCATTAGTAACAGGTGGCGTGTTAAGTATTATCGTATTAACGCTATGTCTATTAGCTCGTCGTCACGTATCTGTAAATAGCTATGTGAAAGCATACGGTGCAGGCGTAAAAATGATGTCTGGTGCGATTTTAATCTTATTCTTCGCGTGGACAATCAACAGCGTTGTAAGCGATATGCAAACAGGTAAATACTTATCAAGCCTAGTTGCGGGCAATATTTTACCTGCATTCTTACCTGCTATTTTATTTATTCTTGCCTCTGCAATGGCATTCTCAACAGGTACAAGCTGGGGAACATTCGGTATTATGTTACCAATCGGTGCCTCAATGGCAGTGCATTCAGACCCAGCATTAATTATTCCTTGCTTATCAGCGGTGATGGCAGGGGCAGTTTGTGGTGACCACTGCTCGCCAGTATCGGATACCACCATCCTCTCTTCAACAGGGGCACAATGTAACCATATGGATCACGTACTTTCGCAATTGCCTTATGCGTTGTTAGTGGCTGTCGCTTCTGTGGCAGGTTATTTAGTGGTTGGTTTTACGGAGTCTGGCTTATTAGGCTTTATTACCGCAGGCGTTTCAATGTTAGTGTTGATTATGCTGTTTAAAGCTAAAGAATAATTTAAAAATTTTATAAAAAAGTTTCACTTTTTACTTTTGTGCGAATCAACCGTGCAATAAGATTTGTTAAAATAGCCTCGAATTCTGATTAATTTCGAGGCTATTTTTATGCAATAAGAACAAGCAACCCTCCCTACTCAAAAAATTGATGCCCTTTTAGACAATCTTAAACAAGATGAAACCCAAATGGCATTAGCAGAAAAAGCTGAAATGGCGATTTTTGCCAGCGAAGAGGCTAAGAAAAACACCTTTCAAACCATCAATACCTTTTTAGACGATTATTTGCTCAATGGTCGTCATCAGCCAATTGATCAATGGTTAAAATTCCGTTTTGACCAATACCCTGATATTTGGGAAAGCGAGCAAGAGAAAATCGACACCGCGAATATGATTATTAGCACCATCGAAAATCTGGTCGCGAACCAAGTTGAATTGGAAAAACACCTCAATAAACGCAAAACCGTTGAAAATTTCTATCAAAAGAAAATCAACCAAGTGGCGGAAAATTACCAGATTGATGCCAATGAATTATCGCAAGAAGTGGATGCTTCTCTGGCAGAAGCAAACTGCAAGCGATTCGGCTTTTTAACGGGCGAAGAGATTGATGTCCCTTTTGAGGAAAAACCGCTGAATGAGAAAACCATTCAACGTGCCAAACTCAATGCGAATTTAAATTTAGCTTTCCACGGGGTAAAAAGCGTCGGCTCTCGTCTTGCAAATGCGTTTTTAGGCAAAGAAAACCTTTCCCAAACTGAAGAGTTGCAAAAAATTATTCGTGGTGCGGTGGATACTGCGGAGAACAAAGGCGTGCAAGTTGCCGTATCGGGCGGTGTGGTGGTTTCTGCCAAAAAAGGTTGGATTAAAGATGCGTTTGATGGGTTAGAAAGAGTCGAGAAAGTGGTTGGCAAAGCAGGAGCAGTGTTAAGCCGCGTGCAAGATCTCACGCTTAATGTTGCCAATGGTTGGGACGATGTTCGTTTGTATGACAAAGTGGAACAAGGTGCGTTAAGTGCAACAGAGGTTGCAGCTGAAAAAGCAAAATTTGTTGCGGCACAAGTTGTGACCAATTTAGAACAAAAAGCGGATTTATTTTTACGTCAAAATGGGGCGAAACTGGGGGCGAAATTGGGTGCAACAGTTGGCTCAGTACTCGGTGGTCCAGCAGGAACGGCGATTGGTGGAGTGATTGGTGGGTTTGTTAGCGAAAAGGCAGGCGGTTATGTGAGTGATAAAATCGTAAAACCAGTTGCCGAAACAGCTAAAAAGGTGGCAAATACGGTGATTGATACGGTAAAAGATACAGCGAAATCGTTCGTTTCTTCGGCAGCAAGTACAGCTCGGAGTGTGGTGAGTTCGGTTTCTAATGCTATATCGAGTTTCTGTAGTTGGTTTTAATTATTCTTGTAGGGTGTGTGAATTTGTAAAATTCACGCACCTTTGCAAAATTTTTTTAAAAATAAATCGCTTGCGTGCGTGAAATTTCATTTCACACACCCTACAAAATCTTTTTGGAGAACAATATGAAAAAACAAAATTTAACCCAACAATGGGTGGAATATATTCAGGCAGGTTACACCGCCTTTTATTTAAAAACGGCGGAATTATCACGTGCGGATGATTTGGTTTCAAAAGTAGCTGAATCACTTAATTTCAAAGTGTTGGAATATAATCTCGGCTATGGAAAAGTTAATTTTGATAATAAGCACGTGCTAGATGAAAATCAAAATAGTTTTGAAAAAATATTAAACAGCCTACGCCACGAAGAACTTGAAAATTGCCTTATTTTTATTAAGGATGCCAAACTAGGGTTAGAAAATAACCCTGTGGCATTGTCACGTTTAAAATATTTATTAGATACGCTTAATCAGTATAAAGGCGAATGTGCATTAATTTTACAATCTGCTGATGTGTATTTACCGAATGAAATTGAACCGCTTGTAAATTTAATTGAATTACCGTTGCTTGACCAAACTCAAATTCAAGCGGTGTTAAATGAGAAAAATATTGCAAATGAATTAACGGATCGATTATCGACCGCACTTTCTGGCTTAAATGAATTAGATATTGAACGATTATTAAGTTTGCTCAAAAATAAATATGGCGAATTAAAAGCGGAAAATGAAAAAGCAATCCTTGCCGAAATTCAGCAACAAAAAGAACAAATTATCGCAAAAAGTGGCGTGTTGGAAATGGTGAAAGTAAATGAAGCCATTGACGATATTGGCGGCTTGGAGAAATTAAAAGCGTGGTTGCAAGACCAAAGTTACATTGTAAAAAACTTACAAGCGGCAAAAGAATTTGGTGTAAAAGCTCCGAAAGGCACGCTGATTGCAGGGAT
This sequence comes from uncultured Haemophilus sp., assembly GCA_963545995.1. Classification (GTDB taxonomy): domain Bacteria; phylum Pseudomonadota; class Gammaproteobacteria; order Enterobacterales; family Pasteurellaceae; genus Haemophilus_A. The sequence continues at coordinate 22,039 of CAUUKJ010000014.1, forward strand.
GCCAGGTTGTGGTAAATCGCTTACCGCAAAAGCGGCTGCGGCATTGTTCCAACAGCCTTTATTGCGGTTAGATATTGGCTCGTTGCTCGGCAAATATGTGGGCGAAAGCGAAACCAATATGCGTAAGGCATTGGCAATGGCAGAAAGCATTAGCCCGTGCGTGTTGTGGGTGGATGAATTGGAAAAAGCTTTCGTGGGAATGACGGGCAATAACGCCTCTGAAGTCAGCTCCCGTTTGCCCGGCTATTTTCTAACGTGGTTGCAAGAAAAAACTGCCTCTGTGTTTATTATTGCCACAGCTAACGACATTACTGCCTTGCCGCCTGAATTATTACGCAAAGGGCGTTTTGATGAGATTTTCTATGTAGGCTTCCCAACCAAAAAAGAGCGTAAAAAAATCATTGAAATTCATCTAGCCAAAGCGAAACAACAGGCAAGCGAATTTGATATTGATGCCCTTGCCAGCGAATGTCGCGACTATGCAGGTGCGGATATTGAAAACGCGATTTTTGATGCGGTGAAAAAAGCCTTTATTAGCAATGATAAAATCCTCACACAAGATTTATTATTAGAAGCTATCCGCAAAACCACGCCACTGCGTAAAACCTTGAAAGATAAAGTGGGCGAATATGAGAAAATATTTGATGAACTTTATTTATCGCCATCCTCCGAAAATGATGGTTTAAGTATTGCTCAAATGGTGAAAATGGCAAAAGATCCGAACTATATTAAGCGTTTACAGGTGGCTAAAGATGAAAATGTGACAGAAGAAATTTTAGAAGATTTAGCTAAAGATGATGTTTTTGATATACGCGTGGCTGTGTTTAAAAATATTAATTGCCCAACGAAAGTATTAGATGAACAATTATCTTTAGATGAAAAAGATAAACTTTATGCTGAAAAATTCCTTGATATAATTTATCAAAACAAAAATGTTTCCTTTGCATTAGCTCTTGATAAATGGAAAGAGGATGATAAAACTCGTTCACGTATTGATCATTTATTTAAAAATAACGATATTAGTTTGTTGGAAAATCAAGAGGCTGTTTTAGAACGTGGAAAGGATTATCCTAAACAGCTATTAGCCCAACATAAAGATATTTTAGATGAAATCGTAGAAAGATTACTTGAAGATAAAGAAAATACTAAAATAAAGGAAAATTTAGCAAGAAACGAGAGAGCTGCGGAAAGATATTTTGATGTCCTAGTTAAAGATAATGATATTAATGTTAGATTAGCACTTGCAGGTAATAAAAATATACCAAAAGAGATTCTATTAACAAAAGAGAATGATGCAAGAGTAAGAAAAATGTTACTTAATAACAAAAATATGCCTAATGAAATGAAAGCTCAATTGAAAAGAAAAAACAAGACTTGAATATAAATCCTATTAAAAAGAGAATAGATAGACATAAATATAAATAATGATTATGTTATAGATTTATAATGTCATAGCGGTCATTTTTCGCAAATAATCTGCAGAATTTGACCGCTTTTCAATAGAAGCGTAAAGAAAGCAGGAAAAGATAAATAAAAACACAAGCAACATTTTACCACCAACAAAATTGGCAAAATTTATTTGATCTTCTACCAACCCTTCAATATGAAGATGAGTATCTTTCAGAGAAAGAACGCAAGCAAGAAATTGCGATTCGTGATCCGTTTAAGGAATTTTAAATGTATATGTGAGATGTGTATTAGAGAATAAATGTACTGTTCTTTCTAAATCTAGTTTAATTTACGATGCTATCTTAAATTAAACTGACTTTCTCTTTACTTTTCTGCTCATTTCTAGTTTAATTTACGATAACATCTTAAATTAAACTAAATTTTACCTTATGAACTTCTACCAACGCCAAATGCAACCTTTGTTGCAAAGTCTTATTCAACAATTCCCTGCGATTTTAGTCACCGGTCCGCGACAAGTGGGGAAATCCACCTTATTACAACATATTGGAGAAGATTACCAATATGTGACTTTTGACGATCCGCTTTTGCTCAACCAAGCCCGCAATGATCCCACTTTGTTTATGCTCAACCATTCGGGCAAGCTGATTTTAGATGAAGTGCAATATGCCCCTGAATTGTTTTCTAGCCTAAAATTGGCGATTGATAAACAAAAAACATCAGGGCTATTTTTGCTTTCTGGCTCTCAGGCTTTTCAGTTAATGCAAAATGTGACGGAAAGTTTGGCGGGGAGAATTGCGGTGTTGAAGTTGCAAGGTTTTTCCTTACGCGAGATTCAGCAACTGGATTTTTATTCGCCCTTTGTGCCGAATAAAGAATATATCGCTGCACGGGAAAAGCATTTTCAACTCGTTGAAAACATTTGGGAAATGATTCATCGGGGTTATATGCCACGCCTTTATGAGCAAGAGATGAATTGGGAAATTTACTATTCTTCCTATGTTTCGACCTATATTGAGCGAGATGTGCGTGCCTTGACGAATATTAGCAGTATTACCGATTTCACCCGTTTTATGGTGGCAATTGCCGCACGCAGTGGCGAGCTGCTTAATTACAGCAATGTGGCTCAGGAAGTGGGCGTGTCGGTGGATACCATTAAGCGTTGGACGACAATTTTAGAAACATCGGGCATTATTTATTTGCTCAAGCCTTACAGCAATAATCACTTAAAACGAGCGATTAAAACGCCAAAAGTGTATATGTTGGATACGGGCTTAATGGCGTGGCTAACCAAATGGCTTACTCCCGAAACCATTCAACAAGGGGCAAAGAGCGGTCAATTTTTTGAAACGTTTGTAATAAGTGAAGTGATTAAATCTTTCTACAATAACGGGATAGAACCACCGATTTATTATTACCGCGACACCAATCAGAAAGAGATTGATCTGTTGATTGAATATAATCGTACGCTTTATCCTGTGGAAATTAAAACTTCAGCCAGCCCCGACAAAAAAATGGCAAAAGCCTTTGGAATTTTAAAAGAAAATTTGCCTGAATCTGAAATAACTATCGGAAATGGTGTAATTATCAATCAATATCCGCAAAAATTGTGGTTGGCAGAAGATTTGGTGGCGTTGCCTGTGGGGTTTATTTAGGCATATAGGATAAATTACCCTCTTATAGCGGTTTAACGAGAAAGCATAAGATCTTGTATATACAGGATTTTTTGAATAAGAAAAGTTGGTAAGGAAGAGTGAAAATAATCCTTACCAACTTTTTGTCCTATGCCTTTTCTCTTTAAGGAAGTGCTAATCTTGGTTAATTCGGCTTGAAACCGCACTTTGTTGGTTCTTATATTTTGCGTCTTTGCGAGCATTATAGGGTTTTGCTGCGTTGCCGCTTAATACCTCAAAGCTCAATGCACCAATTGCCATATTAGGGCGAAGTGCAAGCGGTAATTTTCCTGCGTTGAAAAACTCCAACACGATACGCCCTTCCCAACCTGGATCGATACGATGAGCCGTTACGTGAACCATTAAGCCTAAACGAGCCAATGATGAGCGTCCATCTAACCAACCGACAATATTTGCAGGTAATTTTACCGATTCTAATGTGACAGAAAGAGCAAGTTCACCAGGGTGTAAGAAAAAAGCCTCATCATCTTTGATAATAATTTCTTCGCTCATCACTTTATCAAGTTGAGCTGTGACGGCTTCTCTCGGACCACTCACATCAATATAAGGGGTAGAATGTTCGCGGAAAATGCGGAATGAATTGCCTAAACGAACATCTACAGTCGCCCCTGAAATTTTATCATTTGCAGGGCGAGGGGTAATTTCAATCAACCCCTCGTCTAAATAACGTTCAATATCGCTATCACACAAACGCATCTTATTTTTTCCCTAATAATTGCTGAATTTGAGCTTTAAGAATATTGATCGCAATACGGTTTTTACCCCCTTTTGGTACGATAATATCCGCATATTGTTTTGAAGGTTCAATAAATTGTAAGAACATTGGGCGAACCGTTTTACGATATTGGGCAATCACAGATTCCATTGTTCTGCCACGTTCTACCATATCGCGTTGTAAACGGCGGATGAAACAAATATCAAGAGGGGCATCAACGAAGATTGAAACGTTGATTTCATTGCGGATTTCTTCATCAGTCAGCAACAAAATACCTTCAAGAATGATGATTTTTTTCGCATCAAAGCGAGTAGTTGAGGTTTTGCGGTTATGTTCGGCATAATCATATTCTGGAACTTCAATTGATTTGCCTTGTTTTAATTGACGTAGGTGTTCAACGAGTAAATGGTGATCCATTGAATTTGGGTGGTCATAGTTCGTTTTAACACGTTCGTCCATCGTTAAATGGCTTTGATCTTTATAATACGCATCTTCAGAAATAATCCCGATGTCGTCAGAACCTAATTCTTCTTTCAATTCTTTATAAATGGTTGAAGCAATGAGGCTTTTTCCAGAAGCAGATGCCCCTGCAATTGCAATCACGATACAGGCTTGGTTTTCAGTAATTCCAGACATATTCATTTCTCTTGTCAAAATAAAATTCGCGGAATTATACCTTAAACATCAGCTAAATGAAAACCTAGAACGGGGTAGAGTATTTGCTCTTTAATGAAGAAAATAAGCCGCTTGTTTGGCGAATGATGAATTTCAGAGTACAATACGTCAGATTTTACTCACAAAGTAGAGAATTTATGCAAGAAAAAGATCTTTCAACATTCAAGACGTTTAAGCGTTTATTACCCACCATTAGTCAGTATAAATGGGGCTTAATTGGTGGCGCAATTGCATTAGTGCTGAACGCATTAGTTGATTCAGGGCTAATTTATTTGCTTAAACCGTTGCTTGATAATGGATTTGGACACGCAGATCACGGCTTTCTTAAATTGATGGCGGTGTTGGTCGTTGTTTTTATTCTGATTCGTGGCGTAACCAACTATATTGCAAGTTATAGCCTTGCTTGGGTATCGGGGAAAGTGGTGATGACGCTTCGTCGTAACATTTTCCAGCATTTAATGTATATGCCTGTGAGCTATTTCGACCAAAACCCTGTTGGTCGTTCACTTTCACGTGTGACTTATGATACAGAAATGGTGGCGAATTCGTCATCGCACGTATTGGTCACCATTGTGCGAGAAGGGGCATATTTGATCTCCTTGTTTGTGGTAATGCTTTATACCAGTTGGCAACTTTCTGTAGTGCTATTTGTGTTAGCTCCTATTATTGGTGCGTTAATTGCGGTGGTTTCTCGCCGTTTCCGCCAATTAAGCCGTAACATTCAAAGTTCTATGGGCGAATTGACGGTAACGACCGAACAAATGCTTAAAGGACACAAAGAAGTACTTTCATTTGGCGGTCAGCAAGTAGAAAAAGACCGCTTTGATCGCGTGAGCAATGATATGCGTCGCAAAGGAATGAAAGTGATTTCTGCCGATGGTATCTCGGATGGTTTAGTGCAACTTATTGCTTCTTTTGCGTTATCGGTGGTGCTGTATCTTTCTACGGTTGAAGGATTGGCAATTGAAGATTTAACCGCAGGTTCGTTTACCGTTGTGTTTTCTTCAATGATGGCAATGCTCAGACCGCTCAAATCATTAACTAACGTAAACTCACAATTCCAACGTGGAATGGCAGCGTGCCAAACCCTGTTTGAATTCTTGGACTTACCTGTTGAAGAAGATAAAGGTAAAGTAGAGGTAGAACGTGCAAAAGGCGATGTGGTCTTCAAAGATGTTTCCTTTACCTATGAAGGCAAAGATACGCCAGCTTTAGATCGTATTTCATTCAATCTTCCACAAGGCAAAACGGTCGCATTAGTTGGACGTTCGGGTTCAGGAAAATCAACCATCGCTAATTTATTAACCCGTTTTTACAACATTGACTCGGGCGAAATTACGTTAGATGGCACGAATATTCAAGATTACACTTTAGCGAATTTACGTGAACAATGTTCGATTGTGTCGCAACAAGTTCATCTTTTCAACGATACGATTGCTAATAATATTGCTTACGCTGCAACGGATAAATATTCTCGTGAAGATATTATTCAGGCAGTAAAAGCCGCTCACGCAATGGAATTTATTGAAAATTTAGATGATGGTTTAGATACCGTGATTGGTGAGAATGGGGCGAGTTTATCTGGTGGACAACGCCAGCGTTTAGCGATTGCTCGAGCATTATTGCGTAATTCCCCAATTTTATTGTTAGATGAAGCCACTTCTGCATTAGATACGGAATCTGAACGAGCTATTCAAGCGGCTCTCGCAGAATTACAAAAAGACAAAACGGTATTGGTAATCGCCCATCGTTTATCAACCATTGAAAATGCGGATGAAATTCTAGTGGTTGATCAAGGAAAAATCGTGGAACGTGGTTCTCACGATGAACTGATAGCTTTGGGCGGTGCTTATAAACAGCTTCATCAATTGCAGTTTGGTGCTTAATAAATCTTGATAAAATGTATAAAAAACCTCGCATAAGCGAGGTTTTTTGTTGTCAGAGAGATTATTTATCTTCTTATCTAATATGCCCAATTTCTAAATGAACAAAATCGACTAAATCAGACGGGCTAACTTGGAAGGCTTGACCAAAACCTTTCACGAATAAACCTTGTTTTGGTTCGAAACCAAAGATTTTAAAATCCGCATTTTGAGCAAGTTCATCAATTAAGTCACCGTGACGAGCTTTTAATGCTGCCAAGCAAGATTGACCTTCTTCGCTGTGTTTATCAATCACTTGCGAAGTTGCATCAAAACTTAACCGCTTGCGAGCAAAAATTTGGCGGCTTAGGCTCTCATCTTCAATTAACATCAAAGAAACTTTTGGCACTTTTTGCAGATTGCGAGCGTGGCGGGCAATTTCTGAAATCAACACAACATATTTTCCGTTGTGAATCACAAATGGAGCATAGCTCACATTTGGGTTGCCTTCTTCATCTAAAGTGGCAAGCATAATGGTGCGGCATTGTTCCTTTAATTCTTGAATCTGAGGACCTAAACGGTTCTGTAATACTTCTTGACGCTCTGTCATAGTTTCTCCTTATTGAAACGCTTTAAATTTTTCGACTTGTTCAGGGAAAAGTTGGCGTTGTTCATCACGCCCTAAATACACTTTAAAAATGGTTTCACCATCTTGTGCGATAAATGCAATGTTATAGCTCTCTTTACCACGAAATGGCAGGCTAACAAAGGCAATTTGAGCGATTTGATCGAGCTTTAAATGCCCGTGCAATGCACCTTGTTCGCCTTTCATATTGAGATTGTAATAGCCACGCCCAACAATGCCTTCAGGGAAACGATCTTTGATTTCAAAGATTGAACCACATTTCTCAATAATCGTGGTAAATGTACCCCATTGAGCAATTTGTGTGAGAATATCTTCGGCACGATTGGCTTCAAAAACACGTACAAACTGCTCAGGTAATGCGGTTAAAATTTTGCCTTCTGGCAAATTGAAATGTTCCGCCATTTCAAGCGTAATCGATTGCGGATGTTCCGCCAAATAATCCGTTATTTGTTGTGTGAGATTTGTCATTTTTTCTTAAAATCCTACCGCTTATTGAGCTGCTTCTTGTTTGATTGCACCAAATACACCACGTGATTTGTCTGCATCATTGGTGTAAATACCTGATAATTCTTTCGCATTTTCACCGAAGAAACCACCTTGGGTTTTGATTCCATTTACTTCGCCCGCAAAACTATTGCCTGTGATTTTGCCGCCGAATTTCATTTCAGGTACTTGAACCGTGTTGTAATAAGTATTTACTTTTTCGTTAATTGTAATATCAATTATTTTTTTATCGAAATCAGCTGTCGCATTCATTTTTGATGTTCTTGCATATGAAACGCCATCTTTCACATAAGCAGCTCCGCCTGTGTATTGAATTGTACCTGAAGTAGGAATTTGAGTTACATCGGTTGGTTTACCTTGTGCATAAATCATTTTTTCAGTTGGGTTGTATGGATCAGTTGCATAGATACCAAAAGTAGTTGATTTGAAATCACCTGTGTTAGCAATATTTGAACTATATTCAACCTGCCCGATATAGTCATTATATTCTGAATCAGCTAAAGAAAGTAATTGATCTTTAACACCATTGCTATCAACAATTGTAAGATCACGAATATCTCGAGCTTGGGTACGCTCAACAGTTGCTTTACCATCTTTTAAGTTAATGACACCACCAGATACAGCATCACTCATCACGCCAGAAATTCCTCCGAATACTTTATCGCTAAGTGGAATTCTTGATTTTTCATCTGCACGAAGATTTTCTAGCTGTTTAGCATATTCTTCAGCTTCTTGGCGTTTTTTCGCTTGTTCAGCTACTTTTGCATTGAGTTCTTCAACAGATTTGTTTGCTACTTCAGCATCTTTTTGAGCTTTCTCTAAATTTTGCTTTGCGTTAGCCAGATCTTCAGCTGCTTTTTGTGCTTTTTCTTCTAGTTTTTTTAACGCGTCTTGATTTTCAAGGTTTTGTTTTGCGTTAGCTAGTTGGGAATTAGTTTGTTCAGCTGCTAGTTCAGCTTGTTTTTGATTTAATTCAGCTAATTCTTTAGTAAGTTTGGCAACTTCAGCAGTGAGCTGAGTTACGGTAGCTTGGGCTTTATCTGCTTCAGACTTAGCTGTATTGTAATTTGATTGATTATTTTGAGCTTGTTGTTGAGCTGTTTTTACTTGCTGAGTAAGATCCGCAATTTTTTGCGTTAATGTGGATTCTGTTTTACGAATTTGATCAGAATTATCTGCACCTCCTTTAGAGCTTGATGAGCAAGCAGTTAAAAAGGCTGCACAGGATACAGCAAGTAAGGTAAGTTTGAATTTATTCATAAGAGTGACCTATTTTATGTGATTAGAGTGGAATAAAGTTTCAATTAGATTAAACCAAATAAAAATGATTTTCAATACTCTTGTAAAGTTTATTAAATTTTCGTAAACTGAATTCATATCTCGTTTACATTTTAGGTGAAAATATGTCCCGTAAATTTACCCTATCCTTGGGGGCTGTTTGTGTTGCGATGGCATTAAACAGCTATGCCCAAGAAGAAACTACTTTAGATACCATTCGCGTTGATGGCACTCAAATCAAATCGAATCAAATCAAGAAAACACGTAAAGCAATTCAGGAGGAATTGATTGCGGACAGTTATGATTTAGTGCGTTATACAACAGATGTAGGTATTAGCGATAATGGTCGTCGTAAGAAAGGCTTTGCTATGAGAGGTGTTGAGGGAAATCGCGTTGGTATTAGTGTAGATGGTGTAAATCTACCTGATTCTGAAGAGAACTCCCTTTACGCCCGTTATGGCAACTTCAATAGTTCGCGTTTAGGAATTGATCCTGAATTAGTGCAAGGGATCGACATTATGCGAGGTTCAGACTCCTTTAATTCAGGAAGTGGGGCGCTAGGTGGATCGGTAAACTATCGTACTCTAGGTGTAGATGATATTATCTTGCCAGAAAATAATTGGGGTGTGTTACTCAAAAATGGCTACGCAAGTAAAAACCGTGAATGGACCCATACTGTTGGAACGGGTTATAGAAATGAAAAAGTAGATATTGCCTTGCTTTATTCCCACCGTAATGGGCACGAAATGAAAAGTAGTGGTAGTGGAGAAGATATTACAGGAAGTGCAAGAGGAATACCTGACCCAGCTCATCATAAAAATCACAGTTATTTAGCAAAAGTAGGATATTTTATTACGCCATCTCATAAAATCAGTGTTTCTTTTAATGGTCAGAAACTTAACAATGAGGTAGATGAAAAATCATATAACTATACTGAAAGTAGCTGGCGTTTAGTTAATGATATCAATTCACGCTATACCGCCAATTTTGCGTATGAGTATTTCCCAGAAGATAGTAAATATTTAAGTTATTTACGTGCAGATCTCGATTGGCAAGAAACAGATATTGGCTCTAAAAATTATAAAGGTTCTTATAATAGAGATGCGAATGGAAGACTTATCTATATTAAGCGTGCAGATGAGCTTCAAGATACTCATATGTTAACTAAAGTAAAACGAGCTTCCATTCGTTTAGATTCTGCAGCTTGGGAAACCAAATGGGGTACACATATTTTTACACTTCGTTCAGGTATATCTCAGAAGGATTTTGATAACCGAAATGACAAAGAGTTTTATCAAGGTGGTAAAACGTTAAAAGAAAATGGTTCAATTCAGCATCCAGTAAGAACTAGAGCATTTTATAGTCAATTACAAGATAAAGTTGCATGGAATGATATGTTTTCTAGTCAGCTAGGGGTGAGATATGACTGGGAAGAGCTCGTGCCACAACATATAAAAGCACCTTGCCAAGCTTGTACTGCAACACCAGCATCTAATACATTCCAAAGTTTAAGTGGCTCATTAGGGCTAGATGCTCAGTTAAACGATACTTGGAAAGTAGGCTATAATGTTTCTACTGGATATCGAGTGCCAACAGCATCAGAAATGTATTTCTCTTTCACTAATAAATTGGGTAACTGGTATCCAAATCCTAATTTAAAAGCAGAACAAGCACTTAACCAATCAATTAATATCCAAGCTGAACATCGACTAGGCTTGTTTGGTATGAATATCTACCATAGTCGTTATAAAGATTTCTTAATTGAACAAGAAACAGAAGAGCTAGTCGCAAATACAGATTACGATGAATATTCTGCTTATTATGGAGCACAGCCATTTGAATACCAACTAGGTCAACAAATGGTAAATATTGATAGAGCAAGTATTTCTGGTATTGAACTAAATAGCAAAATGAATTTAGATCAAGTATTCTCAGTTATTCCTGCAGGATGGAAGTTCCTTGCTAATTTAGGTTATTCTAAAGCTAGATTAAAAGGAAGCGAGAACAGTTTACTGTCTATTCAGCCATTAAAAGTTATTGTTGGTTTTGGTTATGAAGATCCTGAAGATCGCTGGGGCTTAAATGTAAGAGCAACTTATTTAGGTGCTAAAAAAGCGAAAGATGCACAAATTTTGTGGCGTAAACGTGTTCAAACATACCCTTATTTGAATGGTTCAGCGACTTTATTTGATGTTTATGGATTCTATAAAGTCAATAAAAATGTAACTTTACGTGCAGGTGTATATAATTTATTGAATCGTAAATATCATACTTGGGATACTTTACGTGGTATCAATTATATTAGTACAACTGATGCGGTTGACCCACAGCGCAAAGGGCTAGAACGCTTCTACGCACCAGGTCGAAACTTTGCAGGAGCGGTTGAAATTCGCTTCTAATTTGCAAATTAGATAAAGAAATCCCACGTAATGATCTCTCATACGTGGGATTTTGCTAATTAACAATCTCAATGATTGAATGTTCGCTTAAACCTCTCACTTGCGTGCCTTTTCTTGCACGTTCCCCACGATATTTCTCAATATCGGCAGGTTTGAGGGTGATTTTGCGTTTGCCTGAAACAAACACTAAGGACTGATTTGGTTTGAGTAACAACAAATGAGCCAAATATTCCTCACCTGATTTTGCCGCTTGGGCGGAAATATTAATGATTTTATTGCCTTTCCCTTTTGAGAGTGTTGGTAATTCGCTTAATGGGAAAACCAACATTCGCCCAACGTTGCTGATGGCAACCAGAGAAAGGTTTTCTTCCTCTGTGATTCGTTGCGGTGGTAATGCTTTTGCATTTTCGGTTAAAGAAATGACCGCTTTACCTGCCTTGTTGCGTGACACTAAATCTTCAAACGAGCAAATAAAGCCATAGCCAGAATTAGATGCCATTAACACTTTTTCAGCAGACCCCATTAGCACTTGCTGAATTTCAGCCCCTTCTGGTAGGGTGATTTTGCTAGTAATTGGCTCACCTTGCGAACGTGCCGATGGCAATGTGCTTGGCTCAATGGCATACGCTCTGCCCGTGCTGTCTAAAAAGACCGCAGGTTGATTGCTACGGCCGTGAGCGTGGGCGAGATATTGGTCGCCTGCACGGTATGCCAAGCCTTTGGCATCAATATCGTGTCCTTTGGCACAGCGTACCCAGCCTTTTTCCGATAAAATGACGGTTACATCTTCGGTTGGAGTAAGGTCAGTTTCCGAAATTGCTTTGGCTTCGGTTCGTTCTACTAAGGCTGAACGACGTGGAGAGGCGAATGCTTTGGCATCGGCTTGAATCTCTTTTTTGATGAGCGTATTTAAACGACGCTCTGAACCTAAAAGCAGTTGCAATTCATCACGTTCTTTGGCAAGTTCATTTTTTTCTGCTTGAAGTGAATGTTCCTCCAATTTTGCCAAATGGCGTAAACGTAAGTTGAGAATAGCTTCAGCTTGAATTTCGGTTAAGCCAAAACGAGCCATTAGTTCAGCTTTGGGTTCATCTTCATTGCGGATAATTTCGATCACATCATTGATATTCAGGAACGCGATCATCAAACCGTCAATGATATGCAAGCGGTCTAAAATTTTGTCTAATCTGTAATTTAAGCGACGAACGACCGTAGTGCGGCGGAATGAAAGCCATTCGGTTAAAATCGTGTGTAGATTTTTTACCGCTGGTTTGCCGTCCAGCCCGATCATATTCATATTGATACGGTAGCTTCTTTCTAGCTCTGTGGTGGCAAAAAGATGATCCATTAACGCATCAAAATCGATACGGTTAGAGCGTGGCACAATCACGATGCGAATTGGATTCTCGTGGTTAGATTCATCACGAATATCGTCCACCATTGGCAGTTTTTTATTTCGCATTTGGGTTGCAATTTGCTCAATGATTTTCGATGGCGAAGTTTGGTAAGGCAGAGCATCAATAACGATTTTGCCATCTTCTTTTTTCCAGATTGCACGAGCTTTGATTGAACCGCGACCTTGCTCATAAATTTTCGCGATATCGGCTTTTGGTGTGATAATTTCCGCTTCGGTCGGGTAGTCTGGACCTTGCACAACGGTTAATAATTCTGCAAGTGTCGCATTAGGATTATCCAACAACATTGTGCTGGCTTCCGCCAATTCATTGATATTGTGTGGTGGAATATCGGTTGCCATCCCAACAGCGATCCCCGTTGAGCCATTAAGTAAAATATGTGGCAAACGAGCAGGGAAAGTGACAGGTTCCATTTTCGAACCGTCGAAATTGGGTTTGAAATCCACTGTGCCTTGCTCAATTTCAGAAAGCAAAATAGAGGCAATTTTAGTTAAACGGGCTTCGGTATAACGATATGCAGCGGCATCATCTTCTAGGCTACCCCAGTTCCCCTGACCATCAATTAGCGGATAGCGGAAGGTGAAATCTTGTGCCATTCCCACCATTGCTCCGTAACAGGCTGAGTCGCCGTGAGGGTGGAATTTACCCAATACATCCCCCACCGTTCGAGCTGCTTTGGCGTATTTTGCATTCGCATTCAAGCCTAATTCGGACATTGCATAAATAATGCGACGTTGCACAGGTTTTAGACCATCGCCAATAAAAGGCAACGCCCTGTCCATAATGACATACATTGAATAATTGAGGTAAGCGTCTTCAGTAAAACGCTTAATCGGCATTTGTTCAACGCCTTCGTAATTGATAATGGTATCGCTCATAATCTGCTTATATTTATAACAAAAACGTTTTATTTTCTATGATTTGTGGATATTTGTCCACCTCTAAAAAGATAAGCGGTCGAATTCAGTTCGAAATTTGCAAAGAAAAGAGCGATTTTGGCTGAATTTTGTAAAAAGCAAAAATAGTAGGCGATTTTGTGAGAAAAAAGGGGTATACTACGGGCGTTTTATTTCGAATTTGTAGAGGCGGCTATCAAAAGCGATCTTGCGAGATTGTTTTTGCTAGTCGCAATTTGTAAGAAATAAAACTAAATTTTTAATTTTATTTGAAGGATTTAGTTATGACTCCAATTGTAAGACAATTTAAATATGGTCAGCACACAGTGACCTTAGAAACAGGTGCGATTGCTCGTCAAGCAACGGCTGCAGTAATGGCAAGTATGGATGACACAACCGTTTTTGTGACTGTTGTGGCGAAAAAAGAGGTTAAAGAAGGTCAAGATTTCTTCCCTTTAACGGTTGATTACCAAGAACGTACTTACGCTGCAGGTCGTATTCCTGGTGGTTTCTTCAAACGTGAAGGTCGCCCATCTGAAGGTGAAACTTTAGTCGCTCGTCTCATCGACCGTCCAGTTCGTCCGCTTTTCCCTGAAGGTTTCTTCAACGAAATTCAAGTGATTGCTACTGTGGTTTCAGTTAATCCACAAATCAGCCCAGACTTAGTGGCGATGATTGGTGCTTCAGCAGCACTTTCATTATCTGGCGTACCTTTCAATGGTCCTATCGGTGCAGCACGTGTTGGTTTCATTAACGATCAATTTGTGTTAAACCCAACTATTTCAGAACAGAAACATAGCCGTTTAGACTTAGTGGTTGCGGGTACAGATAAAGCTGTGTTAATGGTTGAATCTGAAGCAGACATCTTAACTGAAGAACAAATGCTTTCAGCAGTGGTATTTGGTCATCAGCAACAACAAGTTGTGATTGAAAACATCAAAGAATTCGTAAAAGAAGCGGGTAAACCGCGTTGGGATTGGGTTGCACCAGAGCCAAACACAGATTTAATCAATAAAGTAAAAGCATTAGCAGAAAGCCGTATCGGTGATGCTTATCGTATTACGGAAAAACAAGCTCGTTACGAACAAATCGATACAATTAAAGCAGAAGTGATTGCAACGTTAACCGCAGAAGATGAAACCGTTTCTGAAGGTGCAATTATTGATATTATTACAGCATTAGAAAGCCAAATCGTACGTAGCCGTATTATTGCAGGTGAACCACGTATTGATGGTCGTACCGTTGATACGGTTCGTGCATTAGATATTTGCACAGGCGTATTGCCACGTACTCACGGTTCAGCATTATTTACTCGTGGTGAAACACAAGCGTTAGCGGTGGCAACTTTAGGTACAGAACGCGATGCTCAAATTATTGATGAATTAACAGGCGAAAAATCAGACCGCTTCTTATTCCACTATAATTTCCCTCCATACTCAGTAGGCGAAACAGGTCGTATCGGTTCACCAAAACGTCGTGAAATTGGTCACGGTCGTTTAGCAAAACGTGGTGTGTTAGCAGTAATGCCAACAGCGGAAGAGTTCCCGTATGTGGTGCGTGTGGTTTCTGAAATCACTGAATCTAATGGTTCATCTTCAATGGCATCTGTTTGTGGTGCTTCCCTTGCATTAATGGATGCAGGTGTGCCAATTAAAGCGGCAGTTGCAGGTATTGCAATGGGCTTGGTGAAAGAAGAAGAGAAATTTGTTGTTCTTTCAGATATTTTAGGCGATGAAGACCACTTAGGCGATATGGACTTTAAAGTAGCAGGTACACGTGAAGGTGTAACTGCACTTCAAATGGACATCAAAATTGAAGGTATCACGCCTGAGATTATGCAAATTGCATTGAACCAAGCGAAAGGTGCACGTATGCACATCTTAAACGTGATGGAACAAGCAATTCCTGCACCGCGTGCAGATATTTCAGACTACGCACCGCGTATTCACACAATGAAAATTGATCCGAAGAAAATCAAAGATGTCATCGGTAAAGGTGGTGCAACTATTCGTGCATTAACCGAAGAAACAGGTACATCAATTGATATTGACGATGATGGTACAGTGAAAATTGCAGCAACAGACAACAATGCAGCGAAAGCAGTAATGGCACGTATTGAAGAGATCGTGGCTGAAGTTGAAGTGAATGCAATTTACAAAGGTAAAGTGACCCGCGTAGTTGATTTCGGTGCGTTTGTGTCTATCTTAGGTGGTAAAGAAGGCTTAGTTCACATTTCACAAATTACCGATGAACGTGTGGAACGTGTGGCAGATTACCTTTCAGTAGGACAAGAAGTAATGGTAAAAGTGGTTGAAATTGACCGCCAAAACCGTATCCGTTTAACGATGAAAGAGTTAAACCAATCTGAAGCGACAGAAACTGAAGTAGTTTCACATCCAGAAGAACAAGCTGAATAATTCGCTTAATCAACCTCTTGGATTCAAGAGGTTGATGCTTTCTTGTTGTTGCTTTTAAGGCTATTTCTTACTTATGTTACAACAGACTAAACTTTTCCGTTTTTTTTCACTCGGTTTATTTTTTGCTTTATTTCTGAGCGGTTGTGCTAACCGTTCATCGGAAATGATTTCAACGGATAAATTAGCGATTGCGGAACTTAATCCACAACTTCGTTTCGACCAAGAAGAGATGATCGTGCGATTAAGTCAAGTGTTGCAGGAAGCAAAATTAACGGATAACGACCGAGCTGATCTCTATTTTGAGCGTGGTGTTATTTATGACAGCTTAGGGTTATGGTCACTTGCTCGTTATGATTTCAACCAAGCCATTGCATTAAATCAAACAATGACAGCTGCCTATAATTATATGGGGCTGTATTTATTGCTTGAAGATGACTACGATAGTTCGGTTGACGCATTTAATGCAGTATTAGATTTAGACCCTGACTATGCTTACACTTACCTAAACCGTGGTTTAGCATTTTATTATAGCGGTCGATATTCTGAGGCAGAACGCGATTTATTGCATTTCTACAATGAAAACCCTGCCGATCCTTACCGTGTTTTATGGCTTTATTTCAATGAACTGGAATTAACCCCACAGGAAGCCAAAAGTAATTTAATTGCTCGCTCTAAAAAAATCTCAGATGAATTTTGGGGCGAAAACGTTGTAGATTATTTCTTAGGAAATATTTCACTGAAACAACTTCGGGAAAAAATGGATGCACAAGCTCAGCCAAATACCGCCGCTTATGCAGAAATGTTGACCGAAACATATTTTTATTTAGCAAAACAAAAACTCAAATTGAATCAGAAAGATGAGGCAATCAGCCTCTTCCGCCTTGCTCTTGCAAACCAAGTGTTTAACTTTGTTGAGTATCGTTTTGCCTTGTTTGAACTTTTACAGCTTCGTAACAACGAAAGCATTAACAGTGTTCAAACACCCACCGTAGTTGTTGGGGATAATTAGGGACGCAAGCGGTCGGATTTGCAGAATTTTTTGCAAATTTAGCCGCTATACTCAAATGACAAGTTATAAAAAGCATTGGTTTGCTTTCTATTTATTTTTCTTGCCTAAAGCTCAACAATATTATTTTGACTCGTTTCTTCAATTTGCTTGAAGAAACTTCCTTTTATTTGGAATTTTATGACTGAAACAACAATGACTTTTGCCGATTTAGGCTTACCACAATCTATCCTTGATGCCGTGAATGATATGGGTTTTGCTACCCCATCACCAATCCAACAAGAGTGTATTCCGCACTTATTAAATGGTCGTGATGTATTAGGTATGGCTCAAACAGGGAGTGGTAAAACGGCAGCATTTTCTCTTCCTCTTCTTGCTCAAATTGATCCAGAAGCTCGCCATCCGCAGATGTTAGTGATGGCACCAACGCGTGAATTAGCGATCCAAGTTGCAGATGCTTGCGAACAATTTACTAAAAATATGAAAGGCGTTCGTGTAGTAACCGTTTATGGCGGACAACGCTATGACATTCAACTTCGTGCCTTAAAACAAGGTTCGCAAGTAGTGGTTGGTACACCTGGTCGTATTCTTGACCATATCAATCGCGGTACATTAGATCTTTCTCAACTTAAATTTATCGTGCTTGATGAAGCAGATGAAATGTTACGTATGGGCTTTATTGATGATGTGGAAACGGTAATGGCAGAATTACCAGAACAGCACCAAACGGCACTTTTCTCTGCAACAATGCCTGAGCCAATTCGCCGCATTACCAAACGCTTTATGAATGATCCGCAAGAGGTGAAAATCAAAGCGACTCAGCGTTCAGCTCCAGATATTACCCAAAGCTATTGGTTAGTGAACGGTTTCCGTAAAAATGATGCGTTATTGCGTTTCTTGGAAGTTGAAGAATTTGATGCAGCGATTATCTTTACGCGTACCAAAACAGGCACTATTGATATTACTGAACTTTGCGAACGCAATGGCTATCGTACCGCAGCATTAAACGGTGATATGACGCAACAAGCTCGTGAACAAACCTTAGATAAATTAAAATCAGGTCGTTTAGATATTTTAGTGGCGACAGACGTAGCGGCACGTGGTATCGACATCGAACGTATCAGCCTTGTGGTGAACTACGATATTCCACTTGATGCGGAATCTTATGTTCACCGTATTGGTCGTACAGGTCGTGCGGGGCGTTCTGGTCGTGCGTTATTATTTGTGGATCCGCGTGAACGTCGTTTATTACGCAACATTGAACATCTTATTAAGAAACCAATTGATGAAGTGGCGATTCCAAACCACGAAATCTTAATGGCAAAACGCCGTGAGAAATTCAAAGCACGCATTGAAGCTCAACTAGAGCATCACGATTTAGAAAAATACCGTGCGTTATTGGAAGATTTATTTACCGCTGATCAAGATCACGAAGAACTTGCGGCAGCGATGATGATGTTATTGCAAGAGAAACAAAAACTGATTCTTCCTCCAGATCCAGTGGTTAAACCAAGCCGCGAATGTGGTCGTCGTGACCGTAATGAACGTGGAGATCGTCGTGATGACCGTCGTAGCGGACGTGAACAACGCGAGGGTACATGTGTGGCGATGGATTTATACCGCATTGAATTAGGTCGTGAAGATGGTGTGGAAGTGCGTCATATCGTTGGGGCGATTGCAAATGAAGGCGATATTAGCAGCCGTTTCATCGGACATATTAAGTTACACGATACTTACTCAACGATTGAATTACCACAAGGTATGCCAAACCATCTTGTACAACACTTTGCTCAAAAAGCACGTGTGTTAAATAAACAGATGCAAATGTCGTTGTTAGGTCCTGTAAATGGTTCAAACAGCCAGCCATTTGAAAGTCGTGGACGTGGCGACCGCAATGATCGTCGTAAAGAACGTGGCGGACGTGGCTTAGGCCGTCGTGATGATCGCCGTGAAGACCGTGGCTCTAATGACCGTAAAAAAGGCGGTTTTAAAGAGAAACGTTTTAACGACCGTGGTCGCCGTTAATCATAATATCAATTGAAATTATAGCTTCTTAGGCGGTTCCTGAGCTTGTCGAAGGATTAGTCGAAGAAGTTATTCAACACAAAACTAATGCTTCGACAGGCTCAGCAACCGTTTTGTGTTGGTGAGAAATAGCTACTAAAGAACAGCCCCTTTGGGGCTGTTTTTGTAATCAGATAATACAAATTTTTAATTATGTTTATCCAATCCACCCAAACGAGTTGTACATTAGATTATTCCGAACAAGACCAATTTTGGTTAGAATATGCCCTAACACTTGCCGATAAAGCAGAAGCGATTGGCGAAATTCCTGTCGGTGCCGTGCTTGTTGATAAAGAAGGCAATAAAATTGGCGAAGGTTGGAATCAATCCATTTTACGTAACGACCCAACGGCACACGCAGAAATGCTTGCTATTCGTCAAGCGGGGGAGCATTGCCAAAATTATCGCCTGTTAGATTGTACGCTTTATGTTACACTTGAACCTTGTACAATGTGTGCAGGGGCAATTTTGCATAGCCGCATCGGGCGATTAGTTTTTGGGGCGAGTGATTATAAAACAGGAGCGATTGGCTCGCGTTTTCACTTGTTTGAAGATTTCAAAATGAACCATCTACTTGAAATTCGTGGCGGTGTGTTAAGAGAACAATGCAGCCAAAAAATGAGTGCCTTTTTCAAAAAAAGACGGCTAGAGCAGAAAAAAGCGAAAGATGAGCAAAGTAAAATAGAAAGCCTGTAGGGTGTGTGGATTTGAAAAATTCACGCACGAGATGAGGTATTTGCGTTCGTGAAACAAGTTCACACACTACAAATCATAAAAACTCCAATTAAGCAGGGCAGAGAGTAGGAAGGTAAAAAAGTATGGCAACTTATATTGTGGGCGATTTACACGGCTGTTTTAAAGAGTTTCAATTACTCCTAGAAAAGGCACAATTCGATGAAAAACAAGATGAAATTTGGCTAACAGGCGATTTAGTCGCACGCGGCGATGATTCATTATCTTGCCTGCGTTTTGTAAAATCGTTGGGTAATAAAGCTCAAATAGTATTAGGCAACCACGATTTACATCTACTTTCCACCTTGCTGGGCATTAAACGTGTTAAGCCCTCTGATAGAGTCGATGCAATTTTCGAAGCTCCTGATCGCGAAGAATTGCAAAATTGGCTGAGAAATCAACCGCTTATGGTTCAGCATCCAACGCATAAATTTCTTCTTGTCCACGCAGGCATTAGCCCTGAATGGGATTTAAACACCGCAACACAATGTGCCAGAGAGGCTGAAACTGTGTTAAAAAGTGAAAACTATGCAGATTACATAGCCCAAATGTATGAAAATCATCCTGACCGCTGGGATCCGAATTTGCAAGGTATCGACCGCTGGCGTTATATTGTGAACGTCTTCACGCGAATGCGTTTTTGTTATCTTGACAAGCGGTTAGATTTCGCTTGTAAATTACCAATTGAAGAGGCACCTCAAGATCTAAAAGCGTGGTTTGAACTCGACAATCCACTTTACAATGAACAAAATATCATCTTTGGACACTGGGCAAGCCTAATGGGACAATGTTCCAGCTCTAATATTTATGCCCTCGATACAGGGTGTGCGTGGGGAAATCACCTCACGATGATCCGATGGGAAGATAAACAGATTTTTACTCAAGAAAAATTATCATAATCGCAAAATCAACCTGAAAAACATTTCTGGTTCAATCAGAGAAATTAAAGGACAAACTATGCAACCAAAAGCTAAATTAAGAAAAGACTATCGTGCACCTGATTTTACGATCACAGACATCTACTTAGATGTTCAGCTTGATGCGGATAGAACCTTTGTAACTTCTGTGCTCAATGTTGAGCGTAAAACTGCTGGAGCGACGCATCTAAAATTAGATGGGCATAGCTTCGATTTTCTTTCTTTGAAACTCAATGGTAAAGAGAATGTTGAGTTTGAGCGAGATGATCAATCTCTTACGATTAATGTCGCGGAACAAGCGGGCAAATTTCAACTGCAAATTGAAACGGCATTGAATCCAGCAAAAAATACCTCTTTACAAGGGCTTTATCAGTCGGGCGAGGGGATTTGTACGCAATGCGAAGCGGAAGGGTTCCGTCAAATCACTTATATGCTAGACCGCCCAGATGTGCTTGCAAAATATCGTACAAAAATCACCGCTAATAAGGCGAAATATCCGTTCTTACTTTCAAATGGTAACCGCATTGCTCAAGGTGATTTAGGCGATGGTCGCCATTGGGTTGAATGGGAAGATCCATTCTTTAAACCAAGCTATTTATTCGCATTAGTCGCAGGCGATTTCGATTTATTGCAAGATAAATTCATTACGAAAAGCGGTCGTGAAGTGGCACTCGAAATCTATGTCGATAAAGGCAATTTAGACCGTGCAGGTTGGGCGATGGAAAGTCTAAAACGTGCGATGAAATGGGATGAAGAGCGTTTCGGTTTAGAATACGATTTAGATATTTATATGATCGTGGCGGTCGATTTCTTTAATATGGGGGCGATGGAAAATAAAGGCTTGAACGTGTTTAACTCAAAATTCGTGCTTGCCAAACCTGAAACCGCAACCGATGACGATTATTTAAACATTGAAAGCGTGATTGCTCACGAATATTTCCATAACTGGACGGGCAACCGCATTACCTGCCGCGACTGGTTCCAGCTCAGCCTTAAAGAGGGTTTAACCGTTTTCCGTGATCAAGAATTCACTTCGGATTTATGGTCTCGCCCTGCAAAACGTATTGAAGATGTGCGTTTGTTACGTACCGTACAATTTGCCGAAGATGCTAGCCCGATGGCTCACCCTATTCGCCCTGAGAAAGTGATTGAAATGAATAATTTCTACACAGTAACTGTGTATGAAAAAGGGGCAGAAGTGATTCGTATGATTCATACCCTTTTAGGCGAAGAAAAATTCCAGCAAGGTATGCAGCTTTATGTGGCAGAAAATGATGGTAAAGCGGCAACCTGTGAAGATTTTATTTCATCGATGGAACGTGCCTCAGGCGTTGATTTAACTTTATTCCGTCGTTGGTATAGCCAATCAGGTACACCCATTTTAACGGTAACCGATGAGTATGATGCAATTCGCCAAATTTATCGTTTACACGTCAGCCAACATACGCCTGCAACGGCAGATCAGCTTGAAAAACTAAACCTACATATTCCTCTTAAAGTGGCGTTGGTTGATCCTACAAGCGGTCAAAATTTACCGTTAAGATGCGAAGCAGGGGAAATGTCAGACGTATTGAATGTGACCGAATCGAGCCAAACGTTTGAATTCTTTGGGGTAAAAGCACAACCTGTGCCTGCATTGCTATGCGATTTTTCAGCTCCAGTAAAACTTGACTTTAATTATAGCAAGGCACAGTTGATTACCTTGTTGAAGTTCGCGAAAAATGAATTTGTCCGTTGGGATGCCATCCAATCGCTGTTTAATCGCGAATTAACCGAGAATTTAACCCGCTTGCAGCAAGGTGGAATGATGCAATTCTCGCACGAATTCGGTTCAGCATTAGAAATGGTGCTAGATAATGTGCAAGATCCGCAATTAACTGCATTGATGCTTACCTTGCCGAAAGAAACAGATTTTGCGGAGTTGTTCGATATTATCGATCCAGCTGGTATTGCGAAAGTGCGTGAATTCTTATTGGAATCTATTGCAGCGTATTTTGAAGACCGTTTATATAAACTTTACAATGCGAACAGATGCGGTGCGTATCGTGTTAGCGAACAAGATATCGCTAAACGTTCGTTGCGTAATGTTTGTTTATCTTACCTAGCATTTACCGATGTTGGTGAAGAATTAGTGAAAAATCACTACGAACAAGCGGATAATATGACCGATACGCTTGCGGCTCTTTCTGCAGCAACGAAAGCAGAATTAGAATGTCGTGATGAGTTATTAGCTGATTTTGAGGCAAAATGGTATCAAGATGGCTTAGTGATGGATAAATGGTTCAGTCTACAAGCGACTCGCCCAGACGAAGATGTGTTAGAAGTAGTACAAGGCTTGCTAAATCACAGAAGTTTCAACTTCAACAATCCAAACCGTGTACGTGCGGTGGTGGGAGCTTTTGCTAGTCAAAACCCGAAAGCGTTCCACAATATTGATGGTTCGGGCTATCGTTTCTTGGTGGATATGTTAATGAAACTTAACGATAGCAATCCACAAGTGGCTTCTCGTTTAATTGAACCGCTTATCAAGCTTTCACGTTATGATAGCCAGCGTCAAACATTGATGCGTCGCGGTTTAGAACGCTTGAAAGGGCTTGATAACCTTGCCCGTGATTTGTTTGAGAAAATTGACAAGTCTTTACAATAAATTTACAATCGCCCTCGATACGATCTGTAAACGGGGGCTTTTTTATGTATAAATCAATTGCTTTTCGACCTACAATCGTTGCGTTAAGTGTTGCTATGATGTGTGCTGGGACGCAAGCCTCAATGGTTCGCGATGATGTGAACTACCAATACTTCCGTGATTTTGCAGAGAATAAAGGGCAATTCTCCGTTGGTGCAAAAAACATTCTTATTTTTGATAAACAAGGTAAACAAGTGGGCACGATGTTGCCGAATTTACCAATGCCAGATTTACACGTGGCAAGCCGTGTTAATGGTGTCGCAACCTTGTTTAATCCGCAATATATTGTGAGCGTAAAACATAATGTTGGTTATGGCTCTGTGCAGTTTGGAGAAGATGGTAAAAATCCAGATAGCCATCATTTCGATTATTTGATCGTGGATCGTAATAACCACGATAAATACGACTTTCATTCCCCTCGTTTACATAAATTGGTGACAGAAGTCACCCCCATTCCATTAAATAATATTGCTTTTGATAACGATAAAAAAACAGGACCGAAAAATGGTGCGTTTTTAGATAAAGAGCGTTACCCGTATTTTGTACGAGTGGGATCTGGGCGTCAATATTTACGTAGTAAAGATGGTAAAGAAAAGACATCTCTTACTTCCGCTTATAATTATCTTACAGGAGGTACCCCACTTAAACCAAATAGTTCAATGGATAATTGGGTATTATTTAGTGGTGATCTTTATGAAACGTTGGGTACCTATGGCTTACCAGGTGATAGTGGATCGGCTTTACTTGCTTATGATGCTAAAGAGCAGCGTTGGGTATTAGCGGGCGTACTTTCTACCTTCAATGGCTATGATGGTAAAAATAATATTTATACAATTATACAGCCTGATTCTATTCATCGTGCATTTGAAAATGATGAAATGACAGTAAGCCTAAACGGCTCAACTTACTCATGGCAAAATCGAGGTGTGGGTAAGAGCGTACTACAAAGTGGTAATCAAGCGGTCGAAATTCCTGTTACAAATGTAAATGTGGCGTCTAAAGATGAAAATCGCCAACGTCCGTCTTTAGATAATGGAAAAACGGTGCATTTTACTGGACGTGATGGTTCAACTCTTGTGTTAAAAGAGAGTATTAACCAAGGTGCAGGTGCCTTGCATTTTAACCAAAATGTGATAGTTAGAACTGATAGTAATGATGTGACTTGGCTTGGGGCTGGGGTTGTAGTTAATGGCAATAAAACGGTTAATTGGCGTGTAAAAAATCCTAAAAATGACCGCTTGTCAAAACTCGGTACAGGTACACTTTATGTCGATGGTCAAGGTAAAAACTTGGGCGACATTAGCGTGGGCGAAGGCACTGTGGTACTTGACCAAAAAGCTTTAAATGGCAAGCAACAAGCCTTTAATCAGGTGGGAATTACCAGTGGTCGCGGAACGGTTGTATTGGCGAATGATAAACAGGTAAACCCTGATAATATCTACTTTGGTTTCCGCGGTGGTCGTTTGGACGTAAATGGCAATGCCTTAACCTTCCATCAAATTCAAAATACCGATGATGGGGCACAGATTGTCAACCATAGCCGTACTAAAACTGCTGATTTGACTTTTATTGGCAAAGAAAATGTCAATGAGCAAGATGTTGAATGGGTTAATTGGGGCGTTCGTCCAAAGACAGATTTGGCGATTTACGAATATAAAAATAATTACCGCAAAAATCGTTTAGATTATTTCCGATTAAAAGACGGTGCGAATCCGCGTGCATATTTCCCTTGGGATATGGAAACGACCAAAGACTGGGAATTTTTAGGTAATGATAAAAATGTCGTCGTGAAAAATGTGCTTGCTGAAGCGAATGCGAAGAAACGCATTGATACCTTTAGCGGATTTTTAGGCGAAAATGACCGCTCCTTGCACAATGGAGCTATGAATGTTACTTATCGCCCGACACGTGAAAACAGCACTTGGGTACTCAATGGTGGGGCAAATCTAAATGGCAATTTGAATGTTACCGCTGGTAACGTTGTGCTTTCAGGCATTCCTGTACCGCACGCTTACGATCACTTAAATAAAAAAGATGTCGTGGATGAAAACGATTGGATTAACCGTCAATTCATCGCACGAGAGTTTAACGTTTCAGGCTCGGCAATTTTAGAAAGTAGTCGTAATGTATCGTTGCTTGAAGGTAATTTTAATGCCCAAAATCAAGCTAAAATTCAACTTGGTTTTGCTCAAGGGCAATCAAGCGAATGTATCCGTTCGGCTTACAGTGGTACGACAAAATGTACAGAAAACATTGTACTTTCTGAACGCACTTTTAACGCATTACCTGTGACCAGCATTCACGGCAACGTGGATTTAAAAGAGAATAGCCAATTAATGCTTGGCAAAGCCCATTTACACGGACGAATTAATTCTACTCCAATGACGCAAATTCATTTGCAACCTTCAAGTGAATGGACTTTAACGGGCAATAGTGTAGTGGGAAATTTGGATCTTTCACCCAATAGCCAAATTACCTTAAACAGCCAATATGATGAAGTGAACGTCGCCCATCAAGGCAATGTGTCTTTCAACCAATTAACAGTGAATGGCAAATTAACCGGCAACGGGCATTTCCGCTTTTTAACTAATGTGGCGGAACGTCGTGGCGATAATGTGGTGGTGAATGGACTCGCTTCCGGTCATTATTTGCTTTCTATGAACAATACCGGCAAAGATCCGAATGAAGTGAATCCGTTGAGTTTGTTAAAACTCAATCACCCAGAGCAAAATCGTCAAAACATTCAAGTAGCATTAGAAAACGGCTTCGTGGATTTAGGGGCATATCGTTATATTTTGGCAAATCGTAACAACGATTATCGCTTATATAATCCGCTACGTGATTCAGAGCTTTACTACGGCAGCAGTGCAGCGTTGGTTGCACAAAGCCAGCGTGATTTTGATGACGTGCACCAAGCACTTGTCAATAAAGAAGCCGAATTAGCCCGCTTGCAGAAAGAATACAGCGAAGCACAAGGTCAGAAAAATGTTGATCAGGCTCGTGTGGATCGTTTATTGGCAGAGATTCGTCAAACCAATAACAGCATTGATAAAGTGTTCTTTGAATACAATAGTACGCCTCGTATTCGCTTTATTAAACGTCGTAACCTTTACAATGAATTTACGAAATTACAATCGACCCTGCAAAGCCAGCGTGATACGTATCGTGGTTTAAATGGGCAAGCAAAAGTGAGTCAGCAGCAGGCTGCACAATTGTTGAAAACAGTAAATCAGATCACAAATGATGTAAAAACATTATCATCACAACAAGATAGTGTATTAGCAGAAGTGAATCGTTTACAAGCTGGTTATGCGAGTTCTATCGCACGTGCACAACAGCTTTGTGAAGCACAAGGTTTATCTACTGCACTTTGTCGTCAGGTTGCAACAATGGCAAATGAAGATGATCTAGCTATTTTTGAATCCGAATTAGATGCGAATATTGAACGTGTAGAAAATGCACAACAAGCATTAAATACAGCTCAAGCGTCAGGCGATCAAACAACAATCAATGTCGCTCAATCTGCGTTAAATGATGCAACATTAGCATTGCTCAGCTCACTTGAGCAGGCATACCAAACCGAGCAAGAAATTCAGCAATTCTTGAGTACGCAAACTCAAAACGTGGCGATGCCTGTGCAAGCTCAGCTGATCAGCCGTTATGCGAATACCGCTGTGTCTGAATTATCGGCGAATGTAAACGGGGCATTGCAAATCGGGCGTAATTTAGATCGCCATTTATTAAGCCAAGATCCATCGAATGTATGGGTGAATACGGAATCAACCAAACAAAGTTATCGTTCCGACTATTTCCGACCTTACAAACAAACGATGACGCTTACGCAAATTGGCGTGGCACAAGATATCACAGATAACGTGAAAATAGGGGCGGTGCTTTCACACTCTCGAGCCAATAACGAGTTTGATGAAAACGTTTCAGGCAAAAATCGCTTAACCTCCGTGAATGCGTTCATTAAAGGCAGCTGGGAAAATGGCGTTTGGGCGAGCTTTGATTTAGGTTACGGACGCAGCCGCAATAGCGTGAATTTTGATGGCGTTGATAACGTGTTCCACCGCAACATTTTCAACGTGGGCGGTAATCTTGGGGCAAAATGGGATTGGGGCATTAACGTGCAACCGTCCGTTGGCGTGCGTTTCTATCGTTTCTCTGGAGCAGCTTACCAACTTGCGGAAGCGAATATTAAAAGCGATACCTTACGTTTAACGACGTATCGTGCAGGTTTGCAATTGGATAAAACTTTCGAGTTCAATGATGTGAAATTAACCCCAAGTTTTGCGACCAACTACTACGATGCCACCCAACGCAAACTTGCCTCATCTGGCGTCTTAAGCGTAAATGACGTGGCAATGCAACAACAATTTGGACGTTATTTCACCCACGAATTAGGCTTGTCGGCACAATTCAAACAATGGAACCTCAGCACCAACGTAGGAATGCTCAAAGGCTCTGATGTGGCTCCACAAAAATATGTGGCGGCAAAAGTGGGCTTTACTTGGTAAATTTAAGTCTAATTTAAACCGCTTTCAAACCCAGCTTTGGCTGGGTTTTGTTTATTTACAAGCAGTCAAGATTAGTCAAAAGTTTACGCCAATAAAAATGCGATCTACTTCACAAAATTGCGATTACCTTCTGGAGTCATACGCCAATTTTTCTATAATAAATTATCAATATTTAAGAGGAGAATTTTATGCTGACCGATCAAGATATTTTTAATCGTTTAAACCCATCCAACATAACTACTAAAAATAATCCAACATAAATGGGAAAAATTTGGATGAAGTGGGAAGAAATGAAAAAGGCGAAATGAAATAGAGTTACACATAGAGAAAAAGAAAACCCAGCGACTTTTTACGGTCACTGGGTTTGTTTTTTTAGGATTGAGCGAACATATCAAACTGCCGTTTGGCAATTTCTTCTTTTTGCACGCGTTTGACGATTTTGTAGATCCATTGCAAAGATAAACCATACTTTTTAGCAAGGTAGGCGTGATTATTGCCGGTGAACTCGTTGAAAATTTGCTTTTCACGTTCACAAGCAAAAAGCGACATTGATTTAGGCACATACACATTCAAACCGCCCCAGTTGTAGCCCGTCTTCAATGCCACAATCATTCCAATGTTTTCTGCGGTTTCCACATCCATTTCAGGGTAACATTCACGCACCGCCGTCACCGTATATTTTGCCAAATCTGCCAATAAATCGGGGGCTTTGGTTTGAAAGTCATTATTGTCAAATTTGGCATCAATCATTATTTACCTACTCGTTTTTTCCACTGTTTTAAATGCTCAATAATAGCTGCCGTTTGCTCGCTATCTAGCTCACGCCAGTCCGCAATTCCGGCATAATAGCGCTGCACAAACGTATTCAACGCTGCCGAACTACTTTCATCAGTCACTGCTTTCCACACTGCCCACAATTTCCGCTGAACGGCTGAAAGTTCCGGTGTATCACGCGGTAAGCGAATTTTTGCACCTTTTTGTTGCAGTATTTTGTCCAGTTTCACTAGCTCTGAATAGCTTATATTTTTCGCAGAATTTTGGTAGAATTGCTGAGATAATAGACTTCGATAAGTCTCATCGTCCATTCCTAACTGACTTTTCCCAATATGCACCAGTTGTAATAATCGTTTTCTCATCGTTTCCCCCTTAAAATTGCTTTCAATCTTTGTAAATTACTTTCCGCTTGTGCCTTTTCCTGTGCCATTTCTTCTACACTTTTTGGCGGTGGTGGCGGAAGCTCAGGATATTCACGCTGTGGCAAGGCTTCTAGCAGTTGTTTTGGCGTAGGGAACCAATCACAAGTCTGCCCAAGTGTCATAAATGCTGTCTCAAACCGCACCTTATCCAGCTCCATATCCCACGACTTTTTATAAGTGATTACCCGATACCATGCCTCCAGTGTTGGCTGTATCACATCTTCCGTTGGCGAATTTTTTAGGCGTAACAGCAACAACATTGCCACGCCTTGAGCTAGCACAGGTTTTAGCCATTGATTGTTTTGCCCCATTCCAACGCTCCTTTAATTGCGTTCATTTTATTACTTGCAAACGGTCGATTTTGCTCAGGATTTTGCACCGCCACCGCTGTGCCGATAGGCTTGTAGCCTGCAATAATTTCCAACAAATAACCGTGCGACTTCATCGGTAGGGTAAAATTGACACGGTTCCCCATCATTTGGTTAATGGCATAAATCCACGCCTCAGGCGGTGCAGGAAACTCACGCCCATCACGTTTGATAGTCTTAGCCTGTATCATCGGTGTGAGTTCGTCCAGCAAGGTTGCCACACGGTCGAACGTGAGCGAACTTTTCGCAGGACGAAACAGCCCCAAATAACGAATTAAGGCTTCGCCTAACTCGCCACTTACTAACAATGCCGCATTTAACGCATCACTGGCAGCTTTGTTGGCAATCAACGCGTCCAACGAATGTAACGCCCCACATGCACTGCATTTCACTTTCATTTTCAGTTCTCCTAATACAAGAAAACCGCCCTAAGGCGGTTTGGTTTATTCATCTTATTTCCCTTGTAAGGCTAAAAATTCGCTTTCCTTGATTTCAATAAGACAATCAGGAATTTCAGGGAATTTATCAAGACTATGTTCACTATTTGGAACTGGAATTTTGGCAATATAATAATCATCAGTAACGCCAGCCACAGAAAAATATAAGTTGCTTACCTCAGGTGTCATTATATAAATGCCTAACTCCTTCAGGCTGAATTTTGAAAAATCGGGATTTTTTTGCAAAATTTGCCAGCACAGAGTAAGTTTCGCATCAAATTCTTTACCTACTTTGTATTGTTTATCAGGTTTAACCACTGTTTTACCGTTGGTAGTTTCAACTTTATATCCTTTAGTTTCTTTTACTTCAGCTAAAACAGATTCATTACGTTTGCAAACGATTCCAAAGATGCTAGTTTCAGAACCTAACCACCCATCATAAAAAGGGATGGTATCAAAAATAGCCTCAAGTTCCTTATTGCGAGCATTTCGACCTTCCAACCAATTTTTATAGATTGTTTTTAATGGCTCTTGATTTAAATCACCTCTATAAAATCTAAACTGCATATTTAACTCCCATTTTCATTAAAATCCCCTTCGCATTACTTACATACACTTTGGCGTATTCCATTTGTTCTTTATCCAGTGATTTTTCAGCCTGTTCCAGCTGAATAATCGCTTGGCGAAGTTGCATTTTTAAGGCTTCTAGTGTGGAAATCATTGTCTTTTCTCCCGTTTACCTTGCCATGTTTTACAGTAGGTTTTGCGCGTGTTGCACCACTCACGTTGTTTGAGTGTTACCGCTTGTTTTGCCGCTTCTCTCCACAATTCACCAGCTCGGGCATAATTACCCGAACGCTCCATTGCGGCTGCGGTTTCAGCCGCTTTACGATAGGCTTCTTCGAGTACATCTCGATCTACTTTTGGTTTTCGGCTCATTTTCGTACCTCCTCATCATTCGGCTTAATGACAAACTCTTCCACACCCTCGCGAATGGTCACGCCCGAAATAGAGCGTGCAATATCAGGCTCGGCAAGCATCGCTTCCTTATTGAGCTCTTCTTTTGTGCGAATAAAGCGGAACAGCCCCAAATTGCGCAGGCTTTCTAAAATGCCATCAATGCCTTTGGCAACCACTGAAGGCGGTTTGGCACGCCATTGTACTTCGCCGGTGGTAAAGTAAGCCGTCTTCTGTTTGCCTCCGTTAGTGAGTTCTAAACGACGACTTTCACAAAACGCTTGCACCGCCTTTTGTAACGGCTTCACTTGTTCTTTCAGCGCAGTCAATTGCTCCGTGTATTTTTCATCAACCGCTGCTTTCTCGTCCGCTTGCTGAGTGGTCAATCGCACCTGCTCACGCTCCAAATCACCAATTTGTTTAATCGCCAACGCCACTTCATCTTGGGTTTGCAAGGCAATTTCTTGTACTTCGCTTTTTACTCTTGTTGCGCGTTTAGCCATTTTTTAATTTCTTACTGATTGTGAGTTTGATTTTTCCGCATTTCTTGCCTAACACGGCTTCCAGTATCGTTTCATTGCCATTTACTGAACCATTAAAATGTGTGATACCGCCAAATAACGCCTGTGTAATGCCATCTCGGTCATCTACGAGTGCTTTTGCTAAGGCTTTACAGCAAATCAGGAAATTTTCAGGATCGTTACGAGTAATAGGTTTCATTTTAGCCATTGTTTGTTACTCCTTTTTGGCAAGTATAAGGATAAAAATCTGCGTTAATTTTTGGGGTTAGGCTACCATTAGGCGAGCGGAGGTAAACTACACCGCTGATACAAAGTTCGGCATTCGCCCACGTTTGCTTTTGTATCATTCCGTCATCACAGCCAGCCAACAAAAATGCGGTTAAAATTAAGGTTGTTTTTCTCATATCGCCCCCTAAACCTGCATCACTACATCGCCGTTTACTTTCGGCACACCTAAACTTTCTGCCAAGTTCATCGCCGCAGTTAGCAAGTTATTTACTGCGAGCGGATATAACAAGCTAGTGGTGGTTTTATTTCTTCCCACCGCCGTTAAGCGTTGTCGTACCGCTAAAAACGCGTCTTCTTCAAAAATATCGCTGAGCTTTTTGCCCACTTTTGCTAAGCGGAACGCTACATAGTTTTCCAACTCTGCATCAAGTGGGGCGAGTTCAACCACCTCACAGCGTTGCACCACTTCACGCACTTCGGTGTTACGTTCGGAAAGTTTCAACTTCAGCTCAGGTTGACCAATCAACACAATCGAAATCAGCTTTTTAAAGCCATCTTCCAATTCAAAAAAGCGTTTTAAGTGTTTCAAGGTGGGAATCGGCAATGAGTGCGCTTCTTCAATAATCAGCACGTTGGAATAGCCTGATTTACAGCTCTCTTTCAACACATTGTGCAACTGGCGAAAACGTGCCTCAGGCGAACGTTTCACGCTTTGTAACGGCGCAAGGGTAGAAATAATCGCTTCAGCAATATGGGCTGCTTTCAGCGTTTTACCCTTGACGTCGTTGTCTTCCATTGCGATGATGTAAGGCTCAATCACCGCAATCGGGGCGTTTTCGGCACGAATGCGGTCAATCAAATCACGGCGCAAGGTCGATTTGCCTGCACCGCTTTCGCCCACAACAGCCATAAAGCCGCCGTGTTTTGCCGTTTGATACAACGCCTCACGCACATAACGAATATCTGACGTGGCGAAAACTTCATCAGCTGAGCGAATATCGACGGAAAAAGGGTCAATCGGTAATAAAAAATGTTTCTTAGTGGCTGGAAATAAAGCCTGTTTTGCGAGTAACATAATCTCGTCCTTAATTTCTCGTTTGGTTTTAAGGGCGGAAGCGGCAGGCTCGGTCGCCAAACTTTCCCCTGTCGCTTCCTTTTCTAATAGCGTTGCAAGCGGTTGGTTTATCCCAATCTTTTGCAAAGACGCTATTAAACTCTTCTCAAATGCCGCCCACTCCCGCACTCGTTGATTATGGTTTATCAACTGGGAAATGGTCGCAGGCGACACATTCATCATCTGTGCCAACTGCCTTAAGCTCACGCTCTTATCAATCAGCATCTGTTTTAGTTTCAGCATAAAATGCTCCTTCAATAATTTCCCCTCTTTTGTAAAGAGGGGTTAGGGGAGATTTTAGGGCGATTACGCCGCTAATAGTTTCAAGTGAGAGCGTGTAGGCTCGGGTGCCACAAACTCCGCCTTAAACTCATCAAAGCCCAAGCCCAGCAACCGTTCGACTTCCACCTGTGGTACACCTTGCGGATATTTGCCATTCACCCATTGATAGCATTCGCCATTCCACAACTCGCCCCAACGAGCCTTGCCATTTTTGGCAAATTCCACCACCGACATTGGTTTTTGCTCCACCCGTCGGGCATTGGTGGTGAGTTCGTGTTCTTGACCTTTTTTCGGCATATACCAATTCAAGTCCGTGTTCTCAATGTGTTGATATGGATTGATCTCCCCATTAAATAATGGTGCGTTGGCTTTCTTCGCTCGTTTCAACTCATCTTCGGTTTCCACACCATAAGCCAGTTGCTCCGCCTGTTCCTTGTTGGTTTCAAATGCCGTTTTGCGGTGGGCTTTATATTCTTCGCCGATGATTGCAGCATCCACACGGAAGCCTAGTTCGTTGATTTCCACAGGCTCCAACACCACCCAGTAAGGTTTCAGACTCATCGTGCCATCATCAGCAAACACTTGCTCAAAGCACTGCACCTGCACACATTCAGGGCGATAAGGATTTTTGCCTACCGTGATTTTCTCGCCAATTTTCACATCAGGTACATCACGTACATCATATCGGCGATTTTCAAAGCTGATTTCCAACTTATCGGTCACCAAGCGTTCTGTGAGTGCAGTAATCATCAGTTCTTGGCAAATCTCACGGCTGGGCGGATAAATTAAATCCTTAGCGTGAATTTTCTGCCACGCGGAATAACGGGTCATACCGTGGCGGCTATGCACCGCTTTGGCGTTGAAATACCGCATCCACTGGTGGGCAAGCTGATTGAGTTCTGCCAAGCCACTCACGTTCATAAACCGCAAACCGCTTTCAAATTGACGTTCCACAATATCGTTGCCTTTTTCCACTTGCCCTTTGGCTCGGGCATTGTGGGCTTTTGGCACTTCAATTTTCACGTCTAACTGGTTCAGCAAATGGGTAAACATTTGCGAGGTATTGGCACTGCCTCGGTCAAACATTAAGATTTTCGGCACCCCAAAAAACGGCTCCGCAGGGCTGTCTTTTTTCTGAATGGCGTTAATAAAAGTTTCACTAATGTTTTCCGCCGTTTCACCGCCGTAAACATATTCCACATAAATCACACCGCTTGCGTGGTCGGTAATCACATATCGCCACACCCGTTGCGGTTCCACCTTGGCAACATTCGCTGGCTTGTTTTTGTAGAATTGCTCCGCTTCCATTACGCACAACCCATTGCCTTTGCCGGTTTCTTTCAGGTAATACAGCACACACAAAGACGGGCCGATTTGCCAAACGTGGTTCGGGTGTCGGCTTTGCAACTGCACCACAGGGGCAGGGCGTAACAGCTGGTCAGGGTGCAAATTGGCATTTCGTAATGCACGCTCCACTGAACTTGCCGAATAAGGGCGAACTTCGCCTGTTTTCTCGTCCACAAACTCCGCTTTCACTTTGTCATTGGCTCGCAATATGTCTAAAATCCGCTCCAACGTTGCCATAGTTTTGCCATTTTTGCGCCGTAGGTGTAACCAGGCGGCGCTAATCAATTTCAGCTCATTCGCATCCATTTGATGTTTTCCCTTGTCTGACCGCACTTTGCGTCCGCTTGCTGGGCGGTAGGGCTTAATTTGCCGAAGAAAGGTGGCTCGGCTTAAGCCTGTTTTGCTGCAACCTTCTTCAATAATTTTTTCCTTCTCGCCAAAGCCTGCTTTCTCCACACGCTCGGCATATTGGGCGAGAATGCTCGGTAATATTGCCATTGCATTTCCTTAACCCACTACTTCTGCATCTTGAATCTGAGCCTCACGCTCAATTTCATCTAAAATGCTGGTCACACTTTCATCTAACGGCTCGCCATCAGGGTTGTAATCATCACGCGCCCATTCAGGCAAGACTTCACCGCTTGGCATATCGTCCAACCCAAAGCGTTCTTTCAGCTCTGACAAAATCAACTGATACTCGGCAAGCACACCGCTCATAAATTGCTTGTGGTCAATGCCTGTGGCTTCCGTGTGAGCGGTTAAGGCTTCAAAGGCTTGGAATACTTGCCCTCGTAGCACGGCTTCTGCTTTGTAAGAAATCGCAGCGGCTTCTTCGCGTAATACGCCACCGCGTTGTTCAGGCGTTTGGGTTTCAATCGCTTTGGTTTTCTTCGCCAGCTCCAAATCTAAGTGGTTAATCCGCTCGTTTTTGGTGGCAAGCACTTTCGCTTGCGCTTCATAATCGTCCGATTTGCGTTTAAGTTGGGCTTGCAAGGCTTCTTTTTCCTTGGCGTGTTTTGCGGTTAAATCTTCGATTTTCTCAATCAAATCTTCTTTATCTGTCGCTTCCGAATAATCTGCCTCCACAATCTCCGTACGAGCTTCCTCAGGCAGTTGGCGAAGCTTTCGCATTTCGCGGTAGCCTAAGCCGAGGCATTGGCTGGTTTCTAGGAAGTCTTCGCCAAGTTTGTAAAGATTAGAAATATCTTCGTCAATTTTTTGGCGACTAAAACCTAAAGCACTGCAAAAATCGTCCCAAGTGCTAACCTGTCGGCGGTTTCCGCTAATGCCTAACATCTCTAAACCCTTATATTTCTTAGCTTCTTTAAATTCTGCTAATACTTTAATGTGCTGACACGTCGTCAGTTTTCGGTGGAAATCACTCATCTTGATCATTCCGAGCATTTCATAAGCATCTGCCATTTCCGCTGTCATCGCTTGAGCCGCCATTACCACCGCATCTTGCTGTTCACTTAATCTTAAATCTGTCATCGCTTACTCCTAAAAACCGCCTGTTGCCACACGGTGGCGCATTTCATTAAATCGTTCATTCACTGCCTGCATATCCTGTTCATAACACACCGCAAGGTTCAGCAGGGCAAAACTGAGCGTCCAGTTGCCGGTGGGCAATTTGTGCAAAAAGCCTTCGCTTTCTAAAATCGCCGTAGCGCGGGTGATATTCACCGGTGTTTCATCAATCGCTTCGCACAAATCTTTATTGCTTAAGCCGTCCATCGTTCGCCCTTTTAGGGCTTTTAAAATCCGCAACGCACGCTGCGTGCCGTTAATTTTCTCTTTCATTGTAAAAATCCTTTCTCTTTCAATCGTGCCACCGCATTCGGATCACGCATAAACGCTGGCGTGGATAAATCAATTTGGGTAATTGGGTCAATTACTTTGTAACCTTGTTTTCTGAGTAGGTAATTCATTAGTTTGTTTAACAGTTTCATCTTGTTCTCCTATTGTTTTCTAAAATAAAGAGCGGTTAGATTTTTCGCTGTTTTTTCCAAATTGTTAAAGAGCAGGTTGCGTGTTTAAGCCGCCGCTTTTAAGCCGAGTTTCACGGCGATTTCATGTCCGATACCACGTTTAGCTTTAATCGTGCCATTCAACACGCGGTAAACATACAATCGGTCATAACCGTGTTCTCTTGCCCAATCAGCGAAAGATTCACCGCGAGCTTCAAACTCGTTTTTCACCTGTTCAGGCGTTTTTACATTCAGCATTTTTTTCTCCTGTTGTGGTATAATTGATAAACAATCAATAAACTATATTCTGAATTTTATTCAGATTTTCTGAATTTATCAAGAGGAAATTATGGATTCTTTCAAAGAAAAGTTACTTCGCTTAAAAAATGAACTAAAAATATCAACAGATAAAGAAGTGGCAGCGGCTTTAGGTATGAAACCGACCGCTTTTGCAGAAAGAAAAAAAACCAATAGTTTCCCAGATAAACAGCTTTTTGATCTCGCTCAACAAAAACCAGACCTTGATATTGAGTACATCTTGCTTGGACATCGCCGTGAAACCTATGAAGCGATAGAACAGGAAATGTTAAAAGATATGCCTAAGACTGATTTTTCTGACAAAACAGGCTTATTGGTGCAGTTATTTATGCAATGTGATGATCAGGGACGTGCGGCGATTTTAAGCGTGGCTCAGACAATGGCGGCAATGGGACAAACTGCAGGAACAACTAACATTTCACAGCAATTCAATAACAGCAACATTTCAGGCAGCAACTTTACAGTAAAAAACAAATAATGCAGCAATTTAACAACAATGTGATTTCCGACAGTACATTCAATCTGAATTACTTTAATGGAATGAATGAGCAAGAAACAAAAGAGGTATTAACGCAATTTTCAGAACTACAACTTCAACAGGCAAAGAAGTTACTAAAGAAAGAATATCGAAGTATTTTTCTTTCGCCTTTTACATTTAATGGTTTTGGATATTGTTGGCGTGCGTGCCTCTTTTGCCAAGCACGCTTAGCTTTGCACCATCAGTCTTAGAAAAGATTTATGCAGATGATGTGATTATGCTTATTGCTGCTATTCTTGGCGTGTTCGCATTCACATTCTTATTATTTATGGTACTGATGAACTGGCTGATTGCTCAAATGCGTCCTGATATAGAAGCCATAAATCGACTACTAAAAGAAAACCTATGCCGATTCAAACTTATCGAAAATGAATTATTTTCTCGTAAATATCAATTCTGGAAAATGAAATACAATGTTAAAAATCAACTAACCGACTATATGGAGTAACCAATGAAAAAACTACTGCTTATTTTATTATCGGCATTTGTTATTACTGCCTGTGATGACAAACCTAAAGACCCTAATGAGCCGACCCAAGATGAAAAAAATACTATTGAGTTAGCTCTCATCAATAATTTACCAAGATCATCAGACTCGGCAATTCAGTGTAGAACCAAGAAAATTGCTGAGCGTTATTATACAGGTTGTTCAGTAGTAGCGGTTGGAAAACAAAGTAATACTTATCTGTTCCTATACAATAAAAATAAAGATCCTGTTAAACGTTTTTATGCTTTGAATGGTTCTGCAATGTCTAAATACGATACGTACTTAAAAGCAGAGAGTATGCTTGGCAACTATAAAGATTCTTTTGGTTTACCGCTTGAAAAAGATATTGATTTACAAGCTGTACTTAATGAATTTAATAAGTAGGTAATAAAAATGAAAAACTCCCTCAAATACGCCGCTTTCGCCCTCTTGAGCGTGGCGGCTGCCGCCTTTGCTAAAGAACAATTCCAATGCGAAGGCAAACGCACCTGCAAACAAATGGATAGCTGCGAAGAAGCCCGTTTCTATCTCACTCAATGCGGCGTAAGCAGCCTAGACCGCGACAAAGACGGTGTGCCTTGTGAAAGTATTTGTGGTGGGAAGAGAAAGAAATAATTTAGGAACTGAAGAACTAAGGAATTAAAATGCAAGCAAGAATTACTTTTTACGATATTAAGCGTTGTGGCTTTTATAAATATGGTAGTGAACAAACGTTATTTGGGAATATTGCAGATACATTAAAAAATTTACATCAATGGGTGCAAGGAGCATCATTAAGCGAAACCAAAGTTCACGATGTCATCGATTCTATTCTTGGTACTTATGTTGCGGCATTAGAACCAAGCAAAGGTAATAAGTCCTATCTGTTGGTATTGTGGAACCAAGTACAGAAGCTGGGGTGTTATCATTAAAAAATGATGCGGTTATAGGACAGCAACAAACCTTGATTGAAAATCCTATTGAGCAAGACTCTATAGCTGGCTATCCAACTTGCTTTTGGTTTATTCCTGAGAAAAACTGCTTTGCATCAATAGTATTTGAAAAAGGTTTAACAGGCAAACGGGCTCTTGAATTATATCTTTTTAATTTTTTACGCCACTGCTCTCAATATGTTAGGGTTAAACAAGATGATACAGGTGAAGATATTATTTATTTTGCTGATCCGAATGATGAGGATCAGCAAACATACCGTCGCCCATACTTTGTAAGTAAAGTCTGCCATAAAACCACGAAAAAGCAATTTTTTAAAAAGCGTTTAGATAAAGTAAGAAAAATTCTTTTTAGAACACACTTTAACGCTTCACAAAAGGTACCATATGAAGGTTATCAAAAATTACTCAAAATGTTAGGTTGTTCATTACCATCTAACTATTTAGAAAAACAGCTATCATACCAAGTGGAGATGACTGTTGATGAACAAAGTATTGATTTTGAAACCCTATATAAAACATGGGAAGATGAATTTGAACAACTGAACATCGATTATGGTTTTAAACTAACTGGGGATAGCACACCTTATTGGTTTAGTGGTACTATAGCGAAAGGTGAATTTGAACTTTCAGGTTTAAATTTAAGTGATCTTGTTGAAAATCCGAAAAAACTCTTAGCTGAATTGGAGGCTCAACGGAGCGAAATTTTAAAAGTGCTACCTTAAAATGTTATACAGAATACTAATTGCCATATTAGCCATTGTTAGTTTTGTTGCTGGCGTTTATTATGGCGGTGATATTAAATTTGAACAACAATGGACATTGTATGAAGCATTAAGAACAACAGCATCTATTGTTTTTGCTGTGGCGGGAGCTTGGATTGCAATCATTTATCCAGAGCGTTTAAAGGCACCTTTTAAGGGTGAAAAAACTCAAATTGATGGTTCTTTAAAACATTACCGCTCTTTGTTTTCTCCAATAGTAAACTCTATTTTCATTCTTTGTATTGTTTTAATTGTTGGTATATTAGCTCCAGTTCTGAAGCAAATTCCTATGTTGGTAGAATATAAACTGCTCTTAAGGGCTATTTCTTATGGATTGCTTATGCTCTTAACCTATTGTCAAATCTGGACAGTATTTATTACTATATTTCCTGCAAGTTTACTGCATAGCGAGGCTAATAAAGCTATATATGAAGAACGAATGACGCAGCGTTACAAAGTAAAATAATCATTAAACCAGTTTAAAATCAGTTCGCACCTATATTCAGTACACTCCAGTTATCAACCAATCCTTGATAACTGGAGTTTTTTTATGTCTTTTCTCATCAACAAAATCGTGATCCACTGCTCAGCCACCCAAAACGGCAAGCAGCTCCGCACCACTACTCAAACCGCTGCACAACGTATCGACGACTGGCACAAACAGCGCGGCTTTCAGCGTTTAGCAGGCAATTACAAGCAATTCAATCCGCACTTACAGCATATCGGCTACCACTTCGTCATTGACACCGACGGCACCGTTGAAACAGGTCGCAAAGAGGGTGAAACAGGTGCACACGTTAAAGGACATAACCTCAACAGCCTTGGTATCTGCTTAGTTGGCGGTATTCGCAAAGACGGCAAAAACCACGGCGAATACACCGAAAAACAATGGCAGACACTACATAAATTATTACGTCAGCTTGAAGCCAAATACCCCAGCGCTCGCATTTGTGGACATCGTGATTTAAGTCCTGGCCTTAACGGCGATGGCACTATCAGCCCAAACGAATGGATTAAAGACTGCCCATGCTTTGATGTGTGGACGTGGCTGGATAGCGAAGAAGTTGTGAATGTTGAGCATTTATTTAAATAAATCTCCCCTAACCCCTCTTTACAAAAGAGGGGAACGGTAAAACGGAGAAGAATTAAGCTGTACAACCCAAACATCGTTTACATTTTTCCCTAAGGACATCGTTTACATTTTG
>CAUUKJ010000015.1:0-61359 GCA_963545995.1 uncultured Haemophilus sp.
GGTTAAGGGCTTCAATAAACCAGCGATTGTCTAACCAACTCGCGGTGTAGTATAGCGGATTGCAGGCTTTTTGCAAGCGATTAAATTTCGCAAATTTTCTGCAAAATCCAACCGCTTGAATCGCCATTAATCTTCTTCCGTAAAACGTTTCGCTTTATAGGTTGGTTTCATTAAGTTCTCAACAGAAAGAATATCATCTAATTCTGCTTCGGTAAGCAATCCACGTTCTAACACCACTTCACGCACGCCTTTGCCTGTTTGAGCACAGATTTTACCCACAATATCGCCATTATGGTGACCAATAAATGGATTGAGGTAAGTCACGATACCGATAGAATTAAACACATAATTTTGGCAAATCTCGCGGTTTACGGTAATGCCATCAATACATTTATCACGTAAATTCACACAGGCATTAGAAAGAATAGAGATAGATTCAAACATCGCTTGTCCGATTACAGGTTCCATTACATTTAATTGCAATTGACCCGCTTCGGCTGCAAAAGTAATCGTGCTGTCATTCCCGATCACTTTAAAGCATACTTGGTTTACCACTTCAGGCACCACAGGATTTACTTTGGCTGGCATAATGGAAGAACCTGCTTGTAATTCAGGCAAGTTGATTTCATTTAAGCCTGCACGCGGGCCCGATGAGAGCAAACGCAGGTCGTTACATACTTTAGAAAGTTTAACCGCTGTACGTTTTAATGCACCGTGCACCATTACATAAGCCCCGCAGTCAGAGGTTGCTTCAATGAGGTTATCTGAAAGCACACACGGCAAGCCTGTAACCTCTGCTAAATTTTTTACCGCTAATTCAGGATAACCTTCTGGAGTATTCAATCCCGTACCAATTGCCGTTGCCCCTAGGTTCACTTCAAGCAATAATTTTGCGGTGCGTTTAAGATTTTTAACTTCTTCTTCAAGCAATACGGCAAAAGCCTTGAATTCTTGACCGACCGTCATCGGCACAGCGTCTTGTAATTGGGTGCGTCCCATTTTCAAAACATCAGCAAATTCGACCGCTTTTGCCTCGAAACCTTGTTGCAAATAGTGGACTTTCTCAATCAATTTAAGCACGCTGTTATAAACGGCAATACGGAAACCTGTTGGATAGGCGTCATTGGTTGATTGACTCGCATTCACGTGATCCATCGGATTAACCACATTGTAGCTACCTTTAGGTTGCCCTAAAATTTCCAACGCCAAATTCGCCACCACTTCATTCGTATTCATATTCACAGAAGTGCCTGCACCGCCTTGATAAACATCAGACGGGAATTGATCCATACAACGACCTTTTTCTAAAATCTCATCGCAGGCTTGTACAATCGCATTGGCAATTTTTTTCGGAATCACGCCTAGTTCTGCGTTGGTTAAAGCCGTCGCTTTTTTAACTATTACTATTCCACGTACAAACTCAGGCATATCAGAAATCGTGTTATTCGAAATGTTAAAATTCTCAATCGCACGGAGTGTATGAATTCCCCAATAGGCTTCGTTTGGTACTTCTCTTTCGCCTAATAAATCCACTTCGATACGTACATCTTTCATATAAAATTCCTCACGGTGTGTTAATTTATTGTGATCTTAACAAGCAAAGTGACTAAAAAATGTGATCTAGGTCATATTTTCAGAAATGTATACTGGATATAAATTAAGGTTTTAGATTAGTTTTTTTAATGAAAAATGCACCTCGTATTCACTAAGGTGCATTTAAAGAAAGGAATTATTCAGCCATTTTTTGATAAGACAACATCAACAACGTTCGCCATTTGTCGTTATTTTGCTCATCTTTGCCCATATTGGC
The DNA here is from genome assembly GCA_963545995.1 of uncultured Haemophilus sp. Lineage (GTDB taxonomy): Bacteria > Pseudomonadota > Gammaproteobacteria > Enterobacterales > Pasteurellaceae > Haemophilus_A. Next base: position 1,811 of record CAUUKJ010000015.1, read on the forward strand.
GATATTAGGGAATCTACCCCATTGTTCAAAACCGTGTTTGAACATCAAATTTTGGCTCACTTGGTTCATTTCAAATACATACGCCATCAACGTATTGATTCCTTGATTGAGCATTTCTGCTTGCATAAACTCAATGATTTTTGAACCGTAGCCTTTGCCTTTGGCACTACCGTCCAAATAAATACTGATTTCTGAGGTATGCACAAACGCAGGGCGTTCATAGAAAGGAGAAAAGCTAAACCAGCCCGCAATCCCCGTGTCATCTTCCACCGTCCACAGTGGATATTTTTCACTCGTTAAGTGAAAATCAAACCACGCACGACGGCTTTTCGTGGTCGCAAGCTCTAAATCTGCCGTGATTTGGTGCGTGGGAATCGCTTGGTTATAAATATCTAAAATCTTTTGGAAATCTGTTTCAATCGATTTTCGGATCTGCATTTTTTGTCCTTTTGCAAAATTTTTCGTCTTTTAGACCGCTTGTTTGGGTTACTATCGCTGCCCTAATAAATTAGGCAACACAACCATCACTTGAAAACCGCCTTCTGGACGATTTTTAAAACTTAGTTCACCGTGCAATTCTGCCGTGCGTTCTTTCATAATAGTCAAACCATAATGTCCTTCAGGTTCTAAAATTTGTTCTACGCCTTTGCCGTTATCTTGAATAATCAAGTAATGTTCACCCTCTTCGTTCGTGTCGGCAATAACATCAATCTCAGTCGCTTCTGCGTGTTTGATTGCGTTAATCACCGCTTCTCGGGTAATTTGCAAGACGTGCACCTGCTCTTGAGCGTTAAACATTAACGAAGGCAATTTACAGGTTAAACGAATTTGGGCAGAGGTTCTTTCCCGCAAGGTATCCAACATTCGCTCTAACGCACTGGTTAAATTCGACTCTTCGATGGTTAAACGGAAAGTGGAAAGCAATTCGCGAAGCTGGCTATAAGCATCATTCAAGGCTTTTTCTAAATCAGTCAAAATCATTTTCTGCTTTTGCCAATCTTGTGCCTTTTCGCCATTACGTTTGAGCAAGCTCAATTGAATTTTAAAGAACGTCAGCGATTGTGCCAAGGAGTCGTGCAATTCTCGGGCAATAATCGACCGCTCTTCCATCAAAATGAGCTGTTGTTGTTGCTTGTGATTTTGCACCACATAGATGCTGCGTCCAATCATTTCAGATACGCTTTGAATCAAACGCTCATCAGGGCAAAGTAGCGACGGTTTCCAACGTAACATTGCGATTTTTTCATTTTCAATCGCAATTTCATATTGTTGCCAAGTGTGAGAAAGTAAGTCTTGATTGATTTCAACATTCCAATAATCCGCCCCGTAAACCTCAATTGCAATGCCTTTCAATTGCTCATTATCAAGCACCGTTTCTAATACCTGTTGCAAAAGTGCTTTGCTCATTGGCTTAGAGGTTAGAATTTGTGAGCAATAATAAAGCACCATCAACGAACGGTTTACCGCCGTCAAACGTCGCGTTTTATCTGCAACTTTTTCCTCTAATGATTGGTAAAGTTTCTCTAATTCGCTCGACATTTGCGTGAAGGTTTTCGACAACACCCCAAGCTCATTTGGTTCGTTTATCGCCAATTCAACGTGTTTGAATCCCTCTTTTTGGATTTGTTCACTCGCAAGCACAAGCTGATCAAGATGGCGAATAATTCGGCTTCGTGTGTACCAAACCCCATAATACGCAAGGGCGATGATCAAGAGCATTGAAATAGCAATCACGCCTATCGCGATCATCAATTTTAGTTCAGCAAATTCTTGCAAATTTCGAACAAATTGGTCGATTTCGCTCACATAATGCTCGATCCTCTCCAAATAACTCGGCTTGTCTTGTGCTTGTACATAAGTCGCCATTTCTGACCAATGGGTCACCAAATTTTGGTAGCCTTGTCGCACATCATTTGGTAAACAATCCGAATGAAGCTCATTTTGCAACGCATTTAAACTTGCCTGATATTCATTCAAACGAACTTGGCGAATTTCAGGATGATGTTCCATTTCGTGCAAAAAACGGTAACTTTGGAAACGTAAAGATCCCGCAACGTTAATTAGTCGAGCATCAGCGTGGTTGCTCCACATAATACCAAGCGAAATGCCACTAATTAAGGTTGCAAAAGCGATGATCGTGAAGAAATAAAGCCCGATACGACGGGCTATCGAATTCTTCGGGTTCACAACAAAGGTATTCATTGCAAAGGCAACTATAGTTGGAATAAATGGGTAAGTTCTTGTGCGATACTATCTTCGCTATTTGAGCCGATCGTTTTGTCCGCTTTTTGCTGCACTTCGTTTTCCGAACCGCCCATCGCAATGCCCAACCCTGCTAATTGTAGCATCGAAATATCATTGAAATTATCACCGAATGCGACTAATTGAGCAGGCTCAATACCTTCACGCTCAAGCAGTTTTGCCAGCATTGCACCTTTGCTGTTGCCCACTGCGGTAATATCTACACGGTCAACCCAAGACCATTCAGGGCTAACTTGATCAAGCGGTAAAGTTTCCACAAATTTTTGCATTTTGGTTAAATCTGGATCGCTGATCAGTACTTTCCAAACGGTTGTGCCGTTATCAATCTCTTTTTGAAATTTTTCCACTTGATGTACATCTGGACGAACGGCTTCAGGGCAAGAATCGACCCATTTTTTGAACTTGGTAAAATGCGGATTAAGTTGTTCGTAGGTCATTGCATCACGGAAATAAACCGCTGTATGAATGCCTTCGGCTTGGGCGTTATTGATAAGGGTTGAAGCCAATTCTGGTGAGAGCGGATTTCCTTCTAATACTTCATTATTTTGAAAATCATAAAGATAAGTGCCGTTGCAGCAAACGACGGGCGTGTCTAAATTCATTTCTGCATAGTAAGGACGAACGGCAGTATGATGACGACCTGTCACAAAATAGACTTTTATGCCTTTTTCGCGTGCCTTTTGAATGGCTTGTTTACTTGATTCAAGGATAGTTGCATTTGGGGAAAGTAATGTGCCGTCTAAATCAAAGGCAATGGCTTGGTATTGCATAAAAGTTCCTTTCAGAATAAAAATTAACGCTAAAAAATAAGGGCAACCTTTCGGTTACCCTTTTATTCTACTCAGTTCTATAAACGCTGTAAATTATTTACCAGAGTTATATGCTGGAGTTTGGTAAAGTGGAGCTGGACCGTTAGGACCTGCAACGTTACCACCTTCGCTTTGTTTTAATACACCACCATTTGCAAAGATTTCTACACGACGGTTTGGACGTAAGCAATCTTTTTCAGCTTGACCGCTCATACCATCACAAGCTTTAACTTGGTGAGCTTTACCGTAACCAACTGCTTCGATTTGAGCTGTTACACCTTGTTCGATTAAGCGTGCTTTAACCATTTTCGCACGACGGTCTGATAAGTTAAGGTTATATTCTACTGAACCTAAACGGTCTGTGTAACCTGCTACTTTAACTTGTTGTGCACCAGATGCTTTTAATTGTGCTGCAACGTTATCTACAACTTCTTTACCTTTCGCTGTTAATACATCTTTATCGAAGTCGAATAAGAAGTCACCGCTTAAGTTGAATGATGCGTTACCGTTACAACCGTTTGGATACCAGAAGAAACTTTGTGCGTTCATATTTTTGTCAAAGCCAATTTTGAATTGACAAATTTTGTGCACGCCATTTTCACGGTAGTTAAATGCGTAGTCCCATTCACGAACACCGTATAAACCTTCTTCAAAGTGTGGACGACCAATTAAGTAGTAAAGTTGGTCTTTGTTCATACCACGTTCAATTTGACGAACGTTTTCCCAGTTTGGCCAAGAACCAAATTGAGAACCATCGTGGTTAAACTCAGATTCAGAAATTTTAGGGAATACTGGGTTTTCAATATAACCTTCGTCAGATACTTTGCTTAAGTTACCGCAAGCTGCAACTGCTAATGCAACCGCTGATAATGCTAGACCACGAAAAACTGCTGTTTTTTTCATTATTTTAAGTTCCTTTATAAATAAAAGAGTATTTGAATTGAATCATCTTAATGCTTTATACACAAAAAGCATTGAAGAAATCGCCAAAATTTTACAATACTATGCAACGAATTTCTATAATTATTCTATAGAATTATTAAACAATTACATTTTCCACGCGTAACTGTAAATTCTTGTTACCTTTGTACTCATTTATGTCAAGTTTGTAAATTATTTTAGCTTGTTTAATCGAAAGATCTGGGAATAATCGGGTATCCACATTAAACCAAATGGCATCTAATAGCATCCCTTGCTGATTTTCGACCATCATTTTTAAATGACTACCGCCTAATAAGCGTTGCTGCAAAATTTTAAATTCCCCCTCAAAGGTTGGTTCAGGGAAATGTTGCCCCCAAGGACCTGATTGCTGCAGCAAACTGGCAATGTCTAACGAAAATTCGCCCGCTTGTAGTTCACCATCGGTATAAATCACCCCTTGCAATAACTCTGGTTCAATCATTTCGTTAATCACTTCATCAAAAATCTTCTGGAATTTCAAAAAGTTATCTTGATGAATAGTCAGCCCTGCTGCCATTGCGTGCCCGCCAAATTTGACGATCAATTCGGGATATAGCGTATCAATGCGTTCTAACACATCTCGCATATGCAACCCAGCAATTGAACGAGCAGAACCTTTAATAAACTCACTTTCATCGCTCTCTTGAGCAAAAGCGATCACAGGACGATGAAATTGATCTTTAATGCGAGAAGCCAAAATGCCAATTACACCTTGATGCCAATCGGGTTGATACAAAGTAATGCCGTGAGCCTGATCTTTTTGAGCCAATTTCGGCAGTTTCGCACAAATTGAAAGGGCTTCAGTTTTCATCTCTTGCTCAAACTCTTTGCGAGTTTGGTTTAAGCTATCTAACTCAAATGCCAGTTGCCGAGCCAAATCCATATTATCAGCAATCAGCAATTCCACACCGAGCGACATATTTTCTAATCGCCCTGCCGCATTTAAGCGTGGAGCAATGGCAAAGCCTAAATCTGCCGCTTGTAAATTGGCTAAATCTCGTTTGCTGACTTCTGCCAAAGCTTTAATCCCAACACGACAAGCCCCTGAACGAATACGGCTCAACCCTTGATGGACTAAAATGCGGTTATTGTGATCGAGTGGCACAACATCCGCCACCGTTCCCAATGCCACAAGATCAAGCAATTCCGCCAAATTCGGTTCTGTTCCAGTAAACAAATTTTCTTCACGCATTCGCCCACGCAAAGCAAGCATCACGTAAAAGGCAACGCCTACGCCCGCAAGGGATTTCGATGGAAATTCGCAATAAGGCAAGTTAGGATTGACCATTGCATCCGCATTCGGGAAACTTTCCGCTGGCAAATGATGATCGGTAACCAGAACTTGAATTCCGTGAGATTTAAGGTATCCAATTCCCTCAAACGAAGAAATTCCATTATCCACGGTAATCACTAATTCCGCATCTTTCGCCACCACCATTTCAGCAACGCCTAAACTCAAGCCATAGCCTTGCGAGAAACGATCTGGAATCAAATATTCCACCTGCTGAAAACCGAGCTGACGTAACGCCAACAATGTAAGTGCTGTGCTGGTTGCCCCGTCCGCATCAAAATCACCGACAATCACAATGCGAGATTGGGCTTTGTAAGCCTGTACTAAAATATCGACCGCTTGTTCAATACCCGCTAGCTGTTGAGGGCGATGTAAACATTTCAGCGTACGATCTAACTCTTGTGGCGATTGAATTCCACGGCTTTGATATAAACGATTTAATAAAGGGTGATTAGATAAAGTCGCCTGTGTTAATAACGGGCGTTGTTTTACTATTTTTTTTAGACTCATCACATAATACAAGCGGTCTGATTAGGCAAATACTTTGCAAAATATTCCCCAAACCAGACCGCCTACTCTTTCTATTTCTCTTCTGCTAACATTTTCGCTAGCTCTTTTGGCTCAACATAGCCGCCAATCACGCTACCTGTTTCAGTTACCATATAAGGTGTACCCGTTACGCCAAACTTAATACCTAAATCATAATGTTTTTTTACGATATTCGGTGTTTTTAACGTTTGCGGTAATTTGCCCTCTTCCGCGTCATTTAAGGCTTTTACTTTATCAGGCGATGTCCAAATGGCTTCCATCTGTTTTGCCGTTTGTGTATTCATACCACCACGAGGGAAAGCAAGATAACGGATAGTGATACCTTCATCGTTATACTCTTTCAAACGTTGATGCAACAAGTGGCAATAGTGGCAAGTAATGTCCATAAACACATTTACCACGTATTTTTCATTTTTGGCAGGATAGATAATCATCTCATTTTTCAACGCATTGAGTTCCGCCATTTGGGCTTTATGCGTAATATCAGTCACTTTGCCATCTTTTAGCTCTAATACTTGGATTTGCCCATTCAGCACATAGCGTCCATCTTGGCTGATATAAACTACGCCTTCGTTTGAGCTCGCCATTTTGAAATTCGGGATCGCAGAATCTGTAATACGAACGTTGGTCGCTCCCATTTTCTCTAGCGTTGCTTTTAAATTCGCATCATCTGCCATTACATTTGCAGAAAGAAGCCCTGCTGAAAACAACGCTAATCCTAGTTTAGCCATTTTATACTTTTTCATATTTTCCTACTTTAAATCAAAGTTTAAGTTTCGCTTGAACGTTTCTTGCACGTTCTAAGAAATCTTTACGCTCTCGGCTTGCCATATCCGAGCCAGAACCTGGTAATTTTACCGTCATTGGGTTCACAGGTCTGCCGTTAATATGGAATTCATAGTGCAAATGCGGTCCTGTTGACCCCCCTGTATTGCCTGAAAGGGCGATACGTTCCCCTTTTCGTACTTTTTGCCCTGATTTAACCAACGGTTTACTTAAGTGCATATAAACGGTCGTAATATGCCCGTGGCGAATTTTGATATATCGCCCTGCCCCTTTGGCTTGGAATGCTACGTGTTCAACCACTCCGTCGCTCGGTGCAATCACAGGTGTTCCCGTTGGAATACCAAAATCAACCCCGTTATGCGGACGTATGCGTTTAGTAATTGGATGTAAACGACGCGGATTAAATGGCGAAGAAACGCGAGCCGTAAACAACAACGGTTGGCGAGCAAAGCCACGTGTAAGCGTTTCACCGTGATTGCTGTAATAACGCCCATTCGATGCCTGAATCGCATAATAGCGTTTCTTACTGCTCTCAATCAAAATACCTTCTACGTTGCCAATATCAGTTACCGTGCCGTTAATATATTCACGTCTCACTAAAATCGCAAAGCGGTCGCCATGGTTTAATTTGCTTGTTGCAATTTGTGATTGTAATCCGACCGCTAGTTGATTGATTTGGCGATCCGATAGTCCCACATTTCGTAAGCTATTGGTAAAGCTACCTTGAATTACCCCCTTCACGACATCTTGTCGCCACGTGCCTTTTTTCTCAATACGTTGATAAGTAAACTTGCCATTTTCTTGGCGTTCATAAATACGTTCTTCTTTTTCAGACACAAGCCAGTTCATATATTCCAACTCGCCATAATTGTCTAAAATCCAATAAAACTGCTGACCTGCTTCAAGTTTGCCTAAGGCTGGATATTGACGAATTAACGCATTAGCTTCAGCATTATCTACACCCGATTGCTCTAGCACATCACGCAACGTATCGCCTTTCGTCACCACATAGCTAAATTGATCTTGAATACGCAACGCCTCATCGGCAACATTCACGACATCGGCAATAATCTGCTCGGCTTCTTCAGGCAATTTCTCCTGCATTACTTTTGCACGCTCAGCTTGCCCTTCTTCCTCATCATCTTCTGCGGCAAGTTCATCGTCGTAAGAGGTCGCATTTTGATCTTCGGTTAACGCTTCTTTTTCTGTACTTTCTTTATTGAAAGCCGCTTGAGCTTCAGTATCCACATCATCTTCAATACGATCATCCAAATCGTCTAAAATCACCACATTTTCTTGTGATGTCGCATTGAGCGGGGCTTGTTTTTTTAATGAAAGGGCGATGCCGACACCGATACAAAGTACCGCCATCAAAAACAGAAAGATTCTAATTTTTTTCTTTTTCCGTTTTCTATCCCTTGCGAAAATAATACGAGACAAAATCTATCCTGTGCGTTTTTATGTAAATTTACTGACGTTTTTTGACAAGATTGTAAAAGAAAAATTCCGTCTTGTCATTTATAGAAAAATCCGTTACTTTGAGCGACTAAATAATTCCATAACTTTTTTATGAGAACCGTATGAAAATCAACCAAATTAAACCGCTTGCATCTCAAAAAGGCGAAGTCCTCGCTTCGCTAAAACAGATTGAAGTGGATTTCAACGGCAACAAGGCATTGCAAAACATCAACCTTACCATTTATGCCAATGAAATTATGACGATTGTCGGCCCGAATGGCGGTGGAAAATCAACGCTACTGAAAGTGTTGCTCAAATTACTCACACCAACAAAAGGCAAGGTTGAACATAAAAAAGGCTTAAAAATCGGCTATGTACCACAAAAATTGCACCTCGACCACTCAATGCCGATTACCGTAAAAAAATTTCTTTCACTCAAACCGAATTGCAATCTGGCAGCGATTGATGAAGCATTGCAACTCTTTTCGATTGAACACTTAGCCGAAAATAGTATGCAAAAATTATCAGGCGGCGAATTGCAACGTGTTCTGCTTGCCCGTGCTATTTTAGATAAACCTCAGTTACTCGTGCTTGATGAACCAATGCAAGGTGTGGATATTTCAGGGCAAACCGAACTTTATCAACTGCTCAGCAACACCCGAAAATGGCTGAATTGTGCGATTTTAATGGTTTCACACGATCTCAATATCGTGATGGCAAATACCGATGAAGTGATTTGTGTCAACCGCCATATTTGCTGTGCGGGTACGCCTGAAGTGATTACCAACGACCCGCATTTTATCCACTTTTTTGGTGACCAATTCGCCCAAAATGTGGCATTTTATTCACACCATCATAACCATCACCATAATTTACACGGTGATGTATGTAGCGGGGTTTGTCAGTGTCAGTAATAACAAAAAGAGCATATCTTCAACAGCGAGTTACCCTCGCCCCTCGAGGGAGAGGGATAATTTCAATGCGTTCAGCATTGAAATTCGGGAGAGGGGGAAGCGGTTATTTTTAACCGCTCATTTGTAAAATCGATATCATAGCCCCCCTCTCTCTGATAAAAATTGCCTTACGCAATTTTTATCTGTCTCTCTCCCTCAAGGGGAGAGAGTGTTTTCTATACGTCTTTAAAAGAAAACAGGTAATTGCAAAAAAATTGTTAAAAATAACCGCTTAAAATGTGAAAAATATGATGATGTTCACATTTTTAGCGAGTTATTTAAGCTATAATAACTCCACTTATAAAAACCAAACAGGTTAGGTCTCTATGCAGTATCAGTACAACAACTTTGATGATTGGCTTGCTTCCAGCCCTTTCGGTGGTTCAAACCAATCTTACGTAGAAGAAATCTACGAGCAATATTTAGACGATCCACACTCCGTTGATGCGTCTTGGAAAGCCATTTTTGATTCATTCCCTTCAACCACTGCGGTTGAACAACCCCATTCTCAAGTGCGTGATTATTTCCGTAAATTAGCACGCGAAAACATCCCTGAAGCCGTTACCGTCGTTGACCCAGAAGCAAGCACCAAACAAGTGCGTTTACTTCAATGGATCAACGCCTATCGTTTCCGTGGTTATACCCAAGCCAACCTCGACCCGCTCAACTATTATCGTTGGAAAACCTCGCAAGTGCCTGAATTAGATTATCATCATCACGGCTTTAGCGAAGCAGATCTCAATGAAACAATGACCGTTGGGAAATACGTATTCGGCAAAGACACAATGAAATTTGGCGAGCTTGCCCAAGCATTAAAAGAAACCTATCTTGACACCATTGGCTTAGAGTTTATGCACGTGCAAGATATGACGCAACGTAACTGGCTACAAGCGAAAATGGAAAGTGTGCTCAATAAACCGCTTTTCACACAAGCTGAAAAAGTCAATTTACTCTCTGAATTAACCGCTGCAGACGGGCTAGAACGCTATATCGGAGCGAAATTCCCTGGGGCAAAACGTTTCTCATTAGAAGGTTCAGATGCGTTTATACCGATGATGAAAGAGATTATCCGCCACGCCAGCCGCAACGGTGTTAATGACGTAGTGATGGGAATGGCTCACCGCGGTCGTTTAAATATGTTAGTCAACGTACTGGGTAAAAAACCGGCTGAACTCTTTGATGAATTTGCGGGCAAACACGCAGACGATAACCGCACAGGCGACGTAAAATACCATCAAGGTTTCTCATCAGACTTTGCGGTAGATGACAAAAATGTGCATTTAACGCTTGCGTTCAACCCTTCTCACTTAGAAATCGTCAACCCTGTAGTTGTAGGTGCCGTGCGTGCTCGTCAAGAACGTGTGGGCGATAAAGCAGGAGACAAAGTGCTAGCCGTAACCGTTCACGGTGACTCAGCGGTGACAGGGCAAGGCGTAATGCAAGAAACGCTGAATATGGCAAATGCTCGCGGTTACTCTGTGGGCGGAACCATTCGCATTGTAATCAATAACCAAATCGGTTTTACGACTTCAAACCCGAACGATACACGCTCGACCGAATTTTGTACCGATATTGCAAAAATAATCCAAGCCCCAATTATTCACGTAAACGGGGATGACCCAGAAGCGGTCGCTTTTGCAGCAAGAATGGCAGTAGAATATCGCACCCTCTTTAAACGTGATATTTTCATTGATTTAATCTCTTACCGTCGTCACGGTCACAACGAAGCCGATGAACCGCTCGCAACGCAACCGATGATGTATAGCATCATTAAAAAACACCCAACTCCACGTAAAGTATATGAAGATCGCTTAGTGTCTGAAGGCGTTATCAATCAAGATGAAGCTATTGCAATGATGAATAATTACCGCGATGCGTTAGACCAAGGCGAATGCGTTGTGCCAGAATGGCGTGAAATGGATATGGCAGCTGTCGATTGGTTACAATATCTCAACTACGACTGGACAGCCCCTTACGAAAACCAATTCCCGCAAGATCGTTTCTTAACCCTTGCAAAACGTGTGGCAGAATACCCTGAAAATGTCAAAGCCCATTCTCGTGTCGAAAAAATCTACAACGATCGTAAAGAGATGGTTGCTGGTAACAAACCATTCGATTGGGGAATGGCGGAAACCATGGCGTATGCGACTTTATTAGATGAAGGCACACACGTGCGTATTTCAGGGGAAGATGCAGGTCGAGGCACCTTCTTCCACCGCCACGCAGTTGTTCACAACCAAAACGACGGTACAGGCTTTGTGCCTCTTACACACTTACACGCCAACCAAGGGCGTTTCCAAGTGTGGGACTCTGTACTTTCTGAAGAAGCCGTACTTGCCTTTGAATATGGTTTTGCGACCACAGATCCAAAAACCTTAACCATTTGGGAAGCCCAATTTGGTGACTTCGCCAATGGTGCACAAATTGTGATTGACCAATTTATCAGCTCTGGCGAACAAAAATGGGGCAGAATGTGTGGCTTAGTGATGCTACTTCCTCACGGCTATGAAGGACAAGGCCCAGAACACTCTTCCGCTCGCATTGAACGCTACTTACAACTTTGTGCTGAACAGAACATCCAGGTGTGTATCCCAAGTACGCCAGCACAGGTTTATCATATGTTGCGCCGTCAAGCTATCCGCAAAATGCGTCGCCCATTGGTTGCCATTACACCAAAATCATTGCTCCGTCATCCACTTGCGATTTCTTCATTAGAAGAACTTACGGAAGGCACATTCCAAAATGCAATTGGAGAAATTGATGCCATTGAACCAAACCAAGTAAAACGTGTGGTAATGTGTTCAGGCAAAGTGTTCTACGATTTAATTGAAGAACGTCGCAAAAAAGCACAAACTGATGTAGCAATTGTTCGTATTGAACAGCTTTACCCGTTCCCTTACGAAGAGGTAGCAAAAATTCTTGAACCTTATACTCACGTAACTGATTTCGTATGGTGTCAAGAAGAACCTCAAAACCAAGGTGCTTGGTATTGCAGTAAACATAATTTTGAATATGTCATTCCTAAAGGTGCAAAACTTTCTTATGCAGGCAGACCAGCTTCTGCCGCACCAGCGGTGGGCTACGCTTCATTACATAACAAACAACAACGTGAATTGATTGAACAAGCCTTAACGCTTTAATTTAGGCTTGAGATAAAAAAGGAACTAGATATGACAACTGAAATTCTTACTCCCATACTCCCTGAATCGGTTGCTGATGCAACTGTCGCAACTTGGCATAAACAAGCGGGGGACCGAGTAACCCGTGATGACGTCTTAGTTGAAATCGAAACCGACAAAGTCGTTCTTGAAGTGCCTGCACCAGTAGATGGAGTACTTGTTGAAATTACTCAAGCAACAGGTGCAACTGTGGTATCTTCCCAATTGTTAGGAAAAATTGATACCGCACAAGCGGGCGATTTTATCCAAAATGTTGCAAATAATGATGTTGAACCTACCCCAGCAGATCGCCAAAAATCAGCGATTGAAAACGACCATTCAGATGCCGATTCACAAGGGCCAGCAATCCGTCGTTTATTAGCAGAACACGGCATCGAAGCCAACCAAGTGCAAGGTACAGGCGTAGGCGGTCGTTTAACCCGTGAAGACATCAACGCTTACCTTGCAAAACGCGGTGCACAACAAGCGAAAGCAAATCTTGCGACCGAACAAAACACCGTGAGCACCGTGGCGTACTCTGCACGCAGCGAAAAACGTGTACCAATGACTCGCTTACGCAAACGTATTGCAGAACGCTTATTGGAAGCAAAAAACAGCACCGCAATGCTCACCACCTTCAACGAAGTGGATATGCAACCGATTATGACTCTTCGCAAACAATACGGTGAAAAATTCGAGAAACAACACGGAGTGCGTTTAGGCTTTATGTCGTTCTATATCAAAGCGGTGGTTGAAGCATTAAAACGCTACCCTGAAATCAACGCTTCTATTGATAGCGATGATGTGGTTTACCACAACTACTTCGACATCAGCATCGCGGTTTCTACACCACGTGGTTTAGTCACCCCTGTAATTCGCAACTGCGACAAACTTTCAATGGCAGACATAGAAAAAACCATCAAAGCCCTTGCGGAAAAAGGTCGCAATGGCAAATTAACGGTGGAAGATTTAACAGGCGGAAACTTCACCATTACCAACGGTGGCGTATTCGGCTCATTGATGTCTACCCCAATCATCAACCCACCGCAAAGTGCGATTTTAGGTATGCACGCAATCAAAGATCGCCCAGTGGCGGTAAATGGTCAAGTAGTGATTCGCCCGATGATGTACTTAGCCCTTTCTTACGATCACCGCTTAATCGATGGACGTGAATCGGTAGGCTTCTTAGTGACCGTGAAGGACTTATTAGAAGACCCAACACGTTTGTTGTTGGAAATTTAATCTAAGATAAGAAAGGCGTGGCAACACGCCTTTTTTTGTTCTCTGGGGGTATGAATGCCCACGGATTATAAAAAAGCATAGTAAACAAAACCCTCACCCCTTGAGAGAGAGTGATTTTTCTCCGATATAACATTCACCACTACAACAAAACCCTCGCCCCTTGAGGGAGAGGGATAATTTTGTTTCGTTCAGAAGCAAAATTCGGGAGAGGGGGAAGAGGTCGTTTTTGACCGCTCTTTTGTAAAATCAATATCGCTGCCCCCTCTCTCTGCCCCAAATTGCCTGATGCAATTTTCGGCTGTCTCTCTCCCTCAAGGGGAGAGAGTGATTTTTTCTCCGATTTAGAAGGAATGATTTTACCTCAATACATCAAACAAGAACGCGACGCGTTGGGCGTCTGCGTGACCGCCTGTGTAGCCGTAGGCGTCGTCGATGATGTCATCGAGGGCGGCGTGGGCTTGTTTGAGGGCTTTTGGCATCGTTTCAGGATTGTAGAGCTGAGCGAGCGTCATTTGTGGGAAGGCGGCTCGAGCGTCTAAAATCGCTTGGGCGTATTCGCTGATCGTATTTTTGGCATCTTCGTCCACCTCTGGAAACGGGAAGTTGTTATACACAATGGTGTTGGAATAACTGTAACGGCTTTCTAAACGTCCTGCAATGGTACGCATAAAGGCGTTGTGCATTGTGGAACACAAAATCCCCAAATGGTAAAGCGTAGCATCAGGCATAAAGAACAGTTTATCGCCACAGATTGTATTATTTAAAAATCCAATCGGAATATGCTGTCGATTTTCAGATGAGACTTTAGGAATCGCTAAACATTCTGTTTTGGAAGTTCTCACTTCCGCAAATAAATGTGGTTTTTCTGCTAGTTTTTGTGTTGCGACTTTTGTACTCGATAATCGCATTTCTTTTACTTTCTCAATTCTAGCTTTGACAAGCGGTGAATTTTCTAAGAAATTTTGCAACTCGCTCTCATCAACATCAGCAAACCATAAGCACCAGCGAGGAATATTATTGATAAATTCATCGCCCATTGAAAAACGCATAATGTATTTTTCTGCTTGAGGTTCTTTTAAAAGCAGCTCTCTTTTTTCCTCATCATCAAGCAACAAGAATCCACCATCAACAGGTTTTCCACCATTGATAATTTCTTTCTCATTAGAAATTTGCTTTGTTCGTTTCGTAACTAAAAAGTTATCCGCTTCAACCAAATACGGGTTAATCCGTTTTACCGTAAAACATTTGCCCTTATCTGCCGCAATATCATCAGAATAATCCCAAATTTGCCCACGAAAACCGAGTTTTGGCTTAATCAATGAGAAACCAATAATCACGCAATGCACCGCAGCAACACCACTGCCTTCATTCGACCATTTAAAGGTGCGGTGGGCAAAGCGAATATGCACGCCAGCCTCTATTAGCGGTTGCCATAAAATCGCCACTTGTTCGCCTTGCGTGATGGAATTGGTCGATACAAAAGCGGTTTGCACGTTGGTAAATTGCTGCATAAATTTGACCGCTTGAATGTACCAGCCGCACACATAATCTAACGAGGCAAAGTTTTTAATGTTGCCCGCAATGCGTTCCATATCCGCTTTTTGTTCTTTGGATTGATACGTTTTCCCCAAAAATGGCGGATTACCCACAATATAGCGGATATTTTTCGCGGTGGTTTCACCCAGAATGGTTGCCCAATCTTGGCTTAACGCATTGATGCAATGAATATCGGCTCGGTTGGCAAGCGGAATGCGGCGGTAGCCTTCTTGATAGCGGAGGTTCATTTGGTGGTCGGTCAGCCACATCGCAACGGTCGCAATTTCGCACGCAGCGGGGTCGATTTCAAAGCCGTGAAATTGGTGAACATCGCAGTAAGAAGACATCTGTTGCCCCGATTGCAAATCAAGTGCTTTGAGGGCTTGCATTTCGAGCAATCGCATTTCGCGGTAGGCAACGATCAAGAAATTCCCGCAACCACAAGCGGGATCAAGAATTTGCAGCGTTTGCAATTTGGTAATGAAAGCGGTCAATTTCTTCGCATCATTTTGCGACTGCTCAAATTCAGCTTTGAGGTCGTTTAAAAAGAGCGGTTCGATGGCTCGACGAATATTGCGTTCGCTGGTGTAATGGGCACCAAAATCGCGGCGATGTTGCGATTTTTTGCCACTTTTTTTGTCTTTCGGGTTGTCGGCAGATTCCATAATATTTTGGAACAACGTGCCGAAAATATCAGGCGAGATTTCGCCCCAATCGAGTTCGCAACAGTCGAGCAAGGCGGTTCGCATCGCACTGTTGAAGATGAATCGCTGGGTTTTCTCTGCAAAAAGTTTGCCGTTGATATAAGGCAGCGATTTGCGAAAACCGTGATGTTCTTCCCATAATGGCTTGGCGGTTTGTTTGCGTTCGGTTTCATTAGTATTCAGCCATTCAAACAGATCTTGCAAGCGATAGCCTAAATCTGAGCCATCGGCAGCGGCATCTTTCACGAAATTTTCGAACACTTTATCTTCATCAAAGAGTTCGGTGTCGTCCGCAAATAAACAAAATAGCAAGCGAACGAGCATTGTTTGTAAATCTTTACCGCTGTAGCCTTCCGCTAAAAAGGCATCGTGCAAAGCGGCTAATTTTTCTGCGGCTGCAATGGTAAGTGCTTCGTTGCGTTCTGCGATAATGCGTTCATAACCGCCCATAAAGGCAAGAGCTTCCACGTTGGCTCGGAAATCGGCAAGGGCGAATTTGACGGTTTTGTCGGGCAATTCAGCGGTAAAACGTTCGTTAAGTTCGTAAAGGTGTAAATTTTGGAAGTCGGACACCAAAATATGGCGGGGTTTGTCGCTCTCTTTTTCGAGTAATTGCACGTAGTTGAGGGCTTGAGCGAAGGCAGCTTCTAAATCTTCGCCTGCGGATTTCATTTCGATGAGCAATAAACCAGGTAAAAAGCCGTCGATACGGTTAATGCCGCGACGGTTGGCTTTTTTCACGCGGCGTTCAAAATCAACAGAATGAAGCCAGTTCACGCCATAAACCATACAAAGTGCATTGATGAATTTTTGGGCTTCACCCATTTCATATTGGGCGTTTGCAAATGTTTTGGAAAATTCATCCGCTTGTTGTTGCAGATGGGCGATTTGTTCGTCGGTTAAAGGTTGTGTGCTCATTAGAAATCCTGTTGTGTTAAGAATTGAGCGTATTTTACCAGACTGGGTTGCACTTATGTAGGGGCGTATTGTATACGCCCGTTTCCTTTTCCGATATCTTTCAGGCGTGTGCAACACGCCCCTACGCCTATAAGAGCAACACAATTGCTACAAAATAATCTAATTTTATCGGCATTTATTCCTTCAGAAAATTACTGATTTAATATTTTGGGATTTTGCGGTAAAATCGGGGTAATTTTTTGTAATTGAAATAAAGGTTAATCATTATGCAACAGCAATATAACCCAAGTGAAATTGAACCAAAGGTTCAACAATACTGGGCAGAAAATAAAGTATTTAAAGCCGTTAAAGACGCAAGCAAAGAGAAATATTATTGTCTTTCCATGTTCCCGTATCCGTCTGGTCGTTTGCATATGGGACACGTTCGTAACTACACCATCGGTGATGTGGTTTCACGTTATCAACGTATGAACGGTAAAAATGTGTTGCAGCCAATCGGTTGGGACGCATTCGGTTTACCTGCGGAAGGTGCGGCGATTAAAAACAAAACTGCACCAGCAAAATGGACGTACGAAAACATCGAATATATGAAAAACCAGCTCAAGATGTTGGGCTTTGGTTATGACTGGGATCGCGAAATTGCGACTTGCAAACCTGAATACTACAAATGGGAACAATGGTTCTTCGCCGAGCTTTACAAAAAAGGCTTAGTGTATAAAAAAACCTCTACCGTAAACTGGTGTCCGAACGATGAAACCGTGTTGGCGAACGAGCAAGTTCACGAAGGTTGCTGCTGGCGTTGTGATACCCCTGTGGAACAAAAAGAGATCCCACAATGGTTCATTAAAATCACTGATTACGCAGAGCAATTATTAGGCGGTTTAGACAACCTTCCACAATGGCCAGATATGGTAAAAACGATGCAACGCAACTGGATCGGTCGTTCTGAAGGGGTGGAAATCACTTTTGATGTTGCCGATACCAACGAGAAAGTGGCGGTTTACACCACACGTCCAGATACGTTCTATGGCGTGAGCTATTTAGGTATCGCAGCCGCACACCCATTAGCAAGCCTTGCGGCAGAAAATAATCCTGAATTGGCAGCATTCATTCAAGAAGCGAAAAATGCCAAAGTAGCAGAAGCCGACCTTGCCACAATGGAGAAAAAAGGTATGGCAACAGGCTTGTTCGCTATTCACCCATTAACAGGCGAAAAATTACCAATTTGGGTCGCAAACTTCGTGTTAATGCACTACGGTACAGGTGCGGTGATGGCAGTGCCAGCCCACGACCAACGCGACTATGAGTTCGCTCAAAAATACAATTTGGATTTAAAACAAGTAATCGCACCGCTTGAAGGGCAAGAAATCAACCTAGACAAACAAGCCTTTACTGAACACGGTGTGGTGGTAAATTCTGCAGAATTTGACGGTTTAGATTTTGATGGTGCGTTCAACGGCATTGCAGACAAACTCGAAAAATTAGGCGTAGGCAAACGCCAAGTGAATTACCGTCTGCGTGACTGGGGCGTTTCTCGCCAACGTTATTGGGGTGCACCAATTCCAATGTTGACCCTTGAAAACGGCGATGTTGTGCCTGCGCCATTAGAAGATTTACCGATCATTCTGCCTGAAGATGTGGTAATGGACGGTGTGAAAAGCCCAATCAAAGCGGATCCAAACTGGGCGAAAACCACCTTCAACGGCGCACCTGCGTTAAAAGAAACGGATACCTTTGACACCTTTATGGAATCTTCTTGGTACTACGCACGTTATACGTCACCAAAATTTGCAGAAGCTATGCTAGACAAAGACGAAGCAAATTACTGGTTGCCAGTGGATCAATATATCGGTGGTATCGAACACGCGACAATGCACTTGTTATACTTCCGCTTCTTCCACAAACTCTTGCGTGATGCAGGTTTCGTAACCAGCGATGAGCCAGCAACAAAATTATTGTGTCAAGGTATGGTGCTTGCGGACGCGTTCTACTACACCAGCCCAACCAACGAGCGTATTTGGGTCAGCCCAACGCAAGTGACCCTTGAGCGTGATGAGAAAGGTCGTATCATCAAAGCCACCGATCCTGAAGGTCGCGAATTGGTGCATACGGGTATGACCAAAATGTCGAAATCGAAAAACAACGGTATCGACCCACAAGAAATGGTGGAAAAATACGGTGCGGATACGGTTCGCTTGTTTATGATGTTTGCATCGCCTGCGGAAATGACCCTTGAATGGCAAGAATCAGGCGTGGAAGGGGCGAAACGTTTCTTAGGTCGTGTATGGAATTTGGTGTATCAATATCAACAAAATCCAGCAAAAACAGCGTTAGATGTGACCGCACTTTCAGCGGATCAAAAAGCCCTTCGCCGTGAAGTACACAAAACTATTGCGAAAGTAAGCGATGATATTGGTCGTCGTCAAACCTTCAACACCGCGATTGCGGCGATTATGGAATTGATGAACAAACTCACTAAAGCACCATTAGAAAGCGAACAAGATCGTGCTGTGATGGCAGAAGCATTAAGTGCCGTAGTGCGTATGCTTTACCCAATCACACCACACATCTGCTTCGAGTTGTGGAAAGCCTTAGGCAACGAAAGTAACATCGACACCGCAGAATGGGTGAAAGCCGATGAAAGCGCGATGGTGGAAGATGAAAAACTCATCGTGGTTCAAGTGAATGGTAAAGTGCGTGGGAAAATGACTGTGCCTGCAACGGCTTCTGAAGAAGAAATTAAAGCAGCAGGTAAAGCAGATCCAAACGTGGCAAAATTCTTAGATGGCAATGAGATTGTGAAAGAAATCTATATTCCATTCAAAATGTTGAATTTTGTGGTGAAAGCGTAATAAATCGTAGGGTGTGTGAAATGGACATTTCACGCACGCTATATTGAATTGGTGCGTGGATTTACAATCCACACACCCTACAAAGGTAAATTTATGATTAAATCAATCAAAGCATTATTCCTTGTTGGTGCGGTGGCAACCCTTTCTGCTTGCGGTTGGCATTTCAAAAACAATGGAGTGCTCCCACAAGAGTTACGCACGCTCACCTTTGAAAGTGCAGATCAATATAACGATATGTCGCGTATTTTACGTTCGCAATTGCAACTAAATGACGTGAAACTCGTAAAAAGCCAAGCGGGCATAGCAAAATTGCGTTTAGTTGGTACATCAAGCAATAGCAAGGTGGTATCGGTATTTAAACAAGCTCGCGAAGCAGAGAAATTGATGACCTTAAACGTGCAAGCGATTGTCGATGTACCAAATAAAGGTGCTTATCCGCTTGAAGTTTCTGTGCATCGTACGTTCTTTGACGACTCTCGTGCAGCCTTGGCAAAATCAGCTGAACAAGAGATGCTAATGAAAGATATGTATGAACAAGCCTCTCGCCAGTTAATTATCAAAATGGCTGGTTTGCATAAAGAGCTTAATCAAGTGAAATAACTTACTAAATAAACCCTCTCCCCTTGAGGGAGAGGGATAATTTCACTTCGTTTAGAAGTGAAATTCGGGAGAGGGGTAAGCGGTTATTTTTGACCGCTCATTTGCAAAATATATATCGTATCCCCCTCTCTCTGACGAAAATTGCCTAACGCAATTTCCGCCTGTCTCTCTCCCTCAAGGGGAGAGAGTAAATATCAAATCTATCTTAATTCTCAACGCATTATGTTAAAACTCTTCCCCGAAGCACTTGCCCAACAACTTCCTAAAGGACTTTCCCAGTTTTATCTGCTCACTGGCACCGATCAATTGCTTTTAAATGAGAGCAAAGATCAAATAGTGCTTGAAGCACGCAATCAAGGCTTTGATGAAAAAACGGAAATTACCGTAGGGAACGACACCAAGTGGGATGAGATTTTTGAGATGGCTCAATCAATGGGTTTATTCTTCAACCGCCAGATTATCATCTTGAATTTGCCCGAGAATCTAACTGCTGCAATTGCTAAACAACTTGATACGCTTTGCCAATTAAGCCACAGCGATTTGTTGCTTATTCTCTGCTTGCCGAAATTTCAGAAAGCGGTCGAAAAACAAGCGTGGTTTACCAAAATTGAGCAGCAATTAGTGCAAGTTAATTGTCAAACACATGAAATTAGCAAACTTCCAAACTGGCTCGCTCAACGTGCCAAATCAATGGCATTGCAGATTGAACCCGAAGCGGCTCAACTACTCTGCTATAGTTACGAAGGCAATTTGCTCGCCTTAAAACAGATTTTACAGTTGCTACAACTGCGTTTTACCGACGGTAAAATTAGTCTTGCTCGAGCCAAAGAAGTGGTCGAGGTTTCAGCCCAATTTACCCCGTTCCAATGGATTGATTCACTACTTGAGGGCAAAATTAGCCGTGCAGTTCGTATTCTTCAACATTTGCGAAATGAAGAAGTGCAGCCTGTTATTTTGCTGAGAATTATCCAAAAAGAGCTATTTATTCTGCTTGAAATTACCCGTTCACCACAGCCACCGCTGCCGCAACAACCGTTATACACTGGTAATTTACGCACCGAATTTGACCGCTTGAAAATCTGGCAAAATCGCCGAAATTTTTATATTCAGGCTTGCCAACGTTTGACGTATCAAAAATTATATAAGCTTATTCAGGCATTAGCTCAATTAGAAAAAGAAGTGAAACAAGAGTTTAGCGATAATATTTGGGTAGAACTAGAACGGTTTTCCCTTGAATTTAAATAGAAAAATAAGGCGTGAATCAATATGATTTCACGCCTTATTTTTAACTCTCACGATGAATAATAAAATCCGCCAACTCTTTTAATGCGGTGGTATCAAAATCTAGCTCATTTAACGCATCAATCGCGGTTTGGTAAAGCTGTTGGGCTTTTTGTTGGGCACCTGCTAAACCAAGCAATTTCGGGTAGGTGCTTTTGTTATGCTGCTCATCGGCACCAGCGGTTTTGCCAATTTTATCTGTTTCACCAATGACATCCAAAATATCATCTTGCACTTGGAAGGCTAAACCAATGGCTTGAGCATAACGGGTAAGTTGCGTTTCAATCTGTTTATCTTGAGCATAATCAGAAAGATTAAAGCCCATCAAAACCGAGGCAACAATCAACGCCCCTGTTTTGTTGCGGTGAATAAGCTCAAGCTCTGCTAAAGAAACGGCTTTATCTTCCGCAAGCAAGTCTAAATTCTGCCCTAAACACATTCCTTCTGCCCCAGCCGCTTTTGCAAGCGATTGAATTTGGCTCACTTTTTGCAAAGGGGTGAGATGCTCATCTTCTGCAATCAACTGGAAAGCAAAACTTTGCAACGCATCGCCCGCTAAAATCGCAGTGGCTTCATCAAAAGCAATATGACAGGTTGGTTTGCCACGACGAAGTGCATCGTCGTCCATTGCGGGTAAATCATCGTGTACCAACGAATAGGCGTGAATTGATTCCATCGCCCCTGCAGACGCATCGACTTTCTCTGCTGCTACCCCTAACATTCTGGCTGTGGCATACATTAAAAACGGGCGAACACGTTTTCCGCCCAGTAACACCGCATACGCCATCGCCTCTGCTAACGGGGCTTGATGGCTTTGGAGCGGTTCAAGTTGGGAGGAAAGAAAATGATTAATGCGTTGCTGAACATCAGCAAGATCAGTTGAGAGCGAATAGGTCATATTAGTAATCGGTGAGTTGTGCATCAGGCGTTTTGTTAAGCAAAATTTGAATACGTTGTTCGGCTTTTTGCAGATATTCTTGCCCTTGTTGGACTAATTTTACCGCATTTTCAAATTCGTTAAGTGCTTCTTCAAGCGGCAATTCGCCAGATTCAAGATGGGCGACAATATTTTCTAAATCCTTTAATGTGGTTTCAAAATCAGGCGTAGGTTTTTTAGCCATTTTTCTGTTCTCTTGCTTGTAAAATATTGGAACAAAGTTTACCGTTCTGTGTCGGAATTTGCAAATAGCTTTTATTTTTGTAAAGCTATTTTGTTTCCGCGTATAACCTCGTAAAATGCGAGGGATTTTTATTTCATTTTAAGGATTTGCTATGACGCAACCCACTCAACAGAAACCACGTTCTGTGTTGTTTCCTATTCTTTTTTTCGTCGTCATCAATTTAATTTTGCTTTCGCTCTCTCGCCTTGGATTAGGCTTATGGCAAGCAGAACGTGTAAATGCAGTTGATGGCTGGACTCAGTTGATGCTACAAGGTGTGCGAATTGACGTATCCGCCCTTTGCTGGCTATTTGGTTTACCTGCTCTGTTTAGCGTATTGCTCTTAAATGTAAAAGGGGCAGATAAAATTTGGCGAGTTATTTTACGCATTTGGCTCACGGCAAGTTCGGTGTTTATCCTGTTTATGGAAGTCGCAACGCCAAACTTTATCGAAACCTTTGATTTGCGTCCAAACCGTCTCTTTATTGAATATCTTACCTATCCAAAAGAAGTGTTTACGATGTTAGTAAACGGGCATCTAAGCACCGTAATTATTAGCTTAATTGTGATGGTTATTGCGATTGCGGCTTATTGGAAATTGTCTGGCTGGACGATGAAAAACATTTCGCAACCAAGCTGGAAAATTCGATCGCTTGTTGCCTTACTCGTGGCGGCAGTCGTTTTCGTGGGTGGACGTTCAAGTTTCGCTCATCGTGGCATTAACCCTGCGATGGTAGCATTTTCAAGCGATCCGCTCGTTAATTCATTGGTGTTAAACTCTGGCTATTCCGTGCTTTATGCCGTTCAACAACTTAAAGATGAAGAGAAATCTGCGGAACAATACGGCAAAATGTCGGTTGAAGAGATGTTTGAACGTGTAAAAAAAATGCGTGGACGCCCTGATTCTGATTATATTTCAAGCGAAATTCCAACGCTGACTTATAACCAAGCAAGCTATCAAGGCAAGCCGAAAAATATCGTGATTTTATTGCAAGAGAGCCTAGGGGCACAATTTGTCGGTACTTTGGGCGGCAAACCGCTTACCCCAAATTTAGATAAATTAGCTCAAGAAGGCTGGTTATTTACTAATCTTTATGCAACAGGCACACGTTCTGTTCGTGGTATTGAGGCGACCACAACAGGTTTCTTACCAACGCCAGCTCGTGCGGTGGTAAAACTCACGAAAAGCCAAAACAACTTCTTCAGCATTGCGGAAGTGTTACGTCGTCAAGGTTACGACACTTCGTTTATTTATGGTGGGGAAAAACACTTCGACAATATGGCAAGTTTCTTCTATGGCAATGGCTTCACCCGCATTATTGACGAAAATGACTACGTAAACCCGAAATTTAAGGCAACTTGGGGCGTTAGCGATGAAGATCTATTTGATAAAGCAAACGAAACCTTCACTAAATTACACGATGAAGGCAAGCCGTTCTTCAGCCTTGTGTTTAGCTCAAGCAACCACGACCCGTTTGAGTTTCCAGATGGCAAGATTGATCTTTATGAACAGCCAAAACAAACGCGTAATAATGCGGCTAAGTATGCGGATTATGCGATTGGGCATTTCTTCGATTTAGCGAAAAAATCAAACTATTGGAATGACACGCTTTTCTTAGTGATTGCCGACCACGATTCGCGAGCAACGGGCGATGATTTAGTGCCAATTCGTCACTTCCATATTCCTGCTCTTTTATTAGGCAATAATATCGAGCCAAAACGTGATGATCGCTTAGTCAGCCAAGTGGATATGCCTGCTACCTTGCTTTCAGCGGCAGGAATTAGCAGCGAAAACCCAATGATGGGCTACGATTTAACTCAAAATGTCACGCCAAATCGTGCGATTATGCAATACGATGCAACACAAGCGGTCTTAAAATCGAATAATGATGTGATTGTGATGCGTCCAAATACGCCTATCGAAAGTTTTGAGTACGATAAAACAAACGAGAAATTATTACCAAAAGCAGTTTCTGATGAAGAGAAAAAAGACGCATTAGCCCAAGCGTTATTGCCAAGCTATTTGTATAAACATCAGTTATATCGTTTGCCGAAAGAGGAATCGAAAAAAGGCGGGAATTAACGCCAATAGGCATAAATAGAAAAAGTGTTGGTTGTGATTTTTATCTCAACCAACACTTTTTTATCCCCTATTTCTTCGTAATTGCCCCAAGCAGCCCTCGCATGATCTGCTTGGTTACTTGATTACGTAAATTTCGTCCAACCTGTTGAGCCACTTGGCTAACCATCTGCTCAGCGAGAGATTGATCTTTTTTCTTTTTCGTACCGAAAATAGAGGAAAGCATTCCGCCTAAAAAGCCCTCTTCTTCCTCTGCATTTTCTTCTGCTTTTTGCACCGCTTGTGTTTGGGCATTTAACACTTCGAACGCAGATTCGTTATCCACATAAGCACTATAGTAGCTGTACAAGTCATCTTGTTTTACTCTCTGGCTACGTTCAGCCTCACTTAATGGGGCAAGCTGGCTTTTTGGTGGATAAATTAATGCAATTTCCACAGGAGTTGGCATCCCTTTTTCATCTAAGACAGAAATTAACGCTTCGCCTACGCCAAGTGAGGTAATCGCTTCCACGACATCAACGTCTTTATTAGCACGGAAAGTTTCTGCTGCCGATTTTACCGCCTTTTGATCGCGTGGTGTAAATGCACGCAAAGCGTGTTGCACACGGTTACCAAGCTGACCCAACACAGAATCAGGCAGATCCAACGGATTTTGTGTGACAAAATAAACGCCCACACCTTTTGAACGAATAAGACGAACCACCTGCTCGATTTTATCAACCAGTACTTTCGGGGCACCATCAAACAGCAAATGAGCTTCATCAAAAAACAGGACGAATTTTGGTTTTTCAGGATCACCGACTTCAGGCAAAATTTCAAATAATTCCGCCATAAACCAAAGCAGGAAAGCCGCATAAAGACGAGGCGAATTGATCAGTTTTTCTGAATTTAATACGTTAATAACGCCTTTGCCATCACGGGTTTGAAGCCAATCTTCTAAATTTAATGCGGGTTCGCCAAAAAGTTTTTCTGCCCCTTCGTTTTCCAACGCCAATAAGGCACGTTGAATTGCTCCCACACTTGCCGCAGACACATTGCCGTATTCCACTTGGAAAGTTTTAGCATTTTCAGCAACATATTTGAGCATTGCACGTAAATCTTTTAAGTCGATCAGTAATAAGCCTTGATCGTCCGCCACACGGAACACGAGGTTTAATAACCCTTCTTGCGTTTCATTTAAATTGAGCAAGCGAGCGAGAAGCATCGGTCCCATTTCGGAAATCGTGGTGCGTAGTGGAATTCCCGTTTCGCCAAAAACGTCCCAATAGGAAACAGGATAGCCACTTAAATAGCCTTCGCCACCTAAATGAAATTGCTCGATACGTTCTGCAATTTTGCCTGAAAAACTGCCCGCTTGTGAAATGCCTGAAAGGTCGCCTTTTACGTCTGCCAAGAAAACAGGCACGCCCTCATCACTAAAGGCTTCCGCTAATTTACGCAACGTCACCGTTTTCCCCGTCCCTGTTGCCCCAGCAATTAAACCGTGGCGGTTCGCCATTTTTGCGGTAAGTGAAATAGTTTGTCCTGAATGCGTTTGTGCAATTGCGAGTGTCATAATTCGTCCTTTTATTCTTTATCGTTTACGATTTCACGCCTATTTGGTAGCCGTTTTCCCAATAATTTTGGTAGGCGTTTGGCAATTTTCCTTGGCAATATTGCGTCCGTTTTTGGAACATTTCTGCTTTTTGTGAACGGAATGATTTTCCAACGCGGAAACCGTCTAAATACCAATCATCTAAATCGTTGCAAGCGGTGGTATTGATACGTTGATGCCCTACTACGGTTGTTTTCGCCACTTTGGTTGACGATTTAGGCATTTTGCCAACTGCGGTACCTTTGTTAAAACTGGTTTGAGCCTCGCCCGAATAGCCTTGTGCCACTTTGGCTGGCACACGTTCAGGGTCGTGCTTAAAACCCTCGGTAAAATCTTTCCACATCGCTTCGGTTTCACTCGTACAAGCGGTCAAAAAAAGAGGGAAAATCAACAAAATCAATAATTTTTTCATCTTAACGTTTTCTATTTTGGAAATGTTTGTTAAATCTTGGTTTGCTTACTTTTGGTAAAGGTAATAAAACCGCCGAATCATATTGGCTAACAGGAATGGCGTGTCCGATATATTCCTCAATCGCAGGCAGATTCACCGCATAGCGTTCGCACGCAAAGCTGATGGAATGTCCGCTTTGCCCTGCACGCCCCGTACGCCCAATACGGTGGACGTAATCTTCACGATCGTCTGGTAAATCGTAGTTAAATACGTGCGTCACTTCGGGAATATGCAAGCCACGAGCAGCCACATCCGTAGCAACTAAAATATCAAGCTCGCCTTTGGTGAAACTTTCAAGCAATGCAAGACGTTTTTTCTGTGGAATATCGCCCGTGAGCAAGCCGACACGATGTCCATCTGCTTGCCAATATCGCCAAATTTCCTCACAACCGTGTTTGGTATTCGAGAAAATCATACAACGCTCAGGCCATTCTTCTTCTAATAACGTCAATAATAACGCCATTTTGTCTTCGTTAGAGGGATAGAAAAGTTCTTCTTTAATGCGATGCCCCGTGCGTTGAAGCGGTTCAATTTCCACATATTTTGCATCATTCATATCTTCATATGCGAGCTCACGGACACGCGGGGAAAGCGTGGCGGAGAAAAGCATCGTCAGACGATCCGCTGGTTTCGGGCATTTTCGCATCAAATAGCGAATATCTTTGATAAAACCGAGATCGAACATTCGATCTGCTTCATCTAACACAATCACTTGCACACGATCCAAATTGATGATGCCCTGTTTAACGTAATCAATCACGCGTCCTGTTGTGCCGACTAAAATATCGACGCCTTTTTCAATCTCTTGCACCTGTTTCTCGTAGCCATCGCCACCATAAGCCAAAGCCAATTTCAAGCCTGTTTGCTTAACCAATAATTCAGCATCAGAAGCAATTTGCACCGCAAGTTCACGTGTTGGGGCAAGAATCATCGCACGAGGTTGATTTTTATGCGTTTGAATATCGTGACTGAGCAGATGGTGAAAAGTGGCGATTAGAAACGCCATTGTCTTGCCTGTTCCCGTTTGGGCTTGTCCTGCAATATCACCGCCATTGAGTGTAATTGGAAGCGTTTGTGCTTGGATGGGGGTGCAAAATTCAAAGCCTTTGCTATCAAGTGCTGCGAGCACTTTTTCGTGAATCGGAAAATCGCTAAAGCGTTGTTCAGTAAGATGTGTAGACATCGTAATTCCTTGAATAAGTCAATTATAGAGCCTAAAAATTAGACAAATTTGTGAAAATGATACCTGAAAATAGCCTGTGGAGAAATATCTATTTTCTACGTTTAAAAGAGTGGCTAACAAAAGTTAGCCACTCTTTTTATTCCACCTTCAGCTTTTTGCCGACAACAATTTTGTTATTTTTGATGTCATTTAATTTGCTGAGTTTTTCAGGGGTTGTGTTATAAGTTCGAGCAATTGAATAAAGCGTTTCGTCTTGTTGCACAACGTGATAGCCCGTTGTGGATTTCTGAATTTTACGCAGTTTATCCTCTTGCTTGTTGTTAGATTTTTTATCGTCTGATTTTTTATCATCCGATTTCTTGGTATCTACTTTAGAACTATCAGCTTTTTTCTCATCCGATTTCTTGGTATCTACTTTAGAACTATCAGCTTTTTTCTCATCAGATTTTGCGGTTTTATTTTTTGCATCTTTTTCGCTATTTTTCACCGCTTGTTTACGTTCTTTTTCTGATTTCTCGGTTTTTTCCACTCGCTCCGATTTTTCTTCTTTCACGCTTACATTTTTTGCTTCTGAAATTTTGCTATTTTGCTTGCGATAGGAAACTAAACCCTCATAAATCGCACGAGCAATTTGTTTACGGTAAGCCAAAGTGGATAATTTTTGCTCTTCTACAGAGTTAGACAAAAAGCCTGTTTCCACTAAAACAGAAGTAATATCAGGCGAACGCAAAACACTAAGACTTGCGTGCTGCGGTTGCGATTTTGCTAAAAGCGTGATTTTTGCCATTCGCCCAATCACCGTTGAGCCTAACGCATATCCTGCTCGCTGGGCGTGGGAGAACTGCAAATCAAGCACCGTTTGGTTTAAATAACGTTCGTTATTGTGAGCAAGAATTCGTCCTGCCCCACCTAATAGTTCAGATTTTTTCTCACTTTCTTCCAACCACAACCCCATCTCATCGCTGGCTCGACGATTAGAAAGCACCCAAACTGACGCCCCTTTCATACTGTCTGAATTTGGCGAAGAATCGGCGTGAATAGAGACAAAATAGTTCGCTCGATTACGACGTGCAATTTCTGTACGCTCAGGCAATTGAACAAAGGTATCCGTTTTGCGTGTCATCACAGCTTTAAAATTCGGATCAGCATCTAATAAGGCTTTAAGTTCTTTGGCGATGGAAAGTGTGACATCTTTTTCTTTAATGCCGAGCTTTTTGCCAATTGCACCAGGGTCTTTACCACCGTGTCCAGCATCAATGGCAACAATGGTTTTAGCAAAGCTACTAAGGCTCAACAGGCTTAGTAAACTAAAGATGAAGAAACGGGTTAATTTATTCATATAATTCCTTTTTTATATGAGATAGCGGTTTAATTTTGCGGAAAATTTGCTAAAAAATGTTGCACAATGGCTTTGCCTGTCGAAGATTGTGGCTGCAATTGGATATTTCGCCCTTCAGTTGCGTAATCAATTTGGACGACAATATCTGCAGATGGAATCATTCCTTCTCCTTTTGAAGCCCATTCAAGCAAGCAAAGTGTTTGTGGGCGGAAATAATCGCGAATACCCATAAACTCAAGCTCTTCAGGATCAGCAAGGCGGTATAAGTCGAAATGATACACAGAAAACGGAGCTAATTGATACTCTTCAACCAACGTGTAAGTCGGGCTTTTAACGTTACCTTGATGCCCAAATTGACGCACAATGCTACGTGTAAGCGTGGTTTTTCCTGCCCCTAAATCACCATTGAGGTAAATCACTACACCTTGTTCTGTATGTTGGTTCAGAAAATCCTTGATTGAAAGAGCAAAATGTTGCCCAAATTCAAGCAAAATATTTTCGTTTGGAAGATAGAAAGTATTAGATTCTGTCATAGTTTATTCAAAACAATAAAAGTAAGAATAAATTGATATGAAGAAATTTGAATAAAAAATGGAGCGGGAAACGAGGCTCGAACTCGCGACCCCGACCTTGGCAAGGTCGTGCTCTACCAACTGAGCTATTCCCGCATTTGAGGTCATTCAGAATTGAATGGCGACATTATACAAATTTCTGATTTCCTCACAAGTAATTTTTTCTAAAAATATGCCAAGTGAAGAAAAATATATCAATTTAATGAATATTTAATCAAGTTTAATAAAATGATCACGATAAAATTTCAGCTCATTGATAGACTCTTTAATATCATCAAGGGCTAAATGCGTATTTTGTTTTTTGAATTGATCTAAAATTTCAGGTTTCCAACGACGAGCCAGCTCTTTTAAGGTGCTCACATCTAAATGGCGATAGTGGAAATAATCCGCTAAATCGGGCATATATTTGTATAAAAAACGTTTATCTTGTGCAATGCTGTTACCACAAATTGGTGATGCACCTTTAGGAACCCAACGTTTTAAGAAATCAATGGTTTGTAATTCTGCAGCACGTTCTGTTAATTTACTCGCTTTTACACGTTCGATTAAACCATTTTCCGTATGGGTTTTCACACACCAATCGCTCATTTTACTGAGTAATTCATCGGATTGTCTGACCGCCAGTACAGGCCCTTCCGCCAAAATATTCAGATCTTTATCCGTTACAATCGTTGCGATTTCAATAATTCTTTCTTTTTCAGGATCTAAGCCTGTCATTTCAAGGTCGATCCAGATTAAATTTTGTTGATCTTGACTCATATTTATTCCTTTTCTGTTCCATTTTTTAGTAAATTCATTACACAATCTGGCACGAAAGGTTGAATATCGCCGTGATGTTTATAAATTTCACGCACAATTGTAGAAGAAAGAAAACGCCATTCAACTGCTGGCGGTAAAAATATCGTTTCTAATTGCCCTGCTAATTTGTTGTTTAATTGAGCAAGCTGAATTTCATATTCCAAATCATCACTACCACGAATTCCTCGTAGCAATGCGGTAGCTTGGTGTTGCTTGGCAAAATCTGCAAGTAACCCCGAAAAACCAACCGCTTGTACGTTATCTAACGCATCACAAGCTTGTTCCACTAAAAGCGTTCTTTCTTCTAAAGAAAATAAAGGCTGTTTAGAGGGGTTTTTCGCGACTGCGACAATTACTTTATCAAACAAACGTGCAGCACGTTGGATAATATCTAAATGCCCGTTAGTAATAGGATCAAAGGTGCCAGCGTAAATAACAATATTCTTCATTTTATTTCTCTAAATAAGGGGCAAGCAAGGCTAAATGTTGAGCTAATGCTCCTTGATTTTCTTTTAAGACTTCGAAACCATAACGTGCAATTTTTTCACGGGCTTTGGTATTTTCTAATAAAAAATCGACCGCTTGTGCAAGTGCTTCATCACTACTTTCAATTTCTACCACACCGTGCACGGAACGTAATTTCGCAAAAATTTCAGGGAAATTATAAGTATGTACACCAGAAATCACAGGAAGTTCAAAGGCAATCGGCTCAAGTGGATTATGCCCACCGTGTTTGACCAAACTTCCACCAACAAAAGCAATTTCAGCCAAGCCATAAAGTACCATCATCTCGCCCATCGTATCCCCAAGTAGCACTTGAGTACTTTGTTCCAATGGCTCAAATTGCGAACGTTTCATATAAGATAGCCCCGATTTTTGAATCAGTTCTTCCACTTCATTAAAACGCTCTGGATGGCGAGGCACTAAAATCAACAGCAAATCAGGATATTTTTGCAGCAATATTTTGTGAGCATTTAAAATAATTTTTTCTTCGCCTTCGTGCGTACTACCCGCAATCCATACCAAACGCTTGTTAAGATTTAATGCTTCAATGGTTTCAAATACTTTCGTTCTCAATTTATCGGTAATTTCAAGGTCAAATTTAAGGTTACCTGTATTAACCAACTTTTGATGTGAATACCCCAAATTAAGATAACGCTGTTCACTCACTTTATCTTGAGCCAAAATCATCTCAATTCGTCGCCAAGTACCTTTTAACGCCCCTTTAATCCAGCCATAACGTTTCGCAGAACGAGGCGAAAGACGAGCATTTGCCACGATAAATGGAATGTTTTTATGGTGAAAACGAGCGATAAGATTCGGCCAAAGCTCCGTTTCGATCACAATCATCAATTTAGGATCAATAAAATTGATAAAACGATCAATGGCATCTGGCAGATCGTACGGCAAATAAAAGTGCGAAACACTTTCTCCGAATGCTCCTTTTACACGAGCCGAACCCGTTGGGGTAACGGTCGTTACCGTAATAGGTAAACTAGGGTAATTCGTCTGGATTGCTTTAACCAATGGTGTTGCAGCAATCACTTCACCTACAGATGCCGCGTGAATAATAATACCTTTCGGCTGAGGTTTCGGCAGATCGCCATAAAAACCATAACGCTCGCCTAAGCGTTTGCGGTAATCAGGTTGTTTAAGCCCTTTTTTCCACATAAAAAGCAAAATTAGCGGCTGGATACAATAACTTAATAGGGTATAACAAAAACGAAGCATTGATGGGGTCTCTTTAAGCGGTTAATTTTGCTTGTTTATTTCCAACTTTGTTATCTTGCTTTCTTTTCGTGTAGGGGCGTGTTGCACACGCCCTAATCAAGAGAATATCATAAGGGCGTGTGCAACACGCCCCTACAAGAACAACAAAGCTACTACAAATTTTCGGCTCTATTCTAGCATAAAACAAAGGGAAAACAGATAAAACAAAGCCGTTATCAATGATAATACAAAGATAACGGCTTTGAAGAATATGAAGATTAAAGCACTCGACGAGATTGAGTATAAGTTCTTGCCCAGTAACTTTCTGATAATGAACTGGTTGTTACACCTTGGCTTGTACTTGCGTGAACAAATTTGCCACCGCCAATGTAAACACCCACGTGGTTATTCTTTCGGAAAAAGACTAAATCGCCTGGTTGTAAATCAGATTTTGAAATTGAACGACCTATATGACGCTGTTCAGCCGTTGAACGTGGTAAATGTAAGTTAAACGCTCCGCTCATTGTTTTTTGTACAAATGCTGAACAATCAATTCCTGCAGACCCTGTACCACCTAAACGATAACGTGTTCCAGCCCATTGGCGATAAACTTGATTCACTTTTTGTGAACTGGTTTTAGCCGATGAAGCTTTATTTTGGCTCGCACTCACTTTAGCCGATTTATTTTTCGCATTTTGGCTAATTTGCTCTGCCGTTGCGGCTTTTGCCACGATACGAACTTCGCTTGCTCGCACTTGCTTGGTGGATGTACTACTTAAACTTGCATTCGCATTGAATACACAGCCCATCAATAAAGCAAATAATGAAAGTTTAAGTTTGGTCAATAATGGAATTTTTTTGATCATAATTTTGTCTCGCCAGAACAACTAAGCGTGTTTTTTCCTATTAAAAATTAATAAAAACGCAATAAAATTAAATGCGTAATGAAAGTGGTTGGACGA
Organism: uncultured Haemophilus sp.; assembly: GCA_963545995.1. Lineage (GTDB taxonomy): Bacteria > Pseudomonadota > Gammaproteobacteria > Enterobacterales > Pasteurellaceae > Haemophilus_A. Next base: position 35,019 of record CAUUKJ010000015.1, read on the forward strand.
GTATATCCTATTTTTTCGCCAATGTCCGTAAAAATTTTATTTCATCTGCCCAAATATCTGGATTTATGGTTTCTAAAATGAGCGGAATATCATCAAAGCGGTCATCTTTCATAATAAATTCGCAAAATGCCGTACCAATTGTTCCTTCTCTTAAGGTATCGTGGCGATCTTTTCGGCTACCCAATGGTGTTTTTGAGCCATTTAAGTGCATTCCTCGCAAATATTGAAAACCTACAACCTGTTCAAACTCAGCAAAAGTCTTTTCGCATTCTTCAAGCGAGCTAATATCATAACCCGCCGAAAACGTATGGCAGCTGTCCAAACACACCCCAACACGGCTTTTATCTTCCACTTGCTCAATAATTTCGGCTAAATGTTCAAAACGATGGCCTAAATTCGAGCCTTGTCCAGCCGTATTCTCAATCACCGCAACCACATTCGGCACTTGACTAACGGCAATATTGATGGATTCTGCAATTTTCGCTAAACACTCTTTTTCTGAAATTTTATTGAGATGCGAACCAGGGTGGAAATTGAGCAATTTCAAGCCTAACTGATTTGCTCTTTCCAGCTCATCAATAAATGCCGCACGCGATTTTTCTAGTCCTTCTGTATCAGGACTCCCCAAGTTAATCAAATAACTATCGTGTGGCAAAATATGCTCAGGTGAAATATTATGCACCTTACAAAAACGCTTAAATTTCTCGATATTTTCCGCTTTCAATGGCGGTGCTTTCCATTGGCGTTGATTTTTAGTAAACAACGCAAACGCATTTGCCCCAATTTCTATCGCACGCAACACTGCATTTTCAACCCCACCCGAAGCACTTACGTGTGCACCAATATATTTCATCTTATTTCCTTCTTCATCTCTCTTCGTGTAAAATGGCGGCATTTAATCACTCTTCTTATTTATTATGAGCGAAACCACCATCAACGATTTTTCATTACTTTGCCGCTTATTTGGCAACCTTTTTTATCGCCAACCAACCGACCCCATTTTAGCTGGCACATTTGCCTGGTTGGCACAAGGCGGCTTACGCCAACAATGGGCGTTAAACACCGATAGCCAAAGCGAACTTTCGCTAACTTTATTAGAAAAACAGGCTAACCCTACCGAATTAGCCTCGCAGTATCAAGCTCTTTTTGCAGAAAATGGAGCAATTCCGACCGCTATTTCAGCTTACAAAGTGTCAGTGGATGATTTTATTGCCTTTAGAAATGAACGAGGAATGCCCGTATTAGAACAAGCTGATCACGTCGCATTACTCTTGCTCACTGCTTCTTGGATTGAAGATCATTTGGATTCCACCCTAGCTCAATCTGCCTTATTCGAGCAATTTTTATTGCCTTGTATGAGCAAGTTTTTAGGCTTGGTTGAAGCCAACGATAATGGCTTTTATAAAGCCCTCGCCCAGCTTACGCGTGATGCCCTTAGTGCAATGGCGGACGAACTGGAAGAGGACGAAACAATTTAATTTTTCTCAAGATAATACTCAATGGCTGGAGGTATTATGAAAATATCACATCTCACCGTCGTATTACTGGCAACTGCATTGACAGGTTGTGCCTTAACCCCGCAACAAAAAGCCCAACGCGAAGCGGAGAAAATCAAAGCTCAACAATTGCTTTCGATTGAATTGGCAAAACAATGCGATGCTGAAACCGCTGATTTAATGGCACAAAAATTAAACCTGCCCGTAAACCAAACGGCAGCAGAAAAAGCAAAATTGGATAAGGCTTATGCGGAAAAAATCCAAAACCCAATTTTCCAAGCCTGTCACAAAATGGCGTGGGAAAGCTACAAAGCCCTATCTGAAGTTGAAGAGATGAAACAATATTACCGTTTCGACCGTCCATATTGGGGTTCGCCTTGGCATTATTGTTATATTTGTTGGTAGAAATCCCCCTTTTTAGGCTATAATGCCCGCTCGTGCGGTAAGATTTCTGTCTTGCAAAAAAGACCAGAAATTTTACCGCTTACTTTTTCCTGTGGTTCGAGAACCTCCCACATAAAAAAACTAAGGATACAAAATGAACTTACCTAAAAAAGCACTCGTCATTTTCTCGGGTGGACAAGATTCCACCACTTGCCTTTTCCAAGCCATTAAAGAATTTGGCAAAGAAAATGTTGAAGTGGTGACCTTTCAATACGGACAACGCCACGCTATTGAGCTTGAAAAAGCAAAATGGATTGCTCAAGATGTTGGTGTAAAACAAACCTTAATCGACACTTCTGTCATCAAAGCAATTACGACGAATGCCTTAATGCAAGAAGGGGCGGAAATTCAACAAGATGGCGATAAGCCAAACACCTTTGTCGATGGACGTAATGCGTTATTCTTGCTTTACGCAGGCATTTACGCCAAAGGACAGGGCATTTCCACCATTTTCACAGGTGTATGCGAAACCGATTTCAGCGGCTATCCAGACTGTCGTGATGTATTCGTTAAATCAATGAATGTGACGATGAACTTGGCGATGGATTACAATTTCAACATTCGCACGCCGCTGATGTATCTCACCAAAAAAGAAACGTGGAAACTTGCCGATGAATTAGGCGTTTTTGATTATATTCGCGAACATACCCATACTTGCTATTTAGGTGTGGAAGGCGGCTGCCATACGTGTCCAAGCTGTGTGTTACGCGAAAAAGGGTTGCAAGAATACCTAGCCGAACGAGGGGATAATAATGTTTAGAATTGCGAAAGAATTTAGTTTTGATATGGCACATATGCTTGATGGGCACGATGGCAAATGCAAAAACCTGCACGGGCATACTTATAAATTGCAAGTGGAAGTGGCAGGTGATTTGGTTGTCGAAGGGGCAAAACGTGGAATGGTAATGGATTATGCCGATCTCAAAGCGGTGGTAAAGCAACACATTTTAGACCCAATGGATCACGCATTTATCTATGATCTCAACAGCCAAAAAGAGAGCAAAGTGGCGAATTTATTGATTGATTTGGATTCCAAAGTGTATGGCATTCCAACTCGCACCACAGCCGAAGAAATGGCGAAATATATGTTCGACAAATTAGCGAATGCAGGCTTGCCTGTTACCTTGATTCGTTTGTGGGAAACGCCAACGTCTTATTGCGAATACAGCCAACAAGCGGTGAAAAATGGCGAATAAAATGCAAGATACCATTTTCAGTACCATTAGCTACCCGATTGTAGAGATTTTTGAGAGCTTGCAAGGCGAAGGTTTTAACACTGGGCTACCTTGCATTTTTGTGCGTTTAGGCAAGTGTAATCTTGCTTGCCCGTGGTGCGACACCAACTATGAGCAATACGAAAAATGGACGGTGGAAGGCATTCTTGAACGAGTAGAAAGCTATACGGCAAAAAATGTGATTATTACAGGTGGCGAGCCGACAATGTATGCCAACTTAGGTATTTTACTTGATGCTCTTAAAGCTCGCGGCTATTGGCTGGCAATCGAAACCAATGGGCTAAAAAGCGTGCCTGCACAAATCGACTACATTGCCACCAGCCCGAAAAGAATGTACCAAGAGAAATATCTTCGTGAGTGCATTTCTTTCGCCCACGAAGTGCGTATTGTCGTTGATGGCGAAGTCCAAGATTTTTGCGAGCAAATCGAACAGCAAATTCGAGCGGATCGATATTATCTCTCCCCTTGTGAAGTGGATGGCAAAATGAATTTACTGGATACCATCACCCAACTCGGACAACTCAACCAACGCCCTGATAAACCCAAATGGCAGTTGAGTTTACAAACGCATAAGATTGTGGGGATTGAGTAATTTACTCTTTAAAAGCGGTCATTTTTGACCGCTTTATCACAAAACGCATATAGGGAATCCCTACTCCAATCGGTTTAAATACTGTTTTCCACCTAATGCAGAAACTTGTCGAATAATCCACGCTTGGCGTTTTTTCATCGTAGGTCCAGGACGATCAACACGATAGATATTCGGATTTGGTAACGAGGCAGCGAGCAATGCAGCTTCGGACATATTCAGGTTTTTGGCAGATTTCTTGAAGAAAGTTTGTGCCGCTGCTTCCACGCCAAAAATACCATTGCCAAATTCTGCAACGTTTAAATAGACTTCCAGAATTCGTTCTTTTCCCCAAAGCTGTTCAATCACAAAAGTAAGCGGCAATTCAATGCCCTTGCGAAGCCAGCTTTGTCCGTGCCAAAGAAACATATTTTTAACTGTTTGTTGAGAAATGGTCGATCCACCACGAATTTTTTTAGACTTGGCATTACGTTGCAAAGCAATTTGAATGGCATTTAAATCAATCCCAAAATGGCTTTCGAATTTTTGATCTTCTGAGGCAATCACAGCCATTTGCATTTGCCACGAAATCTTATCTAAACTTACCCATTTTTTCTTGATTTCATAGGGTTTATTATCAAAGAAATGCCCAATTTTTTGTTGCACCATATAAGACGAATAAGGCACTGGCACAGTACTGAATAATAAAATTACGCCAAGCAAACCTGCCAAAATAGGAGCCCCAATGCGGCTTGAGCCAAACCACGCCCAGCCTAATTTGCTTGTCACTTCTTTCGGGACATAAAAACTCAACACCAAATCAAACAGTTTTTTGATGTTCTTAAAAAGTCCTAATGAGCGGCGTTTTCTGCTTTTTCTACGCTTTGCCATTGAGTTTCTCATTTACCCAAGCCAGAAATTCAGGCTCAAGGGTTTTTAACATATTCGACCCGCGTGTAATAGTTGCCGCACTCGTATTGAGCTTTTGCTGAATTTCTCGCTGAGATAAATCATTGCTTAATAAATTCGCCACAATTTGCGTACGTAAACCAAATGAACCTCGTTCATCGGGCGTAAGAAAAAGCGAGAAAAATTGTTCAAGTTTGTCTTCTGCTACTGCTTGTTGCAGTAATTCAACAAAGGCTTGCCACTCTTTGGGATCGCGTTGTAGGTAAACAGTTTTCATTATGATGCTTTAGGTATTATACAAGTATAGGATATTTTACTCTCTCCCCTTGAGGGAGAGAGACAGACGGAAATTGCGTCAAGCAATTTTCGTCAGAGAGAGTGAGCTACAATTGCTGTTTTACAAATGAGCGGTCAATTCTGACCGCTTACCCCTCTCCCGAATTTTGCTTCTGAACGAAGCAAAATTATCCCTCTCCCACAAGGGGCGAGGGTGTTTAATAAATAGGTGGCAATAGATACCTATTTTTTACGCTGATCATCCACTTCAGCCCCTTTTGGTACGCTGAATTTGAAAAGATCATTTGGTAAATTTGATGAAGTAATGTTACGTAGCAAATACAAATTACTTTGCCCATCACGCTCAATGGTGCTAAAGCCTTTCATCACACCGTTGGCATCAATTCTCACATCAAATTGCTTAATACTGCTTTTTTTCGCCTTTGGCTTTAACACGAAAGTATCGGCATTTTGAGTCACATCATATTGATCCCAATGGCTTTTGTTGTTGCTGGTTAACAGCACAAATGGCGTATTATTCACCGCATCTTCCACAGTGTTTACCGTGACTTGAGAAACAAACGGATCATAGAACCACAGGTTTTTACCATCAGAAATAATCTGGTTTTCTTGTGGCTGCTTGGTATCCATTCTAAACAAATTCGGGCGTTTTACTTGGAATTTACCTTTGCCCGATTGAATTTGTTTGCCCTTGCTTGAACGCACGGTTTGATCAAAATCCGCACTATATTGCGTCACTTTTTCTAAACGGCTTTGCAATTCCGCAACGGCTTTTTCATCCGCCCAAGCGGTTGAAATTAACGAGAAAATTGCCAAACCGAATAATGATTTTTTTACAAATTGAGTCATTCTGTTTCCTTAAAAGTATGGGGAAGAAGTTGCTCTTTTGACAGCAAATTCTTTGAAAGTTTCCCATTATACAACATTGTACTATTAAACTAGTAAGCACAGTAAATTAGTGAGCTTCGTCCCAATTGTCGCCCACACCTACGTCCGCAATCAAAGGCACGTGAAGTTTAATCGCTTCTTCCATTTCCGCTTTAATCAACTGGCTGTAATGCTCCACTTTATCCGTTTTCACTTCAAACACCAGTTCATCGTGCACTTGCATAATCATTTTGATGTTTTCATCATCAAAAATTGCTTTATCAATGCCGATCATCGCAATTTTAATAATGTCCGCCGCCGTGCCTTGCATTGGGGCATTGATTGCCACACGCTCTGCGGCTTTACGACGCATTGCGTTGCTTGATTTAATCTCTGGCAAATATAAACGTCTGCCTAAAAGCGTTTCCACATAACCTTGTTCTGCGGCTTTGGCTTTGATGTCGGTCATAAATTGCAACACGTTCGGGTAGCGGTTGAAATAGGCATCCATATAGCTTCTCGCTTCTTGGCGGGAAATGCCCAATTGGTTCGACAAACCAAACTCCGACATCCCATAAATCAAGCCGAAGTTAATCGCTTTCGCATTGCGACGCTGTTCGCTGGTCACTTCATCTAATGCGACACCAAAAATTTCCGCTGCCGTTGCTCGGTGAATATCTTTCCCTTCGGCAAAGGCTTTTTGCATTCCAATATCGTTCGCCAAATGAGCCATAATGCGTAGCTCAATTTGCGAGTAGTCCGCCGCCACTATTTTGTAGCCTTCGCGAGCGATTACGGCTTGGCGAATACGTCTGCCCTCTTCATTACGAATTGGAATATTCTGCAAGTTCGGATCGCTTGAAGAAAGTCGCCCTGTTGCAGTCACCGCCTGATGATAGGAGGTATGCACCCGCCCTGTTTTTGGGTTAATCATCTGTGGCAATTTATCCGTATAAGTCGATTTCAACTTGCTAAGCCCGCGATGTTCCATCAACAATTTCGGCACGATATGCCCTTCTTGAGCCAACTCATCCAACACTTCCTCATTGGTTGATGGAGCACCTTTTGGCGTTTTTTTCTTCACAGGCAAGCCGAGTTTTTCAAACAAAATTTCTTGTAACTGTTTCGTTGAAGCAAGGTTAAACTCTTGCCCTGCAGCTTGATGCACTTCCGCCTCAACCTCTGCCAAACGTTGCTCAATTTCTGCCGATTGAGCCAATAATTTTTGCGGATCAATCAACACGCCATTGCGTTCAATATGCGAAAGCACACGCACGAGCGGCATCTCAATATCATTAAATAATTTCAGCAAACTTGGCGTTTTTTCAAGCTCTGGGAATAAAACTTGATGCAATTTCATCGTCACATCCGCATCTTCCGCTGCATATTCAGCGGCAATCGCTAGATCAATTTTATCGAACGTGAGCTGATTTTTCCCTTTGCCTGCAATTTCTTCAAACGCAATAGTTTTATGCCCTAAATAACGGTCTGCCAAATCGTCCATATTATGACGACCTGTGCTGTTAAGCGTGTAAGATTCCAACATCGTATCAAACGCCACGCCTTGCACTTCAATGCCGTGATTTGCAAAAACGGTTAAATCATATTTGATGTTTTGCCCAATTTTCGCAATGGTTTCATCTTCTAAAATCGGCTGTAATTTTGCTAAACAAGCGGTCAAATTAAGCTGATTTTTTACCAACTCATACCCTACTGTCGCGGTGTTTTCGGCAAATAAATCGCCTTGCCCCGCCTGTTCACTTACCTCTTCTTTATGGGTAAGTGGGATATAGCACGCTTCGCCTGAACGCAACGCAAAAGAAATCCCAACTAAATCGGCTGACATCACATCTAACGCATTGGTTTCAGTATCGACAGCGACCAAGTTTTCAGCTTGGATTTTCGCAATCCACTTCTCTAATTGAGCCTCTGTCGTGACCGTTTCATATTTTGAACGGTCGATTTCTACCTTAGCAAAACTCTCTGTTTTTTCGACCGCTTGCGTCACTTCATAATTACTTGGAATGCGAGCCTTATCGCCTTTGGTCACAGGGTTTGTGCCATTCATTACCTCGCTGAGCCATTTTTTGAACTCATATTTGCCGAATAATTCGACAAGTTGGTCGTGGTTTTGCGGTGAAGTGGTGAGCTGATCGTGCGTAATATCTAAAGGCACATCGGTTTTAATCGTTGCCAATAGATAAGATAAATCCGCCATCTCTTTTTCTGCGAGCAATTTAGGGGCAAATGTTTTCGCCCCACGGAAACCAAGTTCCGCCACCTTGTCCAAATTCTCATAAATGGTCTGAATTGAACCAATACCCTGCAACAACGCCAATGCGGTTTTTTCGCCTACCCCTTTCACACCTGGAATGTTATCTGACGAATCGCCTTGTAACGCCAGCCAGTCAATCACCAACTCAGGCGGAATACCATATTTGGCAATCACGGCTTCACGGTCAAGCAAGGTATTGTTCATTGTGTTGATCAGCATAATATGATCGTTCACTAATTGAGCCATATCCTTATCGCCTGTGCTGATCAACACGTGCTTGCCATCTTTTGCTGCTTGAACAGCAAGGGTACCGATCACATCATCGGCTTCCACGCCTTCAACTGAAATCAATGGAATACCCAACGCTTTAATAATGGAGTGCAACGGCTGAATTTGAGCTCGCAAATCATCAGGCATTGGCGGACGGTGCGATTTATATTGCTCAAAAAGCTCATCGCGGAACGTTTTGCCTTTCGCATCAAACACCACCGCAATATGGCTCGGCTCCACCTGCGTAATCAAACTTTTCAGCATATTCAACACGCCATACATCGCCCCCGTCGGCTCTCCCTCACGGTTAGTCAAAGGTGGAAATGCGTGAAACGCCCGATATAAATAAGAAGAACCGTCCACAAGGACGAGCGGATTTTGTGCAATTGTCGCCATTCAATAAAACTCTCTTTGGTAAAAATTAGGGGTATTATAACGAAAACAAGCGGTTAAATCTTGTGGGAGTTTTACAAAAAACTCTTAGGATTTAACCGCTTGAAAGGAAGATTAAGCAATTACATTTTGATAAGCGAGTAATTCTCTATCAGTATATTTAACCACATCAGCAATAACCAGTTTCTGTATTGCTGAAATTAAAACCTCCATTTTTTCATAATCTACCAACTTATTTTTTATTGGCAGATGGATTTTTGTATTGTTTAATACCGATTCATTAAACATACTTCCCCAGCTAAATACAGAAAAAGATTTTCGCATCATCGTAATTAGATATAAAGCAATTGAACGATTCAATTCTTTACCTTTTAATGAGAAAATTTTAATTTTATCTCCCGTAAAATAGGCTTCTTTTTGATAAAACATCGTTGCCGTATCTTGACCAAAACTAATAGTATTTGCAGGGTTAAGATATTTCTTATCTTCCGTAACATATCCTCTGATACCATTATCTTTTTCTGTTCTAGCAACATAAGGATAAATACCGCCAAATGAAAGATCTTTAGCATTAAATTTTTTCACTGACGTTGCAATATCAAAAATATCTGACATCACAAAGGATTCCTGTTCTATAAGATGATTTAATTCATCTATCGCATGCTGTTCTTCAGCAGTCAATGTATAGTTTGATAGCCCTGTTGCTTGCAAATAACCTTGCAGTTCCTGCAATCGTTCCGCTTGCAGTTCAGTGATAAACGCTTCAATATAGTCTATATCTATTTTATCGTTCTTTAATGGTAGTAAAATTTCGGACTTATAAAAAGTTTCTTCAAAGTCTCTGACTAATACCCCTTGATATGTTGACTGAAATTTGTTCAGTAATGTAATGAAATAACTTGCTATTCTGCTATTAAATTGGGGTAATGCTTTTTCTTTTGGATAGATTGTTTTTGTAAATTGCCCTGCATAAAAATCTTTTTCCATATAAAAGAACTGCATACCCAGCATTCCAACAGCGAGACAGTTGCCTCTAATCTTATTTTCCTCATTAAGATACTCAACATACCCCGCAATACCATTATTTAACACAGTGCGTGTAAAATAGGGATATTCGCCATTTTCAGAAAAAACAAAGCTATCTTTATTTAATTGAGGGTTGCTTTTAACATCAAAAATGTCACCAACTTCCTTAAATTGAAATTTGCCACCGTTATCAATAAATTCATTTTCTAACGTATTTAAACGGTGGCTTAGAGTTTTCCCAACTCATTATTTCCATTCACGATAATTTTTGAAACTTCCCAAGCTAAATAATCAGCAACTGTTTTCTTAAAATCAGCAATCGTTGGTTTAGTGTCGATTTTTTTATGTTGGGTGAAATTCCAATCATTTCCCTCAAGGGTGATGAAATCTTCCAAATAAATATCGTCTAAATTCCATAAATCTGGCGTAACTTTAGCCTTCAGCCCTGCTTTATAAATTTTAAGCATATCTGCATAACGCTCAACAGGGTGATCAATTTCACTTAGGCTACGTTCTGTGCGTTTATAGCCATCATTTGAGAAATCAATGAATTTGACAGTATTTTCTACATCGTGTGGTTCGTGAGCTTTGAAAACATAGATACTGGTTTGCACGCCTGCCATTGGCTGAAATAAGTCATTTGGCATTTTGATAGAAGCCAATAATGTATGTTTTTTCAAGATTTTTTGGTTGGTAGAAGTCGCTTTTCCTGAACCTGCGGAATCTTGAATGATGATAGCTCCTAGCCCGCCTTCTTCCATTTTATCTAACCCGTAAGCAATAAAAGGCATTCCATTTTCATCGTATGAGAATGGCGGGTTCAACAAAATACGATCAGCTTGGAAATCGGTAAATAGGCTATCGGGGCGATTAAATGCACTTCCTTTCTCAATGTTGCTTGAGCCATCTCCACGCAAAATCATATTGGTTGCGGCAAGCGTGTACATTTCAGCATTCAGCTCAACACCTAATAATTGATTTTTCTTTACTTTTTCAATCAATTCATTCGCTTTTGTTGTGCCTTTACCATATTGTTTTTCCGCATCATCAATCATCAACTCCATCGCAGAAATGAGGAAGCCCGCCGATCCCGTTGCTAAATCCATTACTTTATTTTTTGAGCTAATGCTTAAAATTTGTGCCATTAATTTTGTAACGTAAGGGGGTGTGAGTACGATGCCTAGCTCTTTTCCATCGCCCAAAGCATATTTTAGAAATTCCGAATAAAGTTCGCCCATAATATCAATATGTCCACCGAAGCCATCAATAGATTTAAAGATATTTTCATAGATGAAAGTGAAAACCTGTTTATTCGTACTTGATTCTTGACTTAAGAATTTAGCAACGTCCTTGTCATTTTTCGTTGGCTCATCACGTTGAACATCTTTCGATATTTCAGAGAAAGAAGCTAACATAAGCTGGTGTTTTTGTTCATTGATACCGCGAGCTTTTAAGAACTCTTCAATTTGATTGGTAATGAGCTTGCCATCTCTGACTTTATCTAGTTTAGAGCCGATTAAATCGTCGGGCGTAAGTCCATCGCCTAGATGATTACCTTCTTTATCTTGAATGTTTTGCATTGAAAGCAGCATACCCGAAACATAAAGCACACGTTGCGGTGCGGTAATGTTGAGATTATGCATCAAACGATTTAATTTCTTAGCGTAACCGCGCAATTCTTCTTGGCTAGAAATTAAAATTTTATGCTTTTCTTCTTCGCTTAAGATAGCGGATTTATAGAATTCATTGAATGTCGCTTGATTCTCTAAGAAATCAAATGTTTCACAAGTCTCAATACGTTTGTAGGCTTTTTCACTTGCACCAAAAACATAATACACCTCAATTTTGAGGTTTTCGCTGTCATCGCCAGCTACACCAATCGCAATAACTTCGTGATATTTTTCACTGGCGATCATATTCTGTGCATAATATAACGCCCCATTCACCGCAAAATTGGCAATGGATTTTTCATCAAATTTTAAGCCACTTTTGGTTTCCGCTTTTAACTTTTTTAAACCTAATTTATTTTCGATAATCACAGGGATTTTATAACCTTCTAAGTGAAAATCAGGTTTGCCAAAGTTGGTTTTATTTTTAGTTTTAGCCGAACCACGCAAAGCCTCTTTCAAATAATCAGACATTGCAGATTCTTCATTAAAATCGATGTGTTTTTTTAAACCAAGCAAAGTTAATTTTGCTTTAACAAAATCATTAACATCTGCTTCTAATTTGTAGAATTGGACGGATTGCTTAACCATTTAAGCCTCCGTTCATAGAAGTGAAAGCGGTAAAATTTTCGGAAAGATTTACAAATTTATGCTTGCAATTATCGTTTAGGCAAGGCAAGGCAAGGCAAGGCAAGAGCATTTTTTCGTCCTTAATTTATGAATGTCAATAAAAAATTGTGATTATAAATAAAAAACGGCTAAAGTTCCTCAATCTTGCAATAAAATCAGAAAAATTAACCGTTTTCATCACTAAGCTTTTGTAGCCGCTTTCATTCCTTGCACAAATTCAGCCAATTCTTGGACTAAGTTCGCTTGGTTATCCAAATTGCGTTCAATGATTTTTACGATCACCGAGCCTGAAATCGCCCCATCGCAACCAAGGGCTAACGCTTCTTTCACTTGCTCAGGTTTGGCGATACCGAAGCCTTGCAAAATAGGTGCGGAATTCGACCGCTTGAGAGCATCAACGAGGTTGTCTAAGTTGGCGGCGTGTGATTGATTTTCCGCACTGGTAACCCCCGCACGCGAGACTAAATAGGTGTAACCTTCGGTGAGCTGGGCTACACGTTGCACCCTCTCTTCGTCAGCATTCGGCGGGCAGATAAACACGGGTTGAATACCGTGTTTTTTCGCTGTTGGCACGAATTCTTCGGCGGCTAAAACAGGGAGGTCTGCAATGAGTACTGCATCAATGCCCACATCGGCACAGCGTTTGAAGAACACTTCTTGAGTTGGCACGAAGACGAGGTTGGCACATAACAGCAAACCGATTGGGATTTCAGGATATTTAGCACGCACTTTTTGCAACAATTCAAAACAAGCATCGGTACTGAATCCGCCATCTAAAGCACGTTTGTTTGCCGCTTGAATCACAGGTCCGTCTAATAGAGGATCAGAAAAGGGAAAGCCTAGTTCTAACGCATCAGCCCCGTTTTTCACAAGGGTGTCGATAATGTCTAATGAGCGATCAAAATCAGGATCGCAAAGGGTAACGAACGGCACAAAAGCCCCTTCATTATTGGCTTTTAAGCGGGCAAAAAGGGTATCAAAACGGCTCATTATGCAGCTCCTCCATTTAAAATTTTATCGACGGTGAAAATATCTTTATCGCCACGCCCTGAAAGATTAACGACCAAAAGTTGTTCTTTTTCTGGATTTTGTTTAATCATTTTCAATGCGTGGGCAAGGGCGTGGGAAGATTCCAACGCTGGGATAATGCCTTCGTGTTTGGCTAATTCTTGGAAGGCATTCAGCGCTTCTTCATCGGTAATCGACACATAATCAGCACGCCCAATCGCATTCAAATGGGCGTGTTGCGGCCCCACAGAAGGGAAATCTAGCCCTGCGGAAATCGAATAAGATTCCTCAATTTGCCCATCTTTGTCTTGCATAATTGGCGATTTCATACCGAAATAAATGCCCGTTGTGCCGTGTTTGAGCGGTGCACCGTGTTCGCCTGTTTCAATGCCTTTGCCTGCAGGTTCTACGCCGATAAGTTTTACGGAAGTTTCGTCAATAAAATCGGTAAACATACCAATTGCATTTGAGCCACCGCCCACCGCAGCAATTACCGCATCTGGCAAGCGGTTCTCTTTTTCAAGAATTTGGCGTTTGGTTTCTTCGCCAATCATTTTTTGGAATTCGCGAACAATGGTTGGGAATGGGTGAGGCCCTGCCGCCGTGCCGATTAAATAGTGGGTGGTATCGTAATTTGCTGCCCAATCACGCATCGCTTCACAGCAAGCATCTTTTAAGGAGCAAGAGCCTTTTTGCACAGGAATGACCTCCGCTCCCATCAAACGCATACGGAATACGTTTGGCGATTGGCGTTCCACATCTTTTGCTCCCATATAGACCACGCAAGGCATTCCCAACATTGCACAAGCTAATGCTGTAGCCACGCCGTGCTGCCCTGCCCCAGTTTCGGCAATAATGCGGGTTTTGCCCATACGTTTTGCCAATAAAATTTGCCCTAATACTTGGTTGGTTTTATGCGCACCGCCGTGCAATAAATCTTCACGCTTGAGGTAAAGTTTGGTTTTCGTCCCTTTGGTTAAATTGCGGCAAAGGGTGAGTGCTGTTGGTCTGCCCGCATAGTTTTTTAATAAATCTGTGAATTCTGCTTGGAAAGCGGGATCGTTTTGTGCTTCAACAAAAGCCTGTTCTAATTGTTTTAACACAGGGACGAGAATTTCGGGGACATACATACCACCAAATTCGCCAAAATAAGGGTTTAAAAGAGTGTCTGACATATTTTTTCCTTTATATTATTGATTCTTTGCCACGCTTAAGCCTGCAAAAGATTGAGCCACAGGCATTACTTCAATACGGTTGATATTGACATATTCAGGTTGCTGATTCAGCCATAAAACAATGTTCGCAATATCTTCAGGCTGAACGGATTGCACGTTTTCATACACTTTGGCGGCTTTTTCATCATCACCGTGAAAACGCACATTTGAGAATTCGGTACCACCGCAAAGACCAGGTTCGACATTCGTTACTCGCACTTTCGTACCTGCCAAATCAGCACGCAAATTCAGACTAAACTGCTTCACAAAGGCTTTCGTGCCACCATAAACATTACCGCCAAAATAGGGATAATTGCCTGCGGTTGAACTGAAATTGATGATATGCCCGTGATTGCGAGCCACCATATCAGGCAAAATGAGTCGCGTGATCGTTACCAAGCCTTTGATATTGGTATCAATCATTTGATACCAATCAGCTAAATTTGCCTCTTGAGCAGGTTCTAAACCTAATGCCAAACCTGCATTATTCACCAATAAATCGACCGCTTGCCAACCTTCAGGGCGGCTATTTAAGGCAGCAACTGTGGCAGTTTCATCACGAATATCAAATGCAAGCGGTAGAAAATTGTTCCCCAATTGCGAATGAATTTCAGCGAGTCGGTCGGCTCTACGCCCCGTTCCAATTACTTTATAGCCTGCCTCAATTAACTTTTTACAAATTGCCAAGCCAAAGCCTGCTGTTGCCCCTGTGACTAATGCGGTTGTTGTTTTCATAATGCCCCCTTTGATTTTATGTTTAACGATGCCGTTTGCACTACTAAAGTAGTACAAAATATTTCTGATTGCAAGCATTTAATTGAGATTACGTTAATGCGAGCGGAAAATGTCGCTCAAGTGAGTGAATTTTCTATACCGCAAACGTTTGCTTGATGATATAATCAGCCCGATTTTTATTTCAACTGATTGAGGTTAATCGTGAGCAACACACAACTTAGCTATAAAGATGCTGGCGTAGATATTCACGCTGGGAATGAATTAGTCGAACGTATCAAAGGCGATGTAAAACGCACTCGTCGTCCTGAAGTAATGGGCGGCTTAGGCGGTTTCGGGGCATTATGTGCTTTGCCAAGCAAATATAAAGAGCCTATTTTAGTGTCTGGCACCGACGGTGTAGGTACAAAATTACGCCTTGCGATTGACTTAAACAAACACGATACCATCGGTCAAGATTTAGTCGCAATGTGTGTGAATGACTTAATCGTGCAAGGTGCCGAGCCGCTCTTTTTCTTAGATTACTATGCAACAGGTAAATTAGAAGTGGATGTTGCTGCAGATGTGATTAAAGGCATTGCAGACGGCTGTGAACTTTCAGGCTGTGCGTTAGTGGGCGGTGAAACAGCTGAAATGCCTGGAATGTACCACGAAGGCGACTACGACTTAGCGGGTTTCTGCGTAGGCGTGGTAGAAAAATCAGAGATTATTGACGGCACAGCAGTGAAAACGGGCGACACGCTTATCGCACTCGGTTCAAGCGGTGCACACTCAAACGGTTATTCGTTAATTCGCAAAGTGCTTGAAGTAAGTGGTGCAAATCCAACGGATTTATTAGAAGGCAAACCACTTAGCGAGCATCTTTTAGCACCAACCAAAATCTATGTAAAATCGATTTTACAACTTATCAAACAGACTGAAGTTCACGCCATTGCTCACCTAACAGGCGGTGGCTTCTGGGAAAATATCCCGCGTGTATTGCCTGATAACACTAAAGCAGTGATTGATGAATCAAGCTGGCAATGGCCTGCAGTGTTTAACTGGTTGCAAGAAAAAGGCAACATCAGCCGTTACGAAATGTACCGCACCTTCAACTGCGGTGTGGGGATGGTCATTGCGTTACCAGAAAAAGACGTGGAAACTGCTCTTGCATTACTTGAACAAGCGGGCGAAAAAGCGTGGGTCATTGGTAAAATTGCCCACCTTAACGAAGGCGAAGCTCAAGTTGAGATTGAGTAAAATATTATCTTAGATTCCCATTCAGCTCCATTAGACTCAGATTATTAACAAATCAAGTAACAACTGTGGCACTCTAGCGTAGGGGCGTATTGCATACGCCCTGATGTACCTAAGATGTAAAAGAGCGTATGCAATACGCCCCTACAATAGTTTCAATATGCCATTAAAACGCAAGGTTTATCAGCAGTCTGAGCCCCATTGGGGCTGATTTTTTATAAGGAAGAATATGAAAAAAATCGCAGTCCTTATTTCTGGGCAAGGCAGTAATTTGCAAGTGATTATGGATGCCTGTCGCTCGGGGGAAATTCCTGCCAAAGTCGCTTGTGTGGTAAGCAATAAAGCCGATGCCTTTGGCTTAACCCGTGCGAAAAAAAACCATATTCCGCAAGCGGTCTTTCTTCGTAAAGATTTTGCAAACAATCTGGAAATGGATCAGGCAATCGGTGATTTCTTGCAAAATCAAGAGATTGATTTGATTATCCTTGCTGGCTATATGAAAATTCTTACGCCTAACTTTACTCAACGTTTTGCAGGCAAAATCTTAAACATCCACCCATCCTTGCTGCCTAAATACGCAGGATTAAACACCTACCAACGAGCCATAGATGCAGGCGAAACCGAACACGGCACAACCGTGCATTTTGTGAATGAAGAAGTCGATGGAGGTGCGATTGTACTCCAAGCTAAAGTGCCTATTTTCCCTGAAGATACCGTTGAAGATGTCGAAGCTCGCACCCGTGAGCAGGAATACCTCATCTACCCACTTGTGATTAAATGGTTCGTGGAAGGGCGGCTAGAATTAAAAGGCAATATTGCCTATTTAGACGGAAAAGCATTACCAGAGCTAGGCTATGCAAGCGAATAAAGATTGAATTATTCCCTACTTTTATAAACAACATCTTCCTATTTTCCCCATTCTCAGGTAACATTGCTCAATCTTGAGAATTATTTTTAATTACATTCATTCTGTCTAAATAGGAAGATTTTATGTTCAAAAAAACATTACTGACCTTAGCTCTCGCTGTTTCTTGTTCTTCTCTCTCATTTGCAAAAGATGTCACTATTCCGACCGCTCGTGGCGAGGTGACTTTCACCCAAACACCAACCAAAGTGGCTATTTTTGAAGCCGCAGCAATTGATACCCTCTCGCATTTAGGCGTGCCTGTGGCAGGTAGCCCTGATGTAGCTAGAACGCTGCCTTACTTAAAACAAGCAACAGAAAATGCGACCAATATCGGTACAGTTTTTGAACCTAACTATGAAGCATTAAATAGCCTAAAACCTGATTTAATCATCGTGGGTAGCCGTGCAGCGAAAAAATTCGATGAACTCCAAAATATCGCGACCACCATTGATGTCACCACGCCTAAAGAGGTAAACACTTTACAAGGCGGTTTAAATAACATCGACACCTACGGCAAATTATTCAATAAAGAAGCGGAAGCAGCAAAATTAAAAGCCGAGCTTGAAACCTTAATCAATGAAACCAAAGAAGCGGTGAAAGGCAAAGGCAACGGCTTAATCATTCTCGTTAATGGCGGCAAAATGTCGGCATTTGGCGAAGTGGGTCGTTTAGGTTGGGTGCACTCTGCCTTAGGTATTCCACAAGCAAAATTTGAAGTCAACACCAAAGGGGCAAGCCACGGTACGCCAATTTCTTTCGAATATTTACAAAAAGTCAATCCAGATTGGTTATTTGTGCTTGACCGAACCGCTGCTATCGGTGAAGAAGGCAAAACCGCCAAAGAAGTGTTAGACAACGAATTAGTTCACCAAACGAAAGCATGGAAAGAAGGGCATATCATCTACCTAAGCAGCTCGGCATACCTTGCGGCAGGTAGCGTGGAACAAATGCGTTTAGACCTTAACAACATCAAACAAGCCTTCACAAAATAATGCGAAAGCTCACCTTTTTTAATCTTTTCTTGCTGATTATCCTCTGCCCTCTCAGTATGTCTGTGGGGGTAGCGGATTTCCATTGGGGCGAACTTTTTAGCCAACCTGAACAATCGCAACTTTTCTTTATTAGCCGCCTACCGCGAACGCTTGCGGTTATCCTTGTAGGTGCAACCTTGAGCGTGGCAGGAATGGTGCTACAAATTGTGCTAAAAAACCGCTTTATTGAACCCAGTATGATTGGAGCAAGCCAAAGTGCAGCAGTGGGTATTCTGATTGTCAGTCTCTATTTTCCTGCCACGCCGCTGATTTTTAAGATGTCGTTTGCAACCATTACCGCTCTTATTGGTATGGCAATTTTTATGCTGTTAATGCGTAATTTACCGCCACATCAAAAACTAATGCTGCCATTAGTCGGTATTATTTTCGGCAATATTATTGAAGCCGTGACCACCTTTATTGCCTACGAAACCGACAGCCTTCAATTGCTTTCTGTCTGGTTTGCTGGCGATTTTTCAGGCGTTTTAGCGGGAAGATATGAATTGCTCTGGCTAACCGCAGGCTTAGCCGTCATCATCTACATTCTTGCCGATCAACTTAGCATTGCAGGGCTTGGGCAAAATATCAGCACCAGTTTAGGCATCAATTACCACCAAATGACGTGGATTGCGTTAATTATCGTGGCAATGATTACTGCGGTAATTGTCGTCACTGTCGGGCAAATCCCATTTATCGGGCTCGTTGTGCCCAATATCGTTTCACGCCTTGCGGGCGACCGTCTTCGCCAAAATCTACCTGCCGTGGTGTTACTGGGGGCGAATTTGATTTTAGCGTGCGATATTCTAGGTCGCATTATCAACGATCCGTTTGAAGTGCCGATTTCAACTATTTTCGGCATCGTTGGTACGCTCATTTTCCTCTACCTACTTTTTAGAGGTAAAAAAGTATGAAAACGTCCCGTATTTTGATTATTTCAAGCCTGATTCTGCTTGCAAGCGGTCTGTTTTTTATGTTGTTTAACGCAAAGGGCGATTGGGGCTTTATTCTGCCATTTCGTGGCAAAAAATTGTTGCTGTTGCTTACCATCGCATACACTATCGGCATCTCGACCTTGCTGTTTCAAACGCTAACCAACAACCCGATTCTAACCCCAAGTATTCTCGGGTTTGACTCGCTCTACTTGCTCATTCAAACCCTATTTGTCTTCTTACTAGGCGGTCTTGGTTTTGCTCAATTAGACATCAGCGGAAAATTTGCCTTTGAAACCTTCGTAATGCTCGGGGCTGCATTACTACTGTTTCGCACGTTCACTAAAGATAATGCCGACATCGCTCGAATGTTACTCATCGGGGTCGTGTTTGGTGTGTTTTTCCGTAGCGTCAATAATTTGTTGCAACGAATGATCGATCCAGAAGAATTTGCAGTTGCACAAAGCTCTTCATTTGCCAGCTTTAACAGTGCGAATCCAACTCTTTTAACCATTGGGATCATCATCGCATTGCTCTCGGCAATTTGGATTTGGACACAACGCCACAAGCTAGACGTGCTAATGCTTGGCAAACACAAAGCCATCGGTTTAGGCATCAACTACAACCGATTTTCGCATCAACTGCTGATTTGCTGTGCGTTACTGGTGTCCGTTTCCACTGCATTAGTTGGACCGATTCTCTTTCTCGGGTTACTGGTTTGTGCCATTGTGAACGCCATCAGCCCCACAATGCAGCACGCTGTTCGCATTCCGCTTACCTTTATTATTTCCGCCACGACGCTCGTGTTCGGACAAGCCATCTTCGAGCAACTGTTCAAACTACAAGGCGTGTTAAGTGTCGTGATTGAATTTTTAGGCGGCATCGTGTTTATCTACTTAATGCTCAAAAAACAAAAATGATTGAAGTTAAAAACCTTTCTCACAAAATCGGGCAGAACCCGATTTTAAACAACATCAACCTCACGATCCCAAACGGTGGCATCACAGCCTTAGTAGGAGCGAACGGTGCGGGCAAATCTACCCTGCTCTCGCTGATTGCTCGCTTGAACCCGATTCAAAGCGGTCAAATTTTGCTGGATAATTACAATATCGCCACCACCGATTCTCGCACTATTGCACAACATTTGGCGATCTTAACGCAAGATAACGTGATCCACAGCCGCATTACCGTGCAAGATTTGCTGATGTTCGGGCGTTATCCGCATCATCAAGGCAAAATTCAACCGCTTGATCGCGAAATTGTGGCGGAAGCCCTTGAGCGTTTTGAGCTAACGCATCTTGCCAACCGCTTTCTCAACGAACTTTCGGGCGGGCAACGCCAACGTGCCTTAATTGCAATGACGTTCTGCCAAAAAACCAGCCACGTGTTGCTCGACGAACCACTTAACAACCTCGATATGTTCCACGCCCGAGAGTTAATGCGATTACTACGTAAACTGACCGATGAACTGGCTCTCACAACGGTAATGGTCGTGCACGATATCAATATGGCAACCGCCTATGCCGACACCATCGTCGCAATGAAAAACGGTGAAATCGTAATGACAGGCACGCCCGAAGAAATTATCACCCCCGATCATCTAAAAACCGTTTTTGCTCTTGATGCGGAAGTATTGGAACATCAAGGCAAAAGATTGGTAGTGCATCATATTTAATACAAAAAGAAAGGCGAACTTTGCCATTTAAGCTAAGTTCGCCTTTGTCTTAATACCATCTAAACAACCATTCACCATCAGGTTGCTTGATCGCAGTATAATCTCTCGTAACGGTTTCTTCGCTTTGTGGCGAAATGTAATAGACTTTAAAGCTAAACGAATTTCCTGCTCTCTTAACAATATTATTTACTCTGAGTACATTCGCACATCCTGAATCGTGATATGTAAAGGAATAAAGTGGCGAGGTAGCAATACCTCCAGCTGGAGCAGAAAATCTTTCCATTATGGCACTATCTTTAGTACAGGCGATTAAAGAAATCATTTCTTCAATGGTTGGGCGTGCATTGTTAAATAATTGTCGTGCATCGCTATTAGGTCTGGCTTTTGTGAGTGCTGCACTTGCAGAAGATTTAGTCGCAGAGGAAATAGATAAAGATGAGGCGGTACCTGAAAGGACGGAATTTACACTACTTAGAGCACCATTAACAGCTCCTAAAGTATCATTTACCGCTTGACATCCAACAAGTGTCAGGCAGGCAAACGCTGAAACGCTGAAACGCTGAAACGCTGAAACGCTGAGCGAGATGATAGTTGAATTTTCATTTTAAAATCCTCTTTGTGAAAAAATTTTTAAGAAGATTACAAAATTCAATTTAAGATTGCAAGCGGTTAATTTTTGCAAATTTTGTTACTAAATTAACCGCTTATTCTCTATTCTAACCTAATTACCCCGTGATCTTTTCATTAACATCAAGTAAAATACTCCCGATTTTGCCTATTCTTTAAGTAGGAAAAATCATCGAAAATTCGTTATTATGGAGAAATTTTATGGCAATGAATAACATTTTAGGTTTATTCGCCCAATCGCCACTCAAACCTCTAAAACAGCTCTCTGTAAAAGTAACAGAATGTAGCGAGCAGTTAGAGCCCTTCTTTGAAGCCTCATTCAATCACGATTGGGATGCTGCGGAAGATATTCGAAATCACATCGTGGATTTAGAACGCAACGCAGATTTACTCAAACGTGAGATCCGTCTGAAATTACCACGCGGGTTATTCTTACCTGTGGAACGTTCAGATCTATTAGAAATCGTGACTCAATTAGATAAATTAGCAAATTATTCGAAAGATATTGCAACCCGTATTATTGGTCGTCATTTGATTGTTCCTGAAATTATGCAACCTGCTTTCCGTCAATTCTTATTCCGCAGCCTCGACTCTTGCCGTCAGGTTCGTAAAGTATTGGGCGAGCTAGACGGACTACTTGAAACAGGTTTCCGCGGTCGCGAACGCCGTTTCGTTAACGAGATGATTTTAGAACTAGATAAAATCGAAGATGATACCGATCAATTGCAAATTGCCCTACGCCGTACGCTATTCGGTTTAGAAGCAGAATTAAACCCAATTGATGTGATGTTTTTATATAAATGTATTGAGCGAATCAGCATCTTGGCAGATCAAGCTCAGCGTATTGGTTCGCGAATCGAGCTAATGCTTGCAAAAGCATAGGAGAACTTATGGAACTTTTACAAGAATACGGCTCAATCTTAGTGATTGTTACAGCCGTGTTAGGCTTTTTAATGGCGTTTGGTATTGGTGCAAACGATGTATCAAATGCAATGGGAACCTCTGTGGGTTCAGGCACAATCACGATTAAACAGGCGATTATGATCGCAATGGTTTTCGAACTTGCTGGAGCTTATTTAGCAGGTGGTGAAGTAGCAGATACCATCAAAAGCGGTATTATTCAAGCCGATGCTTTCACTGATATTCCTGAAGTACTTGTACTTGGTATGATGTCTTCCCTTTGTGCATCAGGTGTATGGTTGATTATTGCAACTAAAATGGGCTGGCCTGTTTCAGGTACACACACTATCATTGGTGCGGTAATTGGTTTTGCACTTGTTACGGTAGGTGGCGAGTCAATCCAATGGGGAAAATTAACAGGTATCGTAGGTAGCTGGTTTATTACGCCTGTACTTGCAGGGATTATTGCGTTTGTCATCTTTGTTAATTCACAAAAACTGATTTTTAACCGCTCTGAGCCGTTTAAACAAGCGAAAAAATATGGTCCGTTCTATATGGGCGTTACGATTTTTATCCTTTGTATCGTAACGATTTCTAAAGGCTTAAAACACGTTGGTTTAAACCTTTCAGGTTGGCAAACTTTCGGCATTTCAATGACTTTAGCGATTATCGCTGGCGTATTAGGTGCAATCTACTTCCGTAGCCAAGCTTTTGCAAATAAAGTACAAGATCAATCAGGCTTTGCAGGCGTTGAGGAAATCTTTAGTATTTTGATGCTTCTAACTGCCTGTGCAATGGCTTTTGCTCACGGTTCAAATGACGTGGCAAATGCAATTGGACCATTGGCAGCGGTTGAATCTATCGTATCAAGCGGTGGCGATATTGCGAGTAAAGTAGGTATGGCTCCTTGGGTATTACCACTTGGTGCAGTGGGTATGGGCGTTGGTTTAGCGGTAATGGGTAAATCGGTTATGGCAACAGTTGGTACAGGTATTACAGAACTTACCCCAAGCCGTGGTTTTGCTGCCCAATTTGCGTGTGCAGTTACCGTTGTGCTTGCATCAGGCACAGGCTTACCTATTTCAACCACACAAACATTAGTGGGTGCAATTTTAGGTGTTGGTTTTGCTCGTGGTATAGCCGCGATTAACTTAGGTATTATCCGCAACATCGTTGCCTCTTGGTTTGTTACCTTACCAGCTGGTGCGGTACTTTCTATTATCATTTACTACATTTTGCACGCTATTTTCCATTAATTGCGTATAAACGAATTATCAGGCTGAACTTAGGTTCAGCCTTTTTCTTGCCGTTTTAAAGGCAAAAAAAACGGCAGTTTCCTGCCGCTAAACTCACTCAAAAAGACTTATTATTTAAAATAATAAAATATTATGCAAAAGGTCGTAACTCTGGGTTAATTGGCGTTTCAGCAAGATTATTCACATAGTTACAAAGTGTTGCAAGGCTCACCCCTAATACCACATCAATTGCTTGCTCTTGCGTATAACCTGCTGCAAAGAAAGCATTAAGCTGTGCTTCGGTTAATTTTGCTTTTTGTAAAATCACCGCTAAAGTAAAACGAGCCAAAGTATCTAATTTTGAATCGCTTTCAATGCGAGCCGTTGCACGAATTTGGTTCACTAACTCTTCCTCTAATTTCAATACTTTTAATGCGATTTTGGTATGACCCGCCACACAGAATCCGCAACCATTGACTACCGCAGCTGTAATTTGCACTACTTCACGCTCTGTCGCTGTTAAACTATTGCGACCGTTAATTCCGCCTACGGTGCGATATGTTTCTAATGCGGTTGGTGCATTTGCTAATACACCAATTAAATTTGGAATAAAGCCATTTGCATTTTTCACCGCTGTTAATGCTTCTTTTGCAGCTTCTGGTGCAGTTTCGATTGTATGGATTTGGAATTTAGACATTTTTCTCTCCTAAATAAGATGTATGTTTTTGTTGAAAGCATCATACGCAGAAATAAATATCGTGAAAAAGAAATAAAATGCACTTGATAGATGAAAAAGTTATAAATAGCGGTCGATTTTTGCTAAAATATGACGATTTTTAACAACATCTCAATTATATTTTTAGGGATTTTATGTCTGAACAAACCTTTATTACAGGGAAAGATGCTGCACTTGAAGAGAGTATCTCCACCTTCCAACACAAATTAAAAACACTAGGCTTTAACATTGAAGAAGCCTCTTGGTTAAACCCTGTGCCGAATGTTTGGTCGGTACATATTCGCGATGCAGATTGCCCGCAATGTTTCTCAAACGGCAAAGGGGCAAGCAAAAAAGCAGCACTGGCTTCTGCATTAGGCGAGTATTTTGAGCGTTTATCCACCAACTATTTCTGGGCAGATTTCTATTTAGGTCAAGAGATCGCAAATGGCGATTTTGTGCATTATCCATCTGAAAAATGGTTCCCGATTGAAGATGAAGCCTTGCCACCAATGGAAATGATGGACGATTTCTTATGGGAATACTTCGACCCAAACGGCGAACTCACGCCTGAATTATTGGTAGATTTACAATCAGGCAACTACGATCGCGGTATCGTAACCCTGCCTTATATTCGCCAATCCGACAACCAAACGGTTTATATTCCACAAAGTATTATCGGCAACTTATTTGTGTCGAACGGAATGTCAGCGGGCAACACCAAAAACGAAGCCCGTGTGCAAGGCTTATCAGAAGTGTTTGAGCGTTTTGTGAAAAACCGCATCATTGCGGAAGCCATCAGTCTGCCTGAAATTCCGCAATCGGTGATCGATGGCTACCCAACCATCAAAGCCTCTATCGAAAAATTAGAACAAGAAGGTTTCCCAATCCTTTGCTACGATGCTTCACTCGGTGGCGAATTCCCTGTGATTTGCGTGATTTTACTCAACCCGCAAAACGGCACTTGCTTCGCTTCATTCGGTGCACACCCAAATTTCCAAGTGGCATTTGAACGCACCGTAACCGAGCTTTTACAAGGTCGTAGCTTAAAAGATTTAGACGTTTTCGCACCGCCTTCTTTCAATAACGAAGACGTTGCCGATCACGCCAACCTTGAAACGCACTTTATCGACTCAAGCGGTCTGATTTCGTGGGATCTTTTCAAAAAAGAAGCAGACTACCCGTTCGTTCACTGGGATTTCTCTGGCACAACCGAGCAAGAATTCCATAACCTGATGGCAATTTTCAACAAGTATGAACAGCCTGTTTATATTATGGATTACGAGCATTTAGGCGTTTACGCTTGCCGTATTCTTGCCCCTGGTATGTCGAACATCTACCCAAGCGATGATTTGGTTTATGCCAACAACAATATGGGTATGGATTGGCGTGAAATCTTGCTAGATCTGCCGCATTTCCACCACGATGCCGACACTTACCAAGAATTATTGGACGAATTAGACGAACAAGGCATCGACGATTTAACCCGCGTGCGTGAGTTTATCGGCATTGTGGCAGAGAAAAATTCTGCAATGCAAACCTTACGCATCGGTGAATTAAAATCAATGCTTCACCTCGCATTAGGCAACCTAGAGCAAGCATTAGATTGGGCGAACTGGACGGCAAATATGAACGCCTCCGTCTTTACCGCAGAACGCAACAACTACTACCGCTGCTTGATTCAAACCATCGAATTATTCCTCGATGAAACCCGCGAACCTGAGCAATATCGTGCAGTTTTTGAAAAAATGTACGGCAAACAAGCGGTCGAATTTGCGTGGAATGCTGCAAATGGCGGCAATCCATTCTACGGCTTAGTCGCTTCCGACGAATCTCTTGAGAATATGGTTGCCCACCAAAAACTATTGGACGCTTACCGCAAATTACAAAAAGCGAAAGTGAATCCTATTGCCCGTTAAAAATAATTCTCTCTGATTTATTTTTTAACATTTTTTACCAACTCTCTCCCCTTGAGGGAGAGAGACAGCCGAAATTGCATTTGTACAACCCAAACATCGTTTACATTTTTCCCTAAGGACATCGTTTACATTTTGT
>CAUUKJ010000016.1:0-54533 GCA_963545995.1 uncultured Haemophilus sp.
TCCCTTACAAGGAGGGGGTCACTGGTTCGAGACCGGTATCGCCCACCACTTCTTTTGAAGTGCCCACCGCGCAAACTTTAAATTCCCTATTTAAATGCATCTTAAGTGGGCGATTAGCTCAGTTGGGAGAGCACCTCCCTTACAAGGAGGGGGTCACTGGTTCGAGACCGGTATCGCCCACCACTTTCTTATATCCTATCTATTTATTAAATAAATTTTTATCAAATACAGAATTTTATTTCTTCGTTCAAATTATTGTCTTTATTTGAAGAGCATTTAACTAATTCATTGCGTTAATTTCTTGTTTTCAAAGTAAAATAAATGCCTTTCACAGAATAAATATGAGAAAGGCATTAAGTTTAAAATTTGATTTTTTAATTAATTCTTGGATTTTGTGTAGAGGTTTGTTTAGTAAAGTACGCGAGCTTTAATGGTACCTTCAATTTCTTTCAAGCGTTTTAATGCTTCTGTTGTGTCCTCAAGTTGCACATCAATCACCACATAACCAATTTCTGGATCTGTTTGTAAATATTGACCGGCAATGTTCACGTTTTGATCCACAAACACTTGGTTGATTTTGTTTAAAATACCTGGTTTGTTTTCGTGAATGTGTAACAAACGTTTCGCATTGTTATTGGCTGGAAGTGATACTTCAGGGAAGTTCACCGCTGATAAAGTTGAACCGTTATCAGAGTATTTCACAAATTTATTCGCTACTTCAGTACCGATATTCTCTTGTGCTTCTGCGGTTGAACCACCAATGTGTGGTGTTAAAATCACGTTATCAAATTTGCGTAATGGCGATTCAAACGGATCGTTAATAGACGCAGGTTCTTCTGGGAATACGTCAATCGCAGCACCGCGTAAAGTATTGGCTTCAAGGCGTGCTGCAAGAGCATCTAAATCCACCACTGTACCACGTGCGGCATTGATTAAAATTGCATCGTCTTTTAATTGGGCGATGCGTTCTGCATTCATTAAATTTTTAGTTGAAGCATTTTCTGGTACGTGTAGTGAAATCGCATCGCAGCTTGAAAGTAATTCATCTAAGGTTGCGACTTGCTGTGCATTACCTAGCGGTAATTTGTTTTCGATATCGTAGAAATAAACTTGCATCCCCACCGCTTCCGCAATCACGCTTAATTGCGAGCCGATATGACCGTAGCCGATAATACCGAGTTTTTTACCACGCACTTCGTTCGCCCCTGCTGCGGATTTATTCCACACGCCACGATGCACTTCCATATTCGCTTTTGCCACTTGACGCATTAACAGAATCACTTCCGCTAACACTAATTCTGCCACCGAACGGGTGTTTGAGAATGGCGCGTTAAACACAGGAATACCGCGACGTTTCGCTTCGGCTAAGTCCACTTGGTTTGTGCCAATACAGAAACAACCAATCGCGACCAGTTTGTTGGCGTGAGCCAGCACTTCTTTGGTTAAATGGGTACGCGAACGAATCCCAACAAAATGAGCGTCTTTGATGGCTTCGATAAGCTCCTCGCCATCAAGGGCTTTTTTGTGATATTCGATGTTGGTGTAGCCCGCTGCTTTTAATACGTCCAACGCATTTTGGTGCACGCCTTCGAGTAAAAGAAATTTGATTTTTGATTTATCAAGAGAAACTTTACCAGCCATAATGATTCCTTATGTTTAAAGTGAGAAACTTGTTTTACCATTAAACCGTCTAAACTTCACGCATAAAATGGTATGAGTTATTATTTCTAGTTATATGAAAAAGCGGTGAGATTTTGCCAATTTTTTGCAAAAATCCACCGCTTAGCATTATTCAATAATCTTTGCCCCTTCAGGTGTGCCAACAATAGTCACATTCGCAAAACGTTGGGCGAAAATGCCATTAGTCACTACGCCTGCGATATTATTGATGGTGTGTTCCATTTTTAATGGCTCAAGGATTTTGAAATTATTAACATCTAAAATTACATTGCCGTTGTCGGTTACCACGCCTTCACGCCATTCTGGTGAGCCGCCAAGTGCCACCAGCTGACGAGCCACATAAGAGCGAGCCATAGGGATCACTTCTACAGGCAATGGGAAAGTAGAGCCAAGCACATCAACTTGTTTTGAGTTATCAACAATACATACGAATTTTTTCGCTAATGAACTTACGATTTTCTCGCGGGTTAATGCCGCCCCACCGCCTTTAATCATCGCACCTTGCGGGGTGATTTCGTCCGCACCATCAATATAAACGTCCAATTCCACCACATCATTTGCACTAAAGACTTCAATGCCTAATGCACGTAAACGTTCTTCAGAAGCTTTAGATGCGGCAACCGCCCCTTTGATCTCATCTTTCATTGAAGCCAATTCATCAATAAAACAATTAACGGTCGAGCCGCTACCCACGCCTACGATGGTATCTGGTTGCACAAATTTAAGTGCCGCTTTCGCCGCAATTTTCTTCATTTCTTGTTGAGTCATAACTTCTTCCTATGAGATAAAAATTAGCCTAATTGTGTGCCAAAGAGAGGGCTAAATCAAGCGGTAATTTTTCATCAAGAAATTGCAAAAATTTCATTTAGTGCGACACCGTTTGTCGTATTAATTCGCTATACTGCATTTGCTTAAATTTAGAGGAGAAGAAAAATGTTTGAGCCTATTTTTGAAGAACCTGTTTATACTGTTATTTCTATTATTACTAAAAACGCTTTTGGTAAAAAAGTAGCGAGTACTTTAACTCTACCACGAGTGGAACACGTTGATGTTAGATACTTCGATTTTGGAGAAGTGACAAGTGAAAATTTATCTGGTAGCCACTTAGTTTTTGTGATTGCTGATGAAATGAATAAAGAAGAATGGGAAAAGATTTATCAAGCACAACAAAGTATATTTCTTATTGTTGCGGGGTGTGGGACGCCCGTCTTCCCTATTCCTCAAGATTGTTGTTTCATCAATGAGAAATCAGAGCTGCTTTGTAGTAAAACTCTCAGCAGTATTATGGAGGTTGTTTGGGGGCGTGGATTAATGGAATTAGATTTGGCAGATGTCAGAGCTATTCTAGGAAAATATGAAACACGCTCTGTGATTGGTTATGTGCATTCAGAGTTGCCAGAGGATGCTATACAGGAACTGTTAAAACAATTCTATGATAAAGCGATGTTATTAGAAGATGCCAAAGGTATATTAATTAATCTGGTAATACATCCAGAGAGTGGTTTCCTTGATATAAATAAAGTGGCTGATAAATTATTTGAAGTAGTATCAGAAGATGTTCATATCGCTATAGGTGTAACCGCAGATTTTACTTCATTAGAAAAAGATAAAATTAGCTTGTGTATGATTGCGGTAATGTAAATCAAGCGGTTATTTTAATCAGATATTTTGCAAAACTGCCACGAATAAAATATTTGTGGCAGTTTTTGTTAATGCTTCAACTTCTCAAAATAATCCACAATCGCCTCAGCGGCAATACGTACTTTTTCTGATTGAATACGTTGAAGTGTTACCAAATACATCGGGTTTTTGGGTAGTTCCCATTCGGGAAGAAGTCGCACGAGCGTTCCTTCGGCTAACTCTTTTTCAATCTCAATCATTGGCTGGATTGAAATACCCATTCCTTGCAGCGTTAAATCTTGACTGGCAAGCAAGGTGTTGGTTTTAATACGGTAGTTTGGCTTGATGTGAGGCTTTCCAGATGAGCAAGAACGCTGCAAATATTCTGGGTTGAGCGAATTAAAATGAATCCAATCTAGCTGATAAAGCTCATCGGGTGTTTGCGGGATAAAATGTTTCGCCAGGTAATCTTTGTGTGCCACGATAGCCAATTTTACATCGTAAATATGGCGTGCAATCATTGTGTCTTCCAATGCTCGTGTGCCGATTCGTAATGCAATGTCGATACGCTCTTCCACTAAATCTGCGGCTTCATCTTTAAAAGAGAGATCAAGATTAAAATCAGGATGGTGTTCCAAAATTTGCTTTAAAGCTTGAATAAGCGGGGAACGAGTTAAGCCAGAGGGGCAAGAAATACGGAGCGTACCTGTTGGAGAAGAACGCAACAATTCGACGCTTTTCATTGCATTTTCAGCACTTTTCTGCATTTGGCTCGCGTGTTGGTAAAACGCCTCACCTGCTTCGGTTAAAGAGAGCTTACGTGTGGTGCGGTTTAACAGTTTAATTTTGAGTTGTTGCTCTAATTTTTGGATAGATTGGGTAATAGCTGAGGGAGTCATCGCCAGTTTATCTGCCGCAGCCTGCATTGAGCCTTGTTCAATTACGGTCACAAAAACCGACATTGCTTTGAAATCGTTCATATTCTTTTTTTTCTGATTATTAAGTTGAGCTAAAAAGTTTATTTAGAAAAAGTAGGATGATCAAGCTGAAAATTTTGCTAAAATACGCCCATAACTTTTCATTAACTTTTATTTAACTATTTTATAGGAAAAATTATGAATCAAGCATTTGAAAAATTAAGCCCAGTGGTCTTTTTATTAGCTCGTGTTGTACTTGGCTATATGTTCTTATTACACGGCACAGCAAAATTCTTTGAATTCCCAATGTCAATGACAGGCGGTAACGGTAGCGTACCTCTGTTCTCAATGTTTGGTGTTGGCGGTATTTTAGAAATCGTTGGTGGTTTATTATTGATTTTAGGTCTATTTACTCGCCAAATTTCGTTCTTATTAGCAGGTCAAATGGCGTATGCGTATTTCTTCATTCATATGACTGCAGACACAGTATTTATTCCATTAACAAATGGTGGTGAATTAGCGATTACCTACTGTATGGCATTCTTAATCTTTATGGTAAAAGGCGCAGGCTCATTATCACTAGATGCAAAATTAGGCAAAGAATAAACCGCTTGCATAAATAATCAATTGACGGCTCCGAAAGGAGCCGTTTTTTATGCCTAACAAATACCCCAAAGGGGTATGTTTATGCTTAACCGTGGGTAATTTATTACCCACGGATCATATCCAAAAAAATCACTTGCATTCAATTGCATAAAAATGCAAAATAAAGGAATAAATATTCACATTTAAATATTCATAAAAAAGTGTTATTTGAAAGCAACCGTTTGCTTTGCTAGAATAGCCCGATTTTTTTACCACACAGCAGGAGTACATTATGGCATTTAATCTCAAAAACAGACATTTACTCAGTTTAGTGAACCACACCGAGCGTGAAATTAAGTATTTGTTGGATTTATCTCGTGATTTAAAACGTGCGAAATATGCTGGCACAGAGCAGCCTCTTTTAAAAGGCAAAAACATCGCTTTGATTTTTGAGAAAACCTCGACCCGTACTCGCTGTGCTTTTGAAGTAGCAGCCTATGACCAAGGGGCTCACGTGACTTATATTGACCCAACCTCTTCACAGATTGGGCATAAAGAATCAATGAAAGATACCGCTCGCGTATTGGGTAGAATGTATGATGCGATTGAGTATCGTGGTTTTAAACAGTCGGTTGTGAATGAACTTGCCGAATATGCAGGCGTGCCTGTTTTCAACGGCTTAACCGATGAATTCCACCCAACCCAAATGTTGGCAGATGTGCTCACGATGATTGAAAACTGTGAAAAACCGTTAAGCCAAATTAGCTATGTTTATATTGGCGATGCACGCAACAACGTGGGTAATTCATTGTTGTTAATCGGGGCAAAATTGGGGATGGACGTGCGTATTTGTGCACCAAAAGCGTTATTGCCGGAAGCAAGTTTGGTTGAAATGTGCCAAAAATTTGCTGCGGAATCAGGTGCTCGTATTACGGTGACCGATGATATTGATTTAGCGGTAAAAGGCGTAGATTTCGTGCATACTGATGTGTGGGTTTCAATGGGGGAGCCGCTAGAAACTTGGGGCGAGCGTATTGATATGTTAATGCCTTACCAAGTTACGCCTGAATTGATGAAACGCACAGGCAATCCAAAAGTGAAATTTATGCACTGCTTGCCAGCATTCCACAACAGTGAAACTAAAATCGGTAAACAAGTGGCGGAAAAATATCCTGCTTTAGCCAATGGGATTGAGGTAACGGAAGATGTGTTTGAATCACCAGCAAACGTGGCATTCGAACAGGCGGAAAACCGTATGCACACCATTAAAGCGGTAATGGTGGCGAGTTTGGCGTAATGCTCCCATAAACATAACTCTCTCCCCCTGTGGGAGAGAGACAGACGAAAATTGCGTTAGGCAATTTTCGTCAGAGAGAGGGGGATGCGATAGCGAATTTGTAAAAGAGTGGTCAAAAATGACCGCTTCCCCCTCTCCCGAATTTCAATGCTGAACGCATTGAAATTATCCCTCTCCCACAAGGGGCGAGGGTAAAATAATAAGAGGAAAAAGAATATGAGAATCGTCGTAGCCCTTGGTGGTAATGCTTTATTAAAACGTGGCGAGCCAATGACCGCTCAAAATCAAGCAGCCAATATTCGTATCGCAGCTGAGCAGCTTGCCAAAATTAAACCGAATAACGAACTCGTCATTTCGCACGGCAATGGACCGCAAGTAGGGCTATTAGCTTTACAACACGCAGCCTATCACGCTCAAGATGCTAAAATTGAACCTTATCCGTTGGATATTTTGGTTTCGCAAACAGTTGGAATGATTGGCTATATGTTGCAACAAGAATTAACCAATCTTGTGCCTGAAACGCCAACCATTACGGTGTTAAGCCAAGTGATTGTTGATCATAACGATCCTGCGTTTCAAAAACCAAGCAAACCCATTGGGCAAGTTTACAGCAAAGAAGAAGCGGAAAAATTAGCGGCAGAAAAAGGCTGGACAGTAATGCCTGATGGTCAATATTTCCGCCGTGCTGTGCCAAGCCCATTGCCAAAAGCGGTAACGGGAATGGATTCGGTCAAAACCTTAATTGCGAATAAAAATATTGTGATTTGTGGCGGTGGTGGCGGTATTCCAAGCTATCGTAACGAAAAAGGCGAATTACAAGGCGTGGAAGCGGTTGTGGATAAAGACTTATGCACTGCGGTTATTTCACAAGAACTTGATGCAGACTTATTTATTATCGCAACGGATGTAAAAGCCGCTTGCGTGAATTTCAATAAACCTGATGAAAAACAGATCGCCAAAGCAAGCCCTGCGGCATTGGAAGCGTTAGCCGCAGAATTCGCTCCAGGTTCAATGGGACCAAAAGTGAAAGCGGTAATCAATTTTGTGAAAGCGACAGGCAAAGATGCGGTAATCGGTTCACTTTCTGATATTAAAGAGATCGTCAAAGGCAATGCGGGAACCCGTGTTACAAATAGCATTGATGGCGTTGAATTTTACTAATCGCTAATTTCTTAACGCTGATTTCTCAAGCGGTTGAATTTGTTGTAGATTTTGCGAAATTTACTTAAAATTCAACCGCTTGTTTTTTTATGCGATTTTTATGTGATCAAAATAATGATTGAATTAGTGAATGAATCTGATTTCGATAGATTATTCGAAATTGAACAAAAAGCTCATTTAGTGCCGTGGTCGAAAGGTACCTTGCTCAATAATCAAGGCGAGCGTTATTTGAATTTAAAATGGGTTGAGCAGGATAAAATCGTTGGTTTTGCGATTTGCCAAGTGGTGCTAGATGAAGCAACCTTGTTTAATATTGCGATTGACCCAAGCCAGCAAGGCAAAGGATTTGGCAAGGCATTATTACAAGGATTGATTGCAGAATTGAGCAAAAAAGGCGTGTTAACCCTTTGGCTTGAAGTAAGAGAATCGAACCAAAAAGCCCATCAACTTTATACGCAGCTTGGCTTTAATGAGGTAACGATTCGCAAGAATTATTACCCATTACCTGATGGCAAAAAAGAAAATGCGATTGTGATGGCGTTGTATTTATAATCAATTTGTCGTATAAAGTGAGAACAATTTTTCAGCTAAGCGGTCGAAAAACAGAAAACTTTTGCAATTTATTGAAATTGAATTATTTTCTTTTGTGAAAAAATTAGACGATATTCCAAGAAAAATACGAATTATTTGATCTACATTCGCAAAATCTAATCAGAAAATGGTATAATCAAGCCGTTTTTATATTTTTAAATTTGATTAAAAAGAGGAACTCACTATGTCAGTTATTAAAATGGCAGACCTTGATTTAGCAGGTAAACGCGTATTTATCCGTGCGGATTTAAACGTTCCAGTTAAAGATGGCAAAGTTACTTCAGATGCACGTATCCGTGCAACAATCCCTACATTAAAATTAGCCTTAGAAAAAGGGGCTAAAGTTATGGTAACTTCTCACTTAGGTCGTCCAACTGAAGGCGTATTTGAAGAGAAAGATTCTCTACAACCAGTTGTAGATTACTTAAATGCTTCAGATTTAGGTGTGCCAGTACGTTTAGTTCGTGACTATTTAGATGGCGTGGACGTAAAAGACGGCGAAATCGTTGTTTTAGAAAACGTGCGTGTAAACAAAGGTGAGAAGAAAAACGAAGAAGAATTATCTAAGAAATACGCAGCACTTTGCGATGTATTTGTAATGGACGCATTCGGTACCGCTCACCGCGCTCAAGCATCAACTCACGGTGTGGCACAATTCGCTCCAGTAGCTTGTGCAGGCCCATTATTAGCCGCTGAATTAGATGCGTTAGGTAAAGCATTAAAAGAACCACAACGCCCAATGTTAGCGATCGTAGGTGGTTCAAAAGTTTCTACTAAATTAACTGTTTTAGACAGCCTTTCAAAAGTTGCTGACCAACTTATCGTTGGCGGTGGTATCGCAAATACTTTCATTGCGGCAGAAGGTCACAATGTGGGTAAATCTTTATATGAAGCAGATTTAATCCCTGAAGCACAACGCTTATCAAAAGCAACTAACATTCCTGTGCCAGTAGATGTGCGTGTAGGTACTGAATTCTCTGAAACTGCACCTGCAATCGAAAAAGCAGTAAATGAAGTTGCTGAAAACGAATCAATCTTCGATATCGGTGATAAATCAGCAGAAGAATTAGCAGTAATTATCCGCGGTGCGAAAACCATTCTTTGGAATGGCCCAGTGGGCGTGTTTGAATTCCCGAACTTCCGCAAAGGTACAGAAATTGTTGCACAAGCTATTGTTGATGCAACAGCAAACGGTGCATTCTCAATCGCAGGTGGTGGCGATACTTTAGCGGCAATCGATATGTTCGGCATTGCAGATAAAATCTCTTACATCTCAACAGGTGGCGGTGCGTTCTTAGAATTCGTTGAAGGTAAAGTATTACCAGCAGTTGAAATTTTAGAACAACGTGCGAAAGGTTAATTAGTTAATCAAACGAATATAGCCGTAGGGTGTGTGGGTTGAATAATCCACGCACGCAAGCGGTCAGAAAAGGTGCGTGAATTGTAAGCAATTCACACACCCTACCAAATTTTTAACATTTATAAGGAAACAACAAAATGGGTTTATTAGATATCGTTAAACCAGGTGTGGTTACAGGTGATGATGTTCAAAAAGTGTTTGCTTACGCAAAAGAACACAACTTCGCAATTCCAGCGGTAAACTGTGTAGGTTCAGACTCTGTAAATGCAGTATTAGAAACAGCAGCACGCGTTAAAGCACCAGTTATCGTACAATTCTCAAACGGTGGTGCATCTTTCTATGCGGGTAAAGGCATCAAACCAACTTCAGGCACACGTCCAGACGTTTTAGGTGCAATCGCAGGGGCTAAACACGTTCACGCATTAGCACAAGAATACGGTGTGCCAGTAATCCTTCACACAGACCACGCTGCGAAAAAATTACTTCCGTGGATCGACGGCTTACTAGAAGCGGGTGAAAAACACTTCGCAGAAACAGGTCGCCCATTATTCTCTTCACATATGATCGACTTATCTGAAGAGCCAATGGAAGAAAATATGGCAATCTGTCGTGAATACCTTGCTCGTATGGACAAAATGGGTATGACCCTTGAAATCGAAATCGGTATCACTGGTGGTGAAGAAGATGGCGTAGATAACTCAGATGTTGATGAATCACGTTTATATACTCAACCAGCAGACGTATTATACGTTTACGACCAATTAAACCCAGTAAGCCCACGTTTCACCGTTGCAGCAGCATTCGGTAACGTACACGGCGTTTACAAACCAGGTAATGTGAAATTAAAACCATCTATCTTAGGTGCATCACAAGAGTTCGTTTCTAAAGAACGCAACTTACCTGCGAAATCAATCAACTTCGTATTCCACGGCGGTTCAGGTTCTTCTCGTGAAGAAATCCGTGAAGCTATCAGCTACGGTGCAATCAAAATGAACATCGATACTGATACTCAATGGGCATCTTGGGACGGTATCTTAAACTTCTATAAAGCAAACGAAGCATACCTTCAAGGTCAATTAGGTAACCCAGAAGGTCCTGATTCACCAAACAAAAAATACTACGATCCACGCGTTTGGTTACGTAAAATGGAAGAATCTATGTCTAAACGCTTAGAGCAATCTTTCGAAGACTTAAACTGCGTAAACGTATTATAATTTAAACGTTTAGCAATGTTTTGCTAAAAGAAGACCGCTTATACAAGCGGTCTTTTTACATTAAAATGTTGCATTTATATTTTCACTCTCTCCCCTTGAGGGAGAGAGACAGATAAAAATTGCGTCAGGCAATTTTTATCAGAGAGAGGGGGATAGATTTTGCAATTGAATGGTCAATTTTGAGCATTTGCTCCTTTCTTCCGAATTTAAATTCTGAACGAATTGAAATTATCCCTTTCCCACAGGGGCGAGGGTAAATAAGAGCATTTATTTTAATATTCTCATCAGTTCTATGGCACTCTTAGACGTTCAACATCTCAACAAACATTTTACCGACCGCATCAGTATCTTTCGTAAACAAGATTTTTATGCCGTTAAAAATGTCTCTTTTACCCTCAATCGCCGCGAAACGCTTGCTATTATTGGCGAAAATGGTTCGGGCAAATCTACGCTTGCCAAAATGATCATCGGACAGCTCGAACCCACTTCAGGCAAAATTTTATTTAGAAATAAACCGCTTGAGTTTGGTGATTATGCTTTTAGAGCAAAACATATCCGAATGGTTTTCCAAGATCCAAATGATGCCTTTGATCCAAATCACAATATCGGTCAAATTTTAGATGCCCCACTTAGAATGGCAACGCAACTCTCCGAAGAAGCCCGTAATGAGCGAATTTTCCAAACTCTAAAACTGGTTGGGCTTTATAAAGATCACGTTCTTACCCCTATTTCACTTGCTTCGAATAGCCAAAAACAGCGTGTTGCCCTCGCACGAGCTTTAATTTTAGAGCCAGAAATTTTGATTATTGATGATACCTCTAGCTCACTCGATTTTTCCGTTAAAACGCAAATGATCAATTTAATGCTTGAACTTCAACAACGCCTTGCCCTCTCATTTATTTACATCGGGCAGCATTTAGGCTTAATTAAACACGTAAGCGATAAATTATTGGTTATGCACCAAGGCGAGGTTTTAGAATATGGCACGACCAAAAATGTGTTATTAAATCCACAAAATGCTATTACTGAGCGTTTAATCGAAAGCCATTTTGGTCGAAAATTGACGGCTGAATCGTGGGCGGAATAGCGGTAAATTGCTTCATTTGGTAATAAAAAATCTACTATGCCACATAATGACATAGTAGATAGTCAAGAATAATTTTACTTCAACAATTAATGTGGCAATTCAGGAAATAACATCTTAATCACGTTTTGGGTTAAGCGTCTGGATTTGCCTTGATATGGGAAGATGTGCATCATCATCATCGGGTTGAAGTTGGCTTCAATCACACCCCACGAGTCTAAATTTGGGCGAGCGGGCTGGGTGAGATCGGGGATAATCAGATCCACGCCGCACACTTTTGCCCCCATTGCGTGGGCGATGCCGACGGCAAGTTGTTTGTAGCTGTCGTGCATTTGGTCGGTCATATCAATGGAATCCCCACCCGTGCTGATGTTAGAATTGGCACGCAGTTGCACAATTTGACCGCTTGCAGGCACGCTTTCAGGCGTTAAACCTTGCTCTTTGAGCTGTAATTGTTCGATGTCGCCTAACGCAATTTTCTTGAGCGGTGAACGTGAGCCATCGCCACGCAATGGATCGGCATTTTTCGCTTCCACCAATTCACGCACGGTTTTCACGCCATCACCTACCACGTTGGCAGGCACACGCAATAACACCGCTAACGTTTCATCGCCTAGCACAAAGAAGCGGTATTCGGTGCCGACTAAATAATCTTCCACCATCACTTCTTTATCTTCACGGAAGGCGATTTCAATTGCTTTGGCGAAGTCTTCGCAGTTGGTTACCCCTTGTTGGAAAATGGTAATGCCCAAACCGTAGTTGGTGGATTTTGGCTTAATCACCACCGCTCTGCCTTCAAACAGTGGATAGTGTGCCACTGCTTGTTCCACAGAGGTAAATTCCACGCTTTTCGGCACGTTAAAGCCTGCTTTTGCCAACACTTTTTTGGTCACGACTTTGTTTTCCATAATCAATGGAGAGATGTATTGGTCGTGGCTGGTCATATTGCCGTTTTTGACGTATTCGAGGTGATCGCCAAATTTCAATGCCAAGAATTGGTCGTTTTCGTCCAAAATTTCGACGTTAATGCCTTTCTGAATCAAATCGAACAACAACGCTTGGGTGGAAAGCTCCATATTGTCGAAGGCGGATAACGCATAAAAACGTTCAAACGCTTGGGCTTTGTATTGCTGGGCAAGGCTTGCACCTAAGGCTTTGTAGCTACCTGCGGCTTCAATCGCTTTGAGCAATTTGCCGTTTACCGTTTGGCTTGGGTCGGCAAGCTGTGCCAATTTCTCTTGGGCGGTTGCGATATCGCTTTCATCTGCACCAATAACGCCCAACATCTCAATAATCTGGCGTAAAATCGCTTCGCCTTCTGTTTGGAAAGCAGTGGGTTCACGCGGATCTTCAAGGGCAACTTGGAACAAGCGAGCTTTGCCAATTTCCACTGCTTTTTGACCGCTTGTTTCGTCTAGCCACAACATTCCGAGCAAGAAACTGTGAATAAATTTCGCATCTGCAAGGCTGATGCCGTATGGCTCAAGCGGATTGAGGTCGAACAGGCGGAATTCGGCATATTGCACGCCTTTTTCGAGTAATTCGCGGGCTTTTTTTGCCCCACGCAAACGCACGTTGGAATAGAACTCTTTTTCCGCAATCAGGCGACCTGCTTTCACTTGTTCTTCAAGGCTTTCAACGTAGCTTTCAAGGCTGTCGTGATTGACCACCACATCAGGCGAATTCACATAACCATAAGGGCTAGAACGCAGGCTACGCACCAACTGACCTTCTGCAAGCGGTGAATTTTGCACGCCATTTCGCGAAAAATAGTCCGCTTCTACCATCGGCGTTGCCGCGAGCAAATAGACTAAAATCCATTGATAACGCAAGAAATTGTTTGCCAATTTCATATAAAGGGCGTTTTGGAAATCTTTCAATTCGGCATATTCCGATTGCAATGCAAATGCCGCTTTCACAAACTCAGGCGAAAGCTGGAAGTTGTAGTGAATGCCGCTGACCATCTGTTTGTATTTGCCGTAGTTGGCGGAAAGGTGTTCTCGGTATTTCACATCTTCGATGTTGTCTAGCTGTGCTTCTTGAATCTCGCTTTCAGGCGGCAAGCCTGCAGGCATACTGAACGGGAAAATGTATTCGTTTTCAGGCAAGGAACGCAACACCACTTCGTGAATGGCAGAAAGCCAGCGAAAGCTATCTTCTAATTTCGCATTCGGTGGGGTAATCAATTCAAGCTGGCTTTCGGCGAAGTCGGTTTGAATGTAAGGGTGATAGCTGCGGTTGCCAAACACGGCAGGGTGTGGCGTGGTGACAATATTGCCATCTTTATCAATACGTTGGCTCTCTTTTTCTAAGCCAAAGCTGCCTTGTTGGAATAGCAACCCAAGTTGGTGCTCTTTAATCCATTGCTGTAATTTCATTTTGTCTCCTCAAGACGAAAAATTGCTTTTCGTATAATAGCATACTTAAAGAGTAGGGTTTATGTAGAAATGGAACTGGATAGAATTTTTGGTTCTAAAGAGAGGAAAAAACCGCTTGCAAGCTAATTTACAAGCGGTCGTTTTTCGGTAATAAGCTAAATCATCGCCTTCAACGCTTCTGTGAATTTGCGATAACGCTGATATTTTGTTTGATAGGCGGCATAATGTTCAGGGTTTGGTTCGTAAGCGGTCATATTTTGATTGAGATCTGCAAAAGAAAGCGTAGAACCTGTACCCTGCATTGCCATTAACGCAGCCCCTAAACAGCCTGTTTCTTCCACATTTGGCACTTCTAATTTCATCCCTGTAAGG
This sequence comes from uncultured Haemophilus sp., assembly GCA_963545995.1. Classification (GTDB taxonomy): domain Bacteria; phylum Pseudomonadota; class Gammaproteobacteria; order Enterobacterales; family Pasteurellaceae; genus Haemophilus_A. The sequence continues at coordinate 14,260 of CAUUKJ010000016.1, forward strand.
TCTGCAAGCATTTGCATCCAAACCGCTGATTTGGCTGGTCCGCCCGTGACTCTTAAAATTCTGGCATTTGGAAAACGGTGGAACATTCGTTCTAAATGGGTCATTAAGCTAAACAATACGCCCTCATAAATGGCTTGTAATAAGTGCATTTGGGTGTGGTGGGCTTGTAAGCCGTAGAAGCTTGCTTGCATTCCTAAGCCTGCGTTGGAACCATATAAAAATGGCACGAATAACACCGAACTTTGTGCAGGAGGAAGGTTCGCTATGCCATCGTTGATTTCTGCATAACTCAAATTGCTCCGCTGTTTTAAGAACCACTCGAGGTTGCCTGCAGAGGTTGGGCTGGCTTCGTGGACAATAAATTTGCCCTGTTCAGCATATTTACCATACACAAAAGGCAATGTTTGTGTCTCATCAATGTGATCGGTAATGCCGCTCACTACCGACCAAGTGCCGAGTACGGCATTGAGTTTGGTTTCATCATCAAGCCCAGCACAATAGGCGGTAGATACCACGTCGAATAATCCACCCACCACAGGTGTGCCTTCTGCTAAGCCTGTTAAAGCGGCTGCTTCTGCATTCACTGTGCCTGCGATCTGATTTGGCGCGATGACAAGCGGTAGTTTTTCGATAATGTTTTGCAAACCGAGCAGTTCCGCCAGTTGTGGGTCGTATTCGCCCGTATTCATATTATAGAGATTGCTTTCGGAAATGTTGGTTTCTTCACAATGTAATTCGCCTGTTAAGCAAAAGCGAAGATAGTCGTGCGACATCAACACGGATCCAATTTGCTGATAGCGTTCAGGGTCGTTTTCTTGCAACCATTTAAGAATAGAAACAGGGTGCCCTGTCCAAAGGGTTTGGAGTGTAAGCGGATAAAGTTTTTCAGGAATGCCCGCTTGTTGCCACGCTTTAACAATTTCAAGAGAACGTTGATCGGAAGAGAGAATCGCTTGTCCAAGCGGTCGATTTTGTTTATCGAGTAAAAATGCCCCTTTCCCTTGTGCTGAAATGCCGACTGCTTTGATTTGATAAGCTGACACATTGCTTTGTGTGATAGCTTGACGAATCACGTTAGCACAGCTTTGCCAGAGTTGTTGCATATCGCGTTCTGCATAGCCTGCTTGTTCGCTGATAACAGATACGTTCTCACGGGCGATGCTAGTAACGTTGCCTTTTTCATCGACTAACGCTGCTTTAACAAAAGTACCGCCACAATCAATGCCAAGGTAATAGTTCATTTTTTGTTCCTTTGTATGAATAGCTATTCTCTTACGGATAATGATTGCACAAAACGGTTGCTGAGACGGTTCCTGAGCTTGTCGAAGGATTAGTCGAAGCATAAGTTTTGTCTGAGTAGGCTGAAATTACTTATCCTTCGACAAGCTCAGGAACCGTAATTTCAGCTTTGTATTAATGACTAATTACTCTGCCAACGCATCCACTTTTTTCAACAATTCATCACCGTGTTTTTCAACGAAACTTTTACGCACTTGGTCGGCAATGATCGCTTTAAATGGTGCGGTATCCACTTTTTCAGTCACTTCTACACCGTGTTTGCGTAATTTTTCGATGATTTCTTGCTCGTTTTTCACGTTAAGATCACGTTGGAATTGTCCTGCTTCTTTTGCAGATTCCAAAATAGCGGTTTGTAATTCTGGGCTGAGGGCATCAAATTTTGCTTTGTTCATCACCACAATTAACGGAGTGTAGCCGTGGTTGGTGAGGCTTAAGTATTTTTGCACTTCATATAATTTTGATGACCAGAAAATACCGATTGGGTGTTCCTGAGCATCAACTGCTCGCGTTTCTAATGCGGTATAAAGTTCAGCTAATGGCATTGGCACAGGGTTACCGCCTAAGAGTTTGAAGGCTTCAATGTACATTGGGTTTTGGTTGGTACGCACTTTCAAGCCTTTGATGTCTTCAGGTTTGGTCACTTCGTGTTTTGAGTTTGAGAAGGCACGGAAACCGACATCCCAGAATGCCAAGCCTTTTAAGCCTTGAGCTTCTAAATCTTTTAATAAACCTTGACCAATTTCTCCATCTAGCACTTTATAAACGTGTTCACGATCTTTGAAGATAAACGGAATATCAATGACGTTCAATTTTGGTTCAAGCCCTGTGAAGTTTGGCGAACCAGACATTTCAAGATCGATAGTGCCACCACGCACACCGCTGATCATCGTTTGAGCGTTGCCTAATGTGCTATCAGGGAAGAGTTTTAACTTAATTTCGCCTTTGGTTTTTTCACCAAGTAATTCGTTAAATTTTTTGGCAGCGATATGTTGGCTGTCAGAACGTGGGGCTTCATAGCCAAAGCGAAGTGAGGTTTCGGCTGAAGCTGTGCTTGTCATCATGGTAAAGCCTGCAACAAGGGCGGCTAATGTTTTTAAGTTAAAAAGTTTCATAGGGTTCTCCTTACTTAAGAAAATCTGTTTTATTGAATCCATTGTAATGGCACTAAAATTAATTCTGGTACGAATACGAAGGCGAGTAATAATGCAATCATCATCATTAAATAGGGGAATATGCCTTTCGCTGCTTGGTCAAACGGTAATTTGGATACCCCTGTAATGACGTTAAGTACGTTACCCACAGGCGGTGTAATTAAGCCGATTGATGTATTTAAGATAAACAATACGCCGAAATAAACGGGGTCAATACCTGCTTCTTCTACTAATGGCATTAACACAGGGGTGAGTATTAACACGGTTGGGGTTAAGTCCATCACCATACCAATGATAAATACCGCAAGCATAATCACTAATAACAAGGTCGTTGGGCTATCAATTAACGGTTCGAGCAATTCTGTCAGCATAGTTGGAAGTTCTGCGACCGTAATTAACCAACCTGTTACATTTGCTGCAGCCACTAAGAACATCACCACCGCCGTTGTTTTTGCCGCGGCTAAGAATACTTTGTATAAATCTTTGAATTTCAATTCACGGTAAACAAAGAGCGAAACGATTAAGGCATAGAAGGTTGCAACTGCCCCTGCTTCTGTTGGGGTAAACATACCTGAGCGGAAGCCACCGATGATGATCACAGGAAGTAATAACGCCCAAATACTGTTTTTGAATGAAATACAAAGTTCTTGTTTGGTTGCTTTGGAGAAGGTCATTAAATCTAAGCGTTTTGCTTGCCACCACCAAAGAAGAGCCAAACAAATCCCCATCATCACACCAGGGAAAATCCCTGCTAAGAATAATTTGGTAATCGATACGCCACTTGCCACCCCGAATACGATAAACGGAATGGAAGGCGGAATAATTGGGGCGATAATGCCTGCCGTACCAATCAAGCCTGCAGAGCGGTCAATCGGGTAGCCTGTGGTTTTCATCATTGGTAATAACATTGCCGCAACGGCTGCTGTATCTGCCACCGCAGAACCAGAAAGACTCGCCATAATCATTGCCGCAAGAATTGCCACAAAACCTAAGCCGCCACGTTTGTGCCCAACCAATTTCATTGGAAGATCGATGATGCGTTTAGAAAGCCCGCCCTCATTCATAATTTCACCGGCGAGAATGAAGAACGGAATCGCCATTAAAGAGAAACTATCTGCTCCGCTGACAATTTGTTGTGCCAAAATCTGGGCATCGAATAAATCCAAATGTAGCATTAACGCCACACCGCAAATTAAAAGTGCGAAAGCAACAGGTACGCCAAGAATAATGGCACCTAGTAAGACGGAAAGAAAAATGAGAACGGTCATTTTGATTCTCCTTTTGCCATTAAGCCGATAGTTGTTACCATTCGAGCCACAAGTAAAATGCCGATTAACGCTCCTGCAATCACGCTCGCAAGATAGGTAATCCCTTGTGGTAAGCCTGAAATCGGGGCAAGATTATTGAGGTTAAGTTGGAATTGAATCCAGCTACCAGCCACGATTAAATAACAGCAGAAAAGCATCGCTGCATCGGTGACTAAACGTAATAATGCACGACCAAGTGGTGAAAGTTTATCGACTAATACGGTTACGCTCACGTGTTGATTTTCACTGAAGGCTAATACTGCACCTAAGAAAGCAAGCCATACGAACATATAGCGAGAGACTTCTTCGGTTACGCTAATGCTGCTATTAAATCCGTAGCGTAAAACTACGTTAAGGAACACTAAAATCGACATTAACGCTAGAATGGCAACACATAAAAATTCGAGCGTTTTTCCAACAAATTGAGCGAGAGATCTCATCGTTACACCTCCAATTCACTCATAGCGATTTTTACGACAATTTTGCGAATGGTATCTGTGCCATCGAAAATCGCAGTGCGATGGGTATCTTCAGGGAAGAAAATGGCGAAATTACCTGCCACGCAGTGGAATTCATTTTCGCCTTCTGCCGCTTGATAGTATTGAATATCGCGGTCTGGCTGATAAGGCAATGCCACAGGGTTATTGCCTAAATCTGTGGCGGCAGCCATTACTTCTTTGCCTTTATGTAAATATTGCACATCAAGGTAGTTGCGATGCACTTCAGGCTGGAAGGCAGATTTAGCTTTCGTTTCCAAATCAAGCACTTGCACAAAAATAGCCTTGCCTTTAAGTTCGTAAACGCCTGCTTCCATGGCATCAAAATCCGTATTTTTTAAATAATCCAAAGCAAATTGAATCGCTTTTGGATATTGGACCGGGTTGTAATTTGCGATATGACCGAAGAACATCTCACACCTCGTTTTTGCATTTTGCTAAAGAAATTTGACCGCTTGCACGTTATAACGCTTTTAATTTCGCCCACACGGTGTCGTCAACAGGAATACCGTTTGCTTTGTTATCGGCAAGAATAGTGGTGAACTCGTGTCCTGGTAAACGCACTTCTTGGTTTGGATCGGCACGTTCTGCCGTTTTCACATATTCCATAATGCGGTTGAGTTTTTCATCTTTGGTTTTGCCATCAATTAAGCGATCGACTTCAATCGCAATAAAGACTTGAGAAACACAGTATTCATCGCTTTTATCTTCGGTTACCGCTACGGTAGATTCCCCGTTAGAAAGCAAGGTAGCAATCATATCCAACACAATGGATAAGCCTGAGCCTTTCCAGAATCCCATTGGTAATAGACGGCGATTTTTTTCGACAGTGGCAGGATCGCGAGTTAAATTGCCCTCATCATCAAAGCCTGCATCAACAAAAGTTTGACGACCTGCAAGGCGATGTACTTCCAACATACCATAGGAATACATTGAGCAAGACATATCGACCATAGTAATTGGTGTCGTTGGCACCGCGATAATGAGTGGGTTCGTCCCAATGCGGCACTCTTTCGCTCCCCAAGGTGGCATCACAGCTAATGCGTTTGTCCAACAAATCCCGATGTAGCCTTTTTCTGCCGCTTGCCAGCCGTAAGAGCCACCACGCATCCAGTGGTTTGCATTGCGTAATGCCACCACGCCAATACCGTTTTGTGATGCCAATTCCATCGCTCTACCCATCATTTTTTGAGCGGTTAAATTACCAATGGCTTGATGAGCATCCCATTGTTCTACTGCCCCTAAACTTAATACTTTGGTTGGTACTGCATCAGGAATAATATCGCCATTTTCGAGCTGCTGAATAAAGCGTGGAAAACGGTTCACTCCGTGCGAATACGCCCCAGCTTGAGTAGTATCGGTAAACACAGTGGCACACTCTTCCGCAATGGCTTCGCTTACGTTGCGAGCGAGTAGCACACGTTTGAATTCTGCTTTTAATTCATCATAAGAAACTCGAATGGTCATAATCATTTCCTCGGCTATTGCTTTAAATTTCATTTTATGAAATGCTATTTCATAATTTGATATTAGAGCTTTCTTTCACGAAGGTTAAGAGGCAAAATGCAAATTTGTGATCAAGATCACGATTTAATTTGCGTAAATCATCATAAATGCTCATTTATGAGCAAAAAAGATAAAAAATGAAGAGAAAATAAGAGGGAGAATTTTATGACAGACGAAAAATCCAGCGGAAATCAAAGCCTGATTCGTGGCTTGAAATTGATTGATTTACTCAGTAATTACCCCAACGGCTGCCCGTTGGCACAGTTGGCGGAATTGGCACAACTCAATAAAAGTACGGTACATCGACTGTTGCAAGGCTTACAGCAAGAGGGCTTTGTGCAACCTGCTACCACAACGGGCAGCTATCGACTGACTACCAAATGCCTTTCAATTGGGCATAAAATGTTTTCTTCAATGAACATTATTCACGTTGCCGCCCCTTATTTAGAGCAACTCAATTTGAAAACGGGCGAAACGGTAAATTTTTCAATGCGAGAAAACGATCACGCCATTATGATTTACAAGCTAGAACCAACTACAGGTATGCTACAAACAAGGGCTTACATCGGACAACGAATGTCGCTTTTCTGCTCAGGAATGGGGAAACTTTATCTTGCTTTTGATCAGAATAGCGAAGGTTATTTAGCGGATTATTGGCTGCAACATCAAAGCAAAATTCGACCGCTTACCTGCCACACTATTACGGATATTAAGGCGATGAAAAAGGAATTAGAGCAAATTACCGCTCAGAAATTTGCCTTAGACAAAGAAGAGAATGAGCTTGGCGTCACTTGCATTGCATACCCCATTTTCAATTTTAAAAACGAAGTGAAATATGCGATTTCGGTTTCAATGTCGGTTTCACGCCTAGCTCAAATTGGCACGGAATTTTTGCACCAAGCCTTAAAAGAAACCGCAGAAGCGATTTCAAAAGAGTTGGGGTGGGAAGAATAAAGGGTGTAGAATAAAAGAAAACCGCTTGTATTGGCTGATTGGAACGATACAAGCGGTTTAATTTTACCTAAAAATGACTAATACTCCCCTCGATATTCACGAATATCAACTGTGGTATCATAAAGCCCGATTTGCTCTGGGTGTTGTTTTACAATGCCCGTGTATTCTAAGCTGCTATCTTCGTAACGTCTGAATTTAAACACGGCATCATTCATCAAACCTTTGTTAAACAGATTTAAGCTCACCAACAAATCGAAATCTGATTGTGTCAAACCTGTGACTTTTTGGAATAAGCCTGTATCTAGCTGGCGAATGACATCTTCTAGCATATTCTCTCGATAATCGGTCAAATACATAAAAATCGGAATGCGAGTGGCGAACTTCATCAATTTTTCTTGAATCTGTTTGCGTAAGCTTTTCTCTGCCTTTTCTTCTTCGGAAATTGTTTTCTTCTGATCTGGCGTTGGGTTATCGCCCGCTTCTCGTTTAGCTTCCTTCACCGCTTCTGATTTATTAATAATAGTTTCTAAATCCAAATTAAGTTGGCGGAAACCTTCAATGTTCATTAAAGCCTTCATTGCTTGCTCATTATTTTTAAGTTTTTTGAGCGTGTCGTTATCGACATTCACTAATAAAGCACTTTCCCAGCGACGAGCAAGTAGGGTTGCTGTTGTGCCGCTCATTGCCATATCTAAAATGCCTGAAGCATCAATCGCACGCATCGAGCTGCCGTCATAAGCTAACACAGGTAGGAATTGGATAAACTCTGCCACTTTTCGCTCTGGGTTAATGCTTTCTGTATTGAGTTGGCAACTATAATCGGCAAGTTGGCGTAAGGCGCGATCTGGGGCGAAGTCGAATACATAGCAATTTTCTTTTAAGATACATTGCTCATTTGGTTTATTCGGATCTTGCCCGCGTAAAACCCAAGGCGTTTGCACGCGGAATGCCGCTTGGAAATAGGTTTCAGGGCTTGAAAGATTTCGCAACATAAAAATGCCTGCCCAAGGTGCAACCGAAACGCCCGTGGTTAATTTGCCGCAACTCAGCGTGATGCTTTTGCTATGCAGCGGATTTTGCATTGCCTTTTTCACAGGGTTTAACGCTTCCACCCCCATTCCAGCTTCATTGCCTGCAGCAACAATAATCTCATAATCGTGATAAAAGGTATTTTGCGGTTGAGCCAATAGATTTCGCATTGCATAACAACTTGCCACGCTAGGTAGAAACCAAAAAGTATGCAATAAACTGCCTAATAAATCAGCATCGCTAAATGGCATTGGTGGTGGTTTTGGTTTACTTTCGTCTAAATTCTTATTGGTTAGTCTTGAAGCTTTGGTTTTTAATGTATCAATTTCAAAAGATAAAAATTGTCCACGAATTAAATTCAACCATTTCTGCACTTCATTTTCATATTTGAATTTTGCTTTTTCTCCCTCGCCTGTCGCCGAGAAAAACACGTTTAAATCAAATTCCGCAAATTCGCCTTTTAATGCCACTTCTCGAATTTCATCGGGGAGTTGATAGGTCAGCATCACCATTTTCGGCAAGGATAAATAAGGGTTATTGTCGCCTTGCCACTCGGCTTTGGCTTTTTGCTCATCGGAATAAGTCCAGTTGAAAATTTGTTCTTCAATAAACTCACCCGAATTGATGGCACGAAATGGCGTGCCTGATAAATAGAGATAATGGTCGGTTGTTATCGGCAATAATTCCTCATCGAAATAATTAGGCGAATCCAGCTCCATCTCTTTTTCTTCATCTTGCTGTGCTTTAGTTTGTGCCTTTTCCCATTCACTATCGGCAAAGAGATCCTTCGCTTTATCACGCCACGCTCCATAGTGATATTCATCGAAGATCACACAATCCCAGTTAATGGCGTGAACCCACTCATTTTTAAGCTTAATGCCGCCCGCTTTGCTTTTGCCCAAATAGTCTTGGAAAGAACCAAAACAGACTTGTGGAAAATCAGCGTGCATTTGCCACTCTTCTTCTTTGGTTACAAATGCCCAGTCTTGGAAATCAAGATGATTTTCTAAATCTTCTTGCCACGCATTTTGCACCGCAGGTTTGAAGGTGAGCACCAGCACTTTCTTCCAGCCCATTTGTTTTGCCAGCTGATAGGCAGCAAAAGTTTTACCAAAACGCATTTTCGCATTCCATAAGAAATGTGGCGTTTTGCCGTGGTTAAGTGGATCATTTGCAAAACGTTGGAAATAATCGACCGCTTTTTCCACCGCACTTTGCTGCTCAGGACGCATTCCAAAGTTCGCAATCGCCTTGCGTTTTTGTATCACGCCTGTTTTGATTTCAAGTAGAACCGATTTTACGTCGTTTAAATCACATTTAAACCATTCCCCTTCAAGGCGTTCAATGCCGCGTTGCATTAAGCGTTCGTGAACTTGATGATCGTTAAAAAATGAGCCGTCATCACGAATGGCTTCTTCGTCTAATTCAATACGATAACTTTGAGAAGGCAGGGCAACAGGGTATTGCTCTTTAATTCTGTCTTGAACGTTTCGGCTGGTGTAGCCCACTTTGAGACAGTTGGGATAACGGGTGTCGGAATAAGCGTAAATTTTAGGACGGCATAAAGGCGAGAGGTAACTCATTGGTGTTCCTTTTGTTGGAGTCGAGAAACATTGTTCGTAGGGTGTGTGAAACAAGGTTTCACGCACGCAAGCGGTAGAATTTTTATAACGCTTTGCAAGGCGTGCGTGGATTTTGCAAATCCACACACCCTACGGATTATTCATTATTTACAGGGCGAACCATTGATTCGATATAGTCAATTTCAGATTGAGTTAATTGATATTTTTCGTATAGTTCTTTATCTGTCCAAGATTTTGAGAAGTCTTGCATTGGGACGAGTTCATAAACTTTTTTCGTTGTATGTTGGGTGTTTTTCTTTAATGTCAGCATAAAATGGAAAAAACGAGTATTGATGTAGCTCATTACATTTTCACAAGTTTGCTTATCTTCAAATGGTCCCATAACCAGATAGGTTTCGGTACAAGCGGTATTAGGTTCCGCATAAATTGGTTTTACCCAGTCCGTTTTACTATCCCCAGACCCCACAGCGTAAGGTGCAATAACTTTATGTGTGTGGATCCATTGTTTATTGACAGGAATATCTTCTTGCTTAACATACCCAACGCCTTTATTTTGATACAACTTCACATTATGTGCTGATGATTTATAGGGTGTTGAATTTCCCTTGAAATTGGTTGGTAATCCAAACGGTTTTCTGCCACTGATTAGTTCACTAAAACTTTTTTCGTGTCTTTCTTTTACTTTTCTTAAAATATGAACAGCACTGCTATAACGAATCAAAAAATCTAAACCTTCTTCTTTAAGCGGTCGTTTCATTTCAGAAATTTGCGAATCCTTTTCATGTGTTACGATCAAACAATCACCGTTGTATTGTTCTTCCCACAGGAAATAACAAACACCACCTTTAATTTCTACCCCTGTAAAACAGTCATTAGAATTTGGGAAATCGTGAATTTCAGAGATGCGTGAATCATTTAACATCTGATCGCGAAAAGCATCTAAACCTTTTCCACCTGTAAACCAACGAGCAGGAATAATCATTGAAAGATATTTAGGCTGTAATTTAATGGCTTGTTGAACAAATTGATCATAAATTGGCTTTGCACTAGCTTGTGCCCCACCATCACTTAATTGATACGGCGGATTGCCGATAATTACATCAAATTTCACAGGTAATGTTCCACTTATATTGGTTAAATCTTGATGAATGAAAGAATATGCGTGGCTTTCTTTCTCCGCGCCACGCTCATAAACTTGTTGACTTGCCCCACATTTCACACAACGCCCGTTTTCCCATTCGTGTGCAAGCGGTGAATAAAAAATGTTGCCTTGCGGATCATTAAATTCATCGCATACGGAAAATTCACTATTTGCATCACGGCTGCAATAAAGCGTGCGGCGAGAAAGCAATGCCGTGAGTTCAGTTAGCCCTAAACCAAAAATTTGTTTGGTTAAAATATGGTTTAGACGCGTTTGTAAATCGGGGATTTCGTCTTTCAAGCCTTCTAATAATCGCTTGGCAATTTCACGCAAAAATACCCCAGATTTTGTTGCAGGATCGAGAAAGGTTGTTGTTGATGAACGAAATAGCTCTTGAGGCAATAAATCGAGCATTTCATTAGCTAATTTAGGCGAGGTAAACACTTCATCATTTGATAAATTCGCCAAGCACGAAAGCACATCAGGGTTATAGTTTATCGATTGGTTTTGCATTTTGAATGTCCAGAAAATAACAACTTTTAAATTCTTGTAAGGATTGATAAGGCGAACCTGCATTACCGACTAAATACTGATATTGGTAATCGTGCCGTTTAAGTGAAAATTTACGCGGGATTGAAATAGGCGACCATTGTGAAAAATGCAAAGGCTTATCGGTATCGGTGTAGCACATTGTTAAAGCATTCCCCTCTACAATATTCAGCCCCAAAATAAATTCCGCGACCGTAATACATTCCTCATTGATGCTTTCTTTAAAAACTTGCTTATATTGCAAAACAAAGTAAGAAAGTAACCGCTTGCGACAGGCTTCCACGTTATCTTTTAGCAATTCGATGCCATAAATAGAGCAAATAGATAACACCGCATAAAATTCATATTCACGTTGCGATTTTTGGTAGGTTTTTGCGACGACCTCTAATTTCCGTTTCAAGATCTCAATGAGAAAATTTCCATCGCCACAGGCGGGTTCTAAAAAACGGGCTTCAGGTCTTGAAGTTTGATCCTTGACTAAGTCCAACATCGCATTCACTTCTTGTTCACGGGTAAACACTTCTCCGTGATCGGCAACACGCTGTTTTGATTTAATTTGTTTGGTCATTGCGTAATTAACGTAACTTTTAGCGTAATTTTAAACGTAATTATGATAATTGTTACGTAATTTTTGATCAAGCTTTCGTAAGAAAATAAGATCTCTTTAAAGTTGTGAATATGAACGAGAAAGAACTATTTTCAACAAATTTACAGCGAATCTTGATTGAAAGAGGCTACGAACCAAAAGCTTCTATCGTAGAACGTGAATTTAATTTACGGCATTACGGTAAGCCGATTGGTTTACACGCTGTCGCCCGTTGGTTAAGAGGGGAGGGATTGCCTTCGCTTGCCCGTATTCAAACGTTAGCTGAATGGCTAGAAGTGGATATTCACGAATTAGTATCAGACGAAAAAGCCTACCAAGTTGCGAAGTTAGAAAAGCAAAAAGAACCGAATAAACATATTTGGGAAAGTGCGGCGAGCTATCAAGATCAGACGCTTTTTCAGATTTTTTTAAATTTGCCTCAAGAGCAGAAAAAGGTGGTAAGGGAAGTGATTATGGCGATGGATAAGGCATATCGTTGTACTAAATAGAGAAAACCGCTTGTATTGTTTGGTGCAATACAAGCGGTCGTTTTTTATAAAAGATTGCTAAATCCCATCCCCAAACATTCCTTCCGTGTCCTCAAAATATTGGTTCATATCAAACGCAGGTTTTTGATCGGAAGATTTGCTGATGATTTTAGCAGGCACGCCAGCAGCGGTTGCGTGGTCTGGCACGGGTTGGAGTACCACTGAGTTTGCCCCGATTTTAGCATATTGACCGATTTCGATATTGCCGAGAATTTTTGCTCCCGCCCCAATCATTACGCCTTCGCGGATTTTCGGGTGGCGGTCGCCGTGTTCTTTACCCGTACCGCCAAGGGTTACGCCTTGTAAAATCGATACGTCGTTTTCAATCACTGCCGTTTCGCCCACCACGATGCCTGTGGCGTGGTCAAACATAATGCCGCAGCCCACGCGAGCAGCGGGGTGAATATCCACGTCAAAAGCCACTGAGATTTCATTTTGCAAATAAACCGCTAATGCTTTTCGTCCTTGATTCCAGAGGTAATGGGTCACGCGATAGCTTTGTAATGCGTGGAAGCCTTTGAGATAGAGCAGCGGTGTCGTCCACTTATCCACAGCAGGGTCGCGAGTGCGAACAGCATCAATGTCGCACGCAGCACTGGCAATAATTTGTGGCTCTGCACGATATGCCTCTTCGATAATCTCTTTCAACGCAATGGCGGGCATAATCGGGTTTTCTAGTTTATTGGCGAGAATGTAGCTGAGCGAGCTGCCGAGATCGTGATGTTTTAAAATGGTGGCGTGGAAGAAGCTGGCAAGCATAGGTTCGCTTTCGACCAGTTCTTGTGCTTCCTGACGGATTTCTTGCCAGATGATGTCCTGTTGTTGCGTGTTTATCATTGTTATTCCTTATCATTAACGATGGCGTAGGGTGTGTGGATTATTTGTAATCCACGCACGCAAAATTACCGCTTGTAAACGTGCGTGAACCGACGTTCACACACCCTACACATTTTATTTTTAAACGTTTACTCTCCCTTACGTTCTCTACCTAACAACGCCTTCGCCACATCTACAGCACTTTTGCCTTCGAATAACATTTGGTAAATTTGTTCAACGATTGGCATTTCAACGCCTTGTTTTTGGGCGAGTAAATAGGCTTCTTTGGTGTTGTAGAATCCTTCCACCACTTGCCCAATTTCTTCGATAATGGCTTCCGCTTTTTTGCCTTGACCGAGAGCCAACCCAAAGCGGCGGTTGCGAGATTGGTTGTCGGTACAGGTGAGCACTAAATCGCCCAAACCTGCCATTCCCATAAATGTTTTTGGATCGGCACCTAACGATGCCCCCAAGCGGCTGATTTCAACCAAACCGCGTGTGATTAACGCTGTGCGAGCATTTGCTCCGAAGCCCATTCCGTCAGAAACACCTGCACCAATCGCAATCACGTTTTTAATTGCTCCGCCCAGTTGCACGCCCACCATATCGTGGTTGATATAAACACGGAAAGTTTTCGAGCAATGAATACGCTGCTGCATTTCATCGGCGAATTGAGGATCGTTAGACGCAAGAGCAATTGCCGTTGGTAAACCTGCCGCCAGCTCTTTTGCAAAAGTTGGTCCAGAAAGCACCGCTAGCGAGTGTGACGTACCTAGAATTTCTTCGGCAACGGTTTGAAGTAGCCGCCCTGTGTTGCGTTCAAGCCCTTTGGTTGCCCACATAATGCGGTGGTCTGGGCGAATAAACGGCTTAATATTGTGTAACACTTCAGCAAACACGTGGCTTGGTACAACAATCAATAAATCGCGGGCTTTGCTTAATGCTTGTGCCAAATCGCTTTCAATTTCAAGCGCCTCTGGGAAAGGAATATCAGGCAAAAAGGCTTGGTTCATTCGATCACGAGCAAGGGTTGCCATCGCCTCAGGCTGATGACCCCAAAGGTAGGTTTTATGCCCGTTGCGAGCCAATGCAATGGCTAATGCCGTGCCGTAAGAGCCTGCCCCCAAAACGGTAACAGGTGTGGAATAAGTAGCTGTCATCTCTTTTTCCTTTTGCAAAAAATGGAGAAATTTTACCGCTTGAAAAGCGATATCAAATAAGCAATTAGTTCGAAAATTCTATCAATCCACTCACTTTGCCTTCGTCATCTAGAGCAATCAGCGAGTGAATGTGTAACTCTTTCATCATCTCTTCGGCTTTGCCTAAGAAAGTGCTGTCGGCAATGGTTTTCGGATTGCGGCTCATAATTTCTTCAGCGGTTTTATTCAGGCTTTCCGCCCCGAATTTAGCAAGGGTGCGGCGGATGTCGCCATCGGTAATAATGCCGCATAATTCGTCCGATTGCATAATGACCGCTACGCCCATTCTGCCTTCGTTCATCACCGATAAACATTCGCTGAAAGAGGCGGTTGGTAGGGCAATTGGCACGTTTTTGTTCATCACATCACGCACGCGGCAGAGCAGTTTGCGTCCTAAGCTGCCGCCTGGGTGGAAACGGGCAAAATCTTCGGCACGGAAATCTCGGGCGTTGATTAACGCAATCGCTAAGGCATCGCCTAATGCCATTGTAACCAACGTTGAAGTCGTTGGGGCGAGGTTGTTTGGGCAGGCTTCGCGTTCCACGTGAATGTTCAGCGCCACATCAGCAAATTTTCCTAGTGTTGAATGTGGATTACCTGTGATGGCAATAATTTTATTGCCAAAGCTTTTTAGGCTTGGAATGAGCTTGTTTACATCATCAGTTTCGCCGCTGTTGGAAATTAAAATCACCACATCAATGGGCTTGAGCATCCCTAAATCACCGTGAAAGGCTTCTGTTGGATGTAGGAAAAAACTTGGCGTGCCTGTTGAAGCAAAAGTGGCGACCATTTTCTTGCCCACTAAGCCTGATTTGCCAATGCCTGCCACGACCACACGCCCTTCGCAGTGA
The DNA here is from genome assembly GCA_963545995.1 of uncultured Haemophilus sp. Lineage (GTDB taxonomy): Bacteria > Pseudomonadota > Gammaproteobacteria > Enterobacterales > Pasteurellaceae > Haemophilus_A. The sequence continues at coordinate 29,276 of CAUUKJ010000016.1, forward strand.
AGCATTAATTCAACCGCTTGGTTGAATTCATCCGAAAGACGCTGATTCAAGCGGTCGATTTCGTGGGTGTAAAGTGCAAGGGTTTCTTTTGCTGTTGTTAAGTAGTTCATAGAAATCATCTAAACTTTGGACGATAAATTGTTGCAAAGCATACTAAAAATTAGCATAAATAGCTAATTGAAACGGATAATCTTTTCTTATAACATTAAAGCATAAAAAATCAACACGGCAAGGAAACATATGAAACTGCAACAACTTCGCTATATTGTCGAAATCGTGAATCAAAATCTCAATATTACTGAGGCAGCAGAATCGCTCTATACCTCGCAACCAGGGATTAGTAAGCAGGTGCGATTGTTGGAAAGCGAGCTTGGCATTAACATTTTTGAGCGAAATGGAAAACATATCAAAGGCTTGACTCCCGCGGGGGATAAAATCGTGGCGATTGCTCGCGAATTGTTGGTGAAAGCTCAAAGTATTCGAGCGGTGGCGGAAGAGCAAACTCGTCCCAATAGCGGTGTGTTACGCATTGCGAGCCCGAATACGCAGGCTCGATATGTGCTGCCAAAAGTGATTGAGCAATTTAAGGTAAAATATCCGAACGTGAGTTTGCATTTGCATCAAGGATCGCCAACACAAATTTACGATGCGTTAATGGCGGGCGAGGTGGATTTAGCGATTACAACTGAAGCCCAATATTTGTTTGAAGATGCGATTTTATTGCCTTGTTATATGTGGAATCGTTCGGTGATTGTGAAGCCTGATCATCCGCTTGCAAAATATGTGAACCAACCAGAGAAATTGACTGTCGAAGAGCTCGGAAAATACGATTTAATTACCTACACTTTCGGTTTTACGGGGCAATCGGATTTAGACAAAGCCTTTAATAAAGAAGGTATTTTGCCGAATATTGTATTTACCGCAACCGATGCGGATGTGATTAAAACTTACGTAAGAATTGGTTTGGGCGTGGGGATTATGGCTTCAATGGCTCATACGGAAATTGACAGTGATTTGGTAGCGATTAACGCTAGCCATTTGTTCCAATCGAGTATGACGCAAATTGCCTTTAAGCGTGGAACTTTCTTGCGTAGCTATATGTATGATTTTATTAACTATTTTTCACCGCATTTAACTCGCGTTCAGGTGGAAAAAGCAGAACAATTACGTGATAACACCGCAATTATGCGAATGTTTGATCACACAAAATTGGAAGAAAAATAAGGAAACCAGATGAATCTCTTAAAAAAAATTTCGCTTGCAAGTATTGCAATTTTTTCAATGATTTCAACCGCTTATGCGGAAAATTTCAATATTAAATATAGCTCAAATTATTTAATGCCAGCTTACGTGAACTTTAAACACGATAATGGACAATATCAAATTCAGTCAAAAATAAACATACCGCTCTACAATATTGTTTTTACGGCTAAGGGAACGGAAAAAAATGGCTTTTTTAATATGTTAAGTTACCGCGATACGCGTAATGGTAAAACGTATGCTTTAGCTGAAATTGATTCGAAGAATATTCAATACGGCAAAGCAAAAGAACCGTTAAAAACGGAACCTTTAACAATGCCAACGTTTGACTTATTTACCACCGCATTCCAGTTGAGTTATTACGATAAATTGCCAACCAGTTTTCAAACAACCAACGGCAAAAAATTGTATCCAACGCCAAATGTGAAATTACAAAAAACACAAAAAGCAGTAACAAATAACGGGCAAACTTATCAGGAAATTACTTATAAATTTAAAACACAAGATCACAAAGAAATCACAGTGAAAAAATATGAAGGCGAAAAATTCCCTCGTTTTATTTCTTACAACCGTGATGGCGATAATTATGAATTGAAGTTTGATGGTTTTGTAAAATAAAAATTAAGCTGTACTTAAAAAGTGCAGCTTTATTTTTTGAAAGAGATAGATGTAATAATCATCCACCTTTACAATTTAACCAACGTGTTTTAAAGCCATTATTATTTTTATAATAAATTGAGCTATGTTGGCGAGCAATTAGATCAACCATACTTCCCTCAATTGGATTATAGGAGCGATAAATCACTTCAAAACGTGTGCCTCGAGCATTTAATTCTTTATTTTCAATATGATCAAAAGGGATAGCTTTATGTCCATCTAATTGAAAATAGAAACCAAAATTCTCTTTTTTTCTACTTTCTCGAGAAAGCGGAAAATAGGTTGTTAAAGAAGATCGACCGCCTGTTTCTAAATTATGACAGACATAATAATAATGTTTATAGTCTGTTGGATTGTTTAATTCAGATTGGGTAATATTTTCTTTTAGAAAACGTGAGGGTATGGATTTCTTTTGATGTTTTGGTGCCATTGGTGTACAAGCAAATAGGCTCATCACAACGGATATAGTGAGTATTAGTTTGAATTTGTTTAACATAGTTTTTTTTAGCAAAATAGAAAGGCGGATATCATATCTTAAATTGAATAGAGTGCAATAAAGATATGCTATAGATTGATTCGATTTGCTCAAATTTAGGTATTTTGAGACAAGATAAGCAAGCATATACTATTTGTGAAATATCATAGAAAAATTACCGCTTGGAGGAAAAAATGGATCTACAAAAAGTCATTAAAGAACGTAAAACAATTAAATTGTTTAATCCTAATGTAAAAATTAGCCGTGATGAACTGATGGAAATGATGACGTTAGCTCAACTCGCACCTTCAAAAGCAAATTTACAGCCTTGGCGTTATGTGATTGTTGATGATTCAGATATTAAAAAACAGCTACTGAGTTTAGTTGGGCATAATGCGGTGCCTTGTGAAAGTGCTTCAGCAGTCATTTTTGTTTTAGCGGATCTGCAATATCAAAAAGTATTAGGTGATATTTTAGATTGCTCTATTGAACACGGCTGTTTAGCTCCACAATTTCGTGAAAATTCTTATCATTTTTTGCTTGGTTTACACAATAGATCAAGTGAGGGCGAGATTCGAGATCAAGTACTCATTGATACAAGCCTTGCGACAATGCAATTAATGTTGATCGCCAAAGATAAAGGTTATGATACGCACGCCATTGGCATTTTTGATCGTGAAGCGGTAATGGCACTTTTAGATATTGATAATAAACGTTATGCCCCTGTAATGTTGTTGGCAATTGGTAAGGCAGCAACAGCCCCGATTCCAAGTGTACGTTTGCCTTTAGAATATACGATTTCGTGGAATGATGGAAAGGGATTTAAAGGCTAAGAAAAAAGAGATTCAAGCGGTTAAAATCCTATAAAATTTTGCAAATTCTCGACTTAGGTTTATACTTGCAACGTTATAAAGAAATAAAAACGGAGCCTATTATGCGTATTGATACCTCAGCACTTTGCGATATTTATTCAGACCAAGTTGATGTGGTTGAGCCAATCTTTTCAAGTTTTGGCGGTGCGTCTTCTTTCAGTGGTCAAATTACTACCGTAAAATGTTTTGAAAGCAACGGTTTAATCGAAAAAGTTTTGGAAGAAGAAGGTAACGGTCGCGTGCTGTTAGTCGATGGCGGTGGTGCGGTTCGTCGAGCACTAATTGATGCAGAACTGGCACAACTGGCGGTTGATAATGGTTGGGAAGGCATTATCGTGTATGGTGCGGTGCGTCAATTAGATGTATTGGAAACCTTAGACATTGGTATTCACGCTCTAGCTCCGATTCCTGTTGGTGCCGACGACAATGAAATCGGAGAAGTGGATACCCCTGTGAATTTCGGTGGCGTAACTTTCTTCCCTGAAGATTTTATTTATGCCGATTTAACGGGCATTATTCTTTCGCCGGAAGCATTAGATTTAACTGAATTAGACGATTAATTCTCTTTTACGCCTGAAAATGCAAGCTCAATGCTTGCATTTTTTTGCAGATGATTCTATTTAACTCTCTCCCCTAGAGGGAGAGAGACAGACGGAAATTGCGTCAGGCAATTTTCGTCAGAGAGAGGGGGATAATGTTGATTTCGTAAAAGAGCGGCTAAAAATAACCGCTTACCCCTCTCCCAATTTTGCTTCTAAACGAAGCAAAATTATCCCTCTCCCTCAAGGGGCGAGGGTTATATTTTATATTAGGAACTTATGAACGACTTATTGATTATAGATTCTCACTGTCACCTCGACAGTCTTGATTACGAAACGCAGCATAAAAGCGTTGATGAAGTCATCGAAAAAGCCAAAGCACGTGGCGTAGGGCACATTGTGTCGGTTTGCACTACGCTTGGACGCTTTGAAGCAATGAAACAGCTTACAGCTCATCGTAATGATGTGTCACTCAGCTGTGGCGTACATCCGCTTAATGTGGACGAAGAGCCTTTTGATTACGACAAACTCTTCGCCTTTGCTCAAGATCCTAAAGTAGTGGCAATTGGCGAAACGGGGCTAGATTATCACTACACGCCTGAAACTAAGCCTTTGCAACAAGAAATTTTTGCCCGCCAAATTGAAGTGGCAAGAAAAGTGAATAAGCCTGTGATCATCCACACCCGTTCGGCTCGTGAAGATACAATGAATATGCTCGAACAAGGCGGTGCGGAACAATGCGGCGGCGTGTTACACTGCTTTACGGAAGATTATGCGATGGCAAAACGTGCGTTAGACATCGGTTTTTACATCTCCATTTCTGGCATCATTACTTTCCGTAATGCGGAAGAATTGCGAGATGTGGTGAGAAAATTACCGCTTGATCGTTTACTCATTGAAACAGATTCGCCTTATCTTGCCCCAATTCCTTACCGTGGCAAGCCGAATCAGCCTGCTTATGTGCGTGAAACATGCGAATATTTAGCCACATTGAAGGGCGTTTCGGCTGAAGAATTGGCTCGAATTACCACGCAAAATACACAAAATCTCTTTAAAATCAACCTATAGGACTTAGTATGAAAGCAATCCTAAAATACTTTTTATTCCTTGTGTCCCTATCTTTTTTCATCGTAGTAACAGGTACGGTAAATTATGTAATGCCAAGCTATGATGAAACTTATGTAACAGGGATGGAAGTGCGTCGAATGGATAAAGATGGTGTCATTAGCAAATCTAACCCAGCCGATGGCGAAGTTCGCGATGTTTATTTCTTATTCACAGAAAGCGAGCCGAATAAAGTAATGGTTTACCGCAACGAAGACACAGGTTGGAGGTTCCCGCCTTATTTCAAATTCGGTTCTGCGGATATCCAAGCCAAAGCTCAAGCTTATGCGAATGAAAAACAACGCGTACAAATTAAATATTACGGCTGGCGAATTAACTGGATGAACGAATTCCGCAATATCGTTTCAATCAAACCATTGCTAGAGGGCGAAACGGTTGCACGTCCAATCGTAAGCTATATTTTATATGCAGTGATTGCCTTTTTATTCTTCCTTTCTATCCAATTTATTCGCGGGATTTTCCGTGAAAAATAAACGACAAGATGTCCAAAAATTATACGATTAATGATATTGCCGACCTATGTAAGGTCGGCAAATCCACCGTTTCTCGCGTGTTAAATCACGATCCTAAAGTGAGCGAAGAAACTCGCCAAAGAATTCAAGCCGTTATTGATAAAGTCGGATTTCAGCCTAACCGTTCTGCCCGAGCAATGCGAGGAGCTGCAGAACCCGTTGTGGGCATTATTGTGTCTAAATTCAATTCAAGCGGTGAATCGCAAACCTTACGAGCCATTCTTACCGCCCTTTATCAGCACCAAATCACCCCGATTATTGTTGAAAGCCAATTTGACTCAAAGCAAGTTGAACATCATCTCGATTTGTTTAAAGCTCGCCAAGTTACTAGTGTAATTGTGTTTGGGTTTTCGCCATTATCGCAAGAGCTTCTGCAACAATGGAAAGGTAATATGGTGGTTATTGCCCGTCGTTTTGAGCAGATTTCTTCCGTTTACTACGATGATCAACAAGCGATCTTTGCCTTGATGGATAAACTCTATCAACAAGGTCATCGCCATATCGGCTATTTAGGCATTCGCGATGAAGATGAAACCACAGGAAAACTTCGTACACAAAGTTATTTAGCTTTCTGCCAATCTCATCAACTTACGCCAAATTTCGCTTTATCTGAACTTGATATCCAATCTGGCTATCAGCATTGTGCTCGGCTCACTCAACCGCTTGATGCCATTTTATGTGCCACGACGAGCCTTGCAACGGGAGCGGTAAAATATTTGCAAGAAACGGGGCAAAATCTACCGCTTGCTTACATTGGACAAAACTCGCTGTTACAACATTTTGCCCCAAATTTAATCAGCCTTGATTTTGGTTATGAACAAGCGGGAAAATATGCGGTGGAATTGTTGCTGGAACAGCTGAAGGGAGATAAAACCATTCAGCATCAGCAGGTTTCTCTTTAAGAGTAAAGAATGATAAGGCTAAGTAAAAACTTAGCCTTTTTTAGTGGATAAAAACACTTTACTGTATATTAAAACAAGTGTAATATAATACAAGTTACTATTTATTCAGGTGTTTTATTATGCTTACTCAACTCACTATCAACAATTTTGCGATTGTTCGCCATCTTAACCTTGAGCTTTCTGAAGGGATGTCAGTGATTACAGGGGAAACGGGAGCAGGGAAATCCATTGCCATTGATGCGTTGGGGCTTTGTTTAGGCTATCGTTCTGAAAGCAGTATGATTCGCAATGGGGCAGATAAAGCCGATATTACAGCCACTTTCCAAACGCAAACAGATAGCCCAGCTTATTTGTGGTTGAAAGAACACGAATTACTGGATGAAGACAATCCGAATGAGTGCATTTTACGCCGAATGATTAACCTTGAAGGACGTTCGAAAGCTTTTGTTAATAATCGACCGCTTCCTATTTCGCAACTGCGTGAACTTGGACAATATTTAATCCATCTAAATGGTCAGCACGCTCCGCAACTTTTGTTGAAAAGTGAGTATCAACTTGAGCTTGTGGATAACTACGCAGGTACGCACGCTTTGCTTGGCAAAATGCACGAGCAGTACAACAAGTGGCGAAAATTACATCAACAAGTCAAAAACTTCCGCCAACAATGCAAAGAAAATGAAGCCCGCAAACAGCTGTTGCAATATCAAGTTGATGAGCTAGATGAATTCGATATTAAAGAAGGCGAATTTGAAGAGATGGAAGAAACACACACCCGTTTATCCAACTCTGAAGAATTAACCGAAATGTCGCAATCAGTGCTTGATTTGTTAAGCGATGATAGTGCAAATGCAGATTCTTTGATTTACAACGCCATTCGCTATTTAGAAGATTTGGTCGATGTGGATGCAAGCTATCAATCTTCGTTAGATATGCTAAATGAAGCACTTATCCAAGTGCAAGAAGCTTGTTCAGAAGTACGTTCGCTTGCTGATAGCATTGAGCAAGATCCTGAATTACTCAGCGAATTAGACGAACGTATTGCCCGTGCAATGTCGCTGGCTAAAAAACATTATGTTTCGCCAAATGAGCTTTGGCAGCATCACAGCATTTTGCAAGAAGAATTGCAAAAATTGGTCGATTTTGAAGATAACGAAGATCAGCTTATTGCCGATGAAAAAGCAGCATATCGTGAATGTGTCGCTTTGGCAGAAAAAATTTACCAAGAACGTGTTGCCGCTGCACAGAAATTAGCTGAGCAAGTGACCAATCAGATTAAGCAACTTTCGATGGAAAATGGTGAATTTTATATCGATATTCAACACGATGTGAAAAAACTCACCCCAAACGGAGCTGATTTTATGGAATTTAATTTACGCAGTAATCTTGGACAAAACGCCCAACCACTTGCCAAAATTGCCTCTGGCGGTGAGCTTTCGCGTATTTCACTTGCAGTACAAGTGCTTACGGCAAACAAACTTTCTACTCCAACGATTATTTTCGATGAGGTAGATGTAGGCATTAGCGGTATTGCAGCAACCACAGTGGGTAAATTACTTCGTCAACTAGGTAATAAATGCCAAGTGCTTTGCGTTACTCACTTACCTCAAGTCGCAAGCCACGGTCACCAACACTTTAACGTACAAAAATATGTGAAAGATAATCAAACCGAAACCCAAATGAGCTTATTGTGCGAAAAAGAACGCGTGAATGCGTTGGCTCGCTTACTTGGCGGCAGCAAAATTACCGATGCAGTTTTGGCAAATGCACAAGAGATGTTGGATTTGGCGAGGGGAGAGTCATAAACAAGCTATTTTATTGCTATAAATTTAAAAAGTTTTTGATAAGGAACCTCTCTCTCAAATTGTGAGAGAGGTTCAATTTACTTACCATTTCCCACCTGAGCCACCAATTTCAGAACTATCACTAGAATTTTCATAATCATTACTTTCATCTTCATAGCTATCGTCATCAGTATCCTCATTTTCTGCTTTGGTTAATGCTTCTTGTTTTTTTCTTTCTTCCTCAATAGCCCTTTGTTTTTCTCTCTCAATTTTTCTCTGTGGATCTTTAAAATCTTTAAATTTTTCCACTAGCCATGAAAGTCCTAGAAAACTTGCAAATATTCCAATAATAATAGTTATGAGATTATTTGATTCATTCTTGTGTCTAATATGTGTTTTAATTGCTAAAACTCCTTCATAGATCCCTTTTGCCATATTGCCAGTTTTGAAATAGGGTACAATTTTTTCATAAATAATATTTTGTATATTTTCATCAGATAGCTTACTTTTAATATCTTTTCCTGTTGCAATAAAAATTTCTCTATCGTCTTTAGCAATTAAAATAAGTGCACCATTATCCGCATCTTGAAACTGGCTTTGCCACTGTATGAAGAGATTCCTTGCTACATTATACATATTGTCATTTCCTTTCGTAGGAATAATAACAACAGTGGTATTTACATCAATTAGTGTTTTATTTTCAATTAGTGTAGTGATTTTATTCGTTTCTTCTTGTGATAGTGAATTTGTTAGATCGTTAACCGCTTTAAATGAATCTATATTTTCTGCACTAATAGTATTGGAAAATAAAAATATAAGGATAAGAATAACTTTTTTTAACATATTTTACCTATAAAAACAGGCGAATAATTCGCCTGTTATATTAAATATTAGTCTTTAAATTCAATTTCATATTTAGATGAAATTTGTGGGTTGAGCATAAGGAGTCTTTTAATAGCTTCTTCTGCTGAAGACTTTGCTTCTATTAATAAATTACTTTCTTTTACTTTTTTCTCTATTTCAGCTTTTTGTTCAGTAAAAAACTTTTGGTAATCTTTAATATTCCAACTAGAAAATAAAGAGGTTCTTTCATCAAAGATCTTTATTGAGCTTTCATCAATTTCATTAGATAGAATTTGAACGTTACCTAAATTAGAGATAATAATCTTATTACCTGAGATATCGATAAGAATATCCTTCAAATCTACACCTAAAGTAGCTCTACCATTGTATGAGAGAATAAACTTCTTAGATGTTAATGGAAGTTCAAAACCATAAAGATCTTTCTTGTTCTCGAACATTGCAGCATTAGTATAAAAATATTTATAACTTACTAACTCTTGGGATTTTTTGATGTAATTTCCTAATAAATTACTGCTAATAGTTGTATTGTCATCTCCAATATTAACTACCTTTTTATATACAGGGTATCCAACTAATACAATACCTACACCAATTAAAATAAGTATAAAACTTTTAATTAAACTTCGCATTATTAATTTCCTATCTTACTCTGATTTCTTCTTTTCTAGATGTCTTTTTAAATGGACCTGAAAACTTTGATTTATATATTTGGATATTCCCTCTGGTTATATCTATTTTATTTGCATATGATAATGCATATATAACATCATCTATTGCATCTATAAGTTTTTCAGCAGAATTTTTTCTAAAGAAGATTTTGGGCTTGACGTAGTTAAAAATATCTTCTGCATCAGCGTAATCTGATTCATATTGAAAGTATCTTATTATCTTATAAATTAGACTAGTTCTTTTTAAAATTGCCATAATACTAAGGATAAAAACTAGTATAATGAATGTTATAAACCAACCTGAAAATAAAGTGATAATAGATTTTATTAATAAAATAACTCTTAATAAATCATAATGAAAATCCATTACTATAAATTTAAATTTTGTCTTAAAGTAAAACCGATTATCATTAAAACTATATCTTTCTAAAAGATCAGTAAATTTCTTTTTAAAACTCATATAATTACCTTATCTGTTTGTTGAGTGGTGTACATCGAAAGTAAGCTTACCTTCTTTATTTAATTCATTAATTGCCTCTGAATTCAATTCTTCTCGAATTTCTAATAAATCTGATTTTATTTTCTTATTCATAAATTTACCAGATGGCTTTTTGAAGTATAAATCTGTTAGTAAATAAAATCTTGTATCTCCATCCTTAATAATTGAAAAAGTACCTGCTTCATAGATAACATCCTCTTTTTCTTCAACTTCTAATATATAATCATCGATGGATGGTGATTTTTTATTACATAATTCTGCGATAGAAAGCTTCATCTCATCAAATTCTTGTTCAGCCCAATCATCAAGATCTTTTTTACTTACATTGTGAGATATCCAAGTAGCAGTACTTGTTACTAATTTTATAGCGGTACTTATAATACTCATTTTACCTCCAATTTTAATGTTTCTTGTGTTTCATACGTAATGTCAGTTTCTTCTCCTAATTTTGCATCTCTTAATTTCGCTTGAATTTCAGGAGGTAGCTCATCAGTAGATGAATTATCATTAGTAGCGATTGTTTCTACCCATTCTCCTTCTGCCGTTTTCTCAACAAATTTTTGGATAAATACAATCCCAGCATTTGTAGCTGAAGAAAGATTTTTCTTTTTTAAATATGTGCTTAATGCTGCTTTTTTAGCACGTTTAAATTTTTCTTTTATAAAATCAAAGGTTTTAACAAGAAACTCTTTAATTTCTTTCCAAAATTTTTTAAGCCCCCAAGTAGAAACACCAATAACAAGTGCAGCTCCTATAATAATTGGGATCATATTTTTACTCCATAATTCTCTTTAACATATTCTTCAGAAACTGTTTTAGTTTCTACCTTTGTAATTCCTTCATTCGCAAGCTTACTTTTTTGAATAGAATCTATTTTTGCAAGAAGATCTTGATTAGTTACCATTGATTTACCTTCTGATTTTGCAGAAAAGGCAGATAATAAAACGGCATTAGCAATATCTGAACCGCTTAAATTTTCAGATTTTTGAGCTACCATATTAATATCAATATCATTTGGTAATTGAGGCGGAATATAGTGTTTAAAAAGCTTTTTACGTGTTTCTTCATCAGGTAATGAAAATTCAATGTGAATTAAAATACGACGCATAAAAGCAGAATCATAATTTGTAATAAAGTTTGTCGCGAATAAAACAATATCATTGTAATCATTCAGTAAATTTAACATTACAGAGCGAGTTTGGTTTACGCTCGTATCTGTTGCACTGGTCATATTAGTTACACGATGACTTAAAATTGCATCGGCTTCATCAAAGAAAAGAATCGCATTATTTTCTTTGGCAAAATCAAATGCTGCTTGGATATTCTTTGGTGTTTCTCCAACATATTTAGATTCAATATCACCATAATTAACTAGAATAAGTTTTTTTCCTAATGATACTGCAATGGCGTGAGCTGCCATTGTTTTTCCCGTGCCAGGTGCACCATAAAGATTGATGATCATTTTGCTATCAAATTTATGCGTTTTTGAAAATCCCCAATCATTGAATACTTCATATTGATATTGACGTAATCCAATAGCTTTATTTAACTCACTATGTGTTTTTTCAGACAAAATAAGATCATCTAATGTATAACGAGGTTCGCTTACATCAAATTGAATGGAAGATTTAGCTTTACTTTGAGCTGTATTTTTAGAATTGAAATCGATAGGCATAATTACCTTTTGAATCTGATTACTTGAAACCAAAATAGTTTAAGATAAAAACCAAAATAGTTCAATTCAGGCATTAAAAATTTTCGATAATTTTTAAGCTATGAAGATAAAAAGTGAAAAAGACAAGTTTAGCGAACGATTAGCCATTGCAATCAAAGCTGAATACCCTAAAGGCTTAACGACAAGCCAAATTGCGATCAAGTTCGGATTACTGCATCCAACTGAAGCGGTTACGCCACAAGCAGTTTATAAATGGTTAAATGGCTTGGCAATTCCTTCGTTTGATAAAATAGAAACGCTCTCAAAATGGTTAAATGTAGAACCAAGTTGGTTACGATATGGTGGAGAAGCTGAACAAAATTATTCTGCTCTTGATGAGGTTCTCATCAAATTGATCAAAGATCTCAATGAGCAACAAAAAAGCATTTTAGTGAGTTTAATTACCTCATTTAAGTGAACTTGCTAATAAGTGGTTAGATTTCGCAAAACTTTTACAAAATCCGACCGCTTGGTTCCTATATTTTCGCCCTGTTTTCAAGTAGAATAGGGCGAATTTTTTTGTGAGGAAGAGAAAATGTCATCTCAATTTGTTTATACGATGCACCGTGTCGGCAAAGTTGTGCCGCCGAAGCGTCATATTCTTAAAGATATTTCTTTGAGCTTTTTCCCTGGAGCGAAAATCGGGGTTTTAGGCTTGAATGGTGCGGGTAAATCGACCCTTTTACGCATTATGGCGGGCGTGGATAAAGAGTTCGAGGGTGAAGCACGTCCACAACCTGGGATTAAAATCGGCTATTTGCCGCAAGAACCAAAACTCGATCCGCAACAAACTGTGCGTGAAGCGGTGGAAGAAGCGGTTTCTGAAGTGAAAGGCGCGTTAACCCGTTTAGATGAAATCTATGCCCTTTATGCAGATCCTGATGCAGATTTCGATAAACTTGCGGCAGAGCAAGCGGAATTAGAAGCGATTATTCAGGCTCACGACGGACATAATTTAGACAACCAATTAGAACGTGCTGCTGATGCATTACGTTTGCCAGATTGGGACGCGAAAATTGAGCATTTATCAGGGGGCGAACGTCGCCGTGTGGCACTTTGCCGTTTATTGCTTGAAAAACCAGATATGTTGTTGTTAGATGAACCAACCAACCACTTAGATGCAGAATCGGTGGCGTGGTTAGAACGTTTCTTACACGACTACGAAGGCACGGTGGTGGCGATTACCCATGACCGTTACTTCTTAGATAATGTGGCAGGTTGGATCTTAGAGCTTGACCGTGGCGAGGGTATTCCTTGGGAAGGCAACTACTCTTCTTGGTTAGAGCAAAAAGAGAAACGTTTAGAACAAGAACAAGCCACTGAAAACGCACGTCAAAAATCCATTGCGAAAGAGTTAGAATGGGTTCGTCAAAATCCGAAAGGTCGCCAAGCGAAAAGCAAAGCGCGTATGGCTCGCTTCGATGAGTTAAACAGCGGCGAATACCAAAAACGTAACGAAACCAACGAACTCTTTATTCCACCTGGCCCACGCTTGGGCGATAAAGTGATCGAAGTGCAGAACTTAACCAAATCTTACGGCGACCGCACGTTAATCGACGATCTCTCATTCAGCATTCCGAAAGGGGCTATTGTGGGGATTATCGGGGCGAACGGTGCGGGTAAATCAACCCTTTTCCGTATGCTTTCAGGGCAAGAGCAACCAGATGCTGGCTCAATCACAATGGGTGAAACTGTGGTGTTAGCCTCAGTAGATCAGTTCCGTGATGCGATGGACGACAAAAAAACCGTGTGGGAAGAAGTGTCTAACGGACAAGATATTCTGACCATCGGCAACTTTGAAATCCCAAGCCGTGCTTACGTTGGGCGTTTCAACTTCAAAGGTGTGGATCAACAAAAACGCGTAGGTGAATTGTCAGGCGGTGAGCGTGGTCGTTTACACTTGGCAAAATTGCTCCAACGTGGCGGTAACGTACTGTTATTAGATGAACCGACCAATGATTTAGACGTGGAAACCTTGCGTGCGTTAGAAAATGCGATCTTAGAATTCCCAGGTTGTGCAATGGTGATTTCGCACGACCGCTGGTTCTTAGACCGTATCGCAACCCATATTTTAGACTACGGCGATGAAGGTAAAGTGATCTTCTACGAAGGTAACTTCTCAGACTACGAAGAGTGGAAAAAGAAAACCTTAGGCGATGCAGCAACGCAACCGCACCGTATTAAATACAAACGTATTGCGAAGTAATAAGAGTTGAATTAAATAGGCTTTTTGGTATTTTATACTAAAAAGCCTATTTTTATATCAAGAAGGACAGAATGAACCAATATGCCGTGTGGGGCAATCCGATTGCTCAGAGTAAATCACCTCGTATTCATCAACTTTTTGCCGAACAAGCGGATAAAAATCTTACTTATCTTGCAAAATTAGGTTCAGAGCAAGATTTTGAGCAAGAAATAGCCGAATTTTTCAAACAAGCAAAAGGAGCAAATGTGACCGCACCTTTTAAAGAGCGTGCGTTTAAACTGGCAGATGAGCATAGTGAACGTTGTTTGTTAGCAGAGGCTTGCAATACGTTAAAGCGTTTAGATGATGGACGTTTGTATGCAGATAATACTGATGGCGTGGGGTTGTGTACTGATTTAGCGCGTTTAGGTTGGCTGAAGCCAGAGCAAAAGGTGCTTATTTTAGGGGCTGGCGGGGCAACAAAAGGCGTATTATTGCCGCTTTTAAAAGCTCAACAAAATATCGCGATTTATAACCGAACACACGAGAAAGCGGTTGATTTAGCCGAAAAATTTGCAAAATTTGGGCAAATTCAAGCCGCTTGTTGGGAAGAAATTTGTTCACAGCAGTTTGATTTGATTATTAATGCAACATCTTTAGGGCTACAAGGTAAATATGTGGCATTACCTACTGAGATTTTCCACAATGCCCGTGTTTACGATATGCAATATACGTTGGGGATGAAAACGCCATTTTTGGAATATGCTCGCAGTCAAGGGGCAACGCAATGCCAAGATGGATTAGGAATGTTAGTGGGGCAAGCAGCGGTTTCGTTCCAATTATGGGAAGGGATAATGCCTGATATTGAGCCAGTATTGGCACAATTAAAAGTGGAAATGGCAAAATAACCCTGCTATTAAATAAACAAATTTATGCTGTTTTTGGTGCAAAATGTTGAAAACGTAGTCAAAAGAACAAATTTTTACATTTTTTGTAAAAAAGTATTTGACGAGGTAGCGTAAAATCAGCATAATGCACCCCGTAAACCGATACGGTGAACGCAAATTAAATGGCTACATAGCTCAGCTGGTTAGAGCACAACACTCATAATGTTGGGGTCGCAAGTTCGAATCTCGCTGTAGCCACCAAGTTTGCGGGACTGGCGAAATTGGTAGACGCACCAGATTTAGGTTCTGGCGCCGAGAGGTGTGTGGGTTCAAGTCCCTCGTCCCGCACCATTTAGGTTTACAAAATTAGTGTTGGGGTATCGCCAAGCGGTAAGGCACCGGGTTTTGATCTCGGCATCCCTAGGTTCGAATCCTAGTACCCCAGCCATCTAATTCAAATCAATAATAAAGCTAACATTTGTTAGTTTTTTTCTTTTGGGGTATCGCCAAGCGGTAAGGCACCGGGTTTTGATCTCGGCATCCCTAGGTTCGAATCCTAGTACCCCAGCCATTCTCTTCTTAATCTTTCTTTTATTTTCACTTTTTGATTTACGTCTTATTCTATTGATTTAGCTTAGATTATCACTTTTGATTTCCCTAAAAATTCATTAAAATATCCCTAATTTTTTATAATTAAATTAAAGGAAATCAAAATGCAAAAAGTAAATCCTACTACCACAGCTGCGTGGCAAGCCTTAGATGCTCACAAAGCAGATAATTTAACTATTCCTCAATTATTCGCTGAAAATCCAAATCGTTTTGAGCAATATTCTTTAAACTTCGCTGATCAAATTCTTGTCGATTATTCTAAAAACGCTATCAACGAAAAAACTTTAGGATTATTACGCCAATTAGCTAGCGAATGCGGTCTTTCTTCTGCCGTTGAAGCAATGTTCACGGGGCAAAAAATTAACCGTACCGAAGATCGTGCGGTATTACACACCGCATTACGTAATCGTTCAAATACGCCAGTATTCGTGGATGGTAAAGATGTAATGCCAGAAGTGAATGCCGTGCTTGCGAAAATGAAAGATTTTTGCCAACGCGTTATTTCAGGCGAATGGAAAGGTTACACAGGCAAAGCGATTACCGATGTGATCAATATCGGTATCGGTGGTTCAGATTTAGGCCCTTATATGGTGACTGAAGCACTTCGCCCATATAAAAACCATCTTACAATGCACTTTGTATCAAACGTTGATGGCACACATATTGCTGAAACGTTGAAAAAAGTAAATCCAGAAACCACGCTTGTATTAGTTGCCTCAAAAACTTTCACCACACAAGAAACAATGACCAACGCCCACACAGCTCGCGATTGGTTATTAAATGCAGCAAAAGATGAATTAGCGGTGGCAAAACACTTCGCGGCACTTTCAACCAATGCAAAAGAAGTAGAAAAATTCGGGATTGATACCAACAATATGTTCGAATTCTGGGACTGGGTGGGCGGTCGCTACTCTCTTTGGTCGGCAATCGGTTTATCTATCGCTCTTTCAATCGGTTTTGATAACTTTGAACAACTGCTTGCTGGTGCTCACGAAATGGACAAACATTTCCGCACCGCTCCGATTGAGCAAAACATTCCTGCAACTCTTGCATTAGTGGGCATTTGGAACAGCAATTTCTTAGGTGCAGAAACCGAAGCATTATTGCCTTACGACCAATATTTACACCGTTTTGCTGCTTATTTCCAACAAGGTAATATGGAATCAAACGGTAAATTCGTTGGTCGCGATGGCAAAGCCGTAAATTATCAAACAGGCCCAATTGTATGGGGCGAACCAGGCACAAACGGTCAACACGCATTCTACCAATTGATCCACCAAGGCACGAAAATTATCCCGTGTGATTTCATCGCACCAGCTCAAACTCACAATGTGGTAGGCGATCATCACGCTAAATTGCTTTCTAACTTCTTCGCTCAAACGGAAGCCTTAGCTTTTGGTAAATCAAAAGAAGTGGTAGAACAAGAGTTCTTACAAGCGGGCAAAAAATTGGAAGACGTTGCAGAAATCGTGCCATTTAAAGTCTTCACAGGCAATAAACCTACCAACTCAATTTTAGTGCAAAAAATCACCCCATTCACTTTAGGTGCATTGATTGCAATGTACGAGCACAAAATCTTCGTACAAGGTGTCATCTTCAACATCTACAGCTTCGACCAATGGGGCGTTGAGTTAGGTAAACAATTAGCGAACCGCATTTTACCAGAGCTTCAAGGCAACGAAAAAGTGACTAGCCACGATAGCTCAACTAACGGTTTAATCAACCAATTTAAAGCATGGCGTTAAGGGGAATCCCCCTCTCTCTGCCAAAAATTGCTTTACGCAATTTGGGCTGTCTCTCTCCCTCAAGGGGCGAGAGTGATTTATAAGAGAAAATATATTTCATTTAAAAATAAAGCCCTCTCCCCTTGAGGGAGAGGGATAATTTCAATTCGTTTAGAATTGAAATTCGGGAGAGGGGTAAGCGGTCATTTTTGACCGCTTTTTTACAAATCAAAATTCCCCTATTCAATATTATTTACAATCATTTTATGGCAATTATTTTAGGAATAGACCCAGGCTCACGTCTCACAGGCTATGGAGTGGTTCGCCAAACAGGGCGACATTTAGAATATCTCGGCAGCGGCGTAATTCGTACCGCAGCAGATGACTTACCCACCCGCTTAAAACGTATTTATGCGGGGGTAAGCGAAGTGATTACCCAATTTCAGCCTGATATGTTTGCGATTGAGCAAGTGTTTATGGCAAAGAATGCGGATTCCGCTCTCAAACTCGGGCAAGCTCGTGGCACAGCAATAGTTGCCGCTGTGAACCACGAGCTGCCAGTGTTTGAATATGCGGCACGTTTAGTAAAACAAACGGTCGTTGGTATCGGTTCGGCTGATAAAGTGCAGGTGCAAGATATGGTAATGCGAATGTTACAGCTTTCAGCCAAACCGCAAGCCGACGCAGCAGATGCCCTTGCGATTGCCATTACTCACGCCCATTCTATTCAGCATTCGCTTGTTGTGGCAAAGCAGAGCCAGCAGAAAATTAGCAGTGAGAAAGAGCAAATTTTAGCTCTGATGAAAACTCGCTATAGCCGTGGGCGTTTTCGTTTAAAAGGCTAAGCGGGAAGGAGGAATGATGACAACTAAACAATTATTCGTTTTTGGACGAGTACAAGGCGTTGGCTTTCGCTTTTTTACCTTGCAAGAAGCAGGCAAAATTGGCATTAAAGGTTCGGTGCGAAACCGTATTGATGGCAGCGTTGAAGTGATTGCTCAAGGCACTGAGGAACAAATTGCTACAATGCGGGCTTGGTTATTGAACGGACCAAAAACAGCGAAGGTTGAGAGAGTGGTTGAGAATAACTATTTTGAGGATAAGGTGTTTGAGCGATTTAGCATTTCTTAAGTCTTGAAATATCCACTGAGTAAAGCAAAGCCCTGAAATCTTTTTCAGGGCTTTACTATTAACTATTTGGAAAATTGCTCTTTTACCGCTTTATAGATCATTTCCAACACTTGTTCGAATGATTGCTCGCTATTTTTTAGCAATAATTCAGCTAAATTATGATAAGAATTTATCGCACGAATAATCGCCATTCGAACTGCATCAGGCAATTTGCCGCGTTTAGCGATAGAAAATGGATTATTCATAATTTGGGCTAATAATTCATCATCTTGTTTTAACTGCTCAAGTATGTGGTTGATAAATTGCAAAATATCATCTTCTGGTGCAACCTCGCCAAAAACAGCCGACATTTTCTGAATAATCTCTCGCAAATAGTCTAAACTACTCGGATTTCCTTGACTGTTTTGACCTGTGGTAAGAGGTTTAACTGGGATTGGATCTTTCACGCCACCACCTGGAGGTGGTGGTTCTTCAGCGTATTTCTGAATCCGATATCCACTCAACACCAAGCCCGAAACATCCACTTCATCAGGCGGAATATTATTCAACCGTTTTGCCAATAATTTACTGAATGCAGCAAAATTTTCGAGTTCAGGATCGTTAAAATCAATCAGCTGGGCGATGTAGTCGTAAATGCGGCTAAATTTGGCTAAATCGCCTTTAAATTTCAGTAAGGTTTTCAGTTGAGCATCGGCTTCAACGCGATATAACTCCGCTTGGTTTTTGCCATCTTCATCGCCTAAATTAACCGCTTGTTGATAGCTATCTTCCCAGCGTTTTACTTCTTCTTTAAGCTGTTTTAATCGTTGATTAAAGCTATTTGCAGGTTTATCGGTCGCGATATAGAGCGGTAAGGCTCGATCTTTATCATAGCGGTCTTTTTTCAGCAAAATTTGCGTATTGAATTTAGCCTGTTTGAATTGGGCTAAATCTTCTTCGTTATAAATACCGAGTTCATCAAGGTTATTTTTTAAATCATAAATGATATTCGGATCTTGAACGTCCTCAATCGTTGCACCTTCGTCATATTTCAAAAATGCTGCTTGAACCACTTCAGGTTTATTTACAAAATCAATAATGAAAATCTGATCTTTGCCTGCAAACGTGCGGTTTAAACGGGAATAGGTTTGCACAATCTCCACTTCATTGGCGATTTTTTTATCAATATACATCGCACAAAGTTTCGGTTGGTCAAAGCCTGTTTGGAATTTATTTGCGACCACCATCACGCGATATTCATTGCGATCAAACACCTTACGCAAATCGGAAGAAGGTAAGTTAGCGTTCATCGAATTTTCCGAAAATTCCATTTCATCACTTATCACAAAAATTTCTTCGGCATTGTGATCTTCCGAGTGTCGAACATCTTCCCCAGTTAGCGTGCCAGAAAATGCCACCAAAGTGCGGTAGTTTTCATAGGCGGGATTTTCCGCCAAGAATTTATCCAGAGCTAATTTATAACGAACCGCAGCAGGGCGAGACGAGGTTACCACCATCGCTTTGGCTTCGCCATTCAGCAAATGAGCGACGTTATGATGAAAATGTTCCACAATAAATCGCACTTTTTGGGTCACGTTAGTGGCGTGCAAATTTGCCCAACGGGCAAGGGTGCGTTTTGCCTGTTTTACTTCCACGCGATGCGAATTATCCACGCCATCGCCGCTTAATTTGTAGGCAGTTTCATAGGGCACATAGCCTTTTAGAACATCTAAAATAAAGCCCTCTTCAATGGCTTGTCGCATTGTATATTTATGAAATGCCTGCGGTTTGCCTTCCTCATTTTCACGCCCAAAGAGCATATAGGTAGAGTGTTTTGGCGTCGCGGTAAAGGCAAAATAACTGATATTTTTTGATTGCACGCGAGATTGCTGAATTTTCTCTAACAACTCTTCAACCGTTAAATATGCCATTTCTTGTTGCGATTGTAACGATAACGTTGCCTGTAATTTCGATGCTGTTGAGCCTGTTTGCGAATTATGGGCTTCATCAATAACGACTGCAAAGCGACGATGATTCAGGCTGGTGTTGGTTAAAATGGCTTCCATTACAAACGGGAACGTTTGAATGGTCACAATAATAATCGGGCTTGACCCTAACAAAGCCTCTTCTAACTGTTGGCTTTTTGCCTTGCCTGATTGGGCTTTATCATCACGGTTAATTGCCGCAATTAAGCCGTGTTGATGCTCAATTTGCTTGATCGCTTCTTGTAATTGAGCGTCTAACACCGTGCGATCTGTGACCACAATTACTGAATGGAAATAAGGCTCGCCATCGGCAAAACGAAGTTTCGTTAGGCTGTGTGTTGTCCACGCAATCGTTGAGGTTTTGCCAGAGCCCGCACTGTGTTCGCATAAATAATTATTGCCCACACCCTGTTGCTTGCAATCGGCAAGCATTTTTGTGACCGCATCAAATTGATGATAACGCGGGAAAATCAATCGCTCTACTTTGTAATGGCGAGAATAAGCATCGACTTTTTCCTTGCTTTCCCAATAAACAAAAGAATGAAATATACGCAACCAGTTTTGTGGTTTACACACGATTTGCCAGAAATAAGCGGTCGGATATTCGCCCTCTTTTGCCATTGGCGGATTGCCTTTATGCCCGTTGTTTCCCTGATTAAATGGCAAGAAAAAGGTATTTTTGCCGTCTAATTTGGTGGTCATCTCAATCTCTTGCTCGGTCATCGCAAAATGCACAATTGCCCCACGCTTATCGGCTAACAGCGATTCTTTATGGCGTGCCTTATCCACAGGCAAACGGCTAGTGCGATATTGCTCTTTGGCATCTTCCAATGTTTGGGTGAAAACTGATTTCAGCTCCACTGTTGCCACAGGCAAGCCGTTAATAAAAAAGACCAAATCAATGCGATTTAACGAATTATCCACACCTGCAAGCGGTGAATTTTCAACAGATTTTACCGAATAGACCAACTCAGGCACGACACGTAAACGGTTTGCCTGAAAATCTGCCAACACTTTCTCATTACGCTCATCTTCGGGTTCGGCTTGGCTTAGGCGAATATTGCCCGCTCCTGCAAATTGAAACCCTTTACGAAGGAGCATCAATGTGCCTTTTTTCTCCAGCTCGTCATCAAGGCGTTTAAGCACATCCTCTTGCCAATTTGCCCCACGGCTTTTTAATCGCTCTAATTTTTCGGGCTGAGTGGCTTCAATCCACGCCCACAAATCGGGTTCATAAAGGGCAAATTTTTTATTGTATTTGCGACTTTCGCCCACCAACCAGCCTTGTTTTTCAAGTTCAGCAATAATATGGTTTTGGAAATCTTTTTCTTTAGGATCGAACATATTTTTTCCTTATTTGGGTAGGGTGTGTGAATTTGAAAAATTCACGCACGTGTAATTTATATCGTTGCGTGCGTGAACCTTAAGGTTCACACACCCTACGCACATCAATTTTTCCTGTTACCGTGTGGGAAATAATTGAAGATCGATATTCTTTTAATTTTTCAATAAGGGCGGTTTGTTTTTCGATTAAATTGTTGATTTTGGTGTTTTCTTGTTCAATATAATTTACGATGTTTTGTTGTTCTTCTAACGGTGGAACTAATATTTTAATCCTATTGAATTGATAATCATCTAAATCCCACTGTCCAACACGAATACCTTTAGATATATTTTTATATGTTTGAATATAAAAAATAGAACGCATAAGATAATGAATGTATTTATGATAATAATTATGTGTTGGTTCATAAATAAAATAAGCAGGACTAATAATTCCTTTGTAAGTAGATATAGCCAAAGAACCTTGCCACGCTTTCATTTTATTAACGACTAAATAATTTATATCTACAAATTGATAAGGAGATAAATCTTCAGAGGCTACGTTATGATTGTCATCTCGGCTTTCTTTGGGAATAACGCCATACTCACGATAGATTGAGAGTAACATTTCGTTTGGTTTATTCGTGATTTTTACTCTTTTATATAAACTATTAAATGGTTTTAACTCCCAATCTTTCGGCACTTCCCCCAACCATTCCACACCGCTATCTTTCATTTCGGCATTAGGATTAATGCCTTTGGTAACGGCATAGGAAATAATTGATTTGCGTTGTTCTTCCAAAAGTTCGATCAGTCTTTCTTGTTTGGAAATAAGGTGATCGATTTTTTGGGTTTCTTGATCAAGAAATGTTGCGATTTGGGTTTGTTCTTGTTTGGGAGGAAATGGTAAATAAACTTTATTTAAACTATCCATTGATACTTTTATTCTTATAGTATTCATTTTACCATTTTCTGATTCTTTAAATAAAATTCCTTTTCCTAAAGCAAAAAGACTTTTCTGAAAAATATTGCTTTTAAATATATAGTTCCAGTAATATATGTTGTTTTCTGCGTTTTTATTATATAGAGCATAATATGCTGGAGATATTAATCCTGTATATTGATTTAATCCAACTGAACCTACAATAATATTCATACTATTTAATACAATATCATTAGGGTAGCTTATTTTATAATTTTCGAGGTTTTCTTTTGGTTTATTCCCACCGTTTCCTTGCTTGTCGGATATTGGGACAACACCTTGATACATAGATAAAGACAAAATATTCGTTTCTTTAATTGGGCTATTTTTTTCGTTTCTTTCAGAAAGAACATTTTGTAGTCTTGTAATATTCCAGTGAGCGGGTATATTTTTAAACCACTCTTCTTTAAATTGGTTATATTCTTGATACGCCTTAAACATTTGCAAAATTCCTCGTAGGGTGTGTGGATTGGAACAATCCACGCACGCAACGACCATAATTAAAAAACGCGTGCGTGAATTTTCAATTCACACACCCTACATAATTTAAATCTCCGCCAACAATGCAGCCACTTCCGCGGATAACGCTTTCATTTCCGCTAAAATCTCATTGGGATGACGGGGTTGTTCGAATTGGTAAAAATAACGATTGAAATTGATTTCATATCCTACTTTGCCTGGTTTGCCGTCTTTGGCATCTTTATCACTGGTGTCAATGACCGCATCAGGTGCGTGTGGCAATACCTCTTTTTCCATATAGGCTTGCACATCTTGCGTAAGTGGTACGCGTTCGAAATCGGCTAAATCAGGATCGAACAACGGCTCGCCATCAAAAGCAGGAGGAGCATTCGGATCTTTCACGCCAAAGGTTTTAATCAAGGCATTTTTTACGCCTTTCGTCATTCGGCTAACAGGCACAAGCGGTAAAATTTCCGCCAAGAAATGCGAAAAGGCACAATCGCCAAAATGTGAAACAAGGTAATTTTCAACCGCACTTTGAATTTCAGGGCTAAATTTCGCAAATTCCTTACTTGCCTTAAATTCCGCTAGCGTAGATTCGTTTATTTTCACCACATAACGCAACGGGCGTTGCACCTTAATTTTGCGATAACCAAAATCTTGATAATCAAAAATTTTGCTGATGTCAGATGGGAGGAAATCGGTGTAAATTCGGCAGATTTCCGCAATCGCATCGTTATCAATAAATTTCGATTTTTTCCCTTCGTTTTTACGCATAGAAGATGCCATTCCTGTGGCATCAATGAGCTGCACTTTGCCTTTGCGGTGAGGCTCTTTACGGTTGGAAATTAACCAAATATAAGTGCCAATGCCCGTGCGGAAGAAAATATCTGTTGGCAAAGCGACAATGGCTTCAAGCAGATCGTTTTCTAAAATAAATCGACGAATTTCACTTTCGCCCGAGCCAGCATCGCCATTAAATAGCGGTGAGCCTGAAAGCACAATCGCACCGCGTCCGCCCCCGTTTTCTGGCGTTTCAAGTTTGGCGACAAGGTTTTGTAAGAAAAGCATTGAACCATCGCCCACGTTTGGTAAGCCCGCGTGGAAACGTTGTCCTTGAGCGGTTTCTTTCTGCACGGCATCTGCATCTTTGCTCCAGCTCATTCCAAAAGGCGGGTTAGAACATTGATAATGGAAACGATGATTTGCGAATTGATCGTGGGAGAGTGTGCTGCCTAATTTAATATTGGCGGATAAATCGCGTTTTGGATCGGTTTCAAGGCGTTTTAGCAGCATACTACCCAGTGCGACCGCATAGGTTTCTGGCTGTAATTCTTGCCCGTGTGGTACAAGGGTTGGGGCGATTTTGTCTTGCTGTTTGAAGGTCTCGACGTAGTTCATCATATCGGTCAAGAATCCTGATGTTCCGCAGGTTTGATCGTAAAGTGTGCGAATGGTGCCTTCTGTTTGGCGGAAAAGTTCGTCATCTGGCGTAAGCAAGAGCATTGCGGAAAGATGTACGATATCGCGAGGGGTCATAAAATCTTCTGCACCTGTACCCACTTCAGAACCGAATTTGGCGATAAGATGCTCATAAACGTTGCTCATCGTGCGATCTGGCACCACGCTTGGATGTAGATCGATTTTTGCGAAGTTTTGGCAAATTCTAAATAGCAAATTGGCTTTATCGAGGCGTGCAATGATGCTGCTAAATTCAAAATGATCGAAAATAGCACGTGCATTAGGCGAGAATTGGCTGATGTAATCTTCCAAATTGGAGAGCGTTTGAGTTGCCCCTAAGTTGGACAGATTGTATTTCGAAAGATTATAAAAAGGGTTCTGGCTTGCTTCTTTAAGCATTAAATCCAGATTGTCTTGAGAAAGATTGGCGTAGTCTTCCGCTGCTTTTAAAACCGCAGCTTGCGTAGGCTCAAGAACACATTCTAAACGACGTAATACCGTAAACGGCAAAATAATTTTGCCCATATCGGTGTGTGGAAAATCGCCCCATAAATCGTTCGCATTTTTCCAAATAAAGCTTGCAAGGGTAGATTCGGTGTTTACACTATTTTGGCTGGCTGGCTGGCTGGCTGGAGAGGGCTCTCTCTCTGGCTAGCTCACTCACG
>CAUUKJ010000017.1:0-50015 GCA_963545995.1 uncultured Haemophilus sp.
GTGGTTGGGCGGAAATGTGTGGTTGGGCGGAAATGTGTGGTTGGGCGGAAATGTGGTAGTATTGCCAGGCGTAACCATTGGCGATAACATCGTGATTGGAGCAGGTTCGGTAGTAACAAAAGATGTGCCAGCCAATAGCCTTGCCGTTGGCAATCCGTGCCGAGTGGTACGTGAAATCACCGAACAAGATAAACATCTTTATTTGGCAACCTATTTCAAAGAATAACGCGATAAAAGGGAATTGTAGATGAAATTTTCGCCCGCTTTTTTAATTGCAATTTTTGGCATTAATTTAACCGCTTTTGCTCAGGCAGAAGTGAGCCCAAAGGAAAATGAACCTAAAGTCGCTCAACCTCGTAATGATTTAACCGAGCGTTTTCAGGTGGCACAACCTAAGCTTAACCATACGGCAACGCCAGTGCAAAGTGAGCAGGCGGGCAAAGTCACAATGACCAAAGAAGAGTTGGCGAAACATCCCGATTTAATCGTGCGAGCGTTGATTCCAGCCGTTTTGCAAAATAACGGACAAGCGGTTGAATTATTGCTACCGATGTACAAAAACTTACCAAAGCAAGATTCGTTTTTGCGTGAATGGGCAGAAGCGATTGAGGCAAGAATGAAAGGTAATTATGCGGATTCAGTGGCTCGTTATCGTTCGCTTTTTGCTCAAAAATCAAATATTCCCGCATTGCGTTATCAACTCGCTCAAGCCCTATTTTTAAATAACGATAATGAAGCGGCAAAAGATCAGTTTGAAAAATTACGTGCCGAGAATTTATCAGGCGATTCGGTCGAGATTATCGACCAATATTTGAACGCCTTAAACAAACGCGACCAGTGGAAATTTAATGGCGGAATGAGTTTCCTGAATGAAAACAATATCAATAATGCCCCGAAAGCAGGCACACGTATAGGCGGCTGGGAAGCGTGGGAGAAAGAGAGTGCTCAAGGTTTTTCTTACTATTTCAACACCGAGAAAAAATGGTCACTGCCGAAGCGATTTTTCAGCAAAATCAGCCTTGATGCGTCGGGCAAATATTATTGGAATAACAAAAAATATAACGAGCTTAATGTGCGTGCAGGCGTAGGGTTTGGCTATCAAACGGCTCGATTTGAAATCGCCTTAACGCCATTTACTGAAAAACGTTGGTATGCCGGCGGTTCATCGGGCAGCGATTCCCTCAAACAATATTCAAAAAACTCAGGGGCTCAAATAGAGATGAGCTACTGGTTAAATGAAAAATGGCAGCTTTCGAATGTGTTGGAATATGGCGAGCAACGCTATGATTGGCGTAAACACCTCAATGGCAACAACTATTTGTGGTCGAATACTTTGCTTTACGTGCCGAAAAGCGGGCAATATTGGTTTGTAGGAGCGGATTACAACCGCGAAAATGCTCGCGATAAAGATAATGCTTACCAACGTAAAAATGTGCGTTTAGGTTGGGGGCAAGAATGGGGTTGGGGCGTTTCAAGCCGCGTTTCGCTCTCTTATGCAAAACGTAGCTATCGTGCAGCAGATTTATTGCAAATTCGCCAGAAAAATGATGAATACTCGACCGCATTGACCCTTTGGCACCGCGATTTACATTTCTTTGGCGTCACGCCGAAAGTGACGTGGCAATATCAAAAAGTTAGCAGCAACCACCCGTTTTATAGTTATGACAAAAATCGGGTTTATCTTGAAATGAGTAAAACTTTTTAGAATGTGATATGCTTGTCTCATTTGCAAATGAGCGGTTAAAAATAACCGCTTACCCCTCTCCCGAATTTCAATGCTGAACGCATTGAAATTATCCCTCTCCCTCAAGGGGCGAGGGTTAAGCATTGTTAAAGTAGTACGATAAAATGAAAAAACTTCCCGAAATAAAATCCGTTTCTGTTATCGCTAAAACCGCGATTTTTGAAATACAAGCGGTCGATTTACGCTTTTCAAATGGCGAAGAACGCACTTATGAACGCTTAACGCCACAAAAACGTTCTTCAGTAATAATTTTACCGATTCATCAAGGCAACCTCATTTTTGTGAAAGAATACGCGGTAGGTCCTGAACGCTATGAGCTCACTTTTCCAAAAGGGATTGTTGATGCAGGCGAAGAGCCGATTGAAAGTGCCAACCGTGAATTGCAAGAAGAGATCGGGTTTGGAGCAAGAAACATTACTCCTTTACGCAGTTTATACAGCGGGCCGAGCCATATGTTTGGCTCGATGCACGTATTTGTCGCACAAGATCTTTATCCATCAAAACTTGAGGGTGATGAGCCTGAGTCACTTGAGATCGTCTATTATCCACTTGATAAAATCGACGAGCTATTAGCCGATCCTGAATTTGCCGAAGCCCGCAATTTATCCGCCCTCTTTTTGTTAAAAGACTATTTGAAAAACCACCCGATAACGGCTGAAAATAATTAGAAAATAGGACGGGATATATGCAAACACTCAATCAACAACTGCTGGAAAAAGTAGTCGATATTGCCCACCAAGCAGGCAAACATCTTAAAGATTTTTACGCAAAATCGGTTGAAGTCCACATTAAATCGGATCAAACGCCCGTTACCGAAGCGGATCTGTTTTTAAGCCAATTTATTACCGAAAAGCTCAAGCAGCTCACGCCTGAGATCCCTGTTTTATCAGAAGAAAACTGCAATATTGCGTTTGAAGATCGCCAAAAATGGGACGAATATTGGATTATCGATCCCCTTGATGGTACGCAACAATTTATCAACCGTACCGATCAATTTGCGGTAATTATTGCCCTAGTCCAAAAGCAAGAGCAAAAAAATCGCCCTGTACTAGGGGTTATTCACGCCCCTATCCTTGAAAAAACCTATTTCGCGATGCAGCAATACGGCTGCTTTTTGCAAAAAAATGGCGAAATTCAACCGCTTCACACACTCAAACAAGCCGATCACAGCGAACAAAATTTACACATCGCCATTGGCTTTGTTCACCCCGATCATATCGAAGATAATCTCATTCCCCCTTACCAAGCCACTTTTATGGAATACGGTTCTAGCAGTTTGAAATCGGGCTTAGTGGCAGAAGGTATTACGGATTGTTACATTCGCTTTGGCGACACAGGCGAATGGGACACAACGGCATCAGAAATTATGTTAAGCGAAATTGGCGGCGAGATTTTCGATTTACACTTTAATCCGCTGACTTATAATGAACGAGAAACGCTAATTAACCCGCATTTTATTATGGTTCGCGACAAAACTCGCAATTGGCAGAGCATCTTTCAATTTAATAAGTCGTAGCGATTGGCAAAAAACGTCAAAATGTTGCATTATTGTTAAATTTAAAAATTGATAAGAACAATTAGGAAAAAATATGAACGTAGAAAATTGTTGTATTGTTATTTTCGGGGCATCGGGCGATTTAACGTTCCGCAAACTCATTCCCGCACTTTATAACTTGCACAAAGTTGGCAGATTAGGCGAGCATTTTTCTGTATTGGGCGTGGCTCGTACGGAATTAAGCGATGAAACTTTCCGCGAAAAAATGCGAAATGCCTTGATGAAATTTGAAAATGCAAGCGGTGAAGTTTTAGATGAATTTTGCAATCACCTTTACTACCAAGCCGTAAACACGTCTGACGCATTAGATTACGTAAAATTGCTACCACGCCTTGATGATTTACACGACAAATATGGCAGTGCAGGCAATACGCTTTACTATCTTTCAACTCCGCCAAGTCTATATGGCGTGATTCCAGAATGCCTTGCAGCACACGGCTTAACCACAGAAGAGTTCGGCTGGAAACGCATTATCGTCGAAAAACCATTCGGTTATGATATTCAAACCGCAAAAGCGTTAGACGTGCAAATCCACCGTTTCTTTGAAGAGCATCAGATTTATCGTATCGACCACTATTTAGGCAAAGAAACTGTTCAAAACTTACTCGTTTTACGCTTCTCAAATGGCTTATTCGAACCACTTTGGAACCGCAACTACATTGATTATGTGGAAATCACAGGGGCGGAATCTATTGGCGTGGAAGAACGTGGCGGCTATTACGATGGCTCGGGTGCAATGCGCGATATGTTCCAAAACCACTTATTGCAAGTGTTGGCGATGGTTGCAATGGAACCGCCTGCGATTATCAATGCTGATGCAATGCGTGATGAAGTTGCAAAAGTACTTTATTGCTTACACCCACTTTCAGCCGATGATTTAAAAAACAATCTCGTGTTAGGACAATACACCGCTGCTGAAATTGATGGCGAAATGGTGAAAGGCTATTTGGAAGAAAAAGGTGTGCCAGAAGATTCCAACACCGAAACCTTTATGGCATTAAAATGTGAAATCGACAACTGGCGTTGGGCGGGTGTGCCTTTTTATGTTCGCACAGGCAAACGTTTACCAACCCGCGTGACCGAAATTGTGATTCACTTTAAAACCACGCCACATCCAGTGTTTAGCCAAAATGCACCTGAAAATAAACTGATCATTCGCATTCAGCCAGATGAAAGTATCTCAATGCGTTTCGGCTTGAAAAAACCAGGTGCAGGCTTTGAAGCAAAAGAAGTTTCTATGGACTTCAGCTATGCTGATTTAGCCTCAACAAGCTTACTAACCGCCTACGAACGTTTATTATTAGACGCAATGAAAGGCGACGCAACTTTATTCGCCCGTACCGATGCGGTACACGCTTGCTGGCGTTTCGTGCAACCGATTTTGGACTACAAAGCTGAACGCGGTCGTGTGTATGAATACGAAGCAGGCACTTGGGGTCCAACCGAAGCAGACAAACTCATCGCTAAACACGGCAAAGTGTGGGGCAAACCTTCGGGTAAGAAAAAAGCGTAACGAGTAGGGTGTGTGAATGATTTATCATTCACGCACGCTATTTCATTTTTTTATTATTGCGTGCGTGAACTACGTTCACACACCCTACGAGATAAACAGAAAATGAACAAAACTATCTTCCCAACCGCTCAACAAGCGGTCGAAAAAATAGCTCAAGAACTCAAAGCATATAGCGAACAAAATCGCCCTGTGCATATTTCCCTTTCGGGCGGTTCGACCCCTAAACTCTTATTTAAAACCCTCGCTCAAGCACCCTATGCCAATGAAATCCAATGGCAGAATCTCCATTTCTGGTGGGGCGACGACCGTATGGTGCCGCCGCAAGATCCTGAAAGTAACTACGGCGAAGTGCAAAAACTGCTATTCGATCATATCCACATTCCTGCTGAAAACATTCACCGCATTCGTGGCGAAGAAAAGGTTGAGCAAGAATTAGCAAGATTTTCACAAGAATTGACCGCTTGCGTGCCTGATTTAGCCTTTGATTGGATTATTCTTGGTATGGGTAACGATGGGCACACCGCTTCACTTTTCCCACATCAAACTAATTTTGATGAGCCTAACATTGCGGTGATTGCAAAACACCCTGAAACAGGGCAAATCCGCATTTCAAAAACGGCAAAATTATTAGAGAAAGCAAAACGCATTACCTATTTGGTTACAGGAGCAGCGAAAGCGGAAATTTTGAAAGAAATTCAAGATACTCCTGCGGAGGATCTGCCTTATCCTGCGGCAAAAATTCAGTCTAAAAATGGCGTGACTGAGTGGTATTTAGATGCGGATGCGGCGAAATTATTGAAAAAATAACTCTCTCCCCTTGTGGGAGAGAGACAGACGGAAATTGCGTAAGGCAATTTGCGTCAGAGAGAGGGGTTGCAATATAGTTTTGCAAAGGAGCGGTCAAAATGACCGCTTACCCTTCTCCCGAATTTCACTTCTGAACGAAGTGAAATTATCCATCTCCCACAAGGGGCGAGGGTAAAATAATAAACAAAACTTTACAAACACAACTTGAGGTCTTATGAATTTAAGAGAAAAAATCGATCAAAGCCCGATGGGCGTTTATCAATGGGCTATCGTTTTGATGGCAGCCGTTATGAACTTTTTAGATGGCTTTGATGTGCTTGCCATCGCCTTTACCGCAACCAATATCAGCAAAGATTTTGGTTTAAGCAAAACCGAATTTGGTATGCTTGTTAGTGCAGGCTTAATCGGTATGGTTATCGGCTCAATGGTGCTTGCACCACTTGCGGATAAATTTGGTCGCCGCCCAATTCTCTTACTTTCTGTTGCCTTTTCGGCTATTGGTTTAGCCGTTTCAGGCTTTTCTACTTCGCCTGAAATTCTAGCGTTTTCACGTATGCTTACAGGTTTAGGCGTGGGTAGCATTTTGGTAGGCACCAACGTAATTACTAGCGAATATTCGTCTAAAAAATGGCGTAGTTTTGCCATCAGCGTTTATGCCGCGGGCTTTGGTATTGGAGCGATGATTGGCGGAATTATCGCGAAATCGCTACAAGCAGCTTACACTTGGCACGCTGTTTATTTCGCTGGAGCGATTATGACGGCGGCAGTATTTGTGGTGCTTTGGATTTGGTTACCAGAATCAATTGACTATCTCAATTCCAAACAGCCGCAAAATGCGAAGGCTCGCTTAAATAAAATCGCCCACAAATTAGGCTTTGCAGGCGAATGGGATTTAAGCCCGAAAGCTGAAAAAGCGGCAGTAAAATTGCCTGTTGCCGAGCTTTTCGGTAAAAAATATTTACGTTCCACCTTGCTATTATGGCTTTCTTTCTTTGCGATTATGTTCTGCTTCTACTTCATCAGCTCGTGGACACCAGCGTTATTAAAAGAAGCAGGAATGACTGTGGAAGAGAGCATCAATGTAGGGATGATGATTTCTTTAGGCGGAGCGGCTGGTTCATTGGTTTATGGCTTAATTGCTAGCCGTTGGTCGGCTCGCAGCGTGTTGATGCTATTTACCATTGCATCTTCAATTGCGATTGTCGTATTCATTCTGTCTAGCCAAAATCTTGCTATCGCAATGGTGCTTGGTGTTGTGGTTGGGGCGTTAATTAACGGCTGTATCAGCGGTTTATATACCATCAACCCAGCGACTTACGATGCGGATATTCGCAACACAGGCGTGGGCTGGGCAATTGGTGCAGGGCGTGCAGGTTCAGTGCTTGCCCCAACAGTAGCGGGTATGTTGCTAGACGCAGGCTGGGAAAAACAAGCTCTTTATATTGCTGTAGCGGGTGTGATGTTAATTGCAACGGTGGCATTAGCGTTTAAGAAATCGCACGTTGAGATTAGAAAGGCGTAGTTGTTTTACTTTTTCTTTTAAGAAATAACTCAAAGAATAATAACTCTCTCCCCTCGAGGGAGAGAGGCAGGCGGAAATTGCGTCAGGCAATTTCCGTCAGAGAGAGGGGGGATGCGATATATTTTTGCAAAAGAGCGGTTAATTCTAACCGCTTGCCCCTCTCCCGAATTTCACTTCTAAACGAAGTGAAATTATCCCTCTCCCTCAAGGGGCGAGGGTAGAATAACGAAGGAAAAATCTAATAAATGCAATTTCTAGCCCATATTTTGACCGCACTTGTGGCACTCGAACATTTCTACATTCTCTATTTAGAAATGTTCGCCATTGAGGGCAAAAGTGCTAAACGCATTTTCGGCTTAACAGACGATTTTATCGCCCAAAAGAAAGTGAAAGTGATGTTCGCCAACCAAGGCTTATACAATGGTTTTCTCTCCGCAGGGATTATTTTTGGCTACGCAATTAACCAAATGCCCGTGATTTATTTCTTTTTAACTTGCGTAATTATCGCTGCTATTTTCGGGGCAATCACCGTAAATAAAGGGATTTTAGTAAAACAAGGCTTGCCTGCGATTTTGGCTATTATTTTGCAGATCATCGCATAAAATTAACCGCTTACAGCCCCAAAGGGGCTGAATTATGCTTAACCTAGGGCGAAAGCCCTAGGGATAAATGAGGAATATATTATGCAAATAAAATTACATTGGTATGAGCCTATCGAATTAGGATCATCTGGAATGTTAAAAGATACCTTAAATTCATTTGATCTTTCTACTTTACCTAAGATTCCTGCACTTTATATTTTTTATAGAGAAAAAAGAAGTGGGGGACAAGAAGCGTTATACATCGGACAAACAACAAATCTTCGTAAACGATTTAAAGAGCATTGTAATAATCTTAAATTAGTTGACGGATTAGAGAATTCTCGACAAGGCAAAAAAATGTTTGTGTTTGCAGAGGTAAAAGTCAAAAATCCAGAAAAATTACGTTACGCATTACGACAGGCTGAAAGAGGATATATTCAAGAATATTATCCTTTATTGAATGAACAAAGACTTGAAGATAAATTGGATCAAATCATCTCTATAGGAGATGAGCATCTTTCAATTACTAAAGATGATATATATGTATTTTCAAGAGCTTAATTAATTCGTAGGGTGCAACTTGTTGCACCAAAGTATTTAAAATCGGTGCAACAAGTTGCACCCTATCAACAGGAGAAAAAAATGTCAGTAAAAGGCGACATCGGTGTTATCGGCTTAGCCGTGATGGGGCAGAACCTCATTTTAAATATGAACGACCACGGCTTTAAAGTGGTGGCGTATAACCGTACTACTTCAAAAGTAGACGAGTTTTTAGAAGGTGCGGCGAAAGGCACGAACATTATCGGGGCTTATTCGTTAGAAGATTTGGCGAACAAATTGGAAAAACCGCGCAAAGTGATGTTGATGGTGCGTGCGGGCGACGTGGTGGATCAATTTATTGATGCGTTACTTCCACACTTAGAAGAAGGCGACATCATTATTGATGGCGGTAACTCAAACTATCCAGACACAAATCGTCGTGTGAAAGCGTTGGCGGAGAAAGGCATTCGCTTTATCGGTTCTGGTGTTTCAGGCGGTGAAGAAGGTGCGCGCCACGGGCCATCTATTATGCCAGGCGGTAATGCAGAAGCGTGGCAATATGTGAAGCCAATTTTCCAAGCGATTGCCGCAAAAACTGAACAAGGCGAGCCTTGCTGTGACTGGGTGGGCGGTGAAGGTGCTGGTCACTTCGTGAAAATGGTTCACAACGGTATCGAATACGGCGATATGCAATTAATCTGCGAAGCGTACCAATTCTTAAAAGAAGGTTTGGGCTTGAGCTATGATGAAATGCAAGCGATTTTCGCTGAGTGGAAAAATACCGAACTCGACAGCTACTTAATCGACATCACCACTGATATTCTTGGCTATAAAGATACAGATGGCGAGCCGTTAGTAGAAAAAATATTAGACACCGCTGGTCAAAAAGGCACAGGTAAATGGACGGGTATCAATGCGTTAGATTTCGGTATTCCATTAACCTTAATCACTGAATCTGTGTTCGCACGTTGCGTCTCTTCATTCAAAGCACAACGTGAAGCGGCAAGCAAATTATTCCACAAAACCATCACCCCAGTGGAAGGCGATAAAAAAGTGTGGATTGAAGCGGTTCGCAAAGCGTTATTGGCGTCAAAAATCATCTCTTACACACAAGGCTTTATGTTGATTCGTGAAGCATCAGAACAGTTTGGTTGGGACATCAACTACGGTGCAACCGCATTATTATGGCGTGAAGGTTGTATCATTCGCAGCCGTTTCTTAGGCAACATTCGCGATGCGTATGAAGCGAACCCTGACTTAATCTTCTTAGGTTCAGACAGCTACTTCAAAGGCATTTTGGAAAACGCGATGAGCGACTGGCGTAAAGTGGTAGCGAAATCTATCGAAGTGGGTATCCCAATGCCTTGTATGGCGTCTGCGATTACCTTCTTAGATGGCTACACCTCAGCACGTTTACCTGCAAACTTATTGCAAGCACAACGCGACTACTTCGGAGCACACACTTATGAACGTACCGACAAACCACGCGGTGAATTCTTCCACACCAACTGGACGGGTCGCGGTGGTAATACAGCATCAACGACTTATGATGTATAGTTTAGAGCTGATTTAGTTTTACTTATGTACATAAAAAGCGGTTCAATTTCGCAAAAGTTTTGCAGAATTGAACCGCTTGTTTTTATTGTTAAAAGAGATTATTTCTCTTCTTTTGTTTTTTCTTCCTTAATCATATCTTCAGGAATAAAAGATTTTTGCACTTTTTCCATATGTGGCAGGTTGTGGGCGATGCCTTTGTGGCAGTCGATACAGGTTTTGTTTTGCTCTTGTGCCAAGGCGTGCATTTGTTGTGCCACGGTTTTTTGTTGGGTGAAATCCATATCCTCAAAGTTGTGGCAATTGCGACACTCTTTTGAATTATTGGCTTTCATACGTGCCCATTCGCGTTCTGCCATTTCTAAGCGGTGTGCTTCAAACTTCTCTTTGGTATCCACTTTGCCCGTAATGTGTGCATAAACTTCAGTCGAAGCCTGCATTTTTCGGATCATCTTCGGCACAAATTCGTGTGGTACGTGGCAGTCTGAACAAACCGCTTTCACGCCCGAACGGTTGCTAAAGTGGATTGATGCTTGATATTCCGGCACAACATCGTTCATATGACAGTCTGAACAAAATTGTTCGGTGTTGGTCATTTCCATCCCTTTGTTAAAGCCTGCAGAGGCAATCAGCGTGCCAATTGCAATCACAATAATCAGCGTGCCAATCGCTAACTTGCTTGGTGTGCGAAACCAATGCCAAAATTTCTTAATCATTGTGTTGCTCCTTATTTCCCTTGTGCCTGAGATTGGCGAATAGTGTCGAATTTGTTTTGAATAATCGGGTTCACGTCTGCTTGTTGAACGTGGCATTGTAAGCAGAAGTAACGACGTGGCGAAGTGCCTTCGGTGCGTTTGCCATCACGATCTAAAAAATGGCTCTCTGGCACACGCGGTGCACCTGTAGTTGGAGCAACGTCAGGCGAATGACAGCCCAAGCATTGGTTAGCATTTTTCGTTACCTGTAACCCACGAATGCTATGCGGCACAAGCGGTGGCTGATGAGGGAAGGTAATCGGAATATTGCCCACATCTTTGTAAGGATTGGTAAACGCAGGGGCAACACTTTCCGTTGTGTTGTCGATGCTGGTTGGGACTTTTTGAGTCTCTGCCATTGCGATTCCTGAGAACGCAACGAGCATTAAAGCAAGGAATTTTTTCATAATCACTCCGTAGGATTGGTGCTGTATCACCACCCTCGCCCCTTGAGGGAGAGGGATAATTTCGTTTCGTTCAGAAACGAAATTCGGGAGAGGGGTAAGCGGTCATATTTGACCGCTGTTTTGCAAAACAATCGCATTCCCCTCTCTCTGATAAAAATTGCCTAACGCAATTTTTATCTGTCTCTCTCCCTCAAGGGGAGAGAGTTAAATCAGCACGTTTAATTAGTTAATTTGTTTAACGGTAATCTGTTTCTCAAACCGAGAACCAAAAGCGAAAACATTTTCAGCACAGACGTCAATACAACGTCCGCAAGTAATACAATCTTTTGCCAAAATAATTTGGCTATCTTCAGGCTTGCCGTGCAATGGCAGGCGTAGCACCTGTGGTTCAGGGCAGACGTTGTAGCAGTCCATACAGCGGTCGCAGCGGTTGCGATCCACCACCCGTACTTTCACCATACTTTTTGCCCCAATCACGCCATACATCGCCCCAATCGGGCAGAGGTGTCCGCACCAGCCGTGTTCGGCAACGAGTAGGTCGAACAGGAAAATCACCGCAACCAACCAAAGGGTTGCCCCTAAGCCAAAGACAAATACGCGCCCTAACGCGGCAACAGGGTTGATCCATTCCCACAAGAGCGAACCTGTGGTGGCACTGCCGATCAAAATGACTGCCAAAATTACATATCGCAATTCGCGGGAAATTTTGAGCGATTGGCGAATGCCGAGCTTACGGCGTAGCCACGCAGCAGCATCGGTGACCATATTCATCGGGCAAACCCAGCTGCAAAAGGCTTTGCTTGCCACCACCGCATAAAAGAGCGTGATAATCAACGCCCCGATTAAGGTGGAAACCTCAGGCAAATAGCCTGTGGCAAGGCTTTCGGCGGTAATCAGCGGATCGGTTAATGGCACTCTGTCAAATAACAGGCTGGCACTGTAATTGCCTTTTAAGATCCAAACATTCCAAAGTGGGCCGCTTAAAAACATCAAAATAATGCTGAGCTGGCTAATTCTTCGCAAAATCAAAAAGCGATAAGCTCGCCACCAACCAAGTTTCTGACGGGCTTCTAAGCCTGCCTCTTTCGGTTTATTTGGGGTATATTTTTCCGCCATTATTTCACCCCCTTAATGTTTAGCTCTAGGTTCGGGAAGTGTTCCGCTTCTGGCACGGTGGTTGAGCTTGGCACATAATCCATCATCGCACGGCTTGGTGTCGCCACTTTTTGATTTGGCTTCACCTGCATTGGCTGATAGGTTGGCTCGCTTAATCCTTCGGGCATTCGGGCGTCCATCGCAGGACGTAAGCCGTCTGGGTGTTGAGCCTCAATCAGCGATTTCCCCGCATTTTGTTTCTCTTTCCAGCCTAAGCGGTAATGACGACCGAGTAAGCCTTTCGCAAGATCCATCGGCAACACTTTAATTGCCGCCTCTTCCAATACGCAGGCTTGCTCACATTTACCGCAGCCCGTGCAAGCATCAGAATGCACGGTGGGAATCAATTTCGCGTGAATGCCCGTGCGGTCGTTATGCACTTTTTCGAGCGTAATCGCTTTGTCAATCAACGGACAAACGCGATAACACACATCGCAACGCAGCCCTTGCCAGTTCAGGCAGGTTTCGTGGTCAAGCAACACCGCCAAGCCCATTCGTGCCTCGTTGATGTCTTTCAGCTCCTCGCTCAACGCCCCACTTGGGCAAGCGTTCATACAAGGAATATCAGGACACATTTCGCACGGTTTATCGCGTGCCACAAAATAAGGCGTGCCAGCTTCCATCGGTGAAATGAGAGAAGCCAAGTGCAACATATCGTAAGGACACGCCTGCACACACTGCCCACAGCGGGTACAGGCTGCCAAGAATTCGTTTTCTGGCAACGCCCCTGGGGGACGCAATGCCACGCCTTCTTTCGCTTTGGCTTGCTGTTGCTGCAACCCGAGAATCACGCCCGCCCCACACACGCCAGCCGCAGTTCGCGTCATATTTTTCAAAAATTGACGGCGGTTTGGATCCAGTTTCATTTTAGGTTCCTTTTTGGGGTTTCCTTTTGTTTGTCGTGTTCAAGCGGTTGATTTTTGCAAAAGATTTGCAGATTTGAACCGCTTGTGTAGATCCCCCTCTTTAGCAAAGAGGGGTTAGGGGAGATTTATTCGCTTAGCTCACACTCCGTGCCGTTGCTAAAGCAACGTTCAAACGCAAGCGTTTGTAGCAGAAGTAATTTTAACCTCGTGAAAGATTAGACATCGCAATCAAATCTCCCCCAGCCCCTCTTTTCTAAAGAGGGGAGTGATCCACTACGCCTTCATCACTTTCACCGCACATTTTTTGTAGTCGGTTTCGCCTGAAATTGGATCGGTAGCATCAAGGGTTAATTTATTCGCCAGCTGACCTGCATCGAAGAAGGTGGTGAAAATCAAACCCTCTGGGCATTTGTTACGGCCGCGGGTGTCGAGATGCGAAATCATCTCCCCACGACGGGTAATCAATTTCACTTTGTCACCGTGGCGTAAGCCGCGTTTTTTTGCGTCCGCTGGGTGCATCCAAACAAGGTTGTTCGGGAATGCACGGTGCAATTCAGGCACGCGACGAGTCATTGTACCTGTATGCCAGTGTTCTAACACACGACCTGTACAGAGCCATAAATCGTACTCTTCGTCTGGGCTTTCCGCAGGGCCTTCATACGGCACACCTAAGATAATCGCTTTTTTGTCTGGGTATCCATAGAACGCCACTTCTTCGCCCGCTTTCACATACGGGTCGAAGCCTTCGCGATAACGCCATAAGGTCTCTTTAAATTCGCCTGTTTTTTCATCTTTCACCACTGGCCAGCGTAAACCGCGCACTTGGTGATAAGTGTCGAATGAGGCTAAGTCGTGACCGTGACCGCGACCGAATGAAGCATATTCTTCAAACAAGCCTTTTTGTAAGTAGTAACCGAAGTGATCCGCTTCATCGTTGAGATAACCAGGAATATCGGTTGGCACGTTGAATTTGTTTACTTCGCCATTTTCGTAAAGCACTTCATAAAGTGTTTTGCCACGATATTCTGGCATTTGTGCTAATAATTCTTCGCCCCATACTTCGTCAGTTTTGAAGTATTTAGAGAATTCCACAATTTGCCATAAGTCTGAACGAGATTCGCCTGGGCCTTTGACTTGTTGACGCCATAACTGTGTACGACGCTCTGCATTACCATAACCACCCTCTTTTTCTACCCACATACAGGTTGGCAGGATTAAGTCTGCTGCCACTGCTGAAACTGATGGGTAAGGGTCTGAAACCACGATGAAGTTCTCAGGGTTACGCCAGCCTGGGAAAATTTCTTCATTAATATTTGGACCACCTTGCATATTGTTGGTACACATCTGCCATAGGAAATTCATCTTGCCATCTTTTAAGGCACGGCTTTGTTGTACTGCTGGATAGCCTGGCACAGTTGGGATCGTGCCTTTTGGTAATTTCCATTTTTTCTCAGCAATTTCAACGTGTTTAGGGTTGGTGACCACCATATCCGCTGGTAAACGGTGAACGAAGGTCCCTACTTCACGAGCCGTACCACAAGCTGATGGCTGACCTGTTAGAGAGAACGGTCCACAACCTGGTTTTGAGATTTTACCTGTGAGTAAGTGAACGTTATACATCATTTGGTTTACCCACACACCGCGAGTGTGTTGGTTAAAGCCCATTGTCCAGTAAGAAACAATATTTTTCTCTGGATCTGCATACATTTTTGCAAGTGTTTCAAGCTGATCTTTCGGTACGCCAGACATTTCGTGTGCTTTTTCAAGCGTATAAGGTTCTACAATTTTTTTGAATTCTTCGAAATCGGAATCGTACATTTTACCCGCAGTTTTCACATTTTTCGCTGCTTTTTGAAGCGGATGTTCTGGGCGTAAACCATAACCGATATCAGTTTCGCCACGTTTGAACTTGGTGTGTTTGTTGACGAAATCCCAGTTCACTTTATCATTTTGAATAATGTAGTTCGCAATATAGTTGAGGATTGCCAAGTCTGAATGTGGTTTAAAAATAATTGGAGTATCCGCCAATTCGAACGAACGGTGTTCGAAAGTAGACATGACTACCACACGGACATTGTCATTAGATAAACGGCGATCAGAAATACGACTCCATAAAATAGGGTGCATTTCCGCCATATTAGAGCCCCAAAGCACAAAAGCATCGGTTTTTTCGATGTCGTTATAGCAACCCATTGGTTCATCCATACCGAAGGTACGCATAAAGGCTACCGCAGCAGATGCCATACAGTGACGGGCATTCGGGTCAATAGTGTTCGAACGCAAGCCTGCTTTCCAAAGTTTTACTTTGGCATAGCCTTCAAAAATTGTCGTTTGACCTGAAGAGAACATACCCACCGCATTCGGCTCTTTTTTCTTCAAGATGTCTTTCACTTTTTCCGCCATCACGGTGAACGCCTGATCCCACGAAACAGGGGTAAAATCGCCCTCTTTGTGGAATTTGCCATCTTTCATACGCAATAAAGGCGTTTGCACACGGTCTGCACCGTACATAATTTTGGACAGGAAGTAGCCTTTGATACAGTTCAATCCGCGGTTTACTTCCGCATCAGGGTCGCCTTGGGTTGCCACCACACGACCATCTTTAGTGCCGACCAATACGCTACAGCCTGTTCCGCAGAAACGACACGGGGCTTTGTCCCACTTAATGCCCATATCTTCCGCATAGACGCTTTTCACAGGAATCGTCATTCCCGCTGCCGCTGCCGCCGCCATCGCCGCATTGGCTTTCATAAAATCTCTACGATTAAGTTCCATAGTTTTTCCCACAACAGTTATTTAATTCTTTTATTTCTACCCTCGCCCCTTGTGGGAGAGGGATAATTACGCTTCGTTCAGAAGCGGAATTCGGGAGAGGGGTAAGAGGTCATTTTTGACCGCTCATTTGCAAAAGCAGTATCGTAGCCCCCTCTCTCTGACGGAAATTGCCTGACGCAATTTCCGCCTGTCTCTCTCCCTCAAGGGGAGAGAGTAAATTTTTCTTCGCTAAATTCCTAAAAAGGAATTATCTCTCATCTAAATAATTCAAAATCAACGACACCACAATCACGCCTGAAATGTCTTTAATTTCGTCCATCAAATCGGCTAAAGCCAACTGGCGGTTGCTTTCAAGAGTCACTACCAATTTGCCTTCTTCTGCCTTTTCGCCGTGAATTTCTGCCGTTGGAATGGCAAGAATGGCGGCTTTCACTTGTTCTAATTTTTCTGGTCGTGCTTGCACCACAATGCTGCACACATACCAATTTTCGTTTTCGTTAAATTGACTCATTTGTTATTTGAAATTTTTATTTTGAAGCAACTGTGTTGCTCTTATGTAGGGGCGTGTTGCACACGCCCGTTTCCCTTGCCGATATCTTTCGGGCGTGTGCAACACGCCCCTACAATGAAATATCTATTTCATAATGTTAATCGCTTTGGTCGGACAAACGCTCAAACACGCCCCGCAACCATTACAAGCGGTTAAATCTAATTGTAAATTTGCAATACCGCCTAAACTTGGGCGAAAGCGAATGGCACGTTCGGGGCAATAATCACCGCAGGAGCGACATTCGATTTTTTGTTGCAATAAACAGCTTTCCGAAATGGCGACTTTATGTGTCCACGCAGGTTCGCTAGTCTCCAAGAAAACGCCTTCAGGGCAAGCCTGTACGCATTTTTCACAGAAGGTGCATTCCTGTTTGCCTAACGTGAAATCCACTTCAGGGAAACCACCCGCACCGAGTTTGATAATCTGGCTTTCACAAGCGGAAACGCACTGCCCGCAAGCGGTGCATTTTGCTAGGAAATTAGCTAAATCCGCCCAAGGTGGACGAATCGCATCAAATCCTTGCAACGCCACTTGTTCTGTTTTCAGCGTATTGAAAAATTGCCCGCGTAAAAACGCCCGACGCGGCAAAGTTTGTTGCGTTAATTCGCTCAAAATCGACCTTCAAATGGCTAAAATATTGGGTGGTAATTATCCGATTTTTCCGCTTTTTCCCTTATTCCTCAAACGGGGTATTTGAAGGACTAATCTCACTTTTCTTGATACTTATCAAAGAACAATAGAGAAAATTTCGTTATGAGGTTAGAATGTGGCAATGATTAAAACAATAAGGAACACAACAATGAAACACTTAATTATTTACGCTCATCCAAACCCCGAAAGCTTTAACCAAGCCGTTCTGCAGAAAGTGATTGAAGGCTCGAACGGACACGAAGTGGTCATTCGCGATTTGAATGCGGAAAATTTCCCACCTGTGCTGAAATGGCAAGAGTGTATTAACACCTTCAGCAAGGAGTACGCTCACGATGTAAAAGTGGAGCAAGCCTACTGGAATAAAGCGGATTTAATTACCTTTGTTTATCCGCTTTGGTGGATGGGCTTCCCTGCGATTTTAAAAGGCTATTTAGACCGCGTGTTAACCCACGGATTTGCCTATCAAACGGGCAAAGGAGCAAGCGTTGGATTGCTTAAAGGCAAGAAAATCCAACAGTTTGTCACGATGGGGAATACCAACGAGAAATACGAAGAGAAAGGTTTTCTGCAATCGCTCAACCACACGCTCGGCAACGGTTTATTTAACTTCTGCGGTGTGGAAAATGTGCAAATGCACTTTTTAGGTGGTACAGGGATTCCAACCCTTGATTATGCTGCGGTGCTAGAGAAAGTAAAAAAAGCAACAGAAGAGAGCCTGAAATAGGCATAAGAGAATACAAAAAGCCCGCTACAAGCGGGCATTTTTCATAATTATTTTGTTAAAGTTAAAACAACTGTTTCACCAGCAACAACTGAACCTGAAGATTTTTCAAGGTTTGAGATTTCATCCATATTAGAAATTACAACAGGGGTTAATACTGATTTTGCTTTAGCTTCTAAAGTTGCTAAGTCAAATTTAATTACTGGATCGCCAGCTTTTACTGTTTGACCTTCTTCTGCGATACGAGTAAAGCCTTCGCCTTTTAATTCAACAGTGTCAATACCGAAGTGAACGAATAACTCAACGCCG
This sequence comes from uncultured Haemophilus sp., assembly GCA_963545995.1. GTDB lineage: Bacteria > Pseudomonadota > Gammaproteobacteria > Enterobacterales > Pasteurellaceae > Haemophilus_A. The sequence goes on from CAUUKJ010000017.1 coordinate 18,006, forward strand.
TCTTCAGATTCAATTGAGAATGCGTGGTTAGTTTCGAAAATTTTACCGATTGTACCGTTTACTGGTGCAACGATAGTGTCGCCTGCTGGGCGGATTGCCACGCCATCACCTACGATTTTTTCTGAGAAAACAACATCTGGTACATCTTCGATGTTTACGATTTCACCAGAAAGTGGTGCAACAATTTTGATTTCTTTGGCTTCTTTTTGTTTAGAACCAAATAATTTACTTAAAAAACTCATAGGATATCTCCGTTTGATAAAACAAAATTCTCATATATTTTATACGAGAATTTTGTTTTTGTATGCTATTTAATTAAAACTTAGCTTAATTTTGCGTAAAAATCATTCACTAAGCGTTCAATATCTGCTGCTGTTGGTTGTGCTAATGCTTCATCTGCAAGAGCTTTTGCATCAGCATAATTGATTGAACGAGCTAATTTTTTCACGTGTGGTACAGAGATTGCACTCATACTGAATTCATCTAAGCCCATACCAAGCAATAATGCCGTTGCACGTACATCACCTGCTAACTCACCACACATACCAGTCCATTTGCCTTCAGCGTGTGAAGCGTCAATTACTTGTTTGATTAAGTTCAACACTGATGGCGTTAATGGGTTATATAAGTGAGCAATGATTTCATTACCACGGTCAACTGCTAAGGTATATTGCGTTAAATCGTTTGTACCGATACTGAAGAAATCCACTTCTTTCGCAAGGTGACGAGCATTTACTGCTGCAGATGGCGTTTCAACCATTACACCTAATTGTAAGTTTTCATCAAAGGCGTGACCTTCTGCACGAAGTTGCTCTTTTAATGTTGCCACGATTGATTTTAACTCACGGATTTCTTCCACTGAAATAATCATCGGGAACATTACGGCTAATTTACCGAATGCAGAAGCACGTAATACCGCACGTAATTGTGTATCTAAGATCTCACGACGAGTTAAACCGATACGCACCGCACGCCAGCCTAAGAATGGGTTCATCTCTTTTGGCAAGTCTAAATATGGTAATTCTTTATCACCACCAATGTCCATTGTACGAAGCACAACTTGTTTGCCATCCATCGCTTCTACAATTTCTTTATACGCTTGGAATTGCTCTTCTTCGCCTGGTAATTCGCTGCGATCCATAAAGAGGAATTCGGTACGATATAAACCAACGGATTCACCACCGTTGCGTAACACGCCATCCACATCACGGATAGTACCGATGTTACCCGCTACTTCGATACGATGACCATCTAAGGTTTCTGCTGGTAAATCTTTTAATTTCGCTAATTCCGCTTTTTCTGCTGCGATACGAGCTTGAGTTGTTTTGAACTCGTTGATTTGCTCTTCAGATGGGTTTACGTGAATTTGGTTGTTCACTGCATCTAAAATTAACACGTCGCCTGTGTTTACTCGAGCAGTAATGTCGTTTGTACCCACGATCGCAGGCAATTCTAATGAACGAGCCATAATTGAGGTGTGCGATGTACGACCGCCAATATCTGTCACAAAACCTAATACTTTTTCAAGGTTTAATTGTGCTGTTTCAGATGGTGTTAAATCGTACGCAACGAGAATTGCTTCTTCTTGAATATCGCCTAAATCGATAATGTGCATACCTAAGATATTACGTAATAAACGGTTACCAATATCACGCATATCGCCAGCACGTTCTTTTAAATATTCATCGTCAATCTCTGAAAGCACAGCGACTTGTTGATCGATCACTTTACTTGCTGCAACGTCTGCTGTAGCTAAGTTTTCGTTAATATAAGCGATGATCTCTTCTTCTAATTCTTCATCTTCTAAAAGCATTAAATGCCCTTCGAAAATCGCGGCTTTTTCTTCGCCTAATGTGCGTAATGCTTTTTCGTGAATAGCGGTTAATTGTGCTGCTGCTTTTGCTCGACCATCAAAGAATTTCGCTACTTCAGCATCAACCTGATCTGCTGTGATTTTGTGAGAGTTAAGAACAATAGGCTCTTCTTTTAGTACTAATGCTTTACCAAAAACAATACCAGGAGAAGCTGCAATACCTGAAATCATAATGTTATCCTTTTAAAAAGAGTAATTAAAAACTATGGCAAGCCGAAACTTGCCATATAAACATAAGTAAGGCTACTTTGTTGATTATTCTAAAGTAGGGATTAAATCTACTAAGAAATCAACCGCTTTTTGCTCATCTTCACCTTCAGCAGTAATCGTGATGTTAGTGCCTTGAGTTAAGCCTAAAGTTTGAAGTTTAAATAGGCTTTTCGCACTTGCAGTTTTACCGCTTGATGTTACTGTAATATCAGAAACAAAGCCTTTTGCTGCTTTAACGAATTCAGCTGCTGGGCGTGTGTGTAAGCCACTTGCTGCAGTAATTACAACGTCTTTAGAATACGCCATAGTTTTTTCCTCTCATAAGATTGTAAACATTAACGATGAATGTAAGTTATAAACTTTCGCCACTTTACTACAAAATGCATATAAATTCACGATAAAAAATAAAAAAACGTGATAAAGCTCACATTTTTCAGCGTATTTTGTATAGAGTTCAAGCTATTTTAACGATTTTTTGACATTCATATTACATTTTTCTGGCAATTTTCAGCCAACAAGCGGTCGAAAAATGCTAGAATTTCGCTGTTTATTTCCCAATTTTACCTCAAATGCTCAAAACGCTTACGAAAACCAGTGCTTGGCTACTTTATAACAGCATCGTGCTACTTTATGCCTTCAGTTTATGGGCGTTAGTCCATTACCAACAAGAAGACACGCTTTTCTCGTTGGGCGAAACCGCTCGCATCTTAAAATATAACCTACTGCAAGCCACGCTTTCTGCAGTGATTTCAACGTTTTTGGGTATTTTGCTTGCCAAAGCCTTTTTCTATTTAGATTTCAAAGGCAAAGCGTGGCTTTATCGCAGCATTTTGTTTGTCTGGGCGTTGCCATCGCTTGTGATTATTTTTGCGGTAATCGGCATTTGGGGGAATTCGGGCTGGTTGGTCCAGTTTATGAAGTGGATCGGCATTAATTGGCACTTCAATATTTATGGGCTACAAGGCATTCTTATTGCTCACGCTTTGCTCAATATTCCACTCGTCACCAAATATTGCGTAGAAGCCCTTTCGCTTATTCCATCTAGCCAATACCAGCTCGCGGCGCAGCTGAATTTGTCGGGCTGGAACTATTTCCGCATTGTAGAATTGCCGATGCTCAAACGGGTTCTGCCCTACGTATTTATGACGATTTTTATGATCTGCTTTACCAGCTTTCCGATTGTCTTGATGCTCGGTGGTGGACCAAAATACAGCACCCTTGAAGTCGCAATTTATCAAGCGGTCAGTTTTGAGTTTGATTTTACCAAAGCCGTAATGCTGATTATAGTACAGCTTGTGGTGGGTGTTGTGTTGCAAGCCTTGCTGTTCTTCTTTTCGCAACAAGCCCTTAAACAACCGAATACCAATCCGAACGTGGAATTATGGAAACCTCGCCTGTTTGGCATACGTAAATGGAGCTTGCAAGCTATCCTCATTTTGCAAAGTTTATTGATTTTATTACCGCTTGTCAGCATCGCTTGGGCGGGCATTTCCGTATCTAATTTTTGGCAACGCTTTGCTAACCCTGAATTATGGGAAGCGAGCCTATTTTCTATGGCTATTAGCTTAATTGCGTCCTTCACAGCGGTTGGCGTTACCTATGTGATCGCCCTTGAAGCCCGTCGATTACTGGTACAAAAACAGCGTTTCTTGCACGCTATTCTTGGTGGTGTGGCAACTTATCCGCTGATTTTCCCTATATTTTTGCTGGCGGTAGGCTTATTTTTATTGCTAATTAACACCCCGCTTTCGACTGCTCAATTACTACTGTTAGTAGGGGTAATGAACGGCATTATCCTCATTCCCTTTACTTATCCCATCTTATTTTCTGCAATGTGGGAAGTGTTTAACGCCCAAGACAAACTGGCTCGAAGTTTGGGACTAACTGGCTTTAAGCGTTGGTGGATTGCGGAAAAATATTACCTTATCCGACCACTTGCCAACGCCTTTATTTTGGCGATGTCTTCCAGTCTGGGCAGCTTTGCAGTCATCGCCTTTTTCGGCAGCCCCGATTTTAGCTCACTACCCTATTTGCTTTACCAGCAACTCGGCAGTTACCGCACCGAAGACGCTGCCGTCACTGCGTTAGTTTTGATGCTCTTTGCCTTACTACCGTTTTTGTTTACAAAAAAAGAATAAAAGCTCCATCATTCTAAACGTTATAGTACTCCCTAAAAAAACAAAACCGAACCATTTGGTTCGGTATTTGCTCTCGTTTAAGCATCTAAACTAATCGCATCTTTGATTTTCTTCAATGCAGCATTTTCTAACTGACGCACACGTTCCGCTGAAATATTATATTTTGCGGCTAAATCGTGCAGAGTCAGTTTATTCTCGTCTAACCAACGGGTTTTAATAATATCTTGGCTACGCTCGTCTAAAGTCGCTAACGCATAAGCTAATTTTGCGGTGGCTTCGCCTGTATATTCCGCATCTTCTAAATCATCTGCGAAATTCGAACTATTATCTTCTAAATACATTGAAGGCGTATAAGCCTCATCATCATCTTCGCCGACAGGTAAATCAAAACCGAGATCTTGCCCTGTCATACGCGATTCCATTTCACGCACTTCTTCAGGGGAAACGCCCAAATCTTCCGCAACTTTTTGAATTTCTTCTTCATTAAACCACGCCAAGCGGTTTTTATTTTTCCGCAAATTGAAAAAGAGCTTACGCTGGGCTTTAGTGGTCGCCACTTTCACAATACGCCAGTTTTTCAAGACGTACTCGTGAATTTCCGCTTTTACCCAATGTACCGCAAAAGAAACTAAACGCACACCGACATTCGGGTCAAAACGCTTTACCGCTTTCATCAAACCAATGTTGCCCTCTTGGATTAAATCCGCCAAAGGCAAGCCATAGCCTAAATAGCCACGGGCGATGTGAATTACAAAACGCATATGCGATAAAATCAGCTGCTTCGCGGCTTCCACGTCATCATCATAGTAATAACGCTCCGCCAACTCCTTTTCTTGCTCAGCAGACAAAATCGGATATTGATTTGCCATACGAATGTAACTATCAATGTTGCCCGTTATGACAGGCATTCCACCAGAAAGTAAAGCAGGGTGCATCGCCTCAGTCGCTTTATCATCGCTTTCCGCTGCAAGCTCTGCCTCATCAATCTCCTCTGGCTCAATAATTTCCGCATCTTCAATATCGTCAAATTTACTCATCTTTTTCCTTATCATCTATGTTGTTTTGCAAAAAAGTTTACAGATCATACCGCTTTCTGCTAGAATTACCAAACTTTTTGGGGCTGATTCTGGATTCGACGGGATTAGCGAAGCCCAAGGTGCACGTCGAGGTGCGGTAGGCCTCGTAAATAAACCGCAAAAAAATAGTCGCAAACGACGAACAATACGCTTTAGCAGCTTAATAACCTGCTCATAGCCTTCGCTCCCCAGCTTCCGCTCGTAAGACGGGGATAAAGCGGAGTCAAACCAAAACGAGATCGTGTGGAAGCCGCTGTTTGAGGATCGAAGCACTAAATTGAATCAAACTAGCTTAAGTTTAGCGTGTCTGTCCGCATGCTTAAGTGAAATTAAAGACGAGACTAAACGTGTAGTACTGAAGGTAGAGTAATTTCGGACGGGGGTTCAAATCCCCCCAGCTCCACCAAATCGGGTACCTAAGCGGTTCGAAAAGAACCTATAAAGCCTTGAGCCATAACGGTTTAAGGCTTTTTTTATTGTCCTAAGCATACCTATTAGAACCTACTAAAGCCTTTAATTTTAGTAGTTTTTTTAGTAGGATCGCACAGAAAGGGGAAAATGTCGTACTACTAAAACAGCGTTAAACCCTTATCTATCAAGCATCGGGGGCATTTATGGCACGTACTACTAAACCACTCACAAATACCGAAATAGAGAAGGCAAAACCCAAAACCGATAAAGATGGTAAACCTACAAAAAACACGCTCACGGACGGGCTGGGGCTTTTTCTGTTGGTTACGCCTAACGGTTCAAAACTATGGCGGTTCAATTACTATAAACCGAATTCCAAAAAGCGTACTGAAATGAGTTTAGGCACGTTCCCAAATGTATCGCTACAAGATGCAAGAATAAAACGGGCTGAATGTCGTGAATTATTGGCGAAAGGTATCGACCCGCAAGACCACCGAGAACAACAGCAACGGGCACAACAGACGGAACTATTGAACACTTACGAGGCAGTAGCGTGGGCGTGGTTTGAGTATCGCAAAAGTAAACGTAACTTTTCTGTGGGCTATCAGAAAGATGTTGAAAGCCTAATAAGAAGAAACCTCTTGCCACATTTTGGACACTTGCCAATTTCACAGATTACTGCACCAATGGCGTTAAAAGCCTTTAAGCAGTATCAAGATGAGGGGAAACTAGAGAAGTTAAAGCGGACGATTCAAAAGCATAACGAGATAATGACTTACGCATTACATCGTGAACTCATCCCGTTCAATCCTACCGCCAATATTTCAAAAGAGTTTGACAGTCCAACCGTAGAACACTTTAAAACGATTAAGCCAGAAGATTTAGGCGAATTTATCTACACGCTGAACAATGCTCAAATCCATTTACAGACCCGCTATTTAATTCTATGGCAATTGTTGACAATGACCCGTCCCAATGAGGCAGCTACCGCCAAATATGAAGATATTGATGAGCGTTCGAGAATATGGACGGTTTATATTCAGAAAGGCATTAAACAAGATGAGCGGGGGCGTGAACATAAAATTACCCTATCACGGCAAGCGATGGCATTATTGCGAGAGATTAAGAAATTGAGCGGGGGAAAGGTTTATTTATTCCCTAGCGTGAAGAACCCACAAACCCACGTAAACACACAGACAGCGAATGGGGCGATTAAGCGAATGGGCTACAAAGGGAAATTAGTAGCACACGGATTACGCAGCATTGCAAGCACGTATTTAAATGAGCAAGGTTTTAATAGCGATCTGATTGAGGTTGCTTTATCGCATATGAATAGCGACCGCATCAAAGCAGCCTACGATAGGGGCGAGCGTATAGAGCAGCGTTTTAAATTGTTGCAAGCGTGGGGCGATTTCATCGAGCAATGTTCACAAGGGGCGTTGCCTAAATATCATTTACAGCTTGCCGCATAAATTCCCCACTTTCTAATTCAGAGCCTAGTTTTTACTAGGCTTTTTTCTTATATTTTTCTTATTCCCCAAAACTCAACGAAACTTTTTCAAATTTAGTCACTTTTTCACTTACTTTAGAAAGAAATATAGATATATCAATGGTTCAGAGCAAGTGATTAACAAGTGATTGAAGTGATTAAGGGGTAAAAATAAGTGACTAAAAGTGATTATTTCAACTTTCTTCTTCACTTCCAATAGAATAAAATCTAATAATTATTTAATATTTTATTGATTAGATAAATATTAGAAAGTATAATAAAAACATTCAAAAATATAAGATATTTACAAAAATGAATAAAGTTATCTGGACGACAAAAGCGGCTAAGAACCTATTAAAAATAGATTCACGTTACTACGCTATAATCAAAGAAAAGACGGAAGAATTAGCAAACTTTCCTGATGTTGCGTTAGACCTGAAAAAGCTCAAAGGCACAAAAAGCGGGTATAGGTTAAGAGTTGGAAATTATCGAGTGCTTTTTGATGTAATTGATGGCGTTCCCGTTGTGATAGAGATTAAAGCCGTAATGAAACGCAGTGAACAAACTTATAACTAAAACGTGGGGATTTATTCCCCGCTTATGGAGAAAATAAAATGAACTTAACCCATAGATACATTAATAACAAGCAAGGTAAACCAGAATTTATTATTTTGCCTATTGCGGAGTATGAAGCTCTCCTGGCTAATGCAATCCCTTACGATGATGACAACGAAGAGGATTGGGAGGAAATCCAAGTAGAAAAAGATGAGTTTGATGATGTAACCATTCCTAACGAAGTCGTATGGATTATGGCGGAAAAAAATGTAAACAGCCTAGGAGCGTGGAGAATATACCGTAATTTATCACAGCAAGAAGTTGCGGAGATGGCGGGGCTGACACAATCCTCAATTTCACAGGCTGAACGAAAAGAGAGCAAGCCACAGAAGAAAACACGGGAAAAACTGGCAAAAATCTATAACTGCTTACCTGAACAACTTTCTATTTAATTTTTAGGGTGCTACCAGAAATGGGCGTACCCTTTTTTATTACCCTAACAACTAGGTATACACCGCTGGTGCATACCCCCAGTTACCTCTTTGCGTGGTGGAAATCACTATCCAGATTTCAGATGATATACGGTAACCCTTTGGACGGTCCCTTTACGGTCCTTATTACCCAAAAAGGGAAATTTAGTTTACCCCTAAAGGGTAGTTATCGGAAGAGATCCAATAAATCTACAATCTTTGCCGACTTAGTAAAACTTAAGGTATAAACCTGTCAAAACCTTACATTCTTAGCCGTTTTAATCTCCCCAAAAATGGGGAGATTGAATCAGCACAAAATTGTGTGGATTGAAAAATGTTGACAAATGTTGACAGATGTCGAACGAATCCACTAGATGTAAAAGGTACTCCCAGAGGGCTACGCCTTGCCACGGGGTAACGCACACACGGTAAACCGCAGTTTTTTTAACCTCTAGGGCATCATCGTTCAAGCCAAAACAACCGCTTTTTAGTGGGGTATCAGCCATTTCTTGATACCCTCTCACATCTGTTAAAACCTTGCAAAAAATCCACCAAATCTGACCCCTTAACTCAATTTCACGCCTGCAAAATTAAAATTTCCAGTGGGGTATGTCCAAAACTGGGCACACCCTTTCACATCTATTAAAACCTTGCAAAAATCCGCCAAATCTGACCGCTTGAAACTGTTTAAAAAATCAGTAAAATAAGACCTAATCGAACCTTAGAGAACCAAAAAAAGCAAAAGAGGGTAACAATGTTCAAAATGATGTTTGATGATTTTGTTACCCATAGCCAAAACAGCGAGCAATTGCGGGCGTATTTAAATGGTTAGCTTATCAAATGCCTTTCCCGCTGAATGAACACAAATTATTCAAGCGATTAAGCGAGATAACCAACTATAACAACCGAATAAGTGTAGATAGATGACGGAGTAGCTACCGCATTGAAAGGGATAACCCCTATTTATCCTTTCTACACGCCTTTCACACAGATAGGGGCGAACGCATAGGGGGCGTGATGTTAGATATCAAAGAAAAGCTATTATCTATAGAGCGAGAGCGGAAACAGAAATATATCAATATCATTGATTTTTTTGACTTCATAAAAAAACGAGATGAGGAAGTTAGTTTTTTTGAGGTTGCTCAATATTTATATATTGAGTTAGAACCTTATGACCCACCAAGGAATCAAGAATATTTTAATGCTGTGAGTTATTGGCAATGGTGCGAAGAAAATGAAATAAAACTTTATAGAGTCCCTAAATCAATTTCACAGCCAATAATTGAAACTAACGAAGTATCATTTTTTTATATTTTAGAAATGATGATGGATGAAATTCCGTTTGATAATAATGAGAGCTCAAGCGACTACATAGATGGGAAATATCACGATTTATTTTTAGACCGTGAACGAATGCAAGAGCTTTTAAAAATTGAATTCAGCAATCAAAACACACTAAAAAATACTGATATAAATAAAAGTCCTATAGGAACAGCGGAACGCCTTTCATATCAAAATTTACTGAATGAAAAGAATAGCGAAATTACACGCTTAAGAACTGAAAATACGTTATTAAAAGCCAAAATAGCCGAACTGGAAACAGTACAGGCACAACCACCGAAAGCGGTTGAAAATATCGAGCAGTACAACAGCAGGGAAAGAAACACGCATTTACAAATTATTGGCGGGCTTGTTGAGCAACTATCTAAAACTGGTAGCAAATTCAGAAAGAAAGACAACCCCAATTATTATGCTATTGCTGATACTATCGCAAGCGTTACCGCTGATTATGAAAATGCGACAAAAGCTGAAACAATCCGAAAGCGATTAGCTGAAGCCTACAAAGCACTTACATCCGAAAACTAAAATCACACCGCTTGTAGAAATCTGCAAGCGGTATTTTTTTGCCCGAAATCCACACTTACCAAAATTTTTACTACTTACCAAAAACCGCTACAGCCTTTAATAGCAAGGCTTAACCGCATTTTATCCGCTCACTTCCCAAAAACCTTTGGCAACTTCCCAAAACCTACCGCATTTACAAATCACAATACCCACCGAAACCGAAAGCAACCAAAAACGGCTTTCTACTTCCTTTTTAACCATAACAAAACATAACTTTTGAGGTGCGTAAATGACAACAGAAATCACTACACCGCCAACAATGCAAGCAATGCCGGATCGCATTTTAAGACGTAACGAAGTTTTGAAAATGCTAGGCATTGGGCGAACCACTTTAGCGGACTGGCAAAATCCGAAATCTGCTCGTTATCGTCCCGAGTTCCCACAAAAAATCCCTCTGGGTACAAATGCGGTTGGATACCTAGAGAGCGAGATAAACGTCTTTATTCAACACCTAGCAAGCAATCGCAAAGCATAGAGAGGTTACACAGATGAGAAAGCTACATTATCCAACTAATCAAGCAAAAGCGGCTACTGCCTTGCTAGAACACACAAAAGGCATAAGCGGTCGTGAATTAAACGTACAGTATTTTATGAACAGCGGACGCAATGAAATGGCGAAATTTATTCGTGTTGATGGCGTATTACTAAATAAAGTGAATGGCGGTTCAAACAATGTCGGCACAGGCGGAAGAGATTTTTTAATCTACTCAATCCCGAATAAAAAACAGGCGTTGAAAGTTATCCGAATTCTCAACGAAGAACGAGGGAAATGCGGACTACCACCGCTTGCCGATGAAGAAATGAATCAGTATCTATTACATTTTAAGGAGTAGCACGAATGACAAAACAAGAACCCGAATACGTATTTTCAAAACTCTTTCATAAAGAAATCGTACTAGACGGCTGAAAGTTCAGCCGTCCTATTACCTTAATGAGACGCAAGACGGCGTTACATTTTGAACGCAAAGGAAACTAAACAATGACCCAAAACAACCCTATCACACAATTAAAAGCGTTAAAGGCACAAATGCAAGCACAGAAACGCACAGAAAGCACGTCAAAACCGAAAGGTAAGGCAAACACTAAGGCAAGCGAGAAAAACGTTCACAAAGCGAATACGCAACGATTTTTAGCAATGGCACAAATTAGCCGAATGTTCGACCAGACAAACGCAAGCATTGAGCACTGCAAGCTGAATTTCCCTGACTGCTATCATCACAAGCACCATTTAGCGAAAGAATGCGAGAAAGTCGCTCAAATGCTAGATGATGGCGGTTTGCTACTTGCTCAATTGGTTCAGTTGGTGGGCTATCAAAACTTAACGGCTGAACAGAAGACCGTTCTAGCAAACTTCAAAGCGGTTAAAAACTACCTCACAGGCAATTTTAGAACCACCGCCAAGCACGTGAAAGCGGTAGAAGATGGCACAGCTACGAAATGTTATAGAGAGAGATTTATTAAAGATGAGGTAAAACAAAATGACAAATAAAATTAAATATGACCTATCTCCACAAGGCATAGGCGAACTGATGAAAGCACCGATTAGAGCTACATTAAGTTTTCTAGATTTCCCGTATATCAGACTGCAGAAAGAAACGGACGACAACGGCAAGGACTTTTATGTTGGCGTTCTAGTATTAGAGCTAGGGAACGAAATCATTATCGAGATGGCGGGGGCGAATTACTTCAAAGAGTCTCTGGCTATCATCGCTTACCACCAACAAATGACCTCAACCCCGCTTTTAATTGATGACGAGCTAGAGCAATCAGTTAGCTATTTCTATGAGCATTCACAATATGGCGATGGTGTGAACCCTCTTGTAGAACATCGTACAGGTACAGAAATCACGCTTGAAATGATGACAAGGGCGAACCGTGAAAAAGTAGATTTTTTATTCATTGAAAAGCGAATGAAAGAGGGCAAAGAATGAGCTGGCAAGGAATACGGGCAAGAGCGAGCGAACTACTGAATGACTATCGAACCGTTGCACTCATTGAGCAAGAACAAAAAGCAATGCGAGAACGTGGGCAACCCTTGCCGAAATATCGGAGAAGAGCGTACAAATGCGAGTAAGTTATTAAATAATAACACTAAGATCGCACTAAGGGTAGAAAAGAGCCAATAAGGGCAAACAATGGCGGAATTAACACTAAAACAAGAAAAATTTTGTCAGCTTTATATTGAGCTGGGGAATGCGAGTGAAGCGTATCGGCAGAGCTATAATTGCTCAAAAATGACAACTGAAGTTATCAATGTTAAGGCAAGTGAGTTACTTAATAAGAACGGTAAGATTACGGTAAGGGTTGAAGAGATGCAAAAAGAACATCAAGAGAGACACAAAATTACAGTAGACAACCTTATAGACCAATTGGAAGAAGCTTTACAGCTTGCCAAAACGAACGGCAACGCTAACGCAATGATTGCGGCAATAATGGGCAAGGCGAAGCTATTGGGGCTAGATAAACCAGAGCCAGTAAGAATTCAAATAGAGAAAGAATTACCAACGCTTGCGGAATTGTTCGCACAGCCTGGCGAGATTTAAAAAATGCAATGTATTAGAGCCAAAACAAATCACTTAATCAGACGGCAAGCAATCAAACATTACTTACACGACAAGCGGAAAGATGTGTTTACGTTTATGAGCCTATGGAATGATAACGAGCCTTACCCGCTGAATGAGTTGATCATCACCCAATTATTTTACATAGACGAACTTAAGGCAGATGCGAAAAACCTGAAAGAGCCTGAGCATATTCAGAGCTTAATCAGAAGTGAGGAATTGACTTTGCAAAGACTGCAGACGTTACAGAAACAACGGGGCGAATGATTGGGAATAATTGGGGGCACACTGACCCGAAAAATCGGGGTAGCCTAAAATTTAGGAGACCACGATTTTGTAGATTGGTTGGCATTTTGCGACCAATACGCACAAGGGAATCCCAATTTAATTGGGAAATTTACCCAATAATCACAGGCAATAAAAAACCCGTACCAAACGGCACGGGCAAACTTCCAAACCCACAGCAAAAGGAATTTATTTAACTGTCCAAAACGGAGTTATTTTATGATGAACCTATTTCATAATCAATCTATTTCAAATGAATATAAATCACTTTGCAAAGTTGCAAGTGTGGTTTATTCTGAATTTACTACTCAAACCATTGACGGACACCGCAACCGTTATTCAAGCGGTATTTTTTTATCTACACTTTACCATTTCAAACAATGGCACGCTGACATTATGGGCGTGATCCATTCTCTCAAATTGGTAACGTGGGCGATAGAGCGAAATAAGGCTTTACGCACGAATAAGCTCACTTGTTCAATGGCAAGAGTTGATCCCACGTTACACCCTTTTGTGGTGCAACATTTCTTACTAACTAAAACCATTGAGGGCATTTCTATGCTTTACACCTATCTATTTAAAGGCATTGCAAGAAGAGACCTTTGCAACACCCGCAAATCTATTAAAGAATTACCGACTTACACCTTACGCAAACAGGCAGAAAGCGAGCAACAGGCACGTGCGTTCTTTGCACCGTTTTACGTGATTTTAGAAGGAGGCAAATTATGCTAACCCCTGAAAAAATGAACAGATTGCAAGCGGTTAAAAATGGGCGTAGTATGGTGAGCACTACAACCTTCAACGGTAACCGCAACCGTTACACAAGCGGTATTTTTTTACCTAAAATTCCTTTCACAAATGGATCTGGCTTACTAGGCTTTATCCGTTTATCTATCGAATTGGCGGTAAGGGCGACACGCAGAAATAAGACGGGCATCCGTGCGAATAATGCGGACTGTTTGAAGGCAGTAGTTGAACCCTTATCGCACCTTTCAAAGGTTCAAGCGATAAGTTTTAATCACAAACTTACGGAAACCTTCAAAATGAACCCTTACACACTCAAAGCCTACACAGGCAACCAATCTTATACCCTTAACTTAACCCGTTCTATCAGCGATTTAGGGGGTATCTATGCTTAATCTTGAACGAGCTGATGCAATTGATGTATTTAATGACGAAATGGCACGCTTAAAAGCACAATTGGAAGTAATGGCAGATCACTTTGAAAGTACCTCAAGCCTATTTGACGGCAACACATACGCACATTTTACTTACTCACTACTTGCAGCGGTTGAACGCTTAGAAGATGCAGCAACTACCGCAATGAAAGGGGGCGTGAAATGATGAACAAGGACAAACTCACACAAGCGAATGCAACGCTATGGCAGGCTTACACGTTACTTCATTTTTTAACCCGTGCCGACTTAAACCACGATGATTTAAGCGATATGACTACCGCCATTGCGGGCGTAAAAGCTTTGATGGAAAGCGGGCTAGACTTGTTAGATGAGGTGTAGAGATGAATGCTTTAATTAAACCCCTCATCGCTATTCACAAGCGGTTAGAGAATGCGGAAACCTTGCTAGAAATTGCAGTAAGCGGTTGCGGTGTAGTCACCAACGGCAAGGGTAAAATGCTCACAAAAGAGGAGATGATGAGCTTAGTATCTGAAAATCTACGCATATCAAAAAAACATATCAGCTACCAGTTGAACGAATTAAAAGCCGTTGAAACGCTGAAACGCTATGATGACTTACTATTGGCGGGAGATGTTGAATGATGGCAAAACTTAAAAATGCACCTTTTGCGAATAAGCAACCGACGGGCAAGGCTTACGAGGTTCAAATTATTGTGGGGGCTGATGCTTGGAATAAAACCCGATGGCAAACTGTGAAAGAATGGACGAGAGCCGAAAGCGATTATCAGCCTATCATTTTAGGGGGCGATCAATTGCAAGAGCTGAAAGCGGGCGGGCTTAAAGTTGCGGTAAATGTTGGACTGGTTAGCATTTATCAAGGAGGCGAGATCAAAGAGGCGGAGAAATCCGCCATCATTGCAAGCCTTGCCAAATATTCCACCGCTAGCAGTGTTCGATTTTTTGATGAGGCTTGCCAGATGGTAGAAGATGCGAGCGAATATCTATCAAGATTGCGGGCAGAGGCAGAGAGTGAGAAAGAGCAGATGACGGGGGCGGGTGCGGATACAGACAGCGTGCTACTTTCTGAAAAACCAACCCAAAAAGAAATAATGAAAGCCTTTATCGCTCATCATCATAGACCGCTAGCCTATGACCGATTAACGGGAAAGTGTTTTGAGTTCACGGGTATCTATTGGGAACGGCTAGAAGATGAGGATTTAAAAAGCCAAATATTGAAATTTCTCGACAACTTAAACGCAGATTATACGAGCACCAAAATAACCAACATCGCTGACTTGGTAAAATTAAAATCTGACCGCTTGCCAGAAGTTAATAACGCCCTGATTGGCTTTAACAATGGCGTACTGAATAAGCTCACGGGCGAATTCAGAGAGCATAGACCCGATGACTATTTAAGAGGGATAGAACACTACGAGATCAACTTAGAAAGCACCGAAACGCCTTTTTTTGATGACTGGTTAGAGTATTCTGCCAATGGTAACGAACTCAAAAAGCGGGCTTTTTTGGCGGGCTTGTATATGGTGCTTACGAATCAGCACAAATGGCAGTACTATCTTGAGGTTACAGGCGTAGCACGGGCGGGCAAATCAGTCTTTGAAGAAATCGCTACTATTTTGAATGGGCGGGCCAATACTGCAGTCTTAGATATTGCGGGATTTGATGACCCAATAAGACTAGCAAAAACCGTAGGCAAAACGCTGGTATTAAGCCCAGACCAAAAACCCTATATAGGCACGGCTGACGGCTTAAAGAATGCCACGGGGGGCGGATTGATAGCGGTGAGAAACCTTTACCGTGATGAAATCGAATACCGCCCGCAATTTGTTTTCGTGTATTCAACCAATCACCCGATTAGCTTTACCGACCGCAACGGCGGGCATAGTGGTAGACGCATTACCTATCATTTTAATAGAGCCGTTCCCGTTGCTAAGCGTGATCCAAATTTCACGGAAAAGGTGCAAAAAGAAATCTATGGCATAGCGAGAAAGCTACTTAACCAATTCACACCAGAACAGGCGAAAAATACACTGATTGAGTTTATGGCAACCGATGAGGGCGTAGAGGTTAAGCGAGAGGCGAATCACCTGACAGCGTTTGCGGGGGCGTTTTATATCGATACAAACAAAACGCCTACAATGGCGTGGGGAAGTACCCGCACGAAGCTAAACGAGCGACAGGCACTTTACAAGGCTTATCTGCTTTATTGTGAGTGTTTAAATCAAAAACCGATAAACCTAACCACATTTAAGCACGCTTTCCCTGACGCACTCAAAGAGAGCGGGGAGAAAGGGAAGATTATAACGGGAGTTAAAAACGGGTATGATGTCCTAAATGTATTTTGGAAAGACTACCACAGAACTATAACCAAATGGGAAAATGGATAAAATGAAGTGAAATAAAATCAAAAACACTTCACTAGATAATCAACATCAAAAGCCTTGCCAATGTCGGCAGGGCTTTTTTATTCACTTCTAATCACTGATTTAGCCACTTAATCACTATTATCACTTGCTTACTCACTTGCTTATAAAGCCAGTAATGACAGGGCTTTAAGCTAAAAATAAGTGACACAAGTGACTAATTTTCAGAAACTTTTTTTTTATTTTATTTCTATTTTTTCGCAGATTTTTCTATTCAAAATGAAGTGTAATATCGTGAACAATGAAGTTTTGGCGGCTAAGATAAGAGGGTATAGATTGGTTTGATTTAATCTGCTGAAAATTTAGCAGATTGAAAGATGTTGAAACTACCAGATGAACGTTCCTGAAAAATCAGTAGCGTACCATTTTGCTGGTAGATGTTTTGTTTGAACTACGCAAAATGCGATCGCTTGCCAGTTGTTAAAAAATAGCCGTTTTTATAGATGACTTTTGATTTTAGTAGTTTTTTTAGTAGTATCTTGATTTTTTGAATTATAAAGAACCCTTGCAGCACAAGGCTTTAAGTCTATCAATTCAGCTGACCCCAGCCCACCAAATCGGGTGCCTAAGCGGTTCGAAAAGAACCTATAAAGCCTTGAGCCATAACGGTTTAAGGCTTTTTTATTGGATTTTACAGGGTGCTATTTGAAATCGTTGAGGGCGTGCCAAAAGTGGTAGAAATTCAAGAAATCAAAAAGCGAGATGAGCCAACTTACCGCAACCATTAACAAGCAACAGGGCGTAATGCTCCGATATTAGAAAGGATAGGATAAGATGAACAATTTACAATACATAAATGACGCTAACAATAACCCGCTTTTTGTTGTGTTACCTATTTCTGAATATAACCGCTTTAAAGCATATGAAGCCTTAGTAATGGAAGAAAGCGAGGAATGTTGGGAAGATGTACCTTACGAAAAAGGCGATAATGATGATGCTTTAATTCCTCACGAAGTAGTTATGATTATGTTTGATAATGATGTAAACCTTTTGGGGGCGTGGCGGATTTATCGCAATCTTTCACAGCAAGAAGTTGCAGAAAAAACAGGGCTTTCACAATCTGCTATTTCACAGATGGAAAAGGCGGACAATACACCACGTAAAAAAACGCTTGAGCGGTTCGCAGAAATCTATAATTGCGATGTTGAACAGATGTATTAGATGGCATAAAAAGGGGCTTTATAGTCCCTTTTTTATTGCCCTATCTTTAAAATTCTCCGCCCCCTTCCCGCTAGTTGTCTTAAAGGCGGTTTAATAGAAAATATTTACATTAAAGTCAATAAAGGCGTAAATTCTTTTAGTTGGCTTTATAAATTGACTAATCAAGACAACAAAAATCATTCACGCCCTTTATGTATTATTTAGTCAATAAATCCAACGCTTCTTGGTATTTCGCCACCGTTTTATCAATCACATCTTGCGGAATTTTTGGGGCTGGAGCTTGTTTGTTCCAACCGCTGTTCTCAAGCCAATCACGCACAAATTGTTTATCAAATGATGGTGGATTTGTGCCTTCTTTGTAGTTTTCTACAGCCCAGAAGCGGCTAGAATCTGGCGTGAGTACTTCATCCATCAACGTTAAAACACCATTCTCATCTAAACCAAATTCAAATTTGGTATCACAGATAATAATCCCTTTGGTTAAAGCGTATTCTGCAGCTTTAGTGTAAAGGGCAAGGGCAGCCTCTTTCACTTGTTTTGCCAATTCTTTACCAATTTGTCTTTCGCACTCTTCGTAGCTGATGTTAATGTCGTGATCGCCCACTTCCGCTTTGCTTGATGGGGTAAAAATAGGTTCTGGCAATTTGCTAGCTTCCACTAATCCAGCTGGCAATGCTAAACCACAAATCGTGCCTGTTTTTTGGTAATCTTTTAAGCCTGAACCTGTTAAATAACCACGTACGATAGATTCAATTTTCACAGGCGTTAAGCGTTTGCACACCACCGCTCGATGTTGAATTGCTTCCGCTTCTTCTTTCGGTAACACATCAAAAACCGAATCGCCCGTAAAGTGGTTCGGCATAATATCGGCTAATTTTTCAAACCAGAAATTCGAAATTTGGGTCAAAATCTCACCCTTGTGCGGGATAGGTTCATCTAAAATAACATCAAAGGCAGAAAGGCGATCGGTTGCCACCATCAGCATCCGTTTTTCATCGATTTCATATAAATCACGCACTTTGCCCGAGTAAATTTTTTTTAAGCTGATTTGCATTTTGAGGTCCTATTTGAAGAGATAAGTAAAATTCTTGCCAAATTATACCGCTTCACGCAAACGTTTGCGATAATTTTCCGTATGAGAAAAATAAGGTTGAAAAAAGCGTAAAAAAATTTCAGAAAAGGGGTTGCATCTTAAAAAGATTAGGCGTATTTTAAAAAGCAATTCAATACTTAAAACCGAATTTTATAGGAAAAAAATTATGAAACTCTATCGCAACTATCGCCATTACCATCACACCTGATTATCTTTCAGGCGTGTGCGTATGGCTGGAAGATAACAAAATATCTTCCGAGTGCGATACCATTATCATAGTAATATCAAAGCAGAACCCCTCGGAAGGCAACTTTCGAGGGGTTTCTTTTTATCCAAAATTTAAATTAAAAAAAGGAAAAACACAATGACAAACACAATCACTCAACCAAACCGCCTCCGCATTGCCCTGCAAAAGAAAGGGCGTTTAAGCCAAGATTGTGCGGCGTTGCTCAAACAATGCGGCGTGAAAATCAACTGGAACGAGCAACGTTTAATCGCCTATGCGGAAAATATGCCGATTGAAATCCTCCGCGTGCGTGATGACGACATTCCTGGACTGATTTTTGATGGCGTGGTCGATCTCGGCATCATCGGTGAAAACGTGTTGGAAGAGGAAGAACTTGGTCGCCTCGCCACCAACGAAACCGTGCAATACAAAAAACTTCGCCAGCTGGATTTCGGCGGCTGCCGCCTTTCCCTCGCCATTGACAGCGACCGCGATTACCAAGGCGTGCAAGACCTCGCCAACAGCCGCATCGCCACCTCTTATCCCAACTTACTCAAACGCTATATGGCAAGCCAAAACGTGCCATTCAAAAGCTGCTTGCTCAACGGCTCGGTGGAAGTCGCCCCAAGCGCAGGCATCGCCACCGCCATTTGCGACTTGGTTTCATCAGGGGCAACTTTAGAGGCCAATGGCTTAAAAGAAGTAGAAGTCATTTACCGCTCCAAAGCCTGCTTAATCCAACGTGCAGCCCCCCTTGATGCCGACAAACAAGCCCTTGTGGATAAGCTACTCACCCGCATTCAAGGCGTGCAACAAGCCAGCGAATCCAAATACATTATGCTCCACGCCCCAAAAGAAAAATTGGCAAAAATCACCGCACTTTTACCAGGCGTAGAAAACCCAACCATTTTACCGCTGGCAAGCGATTCCACCCGCGTGGCAATGCACGTCGTCAGCCAAGAAAACCTGTTCTGGGAAACGATGGAACAGCTGAAAGAAGCGGGGGCAAGTTCGATTTTGGTCTTGCCGATTGAGAAGATGATGGAGTAACAACCAACAAATACCCCAACGGGGTAGGTTTATATTTAACCTAGGGTAACTTGTTACCCTAGGGACAAATCCGAGGGATTCATACCCACGGGCCCCCAAAAGGAAAAAATATGCAAACTTTAATCTGGAACACCTTATCCGACGCAGAAAAACGTCAAGCCTTAGCACGCCCAGCCCAGCAAATTGGCGAGAGCATCAAACAAGCCGTTGATGCCATTCGCGAGAACGTTGCTCAAAATGGCGATAAAGTCTTGTTTGAATTGGCGGAGAAATTTGACAAAGTGAAGTTGGAAAAACTCACCGTTTCCACCGAAGAAATCCAAGCGGCAAGCGGTCGAATTTCACCAAAACTTCGCCAAGCGATTCAACAGGCGAAAGCCAACATTGAGGCGTTTCACAAAGCTCAACAAAATCAAGAAATTGATATTGAAACCCAAGCTGGTGTGCGTTGCCAAGTGGTAACCCGCCCGATTTCCCGCGTGGGACTTTATATCCCTGGGGGATCTGCACCGTTGTTTTCCACCGTGTTGATGCTCTCCATTCCTGCCAAAATCGCAGGTTGTAAGAAAATCGTGCTTTGTTCGCCACCGCCAATTGCGGACGAAATTCTCTACACCGCCAACCTTTGCGGCGTGGAAACCATTTACGCTGTGGGCGGCGCACAGGCGATTTTTGCGATGGCACAAGGCACGGAAACCGTTGCCCAAGTGGATAAAATCTTCGGGCCAGGCAACGCGTTTGTCACCGAAGCCAAACGCCAAGTGGTACAAAACGGCACGGCGATTGATATGCCCGCAGGCCCTTCTGAAGTATTGGTGATTGCAGATAGCCTTGCTGATCCTGATTTCGTGGCAAGCGACCTACTTTCCCAAGCGGAACACGGTGCGGACAGTCAAGTGATTTTGGTCACCACCAGCGAAACGCAAGCCAAAGCGACCGCACTTGCCATCGAACGCCAGCTCACCGAATTGCCGCGTGCCGAAACCGCCCGCAAAGCATTGAACCACAGCCGTATTTTCATCGCTGAAAACCTCAATCAAGCGGTGGAAATCAGCAACGAATACGCACCTGAACACTTAATCGTGCAGACGCAAAACGCCCGCGAATTATTACCGCTTTTAGACAACGCAGGCTCGATTTTCTTGGGTGCATATTCCCCCGAAAGTATGGGCGACTACGCCAGCGGCACGAACCACGTTCTGCCGACCTACGGCTACACCAAAACCTATTCCAGCCTAGGATTAGCCGATTTCAGCAAACGAATGACTGTGCAAGAACTCACCTCGCAAGGCTTCAAAAACCTCGCTGAAACCGTAGAAGTGATGGCAGAAGCCGAGCAGCTGATGGCGCACAAAATGGCGGTGAGTTTGAGATTACAAAAACTGAATGCCTAGCACGAGCCGTGCTAGGCTCGATAATCCCAGCCCCTCTGGGGCTGAATGAACGCAGGTTTAGAGCCGCAAAGCGGCTCAGATTGAGTAACCCCACACGGCGCGTGTGGGGCAAAGGAAGACAAAATATGACAACCACAACCCTATCCCGACAAAACGTACAAGCCCTCACGCCGTACCAATCCGCCCGCAAACTCGGGGGCAACGGCACGATTTGGCTGAATGCGAACGAATACCCAACCTCGCCGAATTTCCAACTTTCAGTCAAGGATTTAAACCGCTACCCCGAGCCGCAACCGCAAGCGGTGGTGCAGGCTTACGCCGATTACGCTGGCGTTTCGCCTGACAATGTACTGGTTACCCGTGGCGGTGATGAAGGCATTGAATTGCTCATTCGTGCCTTTTGCGAACCGAACCAAGACGCGATTTTGTTCTGCCCACCGACCTACGGAATGTACGCCGTCAGTGCCGAAACCGCAGGCGTGGCGTGCAAAACCGTGCCATTGACGGCGGATTTTCAGCTCAATTTGCCTGAAATCAAAAAACAGCTAGACAGCGTGAAAGTGGTCTTTGTGTGCAGCCCGAACAACCCGACAGGCAACCTACTCAAGCGGTTGGACTTACTCAAACTTTTGCAAATCACCCAAGGCAATGCCATCGTGGTGGTGGACGAAGCCTACATCGAATTCTGTCCTGAGGCGACACTGGCAAAAGAGCTGGAAAATTACCCGCACTTGGCGATTATCCGCACCCTTTCCAAAGCCTTCGCCTTGGCGGGCTTGCGTTGCGGCTTCGTGCTGGCGAACCCTGAGTTAATCCAAATTCTCAGCAAAGTCATCGCCCCGTACCCAATCCCCGTGCCAAGTGCCGACATCGCCGAGCAAGCCTTGCAAGCAGACAACATCGCCCTTGTGCAAACCCGCACGCAAGAGATTTTAGCAAACCGACAGGCACTGGCGGACAGCTTAGCTGCCTTGCCACAAGTAGAAAAAGTGTACGACAGCGAAGCTAATTATTTGCTCATCGAATGCCAAGATGGCGAACGCGTGTTTAAAACATTGTGGGAGCAGGGGATTATCCTCCGCAACCAAAACAAGGCATTAAATTTACAGAATTGCATACGGATTACCGTGGGGACGAAGGGGGAGAATGAGAGGGTGGTGGAGGCAATTGCCACGATAAAATAATACTAAAAGATAGCCAGTCCGTGGGTATAAATACCCACGGTTAAGTATAAACGTTCCCCTTTGGGGAACATCGAATACTACCCCAAAGGGGTAGGCTTATCATTAACCTAGGGTAGCTTAGCTACCCTAGGCAAACAGAGGAAGAATATATGCAACCAACCCTTTTCATCGACCGCGACGGCACGCTTATCGACGAGCCGAAAACCGATTTCCAAATTGACAGCCTTGAGAAGCTCAAATTCGAGCCGAATGTGATTCCCGCCTTGCTCAAACTCAAAGGCAAATACCGCTTTGTGATGGTTTCTAACCAAGACGGGCTTGGCACGGTGAGCTTTCCGCAAGAAGATTTTGACAAGCCGCACAATGCGATGATGGCGTTGTTCAAATCCCAAGGTATTGAGTTTGATGACGTGCTGATTTGCCCGCACAAACCTGAAGACAACTGCCAATGCCGCAAGCCGAAAACCAAGCTGCTGAAAAAATACATCGACAAAAACTTGTTCGATCCTGACCGCTCTTTTGTGATTGGCGATCGTGCGACCGATGTGCAGCTGGCGGAAAATCTCGGCATTCGTGCGTTGCAATACGATCCGCAAAAATTGAACTGGGATCTGATCGCAGAAAAATTACTCAGCGAAGCCGTCACCAACATCGGCGACCGTCAGCCACGTTTTTCCGAAGTGGAACGCAAAACCAAAGAAACGGACATCAAAGTGCAAGTATGGCTGGACGAAACGGGCGTGAACAACATCAAAACAGGTGTGGGCTTTTTCGACCATATGCTCGACCAAATCGCCACCCACGGCGGTTTCCGAATGAACGTGCAATGCAACGGCGACTTGTGGATTGACGAACACCACACCGTGGAAGACACCGCCCTCGCCTTGGGGCAGGCATTAAAACTGGCGATTGGCGACAAACGCGGCATCGCCCGCTTCGGCTTCGTGCTACCGATGGACGAATGCCGTGCCGAATGTGCCTTGGATTTATCGGGCAGACCGTGGATCAAATTCAACGCCAAATTCAAACGCGACAAAGTGGGCGATTTCAGCACCGAACTAACCGAGCATTTCTTCCAATCCCTCGCATTCTCAATGCTCGCCACGCTCCACCTCAAAGCCACAGGCGACAACGACCACCACAAAATCGAAAGCTTGTTTAAAGCCTTTGGGCGGACGTTAAGACAGGCGATTAGGGTTGAAGGGAATGAGTTGCCGAGTTCGAAAGGTGTTTTATAATGAACCGTAGGGGCAGGCTTTATGCCTGTCCGAAAGTGCGGTTGAATTTTGTAAAGTTTTGAAAATTCAACTAGTTATAAATATATTTAATTATTTGGTGGAGTATATGACAAATAATACAGTAAAAGAAAATATTATAGGTTTTTCTAGATTGATTTTAGCCGTAGATTTTATTTTTTGTATGGCATACATATTCAATATAGATAGATTATCTATAAATATGAAAGATATTGGTTGGGGGTTTTTAGTAGCAAGTGTCTTCTTATTTTTCGGTTATTTAATAAAAGATAAACCAGAATGGATCTTTAAATTTTTTAGAGAAAATAATGAAGACGGTTTTGATTTCCTGTATATATTGGGGAAACTGGTGATTATTTTATTGGTGATAGGCTGTATCTTATCCGCATTTATTATTATAGATTATGAATTTATAAATGAAGGGATAGATTTTTTTGGAATTGACTCAGGGTATCATGTTCCTAAGCCTAAATTTCTTGTTAAGTTTTCTTTTATTATTACAAGTGCAATTTTGACGTATTGTTATTCTAATTGTAAGGAGGAGTCATGACCAACATCACCATCATCGACACCGCCTGCGCCAATCTCTCCTCCGTCAAATTCGCTTTTGACCGATTGGGCTATGCGACTGAGATCACCTGCGATCTCAACAAAATCAAATCCGCCGATAAGCTGATTCTCCCTGGGGTGGGAACAGCGATTGCGGCGATGAAAAACCTACAAGACTGCGGGCTGGTTGAGGTAATCCAAAACCTCACCCAACCCGTGCTGGGCATCTGTTTGGGAATGCAGTTAATGACTGCATTTTCCGAAGAGGGCAACGTGGCAACGCTAAGCCTGATGCCAAGCCAAACGGCGTTAATCCCCTACACGGGCTTACCACTACCGCATATGGGGTGGAACAAGGTGCATTACGCTGAAGGCTGTCCACTGTTTGATGGCATTGAGCAAGACAGCCATTTCTATTTTGTGCATAGCTACGCCGTCCGCCCGAACGAAAACACCATCGCCACCAGCCACTACGGCGTGGATTTCTCCGCTGCCATTGCGAAAGACAATTTCTACGGCGTGCAATTCCACCCCGAACGCTCGGGCAAAAATGGGGCGATGTTGTTGCGGAATTTTGTGGAGAAAGCCTAGCACGAGCCGTGCTAGGTTAAGTAAGCCCAGCCCCTTCTGGGGCTGATGATAAGAGATAACAAAGAGCCACAACGTGGCTCAGATTATATAGCCCCATACGGTTCGTATGGGGTATCAGGAAAACATATGCAAACATCACAAATCATTCCCGCCCTTGACTTAATTGATGGTCAAGTGGTGCGGTTACATCAGGGCGATTACGCCAAGCAGACCACTTACAGCGATAACCCCATTGAACAGTTTGCCGATTACGTTCGCCAAGGGGCGAAGCAGCTGCATTTGGTGGATTTAACAGGGGCGAAAAATCCGCAGGCGAGACAGACCGCACTTATCGGCGACATTATTGCTGCGACCCAATGTTTGGTGCAAGTCGGTGGTGGCATTCGCTCGGAACAAGATGTGGCGGATTTGCTCGCCGTGGGGGCGAACCGCGTGGTGATTGGCTCAACGGCAGTGAAAGATCGCGAAATGGTGAAAGGCTGGTTCGCTAAATATGGTGCGAAGAAATTCGTGCTGGCGTTAGACGTGAACATCAATACAAGCGGTCAAAAAATCGTGGCGATTAGCGGTTGGCAAGAGGCGAGCGGCGTTCTGCTAGAAGAGTTGATTGAAGATTTTCAAACCGTCGGCTTGCAACACGTTCTCTGCACCGACATCTCCCGCGATGGCACGCTGGCGGGTTCCAACGTGGATTTATACCGCGAAATCTGTGCCAAATATCCCACCATTTGTTTTCAATCTTCGGGCGGCATCGGCTCACTGGCAGATATCGAAGCCCTTAAAGGCACAGGCGTGGCGGGCGTGATTGTCGGTCGTGCATTATTGGAAGGCAAATTTACGGTTTCGGAGGCAATCAAATGTTGGCAAAACGGATAATTCCTTGTTTAGACGTGCGTGATGGGCAGGTGGTGAAAGGCGTGCAGTTCCGCAATCACGAAATCATCGGCGACATTGTGCCGCTTGCTCAACGCTATGCGGAAGAAGGGGCGGACGAACTGGTGTTTTACGACATCACCGCTTCATCAGACGACCGCACCGTGGATAAAAGCTGGGTAGAACGGGTGGCACAGGTCATTGATATTCCGTTCTGCGTGGCGGGTGGCATCAAAACCCTTGAAGATGCGGAAAAATTATTCGCCTTCGGGGCAGATAAAATCTCGATAAATTCCCCCGCACTTGCCGATCCTACGCTAATTTCTCGCTTGGCAGATCGCTTCGGAGTGCAAGCGATTGTGGTCGGGATCGACAGCTGGTTCGAGATCGATACAGGCAAATACTGGGTGAACCAATACACAGGCGATGAAAGCCGCACCCGCCAAACCAACTGGCAGCTGCTCGATTGGGTCAAAGAAGTGCAACAACGCGGTGCGGGCGAAATTGTGCTGAATATGATGAACCAAGATGGCGTTCGCAACGGCTACGATTTAACCCAACTCAAACTGGTGCGAGAAGTGTGCAACGTGCCGCTCATTGCCTCAGGTGGTGCAGGCGAAATGGTGCATTTCCGCGATGCATTTCTTGATGCAAATGTTGATGGGGCATTAGCGGCGAGCGTGTTTCACAAGCAGATTATTGACATTGGGGAGTTGAAGGATTATTTGGCGAAGGAAGGGGTTGAGGTAAGATATTAATTGACTCCAAATACCGACAGCGACTTTGTCGCAATCGGTTATGCATAATTCGGTGGCGTTGCCACCAAGAGATAAAGTGGCAAAGCCACCTAACAATGCGTAACCTAGTACGTCTTGCCGTGCTAGGAATCACGGCGATTAAGGAACAAATGAGCTACACTAGATTACTTTATCATATTGTTTTTCGGACAAAATATGGTGCTCCGACCATTACGGAAGCATACGAAGAAATATTGTACCGTTATATTTGGGGCTATGTGAAAGAATAAGGTGCGGTGTGTATCGAATTAACGGAATGCCCGATCATCTTCATTTATTTGTTGAATTGAAATCTACATTATCTATTGCAGATTTTGTGAAACATCTAAAAAACAGCACGCATTTATTTTTAGAACAACATCGGGATTATTTCCCTGAATTCTATGCGTGGGCGAAAGGCTATTGTGCATTAAGTTATAGCGAACGTGAAAAAGCCCAAACTATCAATTACATAAAAAATCAAAAAGCACATCATCAAACTCAAAATTTTGCCGATGAAATCAAATTCTTACTAACAGATTACGGCATTGAATATGATGAGACTTATTTTGATAAAAATTTGTAAAGGGTGGTAAAGCCCCCCAATTATGCGTAACCTAGTACAGCTTGCTGTGCTAGGTTTGACAAGGAATAAACATGCAAAACATCAACTGGCAAAAAGTCAACAACCTCCTCCCCGTCATCATTCAACACGCCGCCACTTGCGAAGTGTTAATGTTGGGCTATATGAACCAAGAAGCCTTGGCAAAAACCTTGGCGGAGAAACGCGTAACCTTCTTCTCTCGTACCAAAAATCGTCTATGGATGAAAGGCGAAACCTCGGGCAATTTTTTAAACGTGGTAGATATGAGCTTGGATTGCGACAATGATACCTTGCTCATTCTTGCTGATCCTATCGGTGCAACTTGCCATACGGGCGAGGAAAGCTGTTTCCATCAATTTGATAATCCAACACAAGCGGTCAAAAATTGGACGTGGTTTGCAAAATTAGAACGTGAGCTGGTGGGTAAGAAAAATGCCGATCCCGCCACTTCCTACACTGCTACATTACACGGCAAAGGCACGAAGAAAATTGCTCAAAAAGTGGGGGAAGAAGGCGTAGAAACCGCCCTTGCTGCGGTGGCACAAGACAAAGCCGAAGTGCTTTCCGAAGCAGCGGATTTGGTTTATCACTTAACGGTGTTGCTGCACAACCAAGATCTCAACTGGCAAGATGTTATAGGAAAATTACAAGAACGCCATCAAGGGATTGGATTGCATCCAGAGGGATCGAATACATAGCAAAAAAGCGGTCAAATTTGACCGCTTTTCTTCGTTTTAAAACCGAGAATAAAAATTAACGTTCGTTCCAACGTTTGATTGATTCACGGATCACTTCTTTCGCTTCTTCTACATCACCCCAGTGAGTCACTTTAGTTGAACCTGGTTTTTTCAACGCTTTGTAGTTGTTGAAGTGGAATTCAATTTGTTTGATTAAATTTGCTGGTAAATCTGCAAGGCTGTTGTATGCATTGCCTGTGTCACGGTCGTCTGCAGGTACGCACACGATTTTATCGTCTACTTCACCATCGTCCACGAATTTCATCACACCAATCACTTTTGCTTCAAGGAATACGCCTGTTGCAAGCGGTTGACGAGTGATTAATAACACATCTAATTCATCGCCATCTTCGTCTAACGTTTGTGGGATGAAACCATAGTTAGTTGGTTTTGCAAAAATTGCTGGCTCAACACGGTCTAATTGGAATGCTGCTACTTTACGGTTCCATTCGATTTTATGGCAGCTGCCTTCTGGGATTTCGTTTACTACGTTGATAATGCCAGCGTCAACATCACCTGGCGTTAAAATTTGATTAAAATCAGCCATTGAAAATTCCTCATTGGTTGGGTTAAAAAACGGTGGAAGTATAGCAGTTTTTACCAAGGTTGGCAGTATTATTCTAACCTCGCCATTAACCAAAAATAAAAACTATCAAAATAAGACAAATCATTTATTAAAACTATCACATTTGACATTTCATTTGAATTTATTATAATTAAAAAGAATTAAAAAATATTTTTCATAATATTTAATTATAACTAACTATAGGAGATGCAATGACAAACGAACGTTTTATCACTATTTTAGGTTGGATTGCCACTTTTACTGCCGTGTGTATGTATGTTTCTTATTTAGAACAAATTGGGTTAAATTTAGACGGGCAAAAGGGCGGACTTTTACAACCGCTTGCGACTTCCATTAACTGTGCCCTTTGGGTGGCTTATGGGTTGTTAAAAGAGAAAAAAGATTACCCCGTTTCATTAGCAAACTCTCCAGGTGTGTTACTCGGCTTAATTTGTTTCTTTACGGCATTATAATTGTCGGGTGCAACTTGTTGCACCTTATTGATTTTTTTGGTGGTGCATCAAGATGCACCCTACAAAATCTAATCTATCAACATTCTTACAAATTTCCCCTATAAAACTATTTTCGCTTTATTCAGCCTGCATTTTGCAAAACATCAAAGAAATTTGACCGCTTACCGGCCTTTCCCTACCCATTTCTAGCCTATTCCGCTATAATTCCCACAATTTTCCCGCATTTTTACAAAAGGACAATAATTATGATGCGTACAAACTATTGTGGCGAATTAAACCGCAGCCACGTTGGACAAAATGTAACTTTAAGTGGTTGGGTACACCGCGTGCGTAACCTTGGTCGTTTTATCTTTATGCAAATTCGCGACCGTGAAGGTATCGTGCAAGTTTTCTTTGATGAAAAAGATGAAGCGTTATTCAAAGTGGCTTTAAGCCTGCGTGCGGAAGCCTGTGTGCAAATTCAAGGGGAAGTGATTGCCCGCGATGAATCGCAAATCAATAAAGAGATGGCGACAGGTGAAATTGAAGTTTTAGTGAAAAATGTGTTGGTATATAACAATGCAGAAGTGCTTCCGCTGGACTTCAACCAAAACAATACCGAAGAGCAACGCTTAAAATATCGTTACTTAGATTTACGCCGTCCTGAAATGGCGGAAAAACTCAAAACCCGTGCGAAAATCACCAGCTTCGTACGTCACTTTATGGACGAACACGGTTTCTTAGATATTGAAACCCCAATGTTAACCAAAGCAACGCCTGAAGGTGCGCGCGACTACCTCGTGCCAAGCCGCGTTCACAAAGGCAAATTCTACGCCCTTCCACAATCACCACAGCTTTTCAAACAGTTGTTGATGATGTCTGGTTTCGACCGCTACTACCAAATCGTGAAATGCTTCCGCGATGAAGATTTGCGTGCAGACCGTCAACCTGAATTTACCCAAATCGATGTGGAAACTTCATTCTTAACTGCGGAAGAAGTGCGTGCGATTATGGAAGAGATGATTCACGGTTTATGGTTGGATCGCTTAAACGTGGATTTAGGCAAATTCCCAATGATGACGTGGCACGAAGCGATGAATCGTTTTGGTTCAGACAAACCTGATTTGCGTAACCCGCTAGAATTAATTGATGTGGCGGATATTTTGAAAAACGTCGAATTCAAAGTATTCAACGAACCTGCGAACTCGCCAGATGGCCGTGTAACCGTGCTTCGCGTGCCAAATGGGGCAACATTAACCCGTAAACAGATCGATGAATACACTCAATTCGTTGGTATTTATGGGGCAAAAGGCTTAGCGTGGGCGAAAATCAACGACGTCAACGCTGGCTTAGAAGGGATACAAAGCCCTGTGGCGAAATTCTTAAACGAAGAGGTGATCAAAGCCTTAATTGAACGCACAAATGCACAAACAGGCGACATTTTATTCTTCGGTGCGGATAAATGGCAAACCGTGACAGATGCAATGGGTGCATTACGCTTGAAAGTTGGTCGCGACTTAAACTTAACTGATTTGAACGCGTGGAAACCACTTTGGGTAATCGACTTCCCAATGTTCGAGCGTAATGATGAGGGCAACCTTTCCGCAATGCACCACCCATTCACTTCACCAAAAGGCTTAACGCCAGAAGAGTTAGCCGCAGATCCTGTGAAAGCGGTAGCAAATGCGTATGATATGGTGATCAACGGCTACGAAGTGGGTGGCGGTTCTGTACGTATTTTCGATCCGAAAATGCAACAAACGGTGTTCAACATTTTGGGCATTAATGAACAAGAACAACAAGAAAAATTCGGCTTCTTGCTCGATGCATTAAAATTCGGTACACCACCGCACGCAGGTCTTGCTTTCGGTTTAGACCGTTTAACAATGTTAATTACAGGCACTGAAAACATTCGTGATGTAATTGCCTTCCCGAAAACGACTGCGGCGGCGTGTTTAATGACCGAAGCGCCAAGCTATGCGAATCCGCAAGCCTTAGAAGAACTGGCAATTGCTGTGAAAGCGGTTGAAAAAGCGGAATAATTTGCAAAGGAAGTACTATGCGTGAAGCCATCAAGAAATTGAGCGAATTTGTACTTGGCGAGCGAGAGCTTAGCAAAATCGGGACAAACTTTCTCTCACTTTGCTTCTTGATTGTGGCGGTGGGTATTTCCTTTCAGGAATTTACCGACCCCAATGCAAGTTGGTTTTTTCTTAAGAATTCAGCATTAACCTTTAAGCCTGATTTTATTTCAACCATTGTAGGATTGGGCTTATTAACCCCGTTATACGGCAGAAGATTAGTAAAGTGGAATAAATCAATTTATAGCATTCTCTACTTCATCCTTGCCTCTGCCCTCTTTGCCTCCACCGTAGAACTCGCCTTCTTCGGTGGCAATCAAAGCAATGTTACGGTTGGACTGATTGGCATCTCTTTGGTGCTTTCTTGGTTTGGCTTACGAGAGATTGCAGGTTTTGCTTGGATTTTTTGCTTTATTGCTACTATTTATAACGTACTAATAAACAACATTGCTCTTGGTTTCTATGGCTATATTTACGTTATTTCAGGCTTTTTAGGCATTTTGTTAAGCACCAACTTAACGCCAGCTGAGCTTATTCAAGCGTT
Source organism: uncultured Haemophilus sp. (assembly GCA_963545995.1). Taxonomy (GTDB): domain Bacteria; phylum Pseudomonadota; class Gammaproteobacteria; order Enterobacterales; family Pasteurellaceae; genus Haemophilus_A. The sequence goes on from CAUUKJ010000017.1 coordinate 49,694, forward strand.
AAAAGAAGAATATAGTGCAATGGGACGAACTTCCATTGTTGAAAAAACCAAAGAAGACGTGCAAGCTGCACAAGATTTGGTGGATAACACCCTCGGTAAAGCGATGGATATGGTAAAAAATAAATAATAGAAAGAAAAATGCTGGGTTACCCCAGCATTTTTTGTTTACTATGCCTTATGCCGACTACAAGCATATAGATAGAAAAAAACCTCTGATTTCTCAGAGGTCTTTTCCATTAACGCATAGGAGGTATATTATGACGTTTCAAAATAAGTGGCGGAACGGACGGGACTCGAACCCGCGACCCCCTGCGTGACAGGC
>CAUUKJ010000018.1:0-48584 GCA_963545995.1 uncultured Haemophilus sp.
TTTAAAACAATTAGTTAAGGGGAATTTAGTCTAGTTATCTAGTACAGCCCCAAAAGATTTATTTAATACGCCTACGCAATGCTGCTGCAAGTATTAAGTGATATTATGAATATCGCTTATTTTTTATCCAGGCAATAATCATCATTAGAATTTGTAAGGTAGATCACAGAAGGAAAAAGATATTTATGAGAAAGTTCTTCGTAATATTTATGGAGGGCTTTATGAAAAGATTACTTATTACTCTATGTTGTTTACCTACTTTCGCTCTTGCGACCGAAACAGGAGAAAGTTGCGGGCAAATTGAAGATAATATCAAGCGGCTTGAGTGCTACGATAGCATTTTTATAATGAAAGAAGATAAAACATCGGAAGTAAAATCCGATAACGCAAAATGGGACTATTCACAAGAGAAAGACGAACTGCGTAATGAAACCAGCTATAGAGCGATCCTTACTTCCAATAACGCTATTGATTTTGGTTTCCCGTATAATGAATCCCATATGTATCTAAGTTTACGTAAAGACCCCAAATATGGAAATGACATTCTTTTCTTTGTCAATGGGCAATTTAATGGCTGCTTTGATGGTTGTAAAATCACGGTTAAATTTGATGATAATAAGTTAGAAACTTATCGAATGGTAGGCTCAGATAGCGGAGTCAACGATACGCTATTTATCGGAAATTCCAAATCAATGAAAGTTTTTGCTGATAAACTCAAAAAATCGAAGAAACTCGTTGTTGAAGGCAATTTCTATAACTATGGCAAAGGACAATTTACCTTTGATACGCAAGGGTTAGAGTGGAAACATTTTTAGCCTTGAATAAATCAATCCACTTATATCTTTGATATTGATGGTCGAAGACATATCTTGCTAATTTATTGGCAGTCGTAAATAGCGATCCGAAAAAATCACCACCAAAACTTACCGAATTTATGCCGTTTTTTGCTCAAGAAGAGGAAGAAATGGAAGAAGATGACGGTGTGACGGATTCTTTGGCGAAAAGATACCCCCTCCTTGAGAGGGGTTATCTAGGGTTTGACTTTTTGAATAATCCGACACAAAAGGAAACTATAACTATCAATGCTAATAATCCTTTCTGCCCTGAAAATGGGTTAGGACTAGTAAGCCAAGCATAAATCACAGAAATGATATTAACGCCAAGCATTATACAAACAGTCTTTTCGAGAAAGAATCAAAAGACGATATCCAATAAAAAAAAGCCAAAACTGGGATCGTTAAAATTAGCATAAACTACCTCCTAGCATTTAATGAATTTATAAGGTTTTTTACAACTAAAAGCAAGTGAAGGAAGACAAAAAATGAGTTCTCTAGGTTCGTTAAATATTCAATTATCATTAGATACAGATCAATTATTTCAAAAGCAGTCGCAATTTCAGAGGCAAGCACAGCAGAAGCCCAAAATTCTCTTACCCAATTTGGGCAAGTGCTATTGATGGGAAAATTCAGAGCACAAGAATATAACTCGGTAATGACCCAAACGCCTGCAATAATCCAAAATCCTTCTACCGCTACTCAAAAATAGGCGGCTCAATTTGATTGCTTTAACTTAAGTCTAGATAACCATAGAATTACACTAAAGCATTGGAAATACTAGCCTAGTATCATTTATAATGACGATCTAAAATCTTTGTTAGAGAATATTATGGCTAATAAAACGCTTTTAAATTACCAATTTCAACCTGCCACAGAAACCCCACACGCACAAACAATGGTCTTTTTACACGGGTTATTCGGTGATATGAATAATCTCGGTATTATTGCACGCAGCTTTGCGGAACAATTTAATATTTTACGTGTGGATCTTCGCAATCACGGAGCATCATTCCATTCTGATGAAATGAATTTCCAATTAATGGCGGACGATTTAAAGCATTTACTTATTGAATTGCATTTATCAAATGTGATTGTTATTGGGCATTCAATGGGGGGGAAAACCGCAATGACACTTGCCAATATCGCTCCTGAATTAATAGATAAATTGGTGGTAATTGATATTGCACCAATAAAAAATCCAATGCACCGCCACGATGCTAATTTTGCGGGGTTATTTGCGGTAAAAGAAGCCAAACCTACTAATCGTCAAGAAGCAAAGAAAATTCTGGGGCAATATGTGAAAGATGAGGGCGAACAGCAATTTATGTTGAAAGCCTTTGATCCACAAAAGCCTGACTATTTCCGCTTTAATTTAACGAGCATTAAAGCCAATTATGCCAATATTATGGATTGGCAAGCGGTCTTTTTTGACAAACCAACGCTCTTTATTAAAGGCGGGGCATCAGATTATATTCAAGCAAAAGATACGCAAACCATTTTGGCACAATTTCCGAAAGCAACCTCTTTTGTGGTAGCAAACGCCCAACATTGGGTACACGCTGAAAAGCCTGAAACGGTGGTACGGGCGATTCAGAAATTTTTAGAGAAAAATGAAAACAAAGGATAAAAATGAAAGATACTATTTTTTCTGCTCCAATTGAGAAATTGGGCGATTTTACATTTGATAAGGCGGTTGCTGAAGTCTTTCCTGATATGATTCAGCGTTCTGTGCCTGGCTACTCAAACATTATTACTGCAATTGGAATGCTTGCTCAACGCTTTGTAACCGACAATTCTAACGTTTATGACTTAGGATGCTCTCGTGGGGCAGGCATTTTATCTATTCGCCGCAACATTCAAGGCAAACAAGCTAATATTATTGGAATTGATAATTCCCCTGCGATGGTGGAACGTTGCCGTGCTCATATTAATGCTTACCACTCTGATGTACCTGTTGAAATTCATTGTGATGATATTCGCCAAGTGGAAATCAAAAATGCGTCGATGGTGGTTCTTAATTTTACTTTACAATTTTTACCACGAGCAGATCGCCTTGAATTATTAACAAAAATATATCAAGGATTAAACCCGAATGGTATTTTAGTTCTGTCTGAAAAATTTACTTTTGAAAATGAAGTGATGAATGAGTTGCTAATTGATTTGCATCATACCTTTAAGCGAGCGAATGGTTATAGCGAATTAGAAGTGAGCCAAAAACGTACTGCATTGGAAAATGTAATGCTGACAGATAGCATTGAAACACATAAAAAACGTTTAGCCGAAGCAGGATTTAAACAAATTGAATTATGGTTCCAATGTTTTAATTTTGGTTCAATGATTGCGATTAAGTAACTCATTTATCATAAACGCAAACAGCAGGCTTAAAGCCTGCTGTTTTTAGCTCTTAAAGAGAAAAATTAAGCGTTACCGCCTGCCATTTTAGCTACTTCTGCTGCGAAGTCTTCTTCTTTCTTCTCGATACCTTCACCAACTTCTAAACGGATGAAGTTAGTTACTTTAGTATTCACTGATTTTAAGTAGTCACCTACAGTTTGTGAAGGATCCATTACGAATGCTTGACCAGTTAATGAAACTTCGCCAGTGAATTTTTTCATACGACCTTCAACCATTTTCTCAGCGATTTCTTTTGGTTTACCTGAGTTAACTGCGATGTCGATTTGGATTTGACGTTCGTGTTCAACAACTTCTGCAGAAACATCTTCTGGGTTTACGAATTCTGGTTTAGAAGCTGCAACGTGCATTGCTACTTTACGTAATTCTTCTTCAGAACCTTCACCAGCTACTAATACACCGATTTTCGCACCGTGTAAGTATTGAGCAATTACTTGACCTTCTAAGTATTGAACGCGACGAATTGTCATATTCTCACCGATTTTAGCAACTAAAGCTACACGCTCTTCTTCGAATTTAGCTGCTAATTCTTCGATTGAGATACCTTTGTTGGCAATTGCGTAATCAGCTACTGCGTTTGCTAAACCTAAGAAACCTGCATCTTTTGCTACGAAGTCAGTTTGGCAGTTCATTTCAACTAATGCACCAAAACCGTTTGCAACGCGTGCTAAGATAACACCTTCAGCTGCAGTGTTACTTGCTTTTTTCGCTGCTTTAGCTTGACCAGATTTACGCATGTTGTCGATTGCTAATTCGATATCACCGTTCGCTTCTACTAACGCTTTTTTACATTCCATCATACCTGCGCCAGTACGTTCACGAAGTTCTTTTACTAATGATGCTGTGATTTCAGCCATTTTAATATTCCTCAGAAATGAATTTTAGATAAGAGAAAGCAGGGATTACTTTTCAGCCCCTGCTCTCACAAATGGATTTAAGGGCTATGCCTTATTTCACAATAACGATTATTCTGCGTCTGCTGCTAATTCAGCTTCAACGTTTGAACCTTTACCTTCTTTGATTGCAGCTACTGCTGAATCTAAGTAAAGTTGGATTGCACGTGTTGCGTCATCGTTACCTGGGATGATGTAGTTTACGCCATCTGGTGTAGAGTTAGTATCAACGATAGCAAATACAGGAATACCTAAGTTGTTTGCTTCTTTGATTGCGATATGTTCGTGGTCAGCACCGATTACGAAGATCGCATCTGGTAAACCATTCATATCTTTGATACCGCCTAAGCTTAACTCTAATTTTTCTAACTCACGAGTACGCATTAACGCTTCTTTTTTAGTGATTTTGTCAAAAGTACCGTCTTGAGTTTGAGCTTCTAAATCTTTTAAACGTTTGATTGATTGACGTACTGTTTTCCAGTTAGTCAACATACCACCTAACCAACGGTGATTTGCGTAGAATTGTTGGCAATCTACTGCTGCTGCTTTAACTGCTTCAGACGCTGCACGTTTTGTACCTACGAATAATACTTTACCGTTGTTGCTTGAAATGCGAGTTAACTCTGCTAATGCTTCGTTGAATAATGGTAATGTTTTTTCAAGGTTTACGATATGAACACCGTTACGAGCACCGAAAATGAATGGTTTCATTTTTGGGTTCCAGTAACGAGTTTGGTGACCATAGTGAACGCCTGCGTTAAGCATATCGCGCATAGAAACTTGTGCCATAAGAATTTTCCTTTAAAGCTGTTTGCCTTGCCACTTATGAAAGACAAGACGGGGTTTAGCCTCCATCCATCCTAGAAAACCGACTACTAAGTAGCACCCCAATTTCTAGTTTGATGATAGATGTGTGTTTTAGTGTTAAAAATAAATCGCTTGCTTATGAAAATAAGCGGGCGGATTATCCCAGATTTTTTGAGTAAAATCCAACAAAATTTTACAAGCGGGCAGATTTGTTTGCATTTTTGCAAATCTAGCCCAATGTAATGGTTTTATTATGAAATTCCTGCAACGTGCAACGATGTCCTACGCTAATCACAATGCTCTCAGGCAATAAATGCTTAATCGTACGATATAACACTGCTTCCGTTGGCTCATCTAATGCAGACGTCGTTTCATCTAAGAAAATCAATTCAGGTTTAGCCAACACAATTCGCACAAACGCCACACGTTGTAATTCACCTGGCGAAAGCGTTGCTTGCCAATCGGTATCTACATCTAATGCGTTAGTATATTTCTGCAAACAGCAAACTTCCATCGCTTCACGAATGGCCTCATCACTCACCGCTAAATTCGGATAACAAATTGCTTCACGCAACGTGCCTTGCGGCATATAAGGACGTTGTGGCAAGAACAATGGTTTTTCCAAACACGCCTGCTCTGCCGTACCAAAAGTTTCAAACGGATAAATCCCTGCCAACGCTTTTAATAAGGTTGTTTTACCCGTGCCTGAAGCTCCTTTAATTAACAACGCATCGCCAGCTTGTAACTCAATATTGATATTTGATAGCAAAATTTGACCGCTTGCATCCTTAATGCCAAAGTCGTGCAGATAAAAACCTTTCGCACAAGGATATGCAGGGCGAGTTGGTAGAGCATCCAAATGATCTAACGTTGTAAAAAAACCATAAAGACGGTTTAATCTCGCCTGATAAAGTGTAAATTCTTCATAAAACAGGCGGAAAAACGACAAAGCTCGCATTAAGCGATTAAACGATTGCACGGTTTGGTGCATATCCCCTAACGTTGCTTGCCCTGCAAAGAAACGCGGTGCTTGCAACATTAATGGCAAAATCATCGCAGTTTGTGTAATCCCCGTATTGAAACCATCAAGCCCCAACATTCTTCGCACGATGTCCCAGCGATTTTGAATGATTAGCTCAAATCGATGGCGTAAATTACTGCGTTCTTTATCCTCTCCCGAATAAAACGCAATACTTTCAGCATTATCTCGTACGCGAATCAAAGAGTAACGATAATCCCCTTGCAACCTTTCTTTATTAAAATTTAAGCGAATTAACGGATGCCCAATCCAAATCGACAATGCTGTTGCTAAAATAATAAAAATGTAGATAAAAAAGACCACACCTTTCGGGATTTCAAGCCCAAATAACATCAATAAACCTGACAAGCCCCATAAAATTACCGTAAATTCAATGGTTGCCACAATGGAATTCAGCACGCCTTTAACAGCTGAAACCGTGCCTGAAATAAACGCTGTTGCGTCTTGCTCAATACGTTGATCGATATTATCTGGTAGATCTTTTTGATAACGCAGCAAATAGTAATTTTTGTTATCTAGCCAACGCGATAACATTTCCGCATTCAACTTTTCTAACCATTTAATTTCAAAGGCTTGCGTAATGAAATAGTTGATAATGGAATGGGTAATTCGCACCAAAACTAAGAGTGCATTGATCCCTGCAAAAAACCAGAAAGCATCGACCGCTTTATCTTGCAAAGATTTATAAAGCCCGTTGTAAAAATAGGTATTTAGTACGCTAATTCGCACTTCAAGCAAAATAAAAAGCAGTAATAACAAAATCAGCCCGATTACTTTAGGCTTATTGCTTTTAGCCCAACAAGGTTGGGTTACCCGCCAAAATTTCTGACCAAATTCGGTATTTTTTAACGCATAAACGGCACAAGATAATCCGATGATCAAAATGCCTAAGGCTTGGAGCAACCAAGTAAAGCTGTTATTTAATTCTGTTTGCCAATTCATTCTGCTTCCTAAAATAAAGAACGGAATTGCGAATAATTCACAATTCCGACCGCTTGTATTTTAAAGAGTAAAATTTTATTGTCAATTACCTAAAAAAGGGTTGATCTCGTTATCTGAAATCAACCCTTTACTCAAAATATAAACGCTTTTTATAGTGCATCAAACGGCACTTTCACGACTAATTTTTTCACCGTTTGGCATTTGCCATTTACGGCATTGCCTGGTTTGTGTGGTTCATAAGGTAAGAAAATCGCGAACATATTTGGTTTTAATACGACTTCATTTTTACCTTCTAACACTTCGGTAAGTGTAAGTTGGTAATCGTCTTCATCGCGATATTCGTCGTATTGAGCAAGATCGGGTTGAGCGACGCTGTATTCGATCATCTCTTCACCTGAAATAACGAGCTGAATATCGATAAATTTGCGGTGCATTTCCGCTTTTTTAGTTTCAGGTAACACTGTGTCAAATGACATCACGTTCATTTTAATCCCATCGATTAACTCTTGAGAACCTTCTTCAAGGTTAGCTAAATCTAACGTTTTGAGTTTCTCGCAACATTTCACAAACACAGGTGAAAGTGATTTTGCGTAATCTGCACGGGATAAATCACCGTATAACATAATAAATCCTCTTTTAAAATCGATAAAATGAAATTACGGTTGGTGAGCTTGTCGAACCACAAGTAATTTCATCTGCTAATGTACAAAACTAATGCTTCGCCTAATCCTTCGACAAGCTCAGGAACCGTCTCTGCAACCGTTTTGTACATTTACTTTTATATTTAATTCGCTTTCCACTCGCCATTTACGACAGTGCCGATCACACGGTAATCTGGGGTAAACACTGCAAGATTTGCGATTTTACCTTTTTCAACTGAACCTAAGCGATCATCTACACCAATAGCACGAGCAGGATAAAGATTACTCATTCGAATCGCTTCAGCAAGCGGAATTTCAACATATTCTACCGCATTTTGGATCGATTCCATCATCGTAATTGAAGCCCCTGCGATAGTGCCATTGCCATCAAAGCAACGTCCATTTTTCACATAAATAGTTTTACCCACAAAGGTAAAACTTTCTAATTCAGGACCTGCCCCCACCGCAGCCAGTGAATCGGTTACGATACAAAGTTTATCGCCTTTGGCTTTTTTATCAATGCGAACATTACCATAATTCACGTGAACGCCATCCACGATAATGCCTGCGTAAACATCACTATCTAACACTGCCCCAACAACGCCCATTGCACGACCAGAGCTGATTGGCGACATCGCATTATGTAAGTGAGTAGCAAAAGTTGCACCTTTATGGAATGCAGCTTTGGCGACTTCATAAGTTGCATTTGAGTGACCGATAGACACAATAATCCCTGCTTTTTTGAAATCAGGAATATAGTTTACGGTTGGGTTTTCTGCCGCAATGGTAATTTTGGTAATCACATCACCATTTTCACATAAGAAATCTTTCATTTCTGGCGAAATTTCACGGATATATTCTGGACGATGCACCCCTTTTTTCTCTACGCTGATATACGGGCCTTCAATATGTAACCCGAGTGCTTGGTTTTTATGCTTGTTGAGATATTCACGCATTACACCAACCGCTGCTTTAATGCCTTCGTCAGGTGCAGTAATAAAGGTTGGAAGAAAACTAGTACAGCCTGATTTCAAGTTGGTCGCTTGCATAATTTCAAGCGTTTCCACGGTGGTTTGGTCATTAAACATCACACCGCCACAACCATTTAATTGTAGATCAATAAAACCTGCAGTTAAATTATTGCCTTGTAAATCAATGGTTTGAATTCCTGCTTCTAATTCATTTTGAGGCACAACATCTTTGATATGTTCCCCTTCAATGATGACCGCATAATCGCGTAACACCTCATATTTTGTGTAGATCACACAGTTTGTTAATGCATATTTCATCTGATATACCTTCCCAATTTTTTTAGAAAAACGACCGCTTGCAAGTGGCAGTTATGGTTTATTTATCCCCATAATAAGTGCCTGCAACCGCTCCTTCTAATTCTGTAAAATATTTCACGGTTTTGACTTTAAGTTCTTGTTGTGCAGGTTCATCACACACTAACAAGAAATGACGGTGCATTTGTAACGCACTTACCGTCCATAAATGGTTCACACTACCTTCCACCGCTGCTTGTACCGCTAAAGCTTTTTGATGTCCTGTCGCTAAAATCATCACTTCTTCAGCATCTAATAATGTGCCAACACCAATAGTTAACGCATATTTTGGCACTTTGTTGACATCGTTATCAAAGAAACGAGAGTTAGCGATCAACGTATCTTGGGTTAAGGTTTTGATACGTGTGCGAGAACTGAGTGAAGAAGCAGGCTCATTAAAAGCAATATGCCCATCAACGCCCACTCCGCCCATAAAGAGATTAATTTTGCCGTAAGATCTGATTTTTTCTTCATAACGACGGCATTCTGCATTATGGTCGTCGGTATTACCGTTTAGGATATTGATGTTCTCAGGCAGAATGTCGATATGGTTAAAGAAATTGTTATACATAAAGCTGTGATAGCTTTCAGGGTGTTCCACAGGCAAGCCCACGTATTCGTCCATATTGAAAGTAACTACGTGTTTAAAGCTCACTTCGCCTGCTTGATAAAGTCGGATAAGTTCTTGATAAGTTTTTAAAGGTGTACCACCAGTGGGTAAACCCAATACGAAAGGTCGCTCGGCAGTCGGTTGGAAATCTTTAATGCGATTAACAATATGCTGTGCTGCCCAACGGCTCACTTGCTGTTCTGTTTGTAAAGGAATAAAACGCATATACCCTCCAGTGGTAAGTAAAGTGCCGCCCTCGCCCCTTGAGGGAGAGGGACAATTTCAATTCGTTCAGAATTGAAATTCGGGAGAGGGGTAAGCGGTTATTTTTAACCGCTCTTTTACCCAATTTATATCGTAATCCCCCTCTCTCTGATAAAAATTGCCTTACGCAATTTTTATCTGTCTCTCTCCCTCAAGGGGAGAGAGTTTTAATCACAAGCGATCAATTTTTATAAAAATTTCGCTTTCAATTCTTTTGCTTTCGCTAATTGTGCTTCAGTCGCTTTTGCAGTCATTGGCTCACGGCAATAGCCAGCATCCACACCTTCAAGTTTAAGCAATTCTTTGATGGTTAAATATAAACCGTTCGCTAAAATACCTTCGATTAAATCGTTGGTCACGTGTTGGATTTCTAACGCTTCTTTTAATTTGCCTGCTTTGGTTAATTCAAAGATTTGACGAGCACGCACACCGTTTACGTTGAAAGTTGAACCGATTGCACCATCCACACCTAATGATGCAGCTGGTAACATCATTTCATCAAAACCAGCCCAGATTAGGTGGTTTGGATACGCTTTTTTCAAGCGTTCTAAAAGATAGAAATCGCCTGCGGTGAATTTCACGCCAAGTACTTTTGGATTTTTGTAAAGTTCGCCAAATTGTTCGATCCCCATATTTACGCCAGTTAAGAATGGGATGGAGTATACGATCATATTATTGCCGGTTTCTGCAATGATGGTGTCGTAGTAGTGTTTGATTTCTGGGAAGCTGAATTTGTAGTAGAAAGGTGTTACAGCAGATAAGCTATCGTAGCCTAATTCTGTCGCATATTTACCTAATTCCACCGCTTCTTTTAAGTTTACGCTACCCACTTGGGCAATTAACGCAATTTGATCTTTCGCTTCATCTTTCGCAATGCGGAAAATTTCTTTTTTCTCTTCGGTCGAAAGCATAAAGTTTTCGCCAGTTGAACCGCCCACATATAAACCATCGACTTTCATTTTGTCGATGTTGTGGCGGATAATTTGACGTAAACCTTTTTCATTGATTGAGCCATCTTCGTTGAATGACACTAATAATGCACTGAAAATACCTTTTAAATCACGCATAAATTTCTCCTATTTGATACGTTGTTCTAAAATAACATTAAGGGTTTTTTGCTTAATCTTGGCAGCTTGTTCTTCTTCACTTTGCACCAATAAAGCATAAATTAAATCTAATACGAAAAGTTGAGCGATTTTGGTTCGAATTGAATCGCCTTGCAACTTGCCTTGCTTATTCCCGTTCACCAACACATAATCCGCATTTTCGGTAACAGGCGAACGCAAACTGTGTGTGATCGCCACTGTCGTTGCTCCATTTTGTTGAGCAATTTTGAGGGCGTGTGCAGTCTCTTGCGAATAACCCGAATGGCTGATCCCAATTGCCATATCGCCTTCTTTTAAAAGAGCTGCCTGCATATACATAAAATGGTTATTACCTGTGGCATCAACAGGAACACCAATTCGCATAAATTTGTTTTTCGCATCTTCTGCCGTCACACCTGAAGAACCTGCACCAAAAATAAACACGCGACCTGCTTTTCTAATTTCCGCCACCACTTTATCCAGCTGTTTTAAATCTAATAAATTGATGGTTTCAGTCACCACATTCGTAATGGATGCTTGCAATTTTTGGGCGATCATAAACGTATCATCGCTAGCCAGAATGTCGGTGTCGAGCATCATCTCGTCTTGGCTCTCTTTTGTCGCTAACTCGATGGATAACTCCAATTTAAAATCGCTAAATCCTTTAAATCCAACGGTTCGACAAAAACGCACTAAAGTTGCTTCGCCCACTTCCAAATGTTTAGCAATTTCAGAAAGCGGACTTTGCACCACCAAATCAGGCGAAAGCAAAATTGTATCGGCAATTTTCTTCTCTGATTTTGTTAAACTGTGATAGAGCGAACTAATGGTGCTCAATACACTTGATGTTTTTGTCATAGTTTTCTCTCCGTCTAAATAAGCTGTGGTCTTCGATTAGCGTGAAAGTAACACATCTTTCACCCAATATGCGGCCCCCATAAGCCCTGCATCTTGCCCAAATTTTGCGGCTTCTAATTCACAACGATATACGGCTGGAATCTCTTGCAAGAAATGTTCGACTAAAGGCAAATAGCCTTCTGCCAAACCAACGCTACCGCCAATCACGATTTTTTGAATATCTAACCCGATAACTAAATCCGCCACCAAATTCGCAATCGCTTTTGCAGAACGTTCTACTAATTCCACCGCTTGCGGATCTTGTTTTCTAAAACGTTCAAACACTTCTCTTGGATCACAAGGATTTTCCCATTGTGAAGATACCGCTTCAATCGCACGCCCTGCCGCAATCGCTTCCACACAACCGCGTCTACCACAACCGCAAACAGGACCATTCGGATCAGCAAGCGTATGACCAATATGCCCCGCAATGCCATTCAAGCCTGTTTGCAATTCTTGGTTAAGCACAATGCCACCGCCTACGCCTGTAGATACGGTAATAAAGGCAAAATTTGGTACGTTTTCAGGATTTTGCAATTGATATTCGGCATAAGTCGCTGCTTGTCCATCATTTAATAAGCCAATGGGTTTATCGGTATGTTTTGCAATACTCTCTTTGAGCGGAAATTCTGCCAAACCACCGAGATTTTTCGGGTTTAATGCGGTCAATACGCCATTTTTAATAATGCCCGTTGAGGCAACCGCCACATAATCAAACTCGCCTGCATAATCGGCTAACAATTTCGCAAGCGATTGGTGCATACCCTCCACCACATTCTCACGGGGCGTATGAATTTGTTGACGTTGCTCAATCACACCATTTTTTACGAGGGCAGCCGCAATTTTCGTACCGCCAATATCTAACGCTAAACAACGCATAACTGCTCCTTTATCGTAGGGTGCAACTTGTTGCACCATTAAAAAATCAATAAAATCAATATGGTGCAACAAGTTGCACCCTACACTGTTTACGCTTTCGCAGATTTCACCGAATTCGCAAACCAGCTCACAATATGTTCTAAACGAGTTAATGCTGAACCAACGGTAACGCAATCGGCACCGATTTCAATCGCTACTTTCGCTAATTCTGGGGTGTTGTAACGACCTTCCGCCATCACAAAACAGCCTGCTGATTTTAAATCACGCACTAACTGATAATCAGGTTCTACAGGCACTTCTCCGCCTGTGTAGCCAGACATTGTGCTGCCCACAATATCAAAACCGAGTTGTTTGCAATATAACCCTTCTTCTAAATTTGAGCAGTCCGCCATTGCCAAACATCCCACTTCGTGAATTTTCTTCACGGCACTTTCAATATCCACAGGACGAGGACGATTTGTTCCATCCACGGCAATAATATCCGCCCCTGCTTTGGCTAAATCTTCAATGTCTTGCAAGAATGGGGTAATACGCACAGGACTATCAGGCAAATCACGTTTTACAATCCCGATAATAGGAATATTTACCACAGGACGCGTCGCTTTAAGATTATCCACGCCCTCAATGCGTAAGCCAGAAGCTCCACCAATCACAGAGGCTTGAGCCATCGCTGCCACGATTTCAGGTTTATCCATCGGACCATCGTCCACAGGTTGACAAGAGGAAATAAGACCGTATTGAATTTGAGAAAGCACTTCTTGATGAGATAATTTCGACATATAAAGCTCCTTGAGATAAGTACCATTTGGATAAGGAATGCCTAAAATTTTTTACCTTCCGTATTATATGAAAATAAAACTCCATTTTAAATACATTTTTGAAGTGGATTTTTAAAAGTGTGATCTAAGTCTCATTTTTTAGAAATTGGAGAACATAAGAAAAGTAAAAGCGGTCAAATTTTAGGATAATCTGCTCGATAATGTGCCCCTCTACTCTCTTTTCTGGCAAGCATTGCATTGACGATCAACTGTGCTGTTTTAAGGGCATAATAAATTTCAATGCCTTGAAAATCAGCATAAGCAATTGGGTTGAAATCCCGTTCCAAGCGGTTTAATTTTTCACGTAATTTGTAAAGATTTTCCTCGGTGCGGTAAACATTGGCGTATTTGCTCATTGCTAAACGGGTTTCGCTTAATACTTGAGAGGCAGTTAAATCTGAATCTGCGTTGATGTTTTGCAAGCTATTCAATACCCTTTCTACATTTTTTATGGCATTTTCTACCGCTTGTTCGTCCATTTTTGAAGGCACACAAGCGGTTAAATTTTGCTGAATTTTCGCAATGGCTCGTTTAGAGAAGACCAAACTCCCTCCCACTGAATTGCCGCCCAAACGGTTTGCTCCCTCAATGCATGAAGAGACTTCGCCCACTGCAAATAAGCCTTTCACGTAGCTTTGTGCATCAGTGTCGATTTCAATCCCTCCATTGCAGCTGTGAGCAAAAGGGGCGATAGCAACTTTATCTTTCAATAAATCAATACCCGCATCTGCTTTGAGCCAATCCAGATAAACACGGTAGAATTCGGTTTGGTCTTGATAAAGCTCAGGCGAATAATGCAAATAAACGCCTTGTTCCTCGGGGTGCTCAATTAAATATTGCATAATGCGTAAATCAAATTTCACACACGGGAAATCAACCGAGAAGGGAGCATAGGAACTGCGTTCGGCAACCATTTGCTGAAATGCTTCAGCCGATAATTCGGGGAAAAGCGAATGACCTTGTTTGTCAGTTACTGCTGTGCAATATTTCAGGGTATGCTCGCCAAACAGTACCTTGTATTTTGGCTCAATAAAAGCAGGAATAAACTGAATGTATTCTAAATTCGTCAGTTTTGCTCCAGCTTGCAAGGCAAGATAATGACTAGAACCTAACACGTCAGCTGGGTAAAGATTATCTTTGTATAGCCCTGCAATACCACCACTGGCAAGAATAATTGCAGGCGTTTGCACGAATATATACTCTATTTTTTGCTCAACTTTATGAGCAAAAACCGCCCCTATAACACGGTTGTTTTCGACGGCAATATGCACAAGGCTTGCATCTTCAAACAAGCTAGTCGTTGTTTGATTGGCAATAATCTCTTTTGCTTTTTTAGCTGCGTCTTGCCATTGGTTAATCAAGTAAATCGGGCGTGGGTATCGAGCAAAGCACGCTGGGCGGTTGTCGTTGCGTTTCCACGCTTGAAAGCCAATTTCGTTTAACAATGAAACCGCCCGTGGCGAATCTTCAATATAGGCTTTCACAATTTCAGGGTTATTCATTCCCTGTGCAACACGCTCAATATCTTCTTTGAAGAGAGCTTTATCATTTTCGTCACCAGTGACTTGAATACCCAACGTAGCCTTTAGCGGGAAGAAACTCGCGCCTGAGCCGAGTTTAGTTTTGGTAATAAGAATGTGGTTGATGCCCTTTTTATGTGCCTCAACTGAGCAACTTAAGCCTGCAATGCCACCGCCGACAATTAGAAGATCTGTTTTGAGTGTTTGGGTTATTTTGATGTGAGGCATATAGGTGCTCCCGCTGGTTATTCATAAATTTTGATATGATAAAGTATATTTACCATTTATACCTCCCTATAAAATCAAAAACGGTTAAATTTTCCAATTTTACAAAAAATCCAGAAAATTTAACCGCATCATACTTTTCGGCTTAAAGAACATTTTAAGCGTAATTTAAATAATCATAATGGTTTAACTAAAAAACGTAAGTCTATGTTTATAAAAGATTTTTTAAATAAAAAGAGTTGATAACATTCCTGAGAAATAAACATTAGCAATAATTTTGTCTACTATACTGATAAGAAAAATCCCTATTGATAAATAATCGTCAATAGGGATTTTTATATTACCCCTTCGCCAAAATCTCTTTTAAAAATCTTGCCGTGTGGGATTGTTTATGTTCAGCCACCTCTTCTGGCGTCCCTGTGGCAATAATTTGTCCGCCACCTGAACCACCTTCTGGACCAAGATCTACAATCCAGTCTGCGGTTTTAATCACATCTAAATTGTGTTCGATCACCACAATCGTATTGCCTTGATCACGTAATTTATGCAGTACAGAAAGTAATTGTTTAATGTCCGCAAAATGCAACCCTGTGGTTGGTTCATCTAAAATATACAGCGTTTTACCCGTATCACGTTTGGATAATTCGGTCGCCAATTTTACTCGCTGAGCCTCACCGCCTGAAAGCGTGGTGGAAGATTGCCCTAAGCGAATATAAGAAAGCCCCACATCCATTAAGGTTTGCAATTTACGAGCAATAGCAGGAATCGCATCGAAAAATTCACGAGCCTCTTCCACCGTCATATCCAACACTTGATGAATGGTTTTGCCTTTATAGCGAATTTCAAGTGTTTCACGGTTATAGCGTTTACCTTTACAATGGTCACACGGCACATACACATCTGGCAAGAAGTGCATTTCGACTTTAATCACACCATCGCCTTGACAAGCCTCGCAACGTCCGCCACGCACATTAAAACTAAAACGCCCTACATTATACCCACGTGCACGAGCTTCTTGTGTGCCTGCAAACAACTCACGAATTGGCGTGAAAAGCCCCGTATAAGTGGCAGGGTTTGAACGCGGAGTTCGCCCGATTGGGCTTTGGTCAATATCAATCACTTTATCAAAATGAGCCAAGCCATCAATACTATCATAAGGTGCCACATCGGTTCTTTCTGCACGATTTAACGCATTTTGAGCGAGCGGGAATAAGGTGTCGCTAATCAGCGTTGATTTTCCTGAGCCTGAAACGCCTGTAATACAAGTAAACAAGCCAACAGGAATATCCAACTGCACGTTTTTGAGGTTATTGCCTCGTGCTCCTTTTAAGGTCAGCACACGGCTCTCATCATAAGCCACTCGTTGCGTTGGAATTTCAATTTTTTGTTTGCCTGATAAGAATTGCCCTGTCAGCGATTCTTCAATCTTCATAATCTCTTCAGCCGTACCTTGAGCAATGACATTCCCCCCGTGCACACCCGCACCAGGACCAATATCCACGATATGATCTGCCGCACGAATAGCGTCTTCATCGTGCTCTACCACAATCACCGTATTACCCAAATTACGTAAATGAATCAGCGTATTTAATAGGCGTTCATTATCACGTTGGTGCAAACCGATGGACGGTTCATCAAGCACATACATCACGCCAACCAAACCTGCCCCAATTTGGCTTGCCAAACGGATACGCTGAGCCTCACCACCTGAAAGCGTTTCTGCCGAACGGGAAAGCGAAAGATAATTCAACCCCACGTTTACCAAAAATTGCAAACGCTCACGAATTTCTTTAAGGATCTTTTCTGCAATCTTAGCTCGTTGCCCTGAAAGCTCAAGATGTTCAAAAAAGTCTAACGCCTCGCCGATAGATTTTTCCGACACCATCGGCAAATTGGTTTTATCTAAGAAGACATAACGAGTTTCACGACGCAAACGCGAACCGCCACAATCCAAACACGGGCGATTATTGATATATTTCGCCAACTCTTCACGCACCGCATTAGATTCCGTTTCTTTATAACGGCGAGCCATATTGTTTAACACACCTTCAAAAGCGTGTTTGCGTTTCACTTTATCGCCACGATCATTCACATAAACAAACTCAATTTCTTCTTTCGAGCCATTTAGAATGATGTCCTGAATTTTCTTACTTAGCTGCCCAAATGGCGTATCAATATCAAAACCGTAATGCTCTGCCACCGATTTCAACAAGCCGAAATAGTAGAAACTTCGGCGATCCCAGCCCTTAATTGCACCGCTTGCAAGCGAAACATCAGGGTTTTGCACCACTTTATTAGGGTCGAAAAACTGCTCTACACCCAAGCCATCACAGGTTGGACACGCCCCAGCAGGGTTATTGAACGAGAACAAACGCGGCTCTAATTCGTGCAACGAATAGCCACAATGCGGACACGCAAACGAAGAAGAGAAAACTAACTCTTCCGCCGTTGGATCGTCCATATCGGAAATCACTGCGGTTGAACCCGATAAATCTAATGCCGTTTCAAACGATTCTGCCAAACGCGTTTTAATATCTTCCCGCACTTTAAAACGGTCAACCACCACTTCAATCGTATGTTTTTTCTGCAACTCTAACTTTGGTGGATCTGATAAATCGCAAATTTCCCCGTCAATTCTGGCTCGAATGTAACCGTTAGCGGTCAAATTTTCCAATAATTTTACGTGTTCGCCTTTGCGATCTTTCACCACAGGGGCTAGCAGCATCAAACGCTTGCCTTCAGGCTCTTCCAGCACGCGGTCAACCATTTGTGAAATCGTTTGAGCTGTTAGCGGAATATCGTGATCAGGGCAACGAGGTTCGCCCACGCGAGCAAATAATAAACGCAAATAGTCGTGAATTTCCGTCACCGTTCCCACCGTTGAACGCGGGTTGTGAGAAGTCGATTTTTGTTCAATGGAAATTGCAGGCGAAAGTCCTTCAATATGATCGACATCAGGCTTTTCCATTAGCGATAAGAACTGACGAGCATAAGCAGAAAGGCTTTCCACATAGCGACGCTGCCCTTCCGCATACAGCGTATCAAACGCCAAAGAAGACTTGCCCGAGCCAGACAAGCCTGTAATTACGATAAATTTATCACGCGGTAAAATCAGATTAATGTTTTTCAGATTATGGGTTCTCGCCCCACGAATATCGATTTGTTTCATTCTATCCCTCAATAGATGTGCGATGGGAATTTTTTCACATTATACAACAAAAAGAACGCTGTACAAAATATCAGTTTATTCTAGCTTTTTTGGCTGAAAGCGGTTAAAATGACACACAATTTTGCAATTCAAATCAAGCTAAGAGGATTTTATGGCTGGAGTAAATAAAGTAATTATCGTCGGTAATTTAGGAAACGATCCTGAAATGCGTACAATGCCAAACGGCGAAGCAGTGGCAAATATCAGCGTTGCAACAAGCGAAAGCTGGACAGATAAAAACACAGGCGAACGCCGTGAAGTAACGGAATGGCACCGTATTGTATTCTACCGTCGTCAAGCAGAAGTGGCAGGTCAATACTTACGTAAAGGCTCTAAAGTGTATGTAGAAGGTCGTTTACGCACCCGTAAATGGCAAGACCAAAACGGTCAAGATCGTTACACCACTGAAATTCAAGGCGATGTACTACAAATGTTAGACAGCCGCAATCAAGGTGGAGATTTTGGTGGTAACAACGGCGGTTGGAGCCAACCAACCAACCAAGGCGGCAACTGGAACCAAGCTCCAGCGCCACAAAACTACAACCAAAGCAATGGCTACAATAACAACTATTCACAAACCGCGGCAAAACCAGCTCAAGCTGAACCGCCAATGGATAATTTTGATGATGATATTCCATTCTAAATCATAAGATAAATAGCATAACAGCCTCGATTGAGGCTGTTTTTGTATCCATAATTAAATTTAGAGGCCTTATGAATACAATCAGAAAAATTGAAATTTCAGGATTAAATATTGTTACTCAACCACATACTCCTGAAGGATATATTGAATTATTTAAGAAAATGGCTAAAGAACGCCGATATATTAAGGTTAGAGGTAATGACTGCTTAATGTTATCTTCTGCTCAACCATTAAATTCTAAGGATTGGACAAAAGGTATTGTTGGGGAAATTATTAAATTTTCAGAAATAGAACAAGATCGAAATTGGGTTAATGTTAAAGCTGGTAAATTTTTGGAAGATGGTCTTCAACCAGAATTACCACAAGATTTGAAGCCAAATGGTGCTTATTTCCCTTATATTTTCTATCCAAAATCAAAAGGATATGCACATAAATTATTTTATGTAAGTCATTCAAGAAATCAAAAAGGTAAATATGATAATCTTTCTCCGAATCTTCTTAAGAAGATGTTTGATTCATTATTTATGAGAATTAAAATTGAATTAGAGTACGAGTCTATAGAGGTGACTGTATTACCTGATAGTGAGGCTTTAGATACTATTTTTAGCATCCCAAGTTTACATAAATTAGAATTAGTAATTAAAGCTCCCAATCCTGATGATTTAGCTGATGCTGAAAGTGAAATATTCCAACGAATGGAAGGGATCAACGTAAGCGAAACATACCATGAATATAAAAGTAAACAGTCTGAATTTATCAAGCCTGATGAGAAACTTAAAATTCAAGCTAAAGTTGCTGCAAATAATGGATATGTGAAGGGCTATGCTAAAGATATTGATGGAACAAAAGTGGAAAAATCAACTAAAGAAATACCATTAAAAAGAACAGTTATACTGGATTGTCGGCTTGTAAGGGTAAGGTTTTGAACATCCCCTTCCCAACGTTTTGTTTTGAAGTATGGATAAAAATAAGGAAAGAGAAAGCTTGCCTATCATACCATAAAAAAACCACGCACTAAGCGAGGCTTGCATTCCTCGTTGGAGTGAATGATTTTTTACAAGCTAAAAACAAGCGGTCAAATTCATACAAGACTTTGCAAAAATCCAACCGCTTAATTTAAAAGAGCTAATTTCTATATTTAGAATATGCCTTACAAACCTCCTCTAGTTTAGAACAATAAACACTAAATAATTTTACTTTAAAAACAAACCCTCTTTCATATAAACACCCTCCCTTTATTTGACGTATTTTTTCTAAATTAGAAAGATATTCATCATCAGCTCTGTCAGAATAGCTACTTCGTCCTATAACACTAAATAGAGCATATTTTTCACATTTCTCAAGTACTGCTATAGGTACATTTTCTCCAGTCATTCTATTAACCCATTTAGCATCATCTGGTATAGAATATAAAGGAATAAGCACGCAAGAAGATATAACAAAACAAAACAAAACAAAACAAAAAAATTATTGTATGTTTCATAAGCCACTCCTCATTGAAAAATTCAGATTTTCTTTCAAAATCAAAAGGATTAACTTTTCTTATAATCTCTTCTGTTTTTATCCACTTGTCATTACTTTCCTTGTTTTTATAAATATATTTCAGATTATTTATATTTTGATTAGCCTCTGAATGAGCATCACTAAATGGCAATCCATTTATTTGTTTTGCATTTGGATTATTCCAAATAAATAACCCACCTAATAACCCTGCGTACACAAAATCTCCTTGAGCTCCATGATATCTAGTTTTTGCATTTCTAAATAAATGACTAGCTTGTTTATGTATTTCCTCCGAAGGATATGAGCCACCTAAATGTAAAAAATCAATATCTGTATTCTTATATTCTTGCTTCATATACTCGGACCAATTCAACATATTTTTATTCCCTGACACACCTAAGCTATGAGCAACATTATGCAATGCCACATTTTTCCCATCAGACTTATGATATGCATTGTATTCATCTATTTTTTTAGCTATTTGTGCGTGATCTCTTGTAGCATTTGATGCTCCGAAAACTCATTAACATAAACTACACTTCCTCGATCTTTGTTTAAAATTATCTACTCAAAACAATCGGTCATTTTCTTGCAAGATTTTACAAAAATATGACCGCTTAAAACTAGCTACTCATTACATATTCCCTTATCTGTAGTCGAATTTTTTCTTCCGCACTCCTTATTCGAAAGGTAAATATATCCCTTTTCTTTCATGCAGTTTTCAAAGGCATCAACAACTGACATTATGATAATACCTTTTTTATCTCTGCTTCCTTTAATTTCATATCTAATTCCTGTTTTATCAAATAAACCACCACAGGTTTCAACATCATTCTTTCTTTTTTCAGAATTAGTTTTCCCCAAACTAAAAGGTTTTTGATAGTGAGCTATTGGAGGATAAGTTTCACCAAAACACTGCGTTGAAGTTAGCCCGTAAATACAATCATTTTTCGCGGAATACACAAAACAGCCACTCATAACACCCGCACTCAATAATAAAAATAAATATTTCATTATCTGACTCCAAAAAGTAAAAATCTGACTTCTAACGGTAAAGCATGCGGTACTGTTGTTGGTGTAACACCTACAACTGCCGCCTCTGACGCTCGATCAATCCAGAATGTTTGTTTATCTGTTAAACCTCGCTGTCCATTCCCTTTATCATCATAAAAGAACCATTGCCCTCCTACTAAGTCATGCTGACCAGCATAAGTTTCTGTTAATCTATCAAAGAAAGAACCTGGCTTATATGGAATTCCAGCCATTTCTCCTTTTATTGCCTGAAAACCTCCTGTGGCACCAAATAATTTTTTTGACTCTTCTCTATCTGCTAATAATAGAGACACTTTAGGATGCTTGGATTCTTTATCTCCTCGATATACAATATGCCCTCTATCATTTAACTTCAGATTGTTATTCTCGTCTGTTTCACAACGCTCGTTACTCTTACCACAAAGAATATCGTAATTCATTCGAACACCCCCTAGTTTAATTCCATCAAACGCACCTGAATTATGTCCTACATTAATACAATTTCCCTCCATCATTACTATCCTCTACTGGAGCAGCAAGTAAAGAGTTGTACAACGATTCTCGTCTTGTTTCGGTGTCCATCACCGAAATTAGCGTTGTAGCAGACATGACTTTTGGTGCACCTGCAACAATGCCGGTGGTTAAGTCTAGTCCTGTTCGGATATGCTCTAAAGCATAGATCTCTTTAATCAGTTCATCTACCTTCTCTTTGTATTTCGCTTTATCTTCCATTTTAGCTTCATGAAAATCGGTAATCGCTTGACGTAATGCCTTACGTTTCGGTTCTTGGTAATGATCGATAACACGATCTTTGGCTTCTTGAGCATCATCAAGGAAGTTTTTCGTTGTCTTAACTTGCAATTGGATCTCTTTTAATACTTCATCTTTATTAAATCGGTTCTCCAATTTTCCTGAACGATTTCCTGCATTTTCTGTGGTTGTATCTGTGTTAACCTGCATCAAAACTTCCTCTTCACTTTTACCCGTTTTTTCAAATTGATGTCGTTCGTCTCTAATTTGAATATTGGCTGTATTAATGCCTGATTTTGTTTGGCTGTGTTGGCTATCTTTATCAGAACCGAAACCAAAAGAAAGACTACCAGTTAAGGAATCTAATCCACTTTCTGCCTTAGCTCTATTGGCTTTTCCATTACTCATCGCCTCTAACGTTTCTTTGCCACCTGCATCAAGGTAAATTTTATCTCCGTTATCATTCACCGCCTGCTTATTACTTTGTGGAATACCATATTCTTCACCTAAAGACGGATTAAAGTTTGCTGCGATAGAACCATTTAAACCAATCGCCGAGCCTTTATAATCAGCATGGTTCTCAACATCCCTCGCTGCTAACGTTCCCGTACTGAAGCGATTTCTTCCTTCTGCCTCCGCTTTATCGCTTGAAGTGACTAATCCGCCTGTCAGCTCAGTATGTTTCTTCACGTCCACATCATAACCCTCATCGCCTGCAAAAATACCTGCTTGTGTTTTCACGCTCGCATAATTTAATTTCACTTTAGAACAGCTATAACTGCCACTCGCAGAAAAACCATAGCCCACCGTCACTTGGGCTGAAGCACTTTCTTGTTTGCCTTCATAACGTGCAGTGTCTTGCAAGCTTTCAATGTGAAGATTTTCGGCTTTCACTTCCACGCGGTTGCCTCGTGCTTGTGAACCTTTAATATTGGTATCTTTGCCGCTTTCTATGGTAGTTTTACTTGCAGCACTTCCCACTTGGCTTGCTACCCATGCTTGTCTATCGCCATTGCCATAGCCTTTCGCCACGTTGCCCCCTGCAGTAATCCCTGCACTGACACCATTACCAAATTGAATCGCAACCCCCACATTAAAGCCGCTGGATTTATTTTTACTGCGTTCAAGATGATTTTCATCTGCCGCTAAAATATTCACATCACCTTCCGCTTCTAAATGCGTCCCTGCTTGCCCTGATACATCTGAGCCTGCAATGGTCAATGTTGAATCTTTACCTGCCCCTGTTGCACGAATGTTCACTTTTCCACCTGCATTTACTTGGCTTTTCTCGGCTATATTGCCCTCACTATGTTGCGTTTATACCGATTTTTGTTGCCCGTAAGTAATCGATACGCCTACACCAGAGCTGACACCTTGAGCCAAACCTGCGTCTGCAATAGCATCTTTTAATGCAAGCCCTGCTTCAACAGCCCGCAAACCATCAAAACCTGCATTAGCTGCAGCAAGGGCATTAATGCGATTATTTTTACTCTCTCCCACCGCTTTTGCAGAATTTGCTGGCGATTTCACCGCTTGTATCGCTGAAACCGCTGCCCCTGTTAAAGCAATCGTGAATCCTTTTTGTTTCATTTCATAACGGTAGTTGCTTTCATAGTCCGAACGTGCCGCTCGAATATCAACGCTTTTCGCATCAATATCAACATCGCCTTTTACCGAACTCACGACACTCCCTGTTTGTTGATAGTGCTCTTTCGCTTTTATCCACATATTACCCGATAAACTACCAACCTGACTACGAGCCGCACTTTCTTGAGTATTATCTTCATTCGCGTTTTCTTTTTTCGAGCCAATTGTAAAGCCAATTCCACCACTACCCATTAAGCCTGAATTTGATTCGCGGAAATCACCGCACCGTGTGAGGTAATATCGCTATCACGTGCTACAAGGTAAACCTGCGGCACAAGGGCGGTGATTTTACGCCCATCAGCCAACGTCACTTCTTTATTCACTAACCACACCATATCGGTGGTCAGCTCCGACATCTGTTTTGCGGTTAGCCCCACGCCGACCGAAAGATTTAACGCTTTGGCGTATTTTACCCCGCTATTCATTAAAGCTTTATATTGCTCGAGGTCATTCTGGTAGCCTTCAATAAAACGGCGACCTGTTAGCTGATGCACCTGTTCATTCACTAAACGCTGTTCATAAAAACCATCGCCCAAACGTTTATGCACGTTGTCGTGGTTATAACGCAAGGCGTTGAACATATAATCAGAACTCAACCATTGGCGTTTATTGGTAAAACGTGGGTCGGTTTCAACCACAAAGCCCGAAGGGGCATCAGGGTTGATTTTATATAAGCTCGCTTCTGGTAAACGCACGTTTTCCAAATGGGTTCTGACCAACGGCATTTTTAATTCGCTGACTTTTGATGGGTCGAAATTATCGATTGACGTTTCAAGCTTGCCAAAGACTTGCCCTGAGCCAATCACTTGGTCTTGGCTTTGGGCATCAATTTCAGGCGTCAGGCGAATATCTGTCACATTGTTGGTCGTGTTGATACTCAGGGTATCAAGCGTGATGTCTTTCACCAATGGGCGATCTTCCACTTTCACATTAGGGGTAGAAAGTGGTGTTCCGATGATCACATCTGCTGTATTAAAAGAAGACTTGGTGTTATAGGATCTACTAAAATCGGATATTTTTTCGTGTTTATGCCCATTGTGACCATGTCTTTTATAATGCTTTAAGAATTGAGCTTCACCATTTTCATCCACGGTCACAATTTTATCTATATCTTCATTTCGCAGTACCGCATTTGTCGCATTTAAAAATTGTTCACGGCTATTGAAAGCCTGATCTCCTACAAATAATGTACCGCCTACAGCCACTTGGCTATATTTGTTATGTAGATCATCCCCCTCAAGATGCAGATTGCCTCCAATATTTAACTGTGCTTTATCTTGTGTCTTAATATAAGGCGTATTCGTCGTTCTTTTATATTTCCAAACATAAAATTGTTTTTCAAAAAGCGGTGGTTTACTCGTATCATAAAATCTAAACCAAGCATTTCTACCAGACCAGTTATAGTAGCCATCAACACCTACACGATAACGCTCCGTAGGTTTAGATTCTAAAGCAATTTCCTCTACATCTTCTGTTTTAGTATCAACACCCAATTCAAGATATTTATCATGATTTAATAGACCTGCAGAGAACCATTTCCAAGCACCTCAATCGTTGCACTACCATTATCAACGAATGCTGCCTTGCCTGTTGCACGCTCGTTTTCATCTAAGCTGCCACCGATAGCCATATCGCCTAATGATAAAATCAAGGCGTGATCTTGGTTGCTAAGTTTCTCCACCCCAAAATCCAAACGCTCTCTTGCCGCAATCGTGCCTGCTTTGGTTTCGCCATCAACGGTTTCTGCCAAATTCTCAACAACCTTGCCTTTAAAAGCAAGATGGTCACCATAAATCCGTCCTGTGCCAATATTGGTCACGGTGCTGCTGTTGAGCAACACCTTTCCACCATCAATTAAACCTCGGTTGGTGATGCTCTGTGCATTTAAGGTGGTATTCGCCCCACTTATTTCGGCATTCGCTTGGTTGGCAATATGAGCTGCGGTAAATGTGGCACTATTTCCAACCGCTTGCACAGCGTTATTCACAAAATCGCCTTCTGTTTTAAACGTCAGGTTATTGCCCACTTCAAAGGCTTTATTAAGGGTAAAGCTCTCCTTAAGATTGACCGATAAATCCCCTGCGGTTTTAATCGTGCCTTCTGCTTCAATACCTTTTAAGTCGAGATTCACTTGCTGATGCCCTTGAATCATCCCTTCTTGGTTGTTCAACATCAATTTATCTTGATTTTGAATAGCTATCTTATTTAACGCCAACAATTCGCCCTGTTGGTTATCCACTCGCTCAGCCACGTTTAACGTAACGTTCTCACTGCTGTAAATGCCACCTTGTTGGTTGGCTAATTGCTTCGCATTAAGGGTAAATTGTTTTGCCTGTATACCTTGTGTTGGCACTTCCCCGTTCGCTTTGGTGCCTTGGTTATCAAGCTCTGCAAGGTTCAGGGTGAGGTTATTGGCAGAAACCAAAGATCCATTTTCCGATACAGCACGGTTGTTGAGGGTATCTGCTGTGATAACAGCATCATTTGCTTTGATAATCCCAGCTTGGTTATTCACTCGTTTAGCCACCATTGTTACCGCACTTGCATTAATTTTACCTGCTTGGTTATCAACTTGTTGTGAGGAAAGCGTTATTTGCTCGGCGTTGATTTTTCCTGCTCGATTATCGAGTTGCGAAGTGGTAATCTCTGCACGATTTGCATTTATTTCGCCTGATTGGTTATCTATGCGTTGAGCTGTGATCGTTGCTACTTTTGCACTAATTTCTCCTTCTTGATTATTGATATGCTGCTTTTGAGTATCAATCATAAGATCTTTTGCACGGATAATCCCTTGTTGGCTGTTAATTTCGCCTGTATTCAACACCGCTTGTCGGCTTGCCAATATCGTGCCTTTTTGGTTATTAACCGTTTGATCGTGAGTGGCTACATTAAGATCATTTGCAATAATATGCCCTTGTTGGTTATTTATCCCTTGGGTATTAAGACTTAAATTTGTTTTTGCCCCAATGTGTCCTTGCTGATTTTCTAATTCAGTTTCCGTTCTAATCGCTAAACGGCTCGCAAGCGAGGCAATCCACCCTGCTTGGTTGTTGATATGTCGGGCATTTAAATCAGTTTGTTGGGTTGCTAAAATTTCACCCGCTTGATTTTGAAGATTATCGATGCTGAAGATAGCAAGGATATTCGTGATTAGATAATGCTAGCTTTTCTTGACTTGTAGTATCTAATCGTACATCTGATTGAGGTTGTAATCTATCTGCTTGATCTTGTTGATACTGTTGTTGACGTTGTTGTTGGACTGCATCAATTCTATTTAATTGTGCATCGAAAAGTATCAGCAAATGTTAATGTCGCCGTTGTTGAAAAAATGAGGGCTGAAATGATAGTTCTGCGGTATTTCATAAAGTCACTTAGAGCTGTTCTATTCAAAAAATAAGCGGTAATATTTTTAGCATAATTTACAAATAAATGCCAAAATATTACCGCTTGTTATAAATGCTATTGCTAAATTAGAAAATCAGCCTACAAAGGCAAAGGATATTAAATTACCAACCTTTTACCACGCCACCGTTAAATAATTTTAACGCTTCTTGGAAAACTTCTTCGGTTTGGAAGGCTTTCACAAAAGTTTGTAAGCGTGGATCGTCTTTGTTGTCTTCGCGGCTTACCACTAAGTTTACATAAGGTGAATCTTTAGATTCTACGATAATGCCATCTTTTTCTGGGCTTAAGCCTGCCTGACCTGCGTAAGTGTTGTTGATTACCGCTAAATCCACATCATCTAATGAACGGGTTAATAATACCGTATCCACTTGTTTGATTTGGATATGTTTAGGGTTCTCAATAATGTCATTTTCTGTTGAGAATAAGTTTTTCGGATCTTTTAACTTAATTAAACCGTGAGCTTGAAGTAATAATAACGCACGACCGGTGTTGCTCGGGTTATTTGGAATTGCCACGATTGCACCATCTTTTAACTCATCTAAGTTTTTGATTTTTTTAGAATATGCTGCGATTGGCCATAATAAAGTGTTACCAATTACCGCCATTTTATAGCCACGATCTTTACTTTCTTGCTCTAAATAAGGCACAGTTTGGAAAGCATTCGCATCTAAATCTTTTGCGTGTAATGCGGCATTCGGTTGTGTGTATTCGGTGAATTGCACTAATTCCACATCTAAACCATATTTTTCTTTCGCAATTTTCACAGCTACTTCTGTCATTTGTGCTTCAGGACCTGTCATCACGCCCACTTTTAATGGTTTTTGTGGTGCCGCTTCTGCTGCTTTATCTTCTTTACAACCTGTTAATGCTAATGCAGAAACAAGGGCTACGCCTAATAATTTTGTTAATTTCATGTTAAATCCTCTTTTGAGATAAAAAATAAGCGGTGATATTTTTAGAACAATTTGCAAATGATCTTTAAATATCACCGCTTGTATTTGTGATTACCTCCATTTAAGCAACTGTGTTGCCCTCACGTAGGGGCGTGTTGCACACGCCCTTTTACGTTGGAGGTTATTTTAGGGCGTGTGCAACACGCCCCTACATAAAAGTTACCAGCCTTTTACTACACCATCTTTGAAGTGTTTTTGTGCTTCTTGGAACACTTCTTCCGTTTGGTAGGCTTTGACAAAGTTTTTCACATTGTCGCTATCTTTATTGTCTTTACGAGCCACAATGATGTTTACGTATGGTGAGTCTTTATCTTCTACAAACACGCCATCATTCGCACTTAAACCAACTTGACCAGCATAAGTGTTGTTTACTACCGCTAAATCTACGTCATCTAATGCTTTCGCCGCCACTGAAGTATCCACTTCTTGGATTTTTAAGTGTTTTGGATTTTCAACAATATCAATCGCAGTTGAGAATAAGTTGGTGTTGTCTTTTAGTTTAATTAAGCCTTGTTTTTCTAATAAAATTAACGCACGAGCAAGGTTGCTTGGGTCGTTTGGAACAGCCACTACTGCACCATCTGCTAACTCATTGATTGACTTAATTTTTTTAGAATAACCTGCTAATGGGTAAACAAAGGTATTGCCCACGATTTCTAAGTTATCTAATCCTTTAGAAGCCGCATCTTTATCTAAGTAAGGCTTATGTTGGAATGCGTTAGCATCCAAATCGCCTTTGCTCACTGCGGTATTTGGTAATGCGTAGTCGTTAAATAAAACGAATTCTACGTCTAAACCATATTTTTCTTTTGCAATTTGAGCTGCTTTTTCTGCTACTGTATGCTCAGGGCCAGACATCACACCTACTTTAATTTTTGCCGCAGGTTGAGTTGCTTGGGCAGATTCTGCTTTTTTTTCTTCATTACAAGCGGTCAATGCTAAAGCAGAAACCACTGCAACAGTTAAGATTTTTTTGAAGTTCATAAAGTACCTCTAAAGATGTTATGTTTACGTTTAACTAAGTTGATCTTAGCGATGATCATATTTCTTCGCTAAATGATCGCCTAATTTTTGAGAAACCATTACAATTGCCACAATAATAATAGTTGCAATCCATTTCACGTACACCATATTACGGTGCTCACCATAGCTGATAGCAAGGTTACCTAAACCGCCACCGCCAACAGCCCCCGCCATTGCAGAATAACCGATAAGTGCAACGAGCGTTAAGGTAATGCCATTAATTAAAATCGGTAATGATTCCGGCAAATAGAAACGAGTCACCACCTGCCAATTCGTTGCCCCCATTGATTTTGCCGCTTCCGTTAAACCTGCTGGAATTTCAAGCAACGCATTTGCCGTTAAGCGTGCAAAAAATGGAATTGCTGAGACACTTAATGGCACGATAGCCGCTGTTGTGCCTAATGTTGTCCCCACGATTAAACGCGTAAAAGGCAACAACACGATAAGCAAAATAATAAATGGCACAGAACGACCAATATTGATGATCACATCTAAAATTTGGTGAGCACGTTGGTTTTCTAAAATTTCCCCTTTGCCTGTTAAGAACGCAAAAAAGCCAATCGGCAAACCAATGACTACAGAAAGCAATGTCGCCACAAAGCCCATATAAATAGTTTCTACCGTTGATGAAGCGACGAGCTGCCACATCTGCGGAGTAAGTTCATTAAGAAAATCATTCCACATAACCTAGCACCTCTACTTTTACATTATTATCAATTAAATAAAATCTTGCTTCAGCAATCGCATCGCTTTCACCAGACACTTCTGCAATTACAAAACCGAATTTTACCCCACCTGCATAATCAATTTGCGACATCAAAATACTAAAATCAATACCAAATTTTTTCGATGCGTGAGAAAGTAGTGGAGCATCTACCGAACGCCCAGTAAATTCAAATTTAATAATCGGTTTACATTTTTCTGCTGTTGCCGTTGATGAAAGTTGCTCCATATACTCTTGTGGAAGCTCAATATGGAAAGTCGATTGAATAAATTTTTGAGCCAGCTCCGTTTTCGGATTAGAGAAAATTTCGCTTACCGAACCCGTTTCAATTAACTGCCCTTTATCAATCACGGCAACACGATCACAGATGCGTTTTACCACTTCCATTTCGTGGGTAATCAATAAAATGGTTAAGCCTAAACGCTTATTGATGTCTTTTAATAATTGCAAGATAGATTGCGTAGTTGCAGGATCTAACGCACTGGTTGCTTCATCACAAAGCAACACTTTCGGATTAGATGCCAACGCACGAGCAATGGCCACACGCTGTTTCTGACCGCCCGATAAATTGCTCGGATACACATCTTTACGTTCAGTCAAGCCTACCAATTCAAGTAATTCATTTACTTTTTTCTCAACTTGCTCTTTTGGCGTATGGTTTAAACGCAACGGCAACGCAATATTTTCAAAAACCGTTTGAGATGAAAGCAAATTAAAATGCTGGAAGATCATCGCAATATTGCGACGAGCCAAAATCAGATCTTTATCTGATAAAGCGGTTAAATCTTGCCCATCTACAATCACTTGCCCAATCGTTGGACGCTCTAATAAATTCACACAGCGAATCAGCGTACTTTTCCCTGCACCCGAGGCACCAATCACACCGTAAATCGTGCCTTGCGGGACTTCAAGATTCACATTATCAAGGGCAGTTATTTTTTTACCCTTTACATCAAACTGTTTGCTGATATTTTTCAGCTCAATCATAATTTTTCCACACACTTGTTAAAATACTTCGGCTATTTTAGACGTCTAGAATGCTATGTCAATTCACCTCGCTAAATTTTTTATGCCAAATTGGAATAAATGGGAACCAAACCGCGTATTTAACCGAATTTTAGGCAATCAGATCAGGGTGGCTACGCTGCATTTTGACATCAATATAACTACAACTTGGCTTAATTTTAAACTGATTTTCTTTCGCAAATTCAATCACAGCTAAATAAAGCTGACCTGCAATTCCCTTGCCCTGAAAGGCTTCATCCACTTTTGTTGAAAAAACATCGATCACATCATCTTTAATATAACGATAACGTAATTTGCCCATTTTTACTTCATCTTCGAAATAACCAAATTCGCCTTGCTCTGCATTATGAATAATTTGCATATCTTTTCCTTAAAATTTTCATTTGTAAAAAATTTCGATAAATCGACCGCTTGTTAATGAAAAAAGCAAACGTTTGCGTTATAATCTCGCCCGTTTTATTTTACTTTCATTCAATAAAGGAACTCAAAATGTCGATTCAACAAGCATTATTAAGTGTATCTGATAAAAAAGGTATTGTCGAATTCGCACAGGGGCTGGTGGCTCGTGGTGTGAAATTGCTCTCAACAGGCGGCACGGCAAAACTGTTGGCAGAAGCTGGCTTACCTGTAACCGAAGTGTCAGACTATACAGGGTTCCCTGAAATGATGGACGGGCGTGTAAAAACGCTACACCCGAAAGTACACGGCGGGATTTTAGGTCGTCGCGGCACAGATGATGCGGTGATGAATCAACACGGTATCGAACGCATTGATATGGTGGTGGTAAACCTTTATCCATTCGCAGCAACGGTGGCAAAACCTGATTGCACCCTTGAAGATACGGTGGAAAACATTGATATCGGTGGACCTACTATGGTGCGTTCTGCGGCGAAAAACCATAAAGATGTGGCGATCGTGGTGAATAATAACGATTTTGATGCGATTTTAGCGGAAATGGATCAAAACGAAAACAACCTCACGTTGGCAACACGTTTTAATCTTGCCATCAAAGCCTTTGAACATACAGCACAATACGACAGTATGATCGCCAACTATTTCGGACAAAAAGTGCCGCCATATCAAGGGGCTGAGGAAGAGGATTTAACCCAAGTTTGCGGACAATTCCCGCGAACTTTAAACCTCAATTTCGTGCGTAAACAAACGATGCGTTATGGCGAAAATGCCCACCAAAATGCGGCATTCTATGTAGAAAATGAAGTGAAAGAGGCTTCAGTTTCCACCGCCGTTCAACTACAAGGCAAAGCCCTCTCTTACAATAACATCGCTGATACCGATGCAGCACTTGAATGTGTAAAAGAGTTCGAGCAGCCTGCTTGTGTGATTGTGAAACACGCTAACCCGTGTGGCGTGGCATTAGGCGAAAATATCTTAGAAGCCTATGAGCGTGCTTATCAAACTGACCCAACTTCAGCTTTTGGTGGCATTATCGCATTCAACCGTGAATTAGATGGCGTAACCGCACAAACCATTGCAGATCGTCAATTCGTGGAAGTGATCATCGCCCCAACAGTATCAGAAGAAGCGAAAGCGGTGTTAGCGAAGAAGAAAAACGTGCGTGTTTTAGCTTGTGGCGAATTCAGCCAACCGCAAAAACGTTTAGATTTCAAACGCGTAAATGGCGGTTTGTTGGTGCAAGAAGCGGATCAAGGTTCAGTTTCATTAGACGATTTGAAAGTGGTCTCTAAACGTCAGCCAACACAAGAAGAGCTAGAAGATCTCCTATTCTGCTGGAAAGTAGCAAAATATGTAAAATCTAATGCGATTGTGTATGCGAAAAACGGACAAACCATCGGCATTGGTGCAGGACAAATGAGCCGCGTGTATTCTGCGAAAATCGCAGGCATTAAAGCGGAAGATGAAGGCTTGCAAGTGGCAGGCTGTGTGATGGCTTCTGATGCTTTCTTCCCATTCCGTGATGGCATTGATGCGGCGGCGAAAGTGGGCATTACTTGCGTAATTCACCCAGGTGGCTCAATGCGTGACCAAGAAGTGATTGATGCCGCTAATGAACACGGTATGGCAATGGTGCTAACAGGTATGCGCCATTTCCGTCACTAATTCTTTACTGCCCCTTAAACAAAAATGCGTGACTTAGCTCTTCTAAATCACGCATTTTGCTATTCTTTCATAAAATCTAACCGCTTGATTAGTCATATAAACTTTTATCACTCTCATTCGGTCTAGTCTTAAACCGACGGTGCAGCCACATATATTGTTCCGTAGCTTTTAGGATTTCCCCTTCAACCACTTTATTCATTTTCGTTGCCATTTGAATATCATCAGCACAATCAGAGAAATCGACAGCAGGGCTAATTTTTACCGTATAACCTGAAAAATCGGCATTTCGCATCGGGGTAAAGGGTACGACAATTGCTTGCGGAGCTGATTTTAAAAGCATTCGGCTACCTGCAGTGGTGCACGCCTCTTTTACCGCAAAAAATGGTACAAATACACTATTCTTGCGTCCATAATCGTGATCAGGAGCGTACCAAATTGTTTCGCCCGCTCTTAATGCTTTAATCATTCCACGTAAGTCATTGCGATTTAACATCGCTTTATTCGAGCGAATACGACCTCTAAACTGAATCCAATCAAGCAAAGGGTTGTCATTCGGGCGGTACACGCCAATGCCTTGATGGTGTAATCCAACGATTCTTGCCCCTAATTCCAATGTCAGAAAATGCACACCAACGAAAATAATACCTGTTTTTTCAGGCACATTCTCTAAATGCTCAATTCCTTCAACCTTAGACCATTTAAGAATCCGTTTATCTGACCAGAACCAAGCCATTCCCGTTTCAATAATCGCCATTCCAACTGACTCAATGTTCTTTTGCAAAATTTCGGCAATTTGTTCTTGCGTATAATCAGGAAAACAGAGTTCAAGATTACGTTTTGCAATGCGAATTCGACGTTTACCGAAGCCCAGTTTGGCAAATAGTTTGCCTAAGCCTTTTCCCAACAACACTAAAACGGGATAAGGCAAGGCGAGAATTAATCTAAAAATGACAAGACCAATCCATAATCCCCAATATTTAGGGTGTAAAAAATGCCACTGGAATGGCGGAAGTTGTTTTTTATCTGTCATAAGCAATATCTTTCATTTCTTTTGAGTTAAATTATAACCAAAAAGCCAGAAAAAATGTTAAGTTGATCACAAATCTGAGATTTTATGGAAAATTATTCTTGAAAGATTGGAGCAAAAGGCATATTTTAAAACCATCAAGAACAACTAAACCAACGAAGAGGAAAACGTTATGTCACTCAATATCTCAAGCAAACAAATGGAAGTTACCCCTGCAATCCGTACCCATATTGAGGAGCGTTTAGCGAAATTTGATAAATTTCAAATCCAATTGATTAACCCGCATTTCATTATTATTAAACAGCCAAACAGCTATGAAGTAGATGCGACTATTGGTTCGCCATTAGGTGATTTAGTTGCTAAAGCCGAACACGAAGATCTTTATAATGCAATCAATGAGTTAGCCCGTAAATTAGAAGCACAGCTCATTAAATTAAAAGAGAAAAAAGAATACTAATCTTTAATCCATAAAATAAACAACAAAGCCAAATGATTTTTCATTTGGCTTTCTTTTTATTCAGGCAAAAATAACGGGCCTAGTGCCGTTTTGGGAATACCAAAATGTTCTGGGTAATGTACATCAACGAGATACAATCCTTCAGCTTTTGCCGTTGGAGCGGCTAATTTACGATCTTTTTGCTCTAGTAACCACTTAATCCATTCAACAGGCTGAGTGCCTTTCCCTACTTCAATCAAACTACCTACAATATTGCGAACCATATGATGTACAAAGGCGTTTGCTTGAATATCGACCACAATGTAATTGCCCAATCGAGAAATATTCAAGTGATGAATATTTCGCCAAGGCGTATGCGATTGGCATTTTGCGGCACGGAAAGAGGAAAAATCATTTTCGCCCAATAAGAACTGCCCCGCTTCGTGCATTTTTTCGTGATCTAAGTCGCAATGATAATGCGATACACCCTGCGGTAAAATCGCAGAACGCAATTTACGACTAAAAATAATGTAGCGATAACGACGAGCCGTTGCACTAAAACGAGCGTGGAAATCATCGGGCACTTCCACCGCCCATTTAACCGAAATATCATCTGGCAAATGAGCGTTCGTACCAAAGCACCAACTTTCTAACGACCGTTGCACATCCGTTTCAAAATGCACCACCTGTCCCGTACCGTGCACTCCCGAGTCTGTCCGCCCTGCACAAAATACCTCAATAGGCGAATTCGCAATAACTGATAAAGCCTCTTCAAGCTTTTGCTGCACACTTAATACACTTTCTTGGCGTTGCCAACCAAAATATTGGCTACCGTCGTATTCGATCCCTAATGCAATTTTCATCTTATTTATTGATTAAGGTTAGAAATTCTTTACGCACATCACGGTCATCTAAGAACGCACCGCCAAAGGCTGATGTAACGGTATAACTGTTGGTATCTTTCACACCGCGACATTTCACACAGAAATGGGTTGCTTTTACATACACCGCCACATCATCGGTTTCTAAGATCGTTTGGAAGGCGGTTAAAATTTGCTCTGTAAAACGCTCTTGCACTTGCGGACGTTGTGCAAAAAATTGCACCACACGGTTAATTTTCGATAAACCAATTACCCATTTTTTCGGGTAATATGCCACCGCCACTTTACCATCAATAGTCACAAAATGGTGCTCACAAGTTGAGGTTAACGTAATATCGCCCACCAACACCATCTCGCTCACCTTCATTCGGTTTTCGATGTTTGTAATTTTCGGGAAAGTGGCATAATCCAACCCACTGAAAATTTCGTCCACATACATCTTCGCCAAACGATGCGGCGTTTCCTCAAGGCTATCGTCGGTTAAATCCAAGCCAAGTAGTTCCAATACAGAACGTAAATGAGCTTGAATTTCCGTACGACGGCTATCTTTATCTTGTGTTAAAGGAACGGTTGGGGTTTCGATGCCTTTTGCAATCAGTGCATTACGCACTTTCTGAGCTTCATCTGAAAGACCTAAAATAGGTGAGATCGTTGTCATTTGGTTTCCTCTCAATTTAAGGCTCAAAATTTTAACAAATTGACATCAAAAAAAATAGCTCTAAAATCTAAGGAATTGTTCTAATTACTCGATTTTACCTATGATTTATACGCACATTAACGCAAATCTCGTTTTGCCAAACCGCCAATCGCTTATTGAACAACTCTTTAATTGTAAAAATTTTGAAAAATCTGACCGTTTGCTTGGCTTCTCAAAAGGACGAGGCATTACTTGGTTTTTAAATACACAAGCGGAATTAGGCATTAACCTCGTATTAAGACATTACCACCGCGGTGGTTTGTTTGGGAAAATCATAAAAGATCGCTATGTTTTTCAAAGTATTGAAAAAACTCGGGCATTCCAAGAATTTAGCTTATTAGAAAAAATGCACGCATGGCATTTGCCTGTACCTCGCCCTGTTGCGATTCAAATTCAAAAAGGTGTTTTTTTTTATCGTGCCGACATTATGATCGAAAAAATCGAAAATACCCGCGATCTTAGTCAAATTCTACAAAACAAAAAATTAAGCTCGGCACAATATATACAAATCGGGAAACTAATTCGCCAGTTGCACAATCATCAAGTGCATCATACCGATCTCAACATTCACAACATTTTGCTTGATACAAGCGGTCAATTTTGGCTGATAGATTTCGATAAATGCTATATCGACCAACAAAATGAAACGTGGAAACAGAAAAATCTCGAACGCCTATTACGCTCATTCCATAAAGAACAAGGTAGATTAAACATTCATTTTAGTGAGCCAGATTGGGAAAATTTGTTGAAAGGATATCACGATTAAAGAAGGGGCATTAGCCCCTTTTCGCTTAATAAAAAAGCCACATTGCTAATTTATACATAATCGGTGCAAAAACTGAAGAAAGTACACCACAAGCTACTAATGCAATAGAGCTATAACTCCCTGTTTTTACGCTATATTCCATACAACGCCCTGTGCCAAGTGCGTGGGAAACTGCCCCCATCGTTAAGCCAATGGCTCTCACATTTCGTACACCAAGCCAATGTAAAATCAAAAAGCCAAAAACCGAACCGATTAGACCTGCAATCATCACGCCTACTGCGGTAATCGCTGAGCTCCCACCAATTTGCCCTGCAATTGCAATCGCAATTGGAGTTGAAACTGATTTTGGAATAATGGTTGCTAGAATATCTTGATGAGCACCAAGAATGACCGCAAACAACACGCCTGTAAACATCGCAACAAAGGTACTAAAAAGCAAGACCGCAACAATCGGCTTC
The DNA here is from genome assembly GCA_963545995.1 of uncultured Haemophilus sp. Classification (GTDB taxonomy): domain Bacteria; phylum Pseudomonadota; class Gammaproteobacteria; order Enterobacterales; family Pasteurellaceae; genus Haemophilus_A. The sequence continues at coordinate 37,452 of CAUUKJ010000018.1, forward strand.
CATTTCTTACGGATTTGTGGCAATTGCTCATAGAAGGGCAATGCTAAAGCAACAACCGACACACCAAGTAAATTATTTAACGGAAAGTTACCTTGATAGTAGGCTTTATATGGAATATCCACAAAATAAAGCAACGCCACCACAATAATAAGGGCAAGTAGAAAAGGATTTAGAATACTCGAATGCAATTTTTTACTGATTTGCTGCCCTGCTAAAAAGGCAAAAATGGTTAAAAATGAGAAAAGATAAATCATACCTGCCTCTATTTATATTTATGGAATAGACGTTGTGCAAATAAGCCAATCAACACAAGCGAAAGCGTTGTGCTTAATATATTGGCTAATAAAAAAGAGACAGCGTGTTCATATAATACGTCCACGTGTTCAATAATTTCCGCACAAATTGGAATGAAGAAAAGCGTCATATAACGCGTTAATGGGCGAGCACTTGGGGTTACCCATTCGACCTTGATAACGCCAATTACAAGGCAAGCAAAAAGCAACAACATTCCCCAAATACTGTCTGAAATGCCAATTGGCAGAAGATAAGCAATCAATTTTCCGAGATAAAGCATTGCAAAAAGCAACGCAAGTGAGAGTAAAAGCCGAACAACTTTGAAAATCACAGTATCCTCCTAAAATAAGCGGTACAATCTCACTTATTTTTTGCAAATCACAGAATTTCTTTATGATTTGTAAAAAATAAGCCAGATTATACCGCTTTAAGGGTAAGAAAATTTGATTTAACTTAATTTTTCTTAAAAAAGAAAGTATCTTTTCTCAAAAAATCAAATCTCTTTTAGAGCGTTGCACCATTTACACTAATAAATTTAGTGATCTACTTCACACTTTTGTGAGATAAAGATTGCTATTTTTAAGACAATACTTGTATCCTTTCTATACATTCAAATCAAAAAAGGAGTTTCTTATGAGTGTTCTTAGTTATGCTCAAAAAATCGGGCAAGCCTTGATGGTGCCAGTTGCGGCATTGCCAGCGGCAGCGGTCTTGATGGGGGTAGGTTATTGGCTCGACCCTGAAGGCTGGGGGGCAAATAGCCAACTGGCGGCGTTTTTGATTAAATCAGGCTCCGCAATCATTGATAATATGGGCTTGTTGTTTGCCATTGGGGTGGCTTTCGGGCTTTCCAAAGACAAACACGGCTCGGCAGCGTTGTCTGGTTTGGTAGGCTTCTATGTGGTGACTACCCTGCTTTCTCCAGCTAGCGTTGCACAATTACAACATATCGACCCAAGTCAAGTGCCTGCGGCATTCGGTAAAATCAACAACCAATTCATTGGGATTTTAATCGGTGTAATTTCTGCAGAACTTTACAACCGTTTCTACCAAGTGGAATTGCCAAAAGCCCTCTCATTCTTTAGCGGTAAACGCTTAGTACCGATTGTGGTTTCTTTCGTGATGATGGGCGTTTCATTCATTCTGCTTTACGTTTGGCCGCATATTTTCAATGCGTTGGTCGCATTTGGTGAATCAATTAAAGATTTAGGTGCAGTGGGCGCGGGTATTTACGGCTTCTTCAACCGCTTATTGATTCCTGTTGGCTTACACCACGCTTTGAACTCTGTGTTCTGGTTTGACGTAGCGGGCATTAACGATATTCCAACCTTCTTAGGCGGGGCGAAATCTTTAGCCGAAGGCACAGCAACAGTGGGCGTAACAGGTATGTATCAAGCAGGCTTCTTCCCTGTAATGATGTTCGGCTTACCAGGTGCAGCACTTGCCATTTACCACTGTGCGAAACCTAGCCAAAAAGCGAAAGTGGCTTCCATTATGCTTGCTGGTGCGTTAGCTTCTTTCTTCACAGGTATCACTGAACCACTTGAATTCTCATTTATGTTCGTTGCACCTGTGCTTTATGTTCTCCACGCTATCTTAACGGGTATTTCTGTATTCATTGCCGCAACAATGCACTGGATCGCAGGTTTCGGCTTTAGTGCGGGCTTAGTGGATATGGTACTTTCATCAGGCAACCCATTAGCGGTTCACTGGTATATGCTTATCGTGCAAGGTTTAGTTTTCTTCGTGATTTACTACTTTGTTTTCCGCTTTGCGATTAAAGCCTTCAACCTCAAAACATTAGGTCGTGAAGAAGAGACAACTGAAGATGCAAAAGCAGAGCCTGTAGCGGCAAACCAATCTCGTGAACAACGTGCAGTACAATTTATAGAAGCCTTAGGTGGCGATAAAAACTTCAAAACCGTTGACGCTTGTATTACTCGCTTGCGTTTAACCTTAGTGGATCACAACAACATCAACGAAGCAAAACTCAAAGCCTTAGGTTCAAAAGGTAATGTAAAAATCGGTAACGATGGTTTGCAAGTGATTCTAGGCCCTGAAGCGGAACTGGTGGCAGAAGCAATTAAAGCGAAACTTAAATAACCACGCATAAAACAAAATCAGCCTCCTTGGAGGCTGATTCCTTTAATACCCCAACGGGGTATGCTTATGCTTAACCGTGGGTAATTTATTACCCACGGATGTAATAAGAATTCTATTATAACGCTAACACCTTTACCAACGCTTTAAACAAGCGGTCATTTTCTTCTGGTAATCCGATACTGATACGCAAATGATTTGGCATACCATAACCCGCGATAGGGCGAACGATTACCCCTTCACGCAATAATGCCTCGTAAATCGGCTGGGCTGGTTGTTTGAAATCAACGGTAATAAAATTCCCTTTTGATGGAATATATTCTAAGCCGTGTTGTTGGCAAAACGCTTCATAGCGTTGCATTTCCAAGCGGTTATTTTCTGCCACTTTTTCGACAAACGCATCATCATTCATTACTGCCACCGCTGAAGCCAACGCAAGACTATTACAGTTAAATGGCTGGCGCACTCGGTTTAATAAGTCTGCAACTTCTGGGTTAGAAACAGCATAACCAATACGCAACCCCGCCAAACCATACGCTTTAGAAAGCGAGCGAGAAATAATTAAATTCGGATATTTTTGCAATAAACCGAACGAATCCACCCGCTCATCAGCTTTGGTAAATTCGGTATAAGCCTCATCCAATACCACAATAATATGACTTGGCACTTTAGCCAAAAACACATCGAGCTCACTTTCCTTTAAGAAATTGCCCGTTGGGTTATTTGGGTTAGCGATAAAAATTAACTTCGTTTTGTCGTTAATCGCGGCTTCAAATGCGGCTAAATCGTGCCCCCAGTTTTTAGCTGGAATTTCACGAGCCACAGCGTTAATTGCTTTAGTCACAAGCCGGTAAACAATAAAGGCATATTGCGAATAAATTACCTCATCGTGTTCGCTGGCGAAAGTGTGAGCAAATAATTCAAGTAGATCGTTAGAACCATTCCCTAAGGTAATTTGATTTGGATTAACACCAAATTTCTTAGAAATAGCCGCTTTTAGTTCAAAACCATTGGCATCTGGGTAACGCATGAGTTGGTCAAGTTGTTTGGTAATCGCCTGTTTCGCACTTTCAGGAAAGCCAAACGGATTTTCGTTAGAAGCCAGTTTAATAATATTACTAATGCCTAATTCACGTTCTAACTCTTCAATGGGTTTGCCTGCTTGGTATGGCGAAAGCGACTTCACGCCTTCGTTAGCGATATTGATGTATTGCATTGTTTGTCCTTATTATTAGTTGTTAGGTAAAATAAAACGCCACTACGGGCGTTTTATCAAGAAAGAAAGCGAATTACGCGTTTTCTTTCGCAAATTTATCCATAAAGGCAATTAAGGCATCAACGCCTTCGATTGGCATTGCATTGTAGGTAGAGGCACGCATACCACCCAGCACTTTATGACCTTTTAATGCTTGTAAGCCACAAGCGGTCGCTTCTGCAACAAATTTTGCATTTAACTCATCATTATCCGTGGTAAAAGTTACATTCATCACAGAACGGTTTTTCTCCGCAATGTAGTTACGATAGAACGTACTTCGGTTGAGGTAATCGTATAAACGTTTTGCTTTTGCAAGATTGCGTTTTTCCACCTCTTTTAAACCGCCTTCCGCTAATAAATGTTTGAACACGAGTGAGCATAAATACCACGCAAATGTTGGCGGCGTGTTGATCATTGAATCTGCATTTGCTTGCACTTCGTAGTTCCAGATAGAAGGCGTTGCTTTGCGTGCTTTGCCGATTAAATCTTCACGCACGATCACAATAGTAATCCCTGCTGGACCTAAATTTTTCTGAGCCCCTGCATAGATAATCCCGAATTTGCTGATGTCGATTTGGCTAGAAAGAATATTGGAAGACATATCAGCAACAAGCACCGCATTGCCTACATTTGGAATCTCTTTGATTTCCACGCCTGAAATGGTTTCGTTGGTGCAATAATGCACGTAATCGTATTGGTCTGCGATGTCGCTGAAATCAGTACGATTAACAGAAATCACGCCATTTTCATCGGTTTCAGTAATATTGATTTCATCAATTTCACAGAAATTACGAGCTTCTTTTGCCGCCATACTCGACCAATGACCGCTATTCAAATAAAGCGCTTTGCCTTTTTCGCTGATTAAATTCATCGGGATAGCTGCGAATTGACCTCTCGCACCGCCTTGTAAAAAGAGGATTTTGTAGTTGTCTGGAATATGAAATAACTCACGGAAATCTTTGTCCGCTTGGGTAATCAATTCCATAAATAATTTACCGCGATGGCTCACTTCCATTACAGAAGTACCTTGTCCTTGCCAGTTCAAAAGTTCTTTTTGGGCCTGTTCCAATACCGCTCTTGGCATCATCGCAGGGCCTGCACTAAAATTGTAAACTTGTGTCATTGTGTTTGCCTCTTTTTAAATAAAGTGTTTTCATTCTAGCGAAAAAGAAACCGCTTGCAACCTTCAAGCGGTGGAATTTTACGAATTTTTTGTAATTATCTCATTCTATCAACTATTTACTCATAGTAGGATGCATCTTGATGCACCGAAACAACGATCTAGATGTGCAACAAGTTGCCCCTACATTTCTGTTCTACCAAATTTGCTAAGGATAAGTATTATTTATTACACAGAAAGCCCTAAATCAATCATCGCCAACTGCTTTTGCTCATCTTGCAGATCTGCCTGCACCAATGGGTTCTGCGTCAAATAACCATCCTCAAACTGCAACACCCAATCATTTTGATCAATGGTAAGTTTCAATTTCTCAGGTATTACGCTCGCTTGGCGGGAACGATTGAACAGCACCGCCAAACGGAATAATCGTAACAGCGTGAGAATATCGCGGTATTGGTAGCGGCTTGTACTACGTAAATCGCTCTTTTTAAAACCTTTCAGATGGAATCGCATTAAAGTCGCCAACAAGGCTTGTTGCTCGCCATCAAAACCTGCAAGCGTTGCATTTGCGATAATATAAGCAGAATGTTTGTTCACATTGTTGTGATTAATCACAATCCCGATCTCGTGTAACAGGCTTGCCCATTTAAGCAATTCACGAAGTTCCGTTGTTTGCTGACGATTTTTCCAACCTTTCACTTGGTCGAAAAGTGATAAAGCCACTTGTTCAACACGATGAGCTTGAGCCTGATCGATATTAAATTGAATTGCTAATGCTTGAGCGGTACGTTGACGAATATCATCCACCTGGAAATATTTTTCCAAACTGTACATTAAACCTTCACGCAACGCCCCATCAGAATAACGCATATTATCGATTTTAAATGTGTGGAATAACGCCAATAGAATCGCCAAACCTGGCACTAAAACATCGGCTCGTTCTTCAATTAAACCTTTCAGTTGAATCTCTTTTAGCGATTTAAATTGTAAGCAGGCATCAATGATATTTTGTAAGCGTTTTTCCGTAATTAAGCCATCACGAAAACCATTCGCCATCAGCACTTTCGATACGGTTTTAATCGTACCCGATGAACCTAACACGTGCTTCCAGCCTAATTCACGATATTCGCTTTCTAGATCTTCCAATTTTTCCATCGCAAGCTGATAAGCAGCTTGGAAACGCTCAGCACTTAATTTACCTTGTGGGAAAAAACGCTTGGCAAAGCTCACACAGCCCATATGACGACTTTCTGCACGCACGGGCGTAAAATCGTCCCCAATCGTCATCTCCGTTGAGCCGCCACCAATATCCACCACCAGTTTACGCCCTTTTTCTGGCTGGGTGTGGCTCACGCCCGAATAGATTAAACGAGCTTCATCTTGCCCCGAAATAATTTGAATTGGGAACGGAAAAACGACTTTTGCTTGTTTTAAAAATTCCTCATTATTTAATGCTCGGCGAAGTGTATAAGTGCCAACCACTTTCACATTTTCAGGCGAAAAACCTTGGAGACGATCCGCAAAAAGCGACAAGCACGCAATGCCTCTATCCATTGCTTCCTGATTTAAAATGCGATTTTCATCTAGTCCATCCGCCAAACGCACACGACGTTTTAAGCGAGAAAGCACTTGAATTGAACCATTGACTATTCGTGCCACAATCATATGAAAACTATTCGACCCAAGATCGATAGCGGCAAATTCACGGTGCGTTCGGCTTTCCACAGTAGGCGTTGAAATAGGCATTAAATATTCCTTAAATGAGGTAAAATCGGTAAAAATATCAAAAATAAATGTGGCGATTGTATCACTTTTTATTCAAAACAGACTAACCTTCTTACCTACTTTGTGGCAAATTCGTCGTTTATTTGCTCAAACACATAAAGACGTAGAAAATTTTTTGACGAATGGCAATAAAAGGTCTAGGATTTAGCTATATTACCTTTCATTCTTTCTTTTAAGAGGATATTTTATGGCAGACGCACAAAAACAATCTTTCCAAGATATGTTAGATTACGTACATCTTTACCGTTTAAAAAATAAACTTCATCGTGAAACAGCGGACAACGATCGCAAAATCCGCGACAACCAAAAACGTGTATTGTTACTCGACAACTTATCACAATACATTACAGATTCTATGAGCGTTGCAGAAATTCGTGCCATCATTGCGAATATGCGTGATGACTACGAAAACCGTGTAGATGACTATATGATCCGCAACGCAGAACTTTCAAAACAACGCCGTGAAATTCGCCAAAAAATGGCATCGCACAAACAAGCTCCCGTTGAAAAAGCGTAGTTTCTCGTACAGTTTTTAAGTATAAAAAGGATTACCAAGCAATCATTTTTGTCTACTATGCCGGCATATAAACAACAAGCGGTTAGATTTTTAAAGAAATTTGCAAAATTCCTATTAAATCTAACCGCTTGAAATCTTTTAGGTAAATACAAGAAAAATTACAACAACGATGGTGCTACGCCGAGTAATTTTTTCGTGTAATCCATTGTTGGATTTGTGAAAATTTCCTCTGTTGTACCTGTTTCCATAATTTGTCCACCGTACATTACCACAATGCGGTCAGACACTTGGCGGACAGTTTGAATATCGTGCGAGATAAACACCATCGCAAGGTTAAGTTCTTGTTTCAGGTCTGCCAATAGATTAAGTACTTGAGCACGAACAGATACGTCTAATGCCGAAGTAGGCTCATCCGCTACAATCAGTTTTGGATTCAATGCTAACGCACGAGCAATCGCCACACGTTGTTTTTGACCACCTGATAAACGAGTTGGCTCAACCTGTGCAGCTGAACGAGGTAAACCAACGCGAGAAAGCAATTCATACACGCGTTTTTCGCGTTCGTGCGGTTGTAAAATATCGTGAATATCCATCGGATCTTTCAAAATATCTAACACTTTCATACGTGGATTTAACGCTGTGGCTGGGTCTTGGAAAATAACCGACACTTGACGCCCAAAGCGTTTGCGTGCTGCCGCACTGCCGTATTCCATTTGCAAGCCGTTGAATTTTACCGTACCTGAAGTTGGTTTTAACAAACCAATCATCACGCTAGCAAGGGTTGATTTTCCACAACCAGACTCCCCTACTAAACCGATGGTTTCCCCTGCTTTAATACCTAAAGTCACATCATTCACAGCCGTGAATTTTTTACGACCAAAAAGCGAGCCGTCACGTGAAGGGAATTGCACCACAATATTTTCTAAATCAATGATGTTTTGTTCTTTGATAACTTTAATACTGCTCATTTTATACCTCACTTTCGGCTTTAGGGGTTGGGTTGCCTGCTAAATGCGAAGCCCACAAGTGTTTTGCATCGCCTTCAATTGGGGTTAAGACTAATTTTTGGTTCGGATCAGCTTCTGGGCGTAATGAACGGCTTGCGAAACGGTCACCTGTCGCGAAATCATACGGTGATGGTACGCTACCAGGAATTTGATACAAGCGTTTTGCACGCACTTCTGTTGAAAGCACAGAACCTAATAAACCTTGTGTATATTCGTGGGTTGGATGAGCCAACAAGGAAGATGTTGGTGCAGTTTCAACCACTTGACCTGCATACATTACCGTAATGGAGTGTGCAAGTTGAGCTACAAGGGCTAAGTCGTGGCTTACGAAAACCATTGCGAAGCCAAGTTTTTCACGCAATTCGTTTAAGAGTTTCACCACTTCCGCTTGAACGGTTACGTCTAATGCGGTAGTTGGTTCATCAGCGATTAACAATTTCGGTTCACGAGTTAATGCCATTGCGATAACCACACGTTGGCGTTGTCCGCCTGATAATTCGTGCGGATAGCGGTTCAATACTTTGCTTGGTTCTAAATGCACCCATTCCAATAATTTTTCCGCTGTATGTTTGCTACCACGTTTGATAAGCTGTGCCATTTGATCTTTGATACGCATTGATGGGTTTAATGCACTCAAAGAGTCTTGGTAAATCATTGCAATTTCTGTACCGCGTAAATCCGCAAGGTTGCTTGAATTTAACAAGCTATGTTGTTTGCCGCTGCGGTCGGTAAAGAGAATTTCACCTGTGATTTTTGCAGTTTTAGGTAGTAAGCCCATAATAGAGAACGCTGTGATTGATTTACCGCAACCAGATTCACCCACTAAGCCCATTGTTTCACCTTCGTTTACGGTAAAGCTGATATTATCTACCAACGGAATGTCGCCATAACGATTTGGAAAACGGATTGACAAGTTTTTCACTTGTAAAATAGGTTTCGCATTTGGGTTAAGTTGCATACGGTTAGTGCGAATCACTTCTTTATCGTGTAAGCGTAAGAGGTAGCGTTTTAAAGCCAAACCTTCTGCCAACGCTTCTTGAACGTCGATAGATAAACGTTCGTCTGATTTACTTTCAGATTTTTTGCTACCTTTTAAGCGTGGATTAACTAATGCGTCAGTTAAACCTTCAGCAAGAATATTCAACGCCAACACGGTAAGTAAAATCATTACACCTGCAAAGGTTGTTGCCCACCACGCACCGTTTAATACGATGTTACGACCTTCAGATAAGATATTACCCCAAGATGGATGCGGTGGTTGCACACCTGCCCCTAAGAATGAAAGTGAAGCTTCAAATACAATCGCATCAGCAACCATGACTGTGGCGAATACTAAAACAGGAGCAGCAGTGTTGCGAACCACGTGTTTGAGTAAGATGTAAGTGCGGCTACCACCAATTACACGCTCTGCACGTACGTAGTCTTCATCCCATTGAGAAACCACGTTTGCACGTACAACACGGGCAAGTTGTGGGGTGTAAACCACGGCGATCGTAAAGATAATAACAGGTACGCTGTTACCGAAAGTTGCCAATAATACGGCAGCTAATGCGATACCAGGGAATGCCATTAAAATATCCATCAATCGCATAATGATCTCATTACCCCAACGGTCTGCCGTTGCGGCAGTTGCCCCTAAAATGCCCCCAAAGAGGATGGCACAACCTACTGCACCTAAACCGATAAAGAGCGATGTTTGAGCACCATAAACGATACGTGAGAAAATATCGCGACCCAAGCGGTCTGTTCCGAATAAGAAATCACCACTTGGCGGACGCATACGAGCAATCGCGGCTAATGGATCGTGTGTTGCGACAACAGGAGCTAAAATCGCCATTAACGCAACCAATAACAAAAAGACTAATGCTATTTTTGAAGCGGTTGAGAGTGCTTTGAAGCGAGCACCGCCCATCGCTAAACGCTGTGCTAAACCTTGTCGAAACATCATAAACTCCGAATTTTAGGATTGATTAGAACATACAAGACATCCACGATGATATTTACAATCACGAATGTAAACGCGATAGTTAATACCACACCTTGCACCAAGTTTAAGTCGTGGTTCACGATACCGTTGAAAATCAATTTACCCATACCTGGTAAGTCGAAGATTTGTTCGATAACCACTGCACCACCTAATAAGTAACCGACACGTAAGCCAAGTACTGTCACAGGCGTGATTAAGGCGTTACGTAATACGTTATAGCGAATTACCGTTGGATAAGGTACACCGTTACCAATTGCGGTACGCACGTAGTCTTTATCCATTTCTTCCACCATTGTTGTACGCACTACGCGGATTAACGAAGCACACACAGGCACTGCAAGGGCAAGCGATGGTAAAATCATTGATTGAATATAACCGCTTGGATCTTCACTAAATGGCACGAAACCACCTGATGGTAACCAATCTAGTTCAAGTGAGAACCATTGAATTAACAAGATACCCAACCAGAATGATGGTGTTGCAACAGCAGCAACGGAAATTAAACGGATAACTTGGTCAACCCAGCTATCACGATAAAGTGCCGCTAATACACCGAGTGAAAATGAAACTACCGCAGCAAAAACCACACCAATTAACGTTAATTGAAGGGTAATTGGGAACGATTTTGCAATCATACCGCTAATAGGAAGCTCAGGCGGCATTGTCATACCGAAATCAAAGAAAAAGAGATTGCCGAGAAAGCGGAAATATTGCACGAAAAGCGGATCATTTAAACCGTGACTTTCACGATATAATTCTTTCGCCGCTTCAGACGCACTTTCACCCAATGCAACGGTGGCAGGGTCACCTGGTGTGAATTGAAGCACCACGAAAACAAGTGCCGTTACCCCTAAAATCATCACGGGCAACGCCATCAAACGGCGGAAAAGTAAACGAAGTATAATTTCCATGTTGTTCCCCAATTGTTTACTGCGAATATAGAGGATATATGGCAGAGGTTGTTGAAAGAAGAGTTTTTAAGACTTGTTATCTAGCAACGGGGGTTGCTCTTATGTAGGGGCGTGTTGCACACGCCCTTTTACATCTTCGGTACATCAGGGCGTGTGC
>CAUUKJ010000019.1:0-47967 GCA_963545995.1 uncultured Haemophilus sp.
GATGAACTTGCTGCAGTCGCTGAGCTTGATGCTGCGTTCGCTGATGAGCTTGCTGCCGTTGCAGAGCTTGATGCTGCATTCGCTGAAGAACTTGCTGCCGTTGCAGAGCTTGACGCTGCGTTAGCCGATGAGCTTGCTGCTGCCGCAGAGCTTGAAGCCGCTGCCGCAGAGCTTGAAGCCGCTGTCGCAGAGCTTGATGCTGCGTTAGCTGAAGAGCTTGCTGCGGTTGCAGAGCTTGACGCTGCTTCTGCTGAAGAGCTTGCCGCGGTTGCAGAGCTTGATGCTGCTTCTGCTGATGAGCTTGCCGCTGTCGCAGAGCTTGAAGCTGCATTTGCAGATGAACTTGCTGCCGTTGCAGAGCTTGATGCCGCGTTCGCTGATGAGCTTGCTGCTGTAGCTGAGCTTGATGCTGCGTTCGCTGAAGAACTTGCAGCCGTTGCTGAGCTTGACGCTGCGTTAGCCGATGAGCTTGCTGCTGCCGCAGAGCTTGAAGCCGCTGTCGCAGAGCTTGATGCTGCGTTCGCTGAAGAGCTTGCTGCGGTTGCAGAGCTTGATGCTGCGTTCGCTGAAGAGCTTGCTGCGGTTGCAGAGCTTGATGCTGCGTTAGCCGATGAACTTGCTGCGTTAGCCGATGAACTTGCTGCGGTTGCAGAGCTTGAAGCTGCGTTCGCTGATGAGCTTGCTGCGGTTGCAGAGCTTGAAGCTGCGTTCGCTGAAGAACTTGCTGCGGTTGCAGAGCTTGACGCTGCGTTAGCCGATGAGCTTGCTGCTGTTGCTGAGCTTGATGCGGAGCTTGCCGCTGATGTAGCAGTGCTTGCGGCTGACGTTGCTGTGCTTGCGGCTGACGTTGCTGTGCTTGCGGCTGACGTTGCTGTGCTTACAGCTGTATTGATTGTGTCTTTATAAGTTGATGAAATGCCGTAAACGATCTTGCCATTAGAGTCTGTTGTTACGCATAGATCACTTGTTGCTCCAAAAGTAATTGAATCGCTGTTAGTTAACGACCAACTATCTGCTGTGCCGCTAGTGTTATTTAATCCATTTTGGTTGTTAGCAACAGAAAAATTGTAAGTTTGTGATTTCATCGCTGAAACTGCGGTGCTAGTTGCAGCTGCAGTTGCATTTGTTGCATCTAAGACGGTGGTTACGGCATAAAGTTGTGAGCCATTGATCGCATCAGTGGAGGTAGAACTAATTTCGCCTGCTGCTACATTTTTAATTTGTCGCTCTTGACCTGATGATCCCACGCTTACATAGTCACCTGCAGAAATATTGCTTGCACCAGCAAAGCCATTATAAGTAATGTTACCTACGGTTGAACAGGTTACGGTTGTTGCTGTTGATGACGCAGAACCGTTACCTAATACAACAGAGCCTTCTGTAGCAACAGTGATCCCGTTACCTAATGCAACGGTGTTATTACCTGTAACTGATGTGTTATTACCAATTGCGATTGTAGAAGTATTTGCGGCTGTAGCTCCTGTGCCGAATGCTAGTGAATTTTGACCGCTTGCATTAGCTAAAGTACCAAATGCTGTAGCATTCGTTGCATTTGCAGATGAATTAGTACCAAATGCTGTAGCATTGTTACCTGATGCACTTGAATTGCTACCGATAGCTTTTGAATTTGAGTAATCTCCTGTGTAGGCATTAGTACCAAATGCAAAAGAGCTTGTTCCAGTTGCGGTTGCATTATAACCAATAGCAGTTGAGCTTTGTTTAACGGTAGTGGCATTTTCACCGATTGCTACACTTTGAGAAGCATTTACAGTAGTGTTATTACCAATAGCAACAGTATTATTGGCAGTATTGTTAATGTTAGAACCGATAATAACAGAGTTTGAGCCGTTCGTGATATTTAAGCCTTGACCTAGAGCCGCTAAGTTATTAGCTGTACCGGAAATGTTGCTGTTTGATGCTAAAATAGAAGCATTATTTACTTGTGAATTACTGCCTGCTACTACAGTAACATTAAAGCCCATTACTGCACTATTGTTTGCATATCCACCAACGGTAATACCATTACCAACTAAAATACCATTTACTTGGCCAGAGGTAATGTTACGACCAGCAACAAAAGTGTTTGCGTTTGTTGAAGTTACGTTTTCACCAAATACAACACTGTGTCTTGCCGCACTAATATTGTTACCTACAGCTGTACTTCCACCAGAAACACTTAAATTATTACCTACAGCGAGTGGAGAGGCATTTGCGGAAACATTATTACCAATAAAAGTTCCGTAAGAAGGGGTATTTATTGTAGTAATATTATTACCAAATACGTTGATATCAGATAATACTCCTGTGTTTCCTACACCTGAATGGTTTACGGAATTATTTGAACCAAAAACATTAACTCGGTTACCTTGGTTCACTAAGTTGTTAATACCGTAAATATTTACCGCTGTTGGAACAACATAATTGCTCGAGCTATTGCGGTTGGCATATCCTTGCCCTGTTACGCTAAGTTGGTTATTTCTTCCTACCATCGTGAGATTTTCTCTCGATGAGCTGTCTTTGAAATATGTACCAATCGCTGTGTTATTTGTTCCCCACACAGAATCTCCATCTGCTAGAGATTCAACGAAAGTAAATGTATTACCATCTGAGCTTTGTGTTACTGCAGCTTGACCAATTGCTGTAGAACCTAGTCCGACAGCGGATATGGCAATAAGAGAAAATGCTTTTAATCCTCCTCCTAAATTGTTTGATTCAATACATCCTGTTTCATCTGAACTAGATTTCGCCTTACCACGAGCTTTTGCAAGCTCGGATACCACCTCTAGCCTTTGGGTTGTTTTATTCCAAATAATTTTAAATATTTTGTTCATAAAAGAACCATATCCTTATAGACGAGTTATTTAATGTGATAAAAATAAAAGGATATTTATAGCTTTAAATATCCTTCATAAAATATAGAAATGGAGTAAAAAATGATTATTTTTTAATCTAAATATTCAACTCCTATTTTATGACGCAAACATTTATGCGAGCTTGTAATTATGGTTAAATTTTGTTAAAAAACAATCAAAGCTATTGTAAATTTATGTAAATTATATCTAATTTTTAACCTGTTTTAGAGCAAAAAAAAAAACAAAACGCAACAAGAATGTTTGTGTGGAGAGATACTCTATATTTCATATATAGAAGTGGATTTTTATATTGGCGAATATTTAAACGGGCAATTAATTACCCATTTATACGAAAAAGATTAGTCAGTTAGCCCGCTCGCAAGACTTGCTGGGTAAAAATATCGCGAATTTCGGAAGGATTGATGCGTCCTTCCGTTTCGGCTTCTAGCACGGGAAAGTCTTTGCCAAATTGGGCGTAAACTTGTTGGCTGGTGCGACAAGGTTCTAAGCCAGACAAATTAGCACTAGTAGAAGTAATCGCTGATTGGGTAGCTAGGCATAAGGCTTCTACCGCTGGCGTTTTGCAAAGTCGCATCGCAATCGAATTAAATTGCCCAGTGAGAAAACGGGGCAGATTCGGTTTAGCGGGCATAATCCACGTGATTGCTTGGCTGCCAACTGTGCCAAAACGTTGCCATTCTGTTTCTGTCAATTGGCTTTCATCTAAATAAGGCAATAGCAGTTCCACCGTTGGGGCAATTAAAATCAGCCCTTTTTTCTCTTCTCGTTTTTTCAGAGCAAGCAATGCTCTTACCGCTTTTTCACTATTTGGGTTGCACCCCAAACCAAATACAGCTTCAGTTGGGTAAGCAATCACGTTATCTTGTTTAAATTGCTTAATGATTTTTTGTAAATTATTCATCTTTTTTGACCGCTTGTTGGTATAACAAAAATCAGTTTCGTACGTGGATTTGCAATCCACACAGCCTACGAATTTTGTTCTGTTTCTTCAAAAATATGCTGGCAGGCTTTATTGGCACATTGATACCCTGCTTTTCCTTTACGAGCAATTGCCAGCGGGAAATGGCACTCAGGACATTCCTTGCTGATAGGCTTTGCGGCAAGGGTAAATTTACATTTCGGGTAGCCATCGCAGCCGTAGAAAATTTTGCCCGTTCGCCCTTTACGGGGCACTAAATGATGCGTTTTACATTCAGGGCAAAGCCAACTTTCTTCGGGTTTTTCCTGCTCTTCTTGCACAATAAAATGACATTCAGGGTAATTACTACAGCCAATAAACATCCCATTTTGCCCCTGTTTGATTTGCAGAAAATGACCGCATTCAGGGCAAGTTTCCTCTAATGTTTTAATGACGTGAGAAGTTTGGTGTAGTGGCTTAATGTAGTGACATTCAGGGTAGCGAGAACAGCCAAGAAACAGCCCGCGTTTGCCCTGTTTAATTTGTAGCAATGCCCCGCAATCGGGGCAAAATTCTTCGTGTTTAGTCGATTTAAAAAGTGACATTGTTTTATGTTAAAAAATAAAATTACGGTTACTGAGCCTGTCGAAGTATAAGTAATTTTAGCTTTGATTTATCCTTCGACAAGCTCAGGAACCGTCAAAGTAAGTCTTACTCGGGTTTTATCCTTTATTTGCTTTTAAGCGAGCCATAAGATCCGCAATATTTGACGACACTTTATCTGCTTTTTGCTGCTCGGTCATTGGCGGTTTTTCACGTTCCCAAATGACATCATCTTGCGGCAATTCAAGCAAAAAGCGGCTAGGTTCGGGCTTAATGATTTCACCATATTGGCGGCGTTCTTTACAAAGAGAGAAAGTAAGCGTCTGCTGAGCACGCGTGATTCCCACATAAGCCAAGCGACGTTCTTCTTCCACATTGTCGTCATCAAGGCTATTTTGATGCGGCAAAATCCCTTCTTCCATCCCGATTAAAAATACGTGCGGAAATTCCAAGCCTTTCGAGGCGTGTAGCGTCATTAGCTGCACTTGATCTGCCTCGTCATCCTCTTCCCCTCGTTCTAACATATCGCGAAGTGTCAGGCGATTAACAACTTGCTCGAGCGTCATTGGTGCTTCAATTTCATCGCCAGCCAACATAGCTTCAACCCATTCGAACAACGTTTGCACGTTGCGGCTTTGCATTTCTGCCGCTTTAGGCGAAGTCGCCTGTTCGTATAAATAGGCTTCGTACTGAATTTGCCCCAACATATCTTTCATTGCAACAATGGGATCAGAATGCACCGCTTGATCGGCAATTTTAACAATCCAATTGGCGAAATCTTGCAAGGCTTGGTAAGGCTTTGGTGTGAGACGTTGAATCAGCTCAAAATCGAAAATCGCATCAAACAGGCTGATGTGTTTTTCATTCGCTAATAACCCAAGTTTCTCAAGCGTCGCAGGACCGATTTCCCGTTTAGGGACGTTCACAATTCGCAAAAATGCGGCATCGTCATCTTGATTCACGACCAAGCGAAGATACGCCATCATATCCTTAATTTCAGCTCGAGAGAAAAACGATGTTCCGCCCGAAATTTTGTACGGAATACGGTTTTGCATCAACAATTTTTCGAGCAGCCTCGACTGGTGATTGCCTCGATAAAGTATGGCGTAATCTTTATATTTCGTTTTTTTCGCAAAACGATGCCCAATCAATTCGCCGACAATACGTTCAGCCTCGTGTTCTTCATTTTTGGCTTCAATAATGTTGAGCTTTTCGCCCTGCCCTAATTCAGAGAAGATTTTTTTGTCGAAAATATGCTCGTTATTATCAATCAAAATGTTGGCACAATGCAGAATCCGCTGACTAGAGCGGTAATTTTGTTCTAGTTTGATAACTTTTAGATCAAAATCTTCCCGCAAACGTTGCATATTTTCAGGCTTTGCTCCACGCCACGAGTAGATCGACTGGTCATCATCGCCCACCACAGTAAACTTCGCATTTTCGCCCACAATAAGCTTAATCAATTCATATTGGCTGGTGTTGGTGTCTTGATATTCATCAACCAACAAATAACGAATTTTCTGCTGCCAACGAGATTTTGCCTCAGGAAATTGGCGGAAAAGCAACACTGGCAACATAATCAAATCATCAAAATCAAGGGCGTTATAGGCTTTTAACTGATTTTGATAGAGCTGATAAAAGTGCGAAAAGACGCGATCTCGCTCCGATTTGCAGTGATGCACCGCCATTTCAGGCGAAAGTAGATCATTTTTCCAATTTGAAATAGTCGAAATCAAGGCTTTCAATAAATCTTTATCTTCAGCCACATTTTCAGGCAAAAGATGCTTGAGCAACGCCACTTGATCGTGTTCATCAAACAGCGTCATTCCTGATTTAAAACCAAGCAGTTTATGCTCACGTTTAAGAATTTCAAAACCCAGTGTATGGAAAGTCGAAATCGTCAGCCCTTTGCTTTTCTCCTTGCCAATGGAATGAGCCACACGCTCCCGCATTTCGCGAGCGGCTTTGTTGGTAAAGGTTACAGCTGCAATGTTTCTCGGTGAATAGCTGCAATGTTCAATCAGATGAGCGATTTTATTGATAATAACCCGCGTTTTGCCAGAGCCTGCCCCAGCTAACACAAGACAAGCTCCATCGACATATTCGACCGCTTGTTGTTGTTGATGATTAAGTTTCATTTTGTTCTTTGAGTAAGTTTCTTCTCGATATTTTAGCCCAAAGGCAGTAAGCGGTCTAATTTCTTTCTTGAATTGCAAAATTTTGGCGTAAATCCACCGCTTATTGGCTAAAAATTAAATTTTTGCTTTCAATATCAACCCATTCGCTATATCATAAGCGATTGATTTATTCTCATTTTCGTGTTGTAAATTTGCTAAATTGGGGCAAGTTTGCAGTGAATTTTCTCAACTCTCTTTAAAGGGGAAAACGACAGTAGATGGAAAAGTTAGATAACAAACCCATTATCGAACTTCGCAATGTTACTAAAAGTTATGGTAGCAAAACGATTCTGAAAAATTTGAATTTAACCATTAACGATGGTGAATTTTTAACAATTTTAGGTCCTTCAGGTTGTGGTAAGACAACTGCGTTACGTTTAATTGCGGGCTTTGAAGATTTAACAGAGGGTTCAATTATTCTTGATGGTCAAGATGTATCTAATATCCCTGCTGAACAACGCCCTGTGAATACCGTATTCCAAAGCTATGCACTTTTCCCACATATGACCATTTTTGAAAACGTGGCATTTGGCTTGCGTATGCAAAAAGTGCCAAACGATCAAATTAAACCGCGTGTAATGGAAGCGTTGCGTATGGTGCGTTTGGAAGATCGTGCAGAGCAAAAACCAGCACAGCTTTCTGGTGGTCAGCAACAACGTATTGCTATTGCTCGTGCGGTAGTAAACAAACCAAAAGTACTATTATTAGACGAATCACTTTCAGCTCTAGACTACAAATTGCGTAAAGAGATGCAACAAGAGTTGAAAGCATTACAACGTCAATTAGGCATTACCTTTATCTTTGTTACGCACGATCAAGAAGAAGCATTGACGATGTCGGATCGTATTATCGTAATGAACGCAGGTAAAATTGCCCAAGACGGCACTCCGCGTGAAATTTACGAAGAGCCGAAAAACTTATTTGTCGCACACTTTATCGGTGAAATCAACGTGTTCGATGCAACGGTAATTGAACGTGTAGATAGCACGAACGTGAAAGCGAATGTGGAAGGTCGTATCTGCAACATTAAAGTGGAAGATTTAGACGTTCAGCCAAATCAAAAACTGAAAGTATTACTTCGCCCTGAGGATATTGTGATTGAAGAGTTAGACGAAGATGAAAGCTCAAAAGCGATCATTGGTCACATTATCGACCGTAACTACAAAGGGATGACGTTGGAATCAAGCGTTCAGTTAGATCACAATGGTATGAACGTATTGGTAAGCGAATTCTTCAACGAAGATGATCCGAATATCGACCACGAAGTGGGTCAAAAAGTGGCATTAACGTGGCACGAAGGTTGGGAGGTTGTCCTAAACGATGACGAATAATAAATTCCAAAAAGGAACAGTGGCAACGATTTTCGGTTGGCTTTTACTTTTCGTATTAGTGCCGAATGTGCTCGTGTTTGTCATCAGTTTCTTAACTGAAAACCGCCAAAGCCAATATTTCGTTGACTTTGCATTTAGTTTAAGTGCTTACCAAGCACTCTTTAACGATACATACGCCACTGTACTTTGGAATTCCTTGTATATGGCGGGGATTGCCACTTTCTTCTGTTTAATTATTGGCTATCCTTTTGCGTTTATTATCGCAAAACTGCCCGCTAAAGTGCGTCCGATTTTACTCTTTTTAGTGGTATTGCCATTCTGGACGAACTCGCTTATTCGTATTTACGGCATCAAGATTTTCTTAGGTGTGAAAGGTTTGCTAAATGAAGCATTATTGTGGTTAGGCATCATTAATGAACCATTACGTTTATTAAACTCAGAGCTTGCGATTATCATCGGCTTAGTTTATATCTTACTGCCGTTTATGATTTTACCGCTTTACTCTTCTATCGAGAAAATCGATGGACGTTTATTAGAAGCAGCGAGAGATTTAGGTGCAAACGCATTCCAACGCTTTATACGCGTCACTATTCCGCTCACAATGCCAGGTATTGTGTCAGGCTGTTTATTGGTATTGCTTCCTGCGATGGGGATGTTCTACGTTGCGGACTTACTCGGTGGCGGTAAAACACCGTTGGTCGGTAACATTATTAAGAGCTTATTCTTAAATACCAACCAATTTGCGTTAGGTTCAGCCGTAAGTATTGCGTTAACCATCTTAATGGCGTTAATGCTTTATGTTTACTATCGTGCGAATAAATTATTAAATAAAAAGGTGGAGCTTGAATAATGAAAAAGACATTTAGAAATCTTTTTATGTTCGCTGTTTTTGCCTACCTTTATATTCCGATTATTATCTTGGTAGTAAACTCATTTAATGCGGACAGATACGGCTTACAATGGAAAGGCTTTAGCTGGAACTGGTATGAGCGTTTATTCAATAACGATACCCTCGTTCAAGCAACCTTAAACTCGGTAACCATCGCCTTTTTTGCGGCAACATTATCCACGATTTTAGGGGCATTAACCTCAATCGCCCTTTATCGTTATAAATTCCGCGGTAAACAAATGGTGGGCGGTTTGCTCTTTATTGTAATGATGTCGCCTGATATTGTTATGGCAGTATCAATGCTCGTACTCTTTATGATGTTAGGCATTCAGCTTGGCTTTATCTCATTATTGATTGCTCATATTACCTTCTGTTTACCTTATGTGGTGATTACCATCTCAGCACGCCTAAGTGACTTTGATGGCAAAATGTTGGAAGCTGCGAAAGATTTAGGAGCAAGTGAAGTGACGATTTTACGCAAAATTATTCTTCCACTTGCGTTACCTTCCATCATCTCAGGTTGGTTATTAAGCTTCACTATCTCGCTTGATGATGTCGTGGTTTCCTCTTTCGTAACTAGCCCAAGTTACGAAGTGTTACCGCTTAAAATCTTCTCTCTTGTGAAGACGGGCGTAACCCCAGAGGTCAATGCACTAGCAACCATTATGATTGTATTCTCACTCTCATTGGTTGTTTTAAGTCAGCTAGCATTACGCAAAAAACATTAATTTGTGATTTAGCTCTATAAAATAGCCCACGAAATGTGGGTTATTTTTTATCAACTCAAACGACTATTACTATGATTATTCAACAGTCTATCGAAAAAAAATTAACCGAAACCTTTAACCCGACTTTCTTACAAATCGAAAACGAAAGCCATCTACACAGCTCAGGACGTGGTTCAGAATCGCATTTTAAAGTAACCCTTGTTACAGAAGCTTTCAACGGCAAACGCAGCGTTGCCCGCCACCAAGCCGTTTACCAATGTTTATCTGAAGAGTTAGAAGGCGGAGTACACGCCCTCGCTTTACACACCTACACGCCTGAAGAGTGGCAAGCAACAGGCAATAAAATCCCAGAATCAACTCGCTGTGCGGGTGTGGGGCACTAATAAAAAAGGATTGAGTTCTTAATTGAAACTCAATCCTTATCTATTTTACTTAATAATTAACAACCTTAGTTTGCTGCTCTATTTCGCAGCTCTATTTTGCAGCATAGTGTCTTAAGATCGCATAAAGCTCATCCTTGATTTTTAATTTCTCTTTTTTAAGAGTTTCAACTTCCTGTTGAGTTGCGAGCTCAATATTCGCTTCTTGGTTTTTAATTCTTTGGTCAATTTCGTTGTGTTTATCAAACAAACGAGAAAAATGAGCATCTTCATTTTTCAATTTAGTAATTAAATCACGATATTCAGGAAACATATAAAACTCCTTTAGGTTATTAACTTAACTTCATCCTACTCCTTTTTTTACTGTTTTGTAGCAAAATCTCGCAAAAATTTGAACTAGATCACAAAATTTTTACTCTTACCTATCACTACATTTTTACAATTTAACGGTATAATGCAAACTCAATCTCTCAAGAGGCAATAATAATGCGATACAAAGCTCTCTTTACTTTATTATTTACCCTGTTAAGTGGCGATGCGTTGTCTGATTGGAAGAAGATCAACGACTTAGATTACACTTGGGGTCCGTTTAAAATTTACAACATCTCGCTCTTTACCGAAACGGGCGAATATAAACCCAATATTCGACCTCTGATGTTGAGCCTAAAATATGATAAACCCGTTGATGGGCGTGATTTTGCGATTTCAATCGCACGCTCGTGGGCAAGACTCGACATCAATTTACCCAACCAAAATGCCGTGATTGACCGTTTGCGTAAGTTATTGCCAGATTTAAAAGCAGGCGACACGCTTAATTATATTGCCTTAGACGATCGCGGCTATTTTATCGTCAATGATCAGGTTATTTCCGAAGAATTTGATAAAGCGACCAACGATGCTATTCTTGCTATTTGGCTTGATCCGAAAGTTGAACTTAGTCATAAATTGATTACGAAGAAAACCTCAGGAACGCAAAATATTCATATTGCGGAATACGACCCTGAAGATTCAGATGAAATTAACGTGGTTTCGCCGTTAACAGACGAGAAAAAGGCTCAAAACAACGAGCTACAAGATAACACCGCTCACACAGAACAAGCGGTCGATTTTGAGCCTGAAAGTGCAAAAGAGAAAGTGCAGATTCATAAACAACCTGTAGTCGGTGTGCCAAGTAAAGGGATTGTGGAAACGGCACAACCGAAAAAAGCCGAAGAAGCAAAACCATCTTCAGAAGCGGATAAATCTGAAGCAGATAAAGTTCAAGCAAATAAATCTGAAGCTGTTGAGGAAAAACCTGCAGCAGAGCAACCTACACAAGAAAAAGCAGAACCAAAATCAGAAGAAAAAGCACCTGAAGTCGATCCTGAAAATCCAGAAATTGAAATTCGTCCGATTGAAGATCCACTTCCAGATAATATCCGTGCGAGTTAATTGATTGCCGACTATATTGTGTAGTCGGCTGTTTTTTTATGAAGTAATTACTATGCAACACCCAAAACTAACATTTATCGGCTCAGGCAATATGGCTTGGGCGATTATTCAAGGCTTACTTAAAAGCGGCTATCCAGCTAAACAAATTATTGCGTGCAACAAGAGCAATCTTGCTCGCCGAAGTGAATTACAAGCGGTCGGAATTGCCACGCAATTTACCAATCGTGAAGCGGTTGAACAGGCAGATGTTGTGATTCTGGCGGTAAAACCGCAAATGATGGCGGACGTTTGTGCCGAATTTTCAGACGTTGATTTTAGCCAGAAAAATGTGATTTCTGTTGCGGCAGGCATTTCTGTGGCACGTTTGGAACAGCTTTTACCAACAGCAAAAAATATTATTCGCACAATGCCAAACACGCCCGCGTTAATTGGAGAGGGTTTAACAGGCTTATTTGCAAAACCAAACGTCAATTCAACCGCTTGCGAATTCGCTGAGCAACTAATGTCTGCGGTAGGGAAATGCTATTGGGTGGACGAAGAAGCGAAAATCAACCAGATAATCGCTCTCACAGGCTCAAGCCCTGCGTACTTCTTCCGTTTTATGGAAGCGATGCAACACTCAGCAGAACAGATGGGGTTTTCAGCGGAAGATGCTCGCTTTTTAGTGCAACAGGCTGTATTTGGGGCGGCAAAATTAGTTCAAGCAAGCCCCAACATTCCTCTTTCTCAACTGCGTGAAAATGTGACATCCAAAGGCGGCACAACGGCAAAAGCATTAGAGGTATTTGAACAAAAAGGCTTGACGGAAATAATTGAACAAGCAATGCAAGCTGCGATTTTGCGAGCAAGAGAGATGGAGCAATCATTATGATAAAACTCTCCCCTTTCAAATGGGCATCCTTTAACTTTTTCGGCTTTTTCTGTGCTTATGGCGTGATGCTGCCATTCTTACCTGTGTGGCTGAAACATTACGGCTATAGTGCGGAAATCATCGGGCTAATCGCCTCGGTTGGCTATATCTTCCGCTTTATTGGCGGTGTGCTCGCCTCGCAACGGGTCAAACACGTGGATCACTTAATCCCTACTGCTCGTGGCTTAACGTGGCTAAATTTAGCGGTCATTCCGTTTATTTTCCTTTTTGCCGATAATATCTGGGTTCTCTTCCCTCTGTTGATGTTGTTCCACGTATTCAATGCAGGTGCAATGCCGATTGCGGACAGTATCGCCTCTGTTTGGCAGCAACAAGTGGGGCTTGATTACGGAAAAGCTCGTCTGTTTGGCTCGGTCGCTTTTGTGGTAGGTTCGCTCAGTTGTGGCTATTTAGTCGGCTTTTTAGGTGAAGCATCGGTGATTTTTATTTTTGCTGGCTTTATGATTTTTCTTAGTATTGGACAATCGCTCAAGCCAACGGTGGCTTTGCAGCAAAAAAGTGATGACCACAACGCCAATTCACCAAGTTATTGGGAAATTTTCAAAGAACCGACCGCTTGTCGAATGTTGATTGTAGTTTCATTAATTTTAGGCTCACACGCCGCTTATTACACCTACAGCACGCTCTACTGGTCATCGCTCGGCATTTCGACAGGAATGATTAGCCTACTTTGGGGCATTGCAGTAGTAGCTGAAATCGGAATGTTCTTCCTTGCCAAACGCTTTTTAAGCAACGTTCGCATTCATTATTTGATGATGATTGCCGCAACAGTGACGATGCTTCGTTGGTTAATGCTGGCAAATATTCAAGAACCTGCGTGGTTTATCCCAGAGCAATGTTTGCATTCGTTTAGTTTTGCGATGACGCATTTTGCGATGATTCGTTATATTTCCAGCCAAGAAGTAGAAAAAATCGCTAAACTGCAAGGGCTTTATTTTGGCTTATCGAACTGTGCGGTTGTGGCGGTATTAACATTTGTGTCGGGCTTGCTCTACCAAGAAAGCCCGTCTTCAATGTTCCTTTTGATGACGGCAATTATCGTGCCTGTTTATTTCTTGGTGCCGAAAAAACTAACGCACAAGCCAATTGCGTAACATCGTTGCACCATATTCGGTAATAAACGATTCGGGGTGGAATTGCACCCCATAAATTGGCAAATTCGTGTGT
Organism: uncultured Haemophilus sp.; assembly: GCA_963545995.1. Classification (GTDB taxonomy): domain Bacteria; phylum Pseudomonadota; class Gammaproteobacteria; order Enterobacterales; family Pasteurellaceae; genus Haemophilus_A. The sequence goes on from CAUUKJ010000019.1 coordinate 13,409, forward strand.
TTAAACGCCATTAACACCGCTTGATCGCAAATTCCTGTAGCGACAAGCGGTGTATTTTTAAGGGAGTCTTGCGAAATTGCCCACGAATGGTAAAGCCCAATATTCAAGGTTTCAGGCAATCCTGTGAAGATCGGATTTTCCGCAATCTGGCTTAATGGTCGCTGTTGCCCGTGGCGAACCTCCGCAAGATTGTAAAGCTCGCCCCCGAAAAATTCCCCAATCGTTTGATGCCCTAAACAAACACCCAAAATCGATTTAGTTTGGGCATAGCGTTCCAACATCGCAAAATTGTTCGGATAAGCACGCGGCACATCAGGACCTGGCGAAATCAGGATATGGCTAAAATGCTCGACCTTATCCAAATCCAACGCTTCGCTAAAAACAATCTTCATCGGAATATTCAGCTCAAGGCAAATCGGACGAAGTAAATCGACGAGGTTGAAGGTAAATGAATCGTGGTTGTCGATGATTAAAAGTTTCTTTGGCATTAGAAATACAGTTTTCTTTTTAAGAATTTTATTTAACTCTCTCCCCTTGAGGGAGAGAGACAGACAGAAATTGCGTTAGGCAATTTTCGTCAGAGAGAGGGGGAATCCTCCTGTTCCACCAACAACTCCAACCGTGCGGTATCTAAATTATTTTGCAACAATTCAACTTGTGGCGTAATTTGGTTGGCTTTGCTAGAAAGCTGTTGAAAACGCTCCACTTTACCAAGCAAACCTTGTCGCCCAACAAGCGAGGTGACCGTTTGATTGTATTGATTGTTCACGGTATTTAGCGTATTCCCCAGCTTACTCAAACGCTCGGCAATCACGCACACTTGGTTGTAAATATCGCCTGCTTTTTCGCTGATTTCTTGAGCTTCTTTATTGCCGCGTTCAATTCGCCATAGATTAGCGACTGTACGTAAAATCGGCATCAGCGTGGTGTAAGACACCAAGATCACATTACGCTCATAACCAAAATTAAACAGCTGCGGATCGTGTTTCATCGCTTCAATATAAGCAGGTTCAATTGGCACGAACATCAGCACGAAATCAGGGCTTTTTACGCCTAGCAACGCACTATAATTTTTCTTCGAAAGCCCCTCAATGTGGTTACGCAATGAGCGACAATGTTCATCAAAGGCTTGCAACATTTCCGCTTGATTTTCCGCACGAATCGCTTTGTCATACGCCACGAGCGATACTTTGCTATCAATAATCAGATGCTTATTATCAGGTAAATGCAAAACAAAATCGGGGGCAAAGCGTTTACCTTCTTCATCGCGGAAATTTTCTTGAGCGACATAATGTTCATTTGCCAATAAACCTGCCGATTGTAAGGCACTTTCTAGTTGCACCTCGCCCCAGTTCCCTGCGATTTTGTTATTGCCTTTTAATGCCGTTGCGAGGTTTTGAGCCTCTTCCGACATCGAGACGCCAATTTGCAACACGCGTTTGATTTCTGCTTCCAAATTTGCTGTCCCTTTAAGCGATTCGCTATGCACCTCATTGACCCGTTTTTGGAAACCTTCAATTTGCTCTTTAAGCGGCTTAAGCAACGCATCGAGGGAAGATTGATTGCTTTGAGCAAATAACTGGCTTTTCTCTTCCAAAATTTGTTGTGCCAAATGTTGGAATTCAACGTTAAGCTGCTGTTTCACTTGCACAAAATTGCGTTGTTGCTCTTCAAAATTTGCCTGTTTTTCATTTAACGTGGTGCGAAGTTCCGTTAAATCATTTTGCGATTGCGTAAATTGAGCGTTCAAACGCTGGCACTCTTGCTCTTTTTGGCTTAATCGTTGATGGCTCAATTCAAGCTGTTCTTCCAGCCCTTCCGCTTTGGCGACCGAAGCACCAATGCGTTCTTTTAGCTCGTTAATGTAGCTTTCTTGCTGATCTTCAAGCTGTGCTGCGTGTTCGATTTTTGCTTGCAAGCGGTGAATTTCGCTCTTTTTTTCGCTAATCCGACTTTCCGCATTTTCCGAACGGACTTTATATTGCACCGCCCATTGTTCCACCTGCGATTTTTCCACCGAAAGCTGCTCATATTTTTGAGAAAGTTGAGCGAATTGAGCCTTTTGTTCTTCCGTTTGATGTTGAAGAGCAGCCGCTTCGTTGGCGGAACGAGAGTGTAGGAAGAACAACGTAATTGAGAGAAAGCTAAGTAAAATTAAGCCGATATAAAGCCAGATTGGGTCGATTGTCATAGGTATTTATAGGTGTTTGGTTTAATAAGCTAGATATGAAAATTAACTCTCTCCCCTTGAGGGAGAGAAACAGAAAAAATTACGTTCAGTAATTTTTTCAGAGAGAGGGGAATATCGATTTTGTAAATGAGCGGTCAAAAATGACCGCTTCCCCTCTCCCGAATTTCAATTCTGAACGAATTGAAATTATCCCTCTCCCTCAAGGGGCGAGGGTGCTTTTTATTACTATGCTGCCAACGCCTCACGTTGTGCTGCAACTAACTGCTCAATACCTTGCTTAGCTAAATCTAACAAACGCAATAATTCTTCGTGCGAGAATGGTTCGCCTTCAGCCGTGCCTTGCACTTCAACCATTCGACCATCTTCAACCATCACCACGTTCATATCAGTTTCAGCGTTGGAATCTTCCACATATTCCAAATCACACACCGCTTCGCCATCAACAATACCTACAGATACCGCAGCCACTAAGCCTTTCAGTGGGTTGGTTTTTAAGGTGCCGTTTGCCATTAAATGAGCGATTGCATCGTGCAAGGCAACGCAAGCTCCTGTAATTGACGCGGTACGTGTGCCGCCATCCGCTTGGATCACATCGCAATCAACCGTAATTGTACGTTCGCCTAACGCTTTTAAATCTACCACCGCACGTAAAGAACGAGCGATTAAACGTTGGATTTCCATCGTTCTGCCCGTTTGTTTACCTTTTGCGGCTTCACGCTGAGTACGAGAGTGCGTTGCACGCGGCAACATACCGTATTCAGCGGTTACCCAACCTTGTTGTTGTCCTTTTAAAAAACGTGGCACGGTTTCCTCAATGGTCGCATTGCAAAGTACTTTGGTTTCGCCAAATTCAATTAACACAGAGCCTTCAGCATATTTCGTATAGTGACGAGTAATTTTTACAGGGCGGATTTGGTTTAATTCACGATTATTCGGACGCATAGTTTTTCTTTCCTTTTTGCTAAAATTCTTGGCTATTTTACAGTACAATAAGGCAATTTTCATTATAAAACAGGACAATCAAGATGATTTATAGTATGACTGCCTTCGCTCATTTAGAAATCAAAAAAGAGTGGGGCAATGCAGTGTGGGAAATTCGCTCGGTCAATCAACGCTTTTTAGAAACGTATTTCCGTCTGCCTGAAACCTTTCGCCATTTAGAAATGGGCTTGCGTGAGCGTCTGCGTAATGCACTCACACGTGGTAAAGTGGAATGTAGTTTACGCCTTGAATTAGCTCAAGCAAATAATAATGCTCTTGCCTTAAATAAAGCTTATGCTGAGCAAGTGATTAGCTCTCTTAAAACCTTGCAAACCCTTGCGGGCGAAGGCGAAATTAACCTTGTTGATGTGTTACGCTACCCTGGAGTGGTGGATGCACAAAGCCAAGATTTAGACCAAATCGCACAAGATTTATTGGCTGGTTTCGAGCAAATTCTTACTGATTTCATCGCAATGCGTGGACGTGAAGGGGCGAATTTGCAAGCCATTATTCAGCAACGTTTAGACAGTATCGCAGAGATTGCTCAAAGCGTGCAAAAGCAAATGCCAGAAGTGTTACAATGGCAAAAAGATCGTTTGCAACAACGCTTTGAGGAACTTAATCTTCAGCTTGATCCGCAACGTCTTGAGCAAGAAATGGTGCTGACTGCACAACGTGTCGATGTGGCAGAAGAATTAGACCGCTTGCAATTGCACGTAAAAGAGACCAGTTCAATCCTCAAAAAAGGCGGTGCCGTGGGGCGTAAATTAGACTTTATGATGCAAGAATTAAACCGCGAATCGAACACGCTCGCATCAAAATCGATTAATGCTGACATCACCAATTCTGCGGTGGAATTGAAGGTGTTAATTGAGCAAATGCGTGAGCAAATTCAGAATTTAGAGTAACCAACCAATCGGGAAAACCAAGTAGGGATATAGGTGAAAAAATGAAATGTGAATGTAATCAAGTGAGCAAAATCCACCCCGTTCTTTGCGTGCCATTAACGCAATATCGCCTGATTGAAATTGCAGGAGTGGATGCAGAAAAATATCTTCAAGGGCAATTAACCTGTGACGTGGCGAAATTGGATGTCGGCACGCACACATTAACCAGCCATTGTGATCCAAAAGGCAAAATGAGCGGCTTATTCCGCCTTTATCGTGCAACGCCAGAGCAATTTTTTGCTGTTGTACACCAGAGTTTATTGCCTGAAGCCTTAACGCAGCTTAAAAAATATGCGGTGTTTTCAAAAGTAACTTTCACCGAATTAGACACGCCAATTTTTGGCGTAACAAGCGGTGATATTTTGGCAAAACTTCACGAAAATACGACCGCTTTAATCATTCCACACGGGCAAAAACGTGCAATGGTTTGGGGCGAAACATTAGAAACCAATGGTTCGCCTGAGCTTTGGGATTTAATCGATATTCAAGATGGCTTACCGATTTTACTCAAAGCAAACCAATTTGAATTGATTCCACAAGCGGCAAACGTGCAAGCGGTCGAACATGCGATTTCGTTTACCAAAGGTTGCTACATCGGGCAAGAAACCGTTGCTCGTGCAAAATATCGCGGAGCGAATAAACGAGCGATGTTCACGCTTGTAGGGAATATTGAGGGCGAAATCGAATTGCCAGAACCTGCTAGCAGCGTTGAAATGCAACTCGGTAAAAATTGGCGAGCAACAGGCACAATCTTGGCATCCGTTGCTTATCAAGGCAAATTATGGTTGCAAGTCGTGATGAATAAAGACGTTGAACCAGAAACCAAGTTCCGCTTTAATGGTATTGAATTACAAATGTGTGATTTACCGTATTCGTTGGATGAATAATGATAGAAATAAGGAGTTGATATGATTCAACTTCTTATTTTATTATTAATATTTAGTGTAAAAAATAATCATGTAGTGTTAGAGAAGATAGGAATGACAAATCCTGTCGTTTAAAAGTTTAAAAATGATGATATATTATTCTTGTCGATGTTTATGTATAAGAGCAAAATAATGCAAACAAACAAACAAACAAACAAACGTCATACTCTCGCTAAACGCTTAGGCACAATTCTTTATCGCCTAAATTGTGGCGAACGTTTAGATCTTCTGCAACTCTCCGAAGAATTTAACCTCTCTCTTCGCACCCTACAACGTGATATTAATGAACGTCTTGCTTTTCTAACTTGGGAAGAACGTGGCGACCGTTTCTATAAAATCAATCAACAACAATCTGGCTTTTTAACAGAGGAAGATATTCATCGCTTCGCTTTTTTTGCCAGCATTTCTAATTTATTTCCCAAAATTGATCGTGAGTTTTATCAGAAGAAACTTTCAGAAAGTGTTCAGGTAAAAGGTTTTCATTATGAAGATATCAGCCATAAACAAGCTGAATTTTCAGCATTGAATAATGCTATAAAACAGCATCAATTCATTAGTTTTAAATATATAAAAAAGAGCACACAAGAAACAAAATTCTATCAAATAGCTCCTTATAAATTACTCAATAAAAATGGCATTTGGTATCTTATTGGTACAGAAAATAATAAGCAAAAAACGTTCTGTTTTACCCAAATAAGTGATCTACTGGTATTAAATGAGTCTTTTACTCCAAATAAACAATTTTTAAATGAGATAGAAGAGAGTGATAGCTTATATCACGGTAATCAGATTTCAGAAGTAATTATTAAGGTCGATTCTAAAGTGAGTCATTATTTTTTGCGTAGGAATTTATTACCTAATCAAGAAGTAATGCATAAATCAGACGATAATACTTTATTACTCCTCTGTAAGAATGTAAATGAACAAGAAATCATTCCATTAGTACAATATTGGATACCTTATGTAACAATCATTAGTCCTGTAGAGCTGCAAGCTAAAATGATTGAAAAAATTCAGAACTATATTTTTAACTTAAAGTAATTGTTTACGGAGAAAACTTATGAACGCAAGAAAAGAGTTAGTCGATGATCTACAAAAAACGAAAGAGATTATTCTTCCTCTTAATTTAAATACTAAAACAAAAGAGGAGCAGATAAGTCTCTTAGATAAAGATATCAATAATATACAACATTTAGAGTTGATTATTCCTATTATCGGTGGTTTTAGTGTTGGGAAAAGTACGTTTATCAATCATTATTTAGGTCAAGAAAAATTGCTACCAACAGGCACACTTCCAGTAACAAAACTTGCTACTGAGTTACGTTACACATCTGGAGAAGAATATGCTGAGCTAATTAAAGTAGATGAGCAAGATATCGATAAAATTACAGAAATAAAAAGAATTAAACTCTCAGAATTGTCTTCTTTTGTTGCTGAAAGTGGGAACAAGGAAGAGGATTTAGACTATAACTATATTAAGTTATATATCAATAATACAAAGTTAAAAGAATTAGAACCTTTTATTATTGCGGATATGCCAGGGCTTAACTCTGGGAATAAATTACATAATCTTGCAATTGAATTTTACCTTAGAAGAGGTGTGCATTTTATTTTCTTAGAAAATGCTGAATCTGGAGAGATTAATAATGATTCATTAAAAGAATTAGAAAATATCTTAAACAGTAATAAAGATTTCTCTTTTTGTTTAACAAGATGTGACAGAACGGATAATGAAACTTTACAAGAAGTTATAGATAAAATGGTTGATACCTTAGATGTTCAGTTAGGTGAAGATTATAAAATATATAGATCTAATTTAGAAGAAGAACCGGTCTTAGGTAGTATCATTCGTGATATTGATCAAGATAAGATCATCAACGATATTTTCTTAGATGAGATAGATTCAAAAATCTGTAAAATCATTGAAATTCTAAAAGATAATGTTCAAGTGTTAAAAAATGATTCTGATAATATTAAATTAAGCCAAGAATATTTATTAAAACAAAAAGAACGCCTTAAAACACAGCAAAATAGAGAACTCGCTGAATTAGAGAATAAAAAATTTGATGGTGTTAATCAAATTCTAGAACAGGTTAAGGCAGAGTTACGTTTGAATAAATCACGTTTAATTAGTCGAATGGAAGGCGATCCGAAACAATTTTCTGAAGAAATAGGTTCTCTTGTTCAATCAAAATTAAGTAGCAGCATAAAAAGTTATCTGGAAAATGTAAGTTCTGAACTAACAGAACGTTTTTCAAATATTTTGCATGACATTGCAGATAAAAACACCGATAGAATTGGTCTTGCAAATGAGACTTTAGAGCGTTTAAAAAATGATATTAATCGCAATCTCAATAAAACATTGTTAGATATTAGAAATATAGATAGCGATATTAATGATACGGGAAGTGATAACAATATGTTAGGTTCCATTCTAAAAATGGTCATTTCATTTTTAACTGACAACCCTATTATTAAAAGTGTTGTTTCATTATTGCCTGATTTTATTAGTAATATTTTTTCAAGTTCTAGCCATAGTTCATCAGATAGACATATTCAAGAGATGAAACGCCAAGATATGTTAGATAAAATATTTAATGAAAATATTGTACCAAAAGTTATCGGTGACATTAATGCTAAATTACCTGAAATTCTTAATGATTTTAAATTAAAATTGATGAGCCAAATTAAAGAAATTTTTGAGAAAGAGTTGCAGCAAAAAGCAGAAGAGATAGATCGTGCTGTAAAAGAAAAAGGAAATGTAAAAAATAAAGAAAATGAGATTAGTTTATTAAGTCAAGCTATTGATTCATTGCAAGCACTAATTAAATAAATTTAATACAACATTAAGGAACCAATATGAATATTTTAGATTTTACTAAAAAAGTAGAAAATCTTACTGATTTTGCAGAGAAGTGTAAGGTTGAACAACGCTTGCTACCACGCAGTTATACCCCTAGTGCAGAACTCGCTAAAGAAGTAGCTAAACACGAGAAGGAAATGGCACAACAACGCATTCTAAAAATCGGTATTATTGGGCGGGTTAAAGCTGGTAAAAGCTCGTTATTAAATATGATCTTTTTTGATGGAAGAGGTGTTCTCCCTAAAGCGGTCACGCCAATGACAGCTACATTAACTTGCTTACGTTATGGCGAAAAATATCGTGCAGAAATTGATTGTTTTAGCACAGAAGATATTGCCTTAATGAGAGAGAAAGCAAATGAAGTTAAAGAATTATTAGCAAAGAGAATAGAAGAAATAAAGAATGAATTCTTAGAAAAGAATAAAACCTCACGTAGAAAAATAGATGAATCAGAGATTCCTGAAAGAGCAGAAAGAAAAGCTAAAAGTGAATTTAAAGAGACTTCTGATTTTAGCATTTATGAGCAGGTTGAAGCATTCAAAAAAGCTGAAAAACCAAATGCGTTAATTATTAATGCTAGCTCACAAGATGATTTAATGAATAAATTAGCTGATTATGTAGGTGCAGATGGTAAATATACAGCATATACCAAATCCGTTACATTATATTTACCCGAAGAAGGATTAAAAGGTATTGAAGTTGTTGATACCCCAGGGGTAAACGATCCTGTTCAATCTCGTGAAGCAGTAACAAATAAATTTTTAGAAAACTGTCATGTTGTGTTAGCTATTCTTCCAACTCAAAATTTTGCTCAAGATGAAGAGTATAAATTTATTGATAAAACAATGAAAGCAGGTCATGTCGCTGATTGTTATCTCATTGGAAGTCGATTTGATGGGAATTTACTTGATGCGGTTACTTCAGAGAAAATGGAAGCATTTGCATTAGTAAAAAAACAAAAAGAGGGGTTAATTGATCGAGCTAATAAAGTATTTTCAAAAATACAAAATACTAATTTTAATAGAATGGTCTTTTCATCAAGTATTGCATTTATTCTATTAAAGAATATCAATGATATAGAGGCTTGTAATAGCTATGATAAGAAACAGTGGGAAAATCTTTCATCGGCGTTTCCAGAAACATTTTCTAAAAAATCTGAAGTAGAACGATTCTTAAATGAAATCACAGGGAAGGATGAAATTCATCAGATCATTAAAGAAATAGCAGATGATAAAGATCAAAAGTTAGCGGTTTATGATCATAATTTTGAAAATCAATATAAAAATAAGTTGAAAGACTATCTTTCAAATGTTGATAAGTATGCTGAGCAAGAAATTAATAAGCTGGAAACAGGAGATGTAAATCAGCTTCAAGCAGAAAAAGCCACGATTGAAAAAATGTCTCAGGAAATAAAATCTATTTCTAATAAGGTGTTTAAAGACTCTGTTACAAATTTTTCTTCTTCACTAAAAGAAAAATTAGTACGTAAAAATAAAGATATTTTCCGTAGTTTTAATGCTGAACAAGGCAGAAAAACCAAGACTGAAACATATACTTATATAGAAAGGGTTAAAAGAAAACAGTCAGGGATAAGTGGAAAAATTAAAAGAGGTTTCGGATGGTTAACGAATAACTCAAGCTATGGTTATGATGATGATGAAGTTAAAAGAGAAGGTACTCGTACGATTAAAGTTTTAATTACTACAGGTGTTTGTGTGGATATTAAGGATATTCATAAAGAGATAGAAGAAAATCTTTCAATACTTGCACAGGAAAATCGTGCTGCTTGGCAAGATGATATTTGCGAGAAAATTCGTAGTGAATTAAATCGAATGAATACGAGCAAAGATGCTAAAGAAAAATTACCTCAAAAAGAGGTTATCGATAATATGATTAAAAATATTATCTCTATGTTACCAATGATTAACTTTAAGTTACCTCCTATTCCTGAATTATTTACAAAACATGTAAGCTTAAGGGAAGAAGAAGGTAATGAATTTGTTCGTAAAGCGAAAGAATATGTTCAAACTTTAGAGCAATCCGTACATAAAAAAATAGAGAGTTATGTTCAAGAATATAGCCAGATTTTAGCTAAACAAGATGTGGGTGAAGAACTCATACAAGCATTAAAACAAGCTTTATCTAATACATTAGAGCAGTTGGCAGATAAAGAAAATAGTATTAAAAACTTTAGAGAGATGTCTTCTAAAGCAAAAGGGTTACTAGTTGAAATCAACTAAGTATTAATATAAACGTGTGCATTTTTGATATGCACACTTATTTCTATTTTAAGAGGTATTTACATGAGTAAAAGTGAAAATCTAGATGCTATTTATGGTGGTATTGTTTTATTGGTTCCTGTAGCAGCTTATTTTTATGGATATAGTTTCTGGGAGAGTGTTGGTATTTTCTTTTCTTTGTTTATTGTTATATTTATGATATCAAGTTTTTTCTCATATCTTTCTGGCAAGGCATCAGAGAAAAAGATGTCAGAATATATTGATAAATTGGGTATTAGAGAAAAGCTTGTTCTATCTTTAGTCAAAAAAAATCCAAATCATTCTAAATTAATTGATAAATATCACGATTTAGTAAATAAAGATTTTATGAATTTTTATTACAAAGTAGGTATGAAAGAACCATTGGTAATAGAGCAACTGAATCAAATTGAAACTGAGATCAAAAAAATTGACTCTTTCCCTCAATTCTTAGGAAAAAGAATAGTTGCTGTAGGAGGTGGTTTTAGTGCAGGTAAGTCTCAATTTTTAATCAATTTATTAAAAGATGAAAAATTATCACTACCAACAAGCACAGAGCCAACAACAGCGATTCCAACTTATGTAATGCATGATGAAAAATCGGCATTGTATGGTATCGGTGAAAAAGGCAATATGATTAATTTAACCGATTTTGATCCTGAAATTGGTAAAAAACTGAATCATGACTTTATTCAAGCATTTGGGTTTAATTTAAAACATATTATGCCTTATATGGTTATGACTAACCAACTTGCTTATGAAAATATCTGCTTTATTGATACACCAGGATATAATCCATCTTCTAGTGATGACTCTTATACAAAAGAGGATAGAAAAGAGGCGAAGAAATTTATTCAAAGTGCAGATTCACTCATTTGGCTTATTCCGATTAATACAGGTACTGTTTCTAAAAAAGATTTAGATTTTTTAGAAGAGGTTCTATTAGAGGATCAAAAACTTTATATCGTTCTGAATAAAGCTGATCAGTTAGATTCAAATAGTTTAAACAAAGTGCTCGATGAAGTGGAAACAAGATTAGATGATAATCAGATTGATTATGAGGGGATTTCAGTTTACAGCTCAAAAGATAAAAAAGAATATTTCTTTAAAGAGAAATCTCTAAATAGTTTCCTGCTAGAGAATAATTTTAATTCATTTGAAACTAATAAGATGATTGATAATACTCAAAGATTAATTTCAGATAGACTTAATGAAATTAAATCTAAACAAGAAGAATTTAAACATAAATTAGTTGAAATTCGTAACGTGCTTGCAGCTGATTTTAAATCGAATCATGAAGATATTGTTGATGAGTTAATTGAACAATGCGATGATGCAGGTCATGAGGCAGAGTTAAAAGAAATTATGGATAAACTTAGAAAAACAATTAAGGATTTGTATTTATCGTACAAAGATTCAAATAAGGAATAATTTGTTGCGTAAACAGCCTATTTTAGGTAAATAAAAATTTTAAGAGTAAAAATTGCCACTAGATAATTTCAGTGGCAATTTTTTTATTTAAAAATTAATGTAACTTCATCGAAGGACGTAAGAATCGGTTAATTTGTCCTACCAATAAAATCAAGCCTGTTTTAATCCAACCGTGAAGTGCCACTTGGTGCATACGGTAAAGTGAAAGGTAAGCAAGGCGTGCGATTTTACCTTCGATAAACATATCACCTTTCACTAAGTTACCCATTAAGTTACCCACAGTACCGAAGTGTGAGAAAGAAAGTAATGAGCCTTTATCGTTGAATTTAAACGGTTTCATTTCTTTACCTTCTAACAATGCCACAATGTTTTTACCACATTGGGTTGCCATTTGGTGTGCAGCTTGTGCTCGTGGCGGGATTGGTTTACCGTTTTGAATCAATGCAGCACAGTCGCCAATCACGAACACATCTTTATCTACCGTAGTTTGCATTAAATCGGTGATTTCGATTTGATTTAAGCGGTTGGTTTCAAAACCAAACTCTTTGATAAAATCTGGTGCTTTCACTCCAGCTGCCCATACCATTAAATCGGCTTCAATTTTTTCACCATCTTTAGTAATTAAACCATCTTCCATCGCCTCTGTGATCATTGTGTTCAAATGCACATCGACGCCTGCTTTACGTAACTCTGAAAGAGCTGAAGCAGACACTTTTTCTGTTAATGCAGGAATTAAGCGAGGGCCGGCTTCCACAAGTGCTACTTTTAAGCTTGCACGGTTTAATTTACCGAAACCGTATTCATTTAAGTGTGAAGCTGCGTTGTAAAGTTCGGCAGAAAGTTCGATCCCTGTTGCCCCACCGCCCACAATTGCGATTTTTACATCTTTATCTTGACTATGTGAGAAGCGTAAAAATAGCTCAAGCATACGTTTTTGGAAGTGTTTTGCTTGCTCAGAGCTGTCTAAGAAAATACAGTGCTCTGCGACCCCTTTAGTGCCGAAATCGTTTGATTTACTGCCAATGGCAAGAATTAATTTGTCGTATGCGATGTGACGCTCAGCAACTAACACTTCACCGTTTTCGTCTAAAAGCGGCTCTAACACAATCTCTTTTTGCTCACGATTTACACCTGTAAGCGTGCCTTGTTGGAAGTGGAAATAGTGGTTAGTCGCATGAGCACGGTAGCTCACTGCGTCTGTACCATCATCTAAAGAACCTGTTGCAACTTCGTGTAATAACGGTTTCCAAAGGTGGGTTGCGTTGCGGTCGATCAAAAGCACCTCTGCTTTCTTTTTTTTGCCTAATTTATTACCTAAATAGGTGGCAAGCTCTAAACCGCCAGCACCACCGCCGACAATTACGATTTTTTCCATTGTATGCTCCGAAATTTTTTATAAATTAAAAAAATAAAACTGGCGTGAATTGTAAGGACTTTGAGCGGAAAGTCTAGACATTTTAACGTTTTTTTAACGAAAAACGACCGCTTGTGGTTATTCCGCGTGATTTTTTAAACGTAAAGACTGTTTACATTTTCGACAAATATAGCTGCGTTGATGACGTTGAATCGCATTATGACGACGCACAGAAAGAAGATGCGTTTGGCAGTCACATTCATAGGGGAATTGCTTTGTCACGCTTGCGGTGCTGAATTGGTGGTAAATTTCTGCAGGTACGCCAAGCACTTGTTCCATCATCATTTTCCACTCTTTACCGTGCGGCTGAACCCGCCCAAATTGTTGATAAACCAACAGGTGAGCCAGCTCGTGTGGAACGACTTGCTGAATAAATTCCGTGCCATTTTCCGCTAATAAAACAGGGCTTAGGCGGATTTCATTTTTCTGTAAATACGCCACGCCTGCTTTTTGTCCGCGTAGTTCGTAATTTATGGGTGGGGTTGTAAATTCTTTGTTAAAGAATCGATTTGCCTTTTCTAAGCTTTGTTTAAGCTGGCGTTGGGCTTGGAGTTTGAGGATTCGTAGGTCTGACATAATAATTCAAAGTAGGGTGTGTGGATTGAAAATCCACGCACGCAAGCGGTTAAATTTTCATTTTATTTGGCAAAGGCGTGCGTGAACTGCGTTCACACACCCTACAACTTTATATCATCTCGGGCAATCCATCGGTTGCCATTGTTTGTCGTAGCAAATATAAAGCTCGTTTTTACTTGCCCCTAAATACACGCGGTCTAATTGTGGGTTATTTTTACGCATCCAGCGGAAAAGCTCATTATTTCGCATCCACGTATCCGGCAAGGTTAAATCATCAAACAAGGCTTTCTGTTTGGCAAAATAGCTTTCAGGATCGTTGAACCCACAAGCACCGTGCTTTTCCCATTCGCCTTGTAATAGTGAAGCCCCTGGAGATTCGGGCAAATATTTTTCGATAATTTGTGGCGAAACAGGCGGCAAGTCGCCTTGGCAAAAACGTGGGTGTTCTTCGACAGATTTTGCATTTTTATTCTGTGCCCAAAGCCCGTGAATGATCCAACCGAATTGGCGATCGCTTTCACATTGATAAGCTGCCTTCTCAGGGATTTTACCGTGATTTTTTTCGCGCTGCGCTTCACAAAATGCAGGAGACCAAGAGAGTGCAAGCATATAGTAATCAACAGGTGCAGTGGAGTTTTGTCCGTATTTATCATCCGCCATTGCAATATCGTAATTATTTTTAACCGCTTGTTGAGCTTGAGAGACAGCACTAGAAGCGGTTATTGTTTGAGTAGGTGTTGATTTTTCTTGCTGATTTAAAAAGTAAGAAACAATAATCGCAAAAAGAAAAATCAATAGATTAATCGTCTTTTTAGTTAATTTCATAAAATAAATAGGTTAAAAGCAAATCATAAAGGTGTGTACTATAAAACAAGCGGTCGAAAAAACCAAAAACTTTACAAAGCTGACCAAAATTTCACCAATAGAAACTCAAATGTTAAATTTTGTGAAGCAGATCACGGATTATTCCTCCATAAATCTATATCATCTGGAGCAAGTTGTTAAGCCATAACAATTTAATGACTCTCTAAAATCTCTCTATGTCATTCCACTTAAGGGGAAATTCTATGAAAAAAATGATTTTAAGTGCTGTAACATTCGCGGTTGCATTAGGTTCAGCAGTGGGTACTGCTCAAGCGAAAGATCGTATCGGTGTGACCATTTATAAATATGATGATAACTTTATGGCATTAATGCGTAAAGAGATCGAAAAAGAAGCAGCACAACATAAAGATGTTGAGTTATTAATGAATGACTCACAAAACACTCAATCTATTCAAAACGACCAAGTAGATGGTTTGCTTTCAAAAGGCGTGAAAGCTTTGGCTATCAACTTAGTTGACCCATCAGCTGCTCCAACCATTATTGGTAAAGCAAAAGGCGATGATGTGCCTGTAATCTTCTTTAACAAAGATCCAGGTGCGAAAGCAATTGGTAGCTATAAAAACGCTTACTATGTGGGTACTGACCCGAAAGAATCTGGCGTAATTCAAGGTGATTTAATTGCGAAACAATGGAAAGCGAACCCAGCGTTAGACTTAAACAAAGACGGTAAAATCCAATTTGTATTATTAAAAGGTGAACCTGGTCACCCAGATGCGGAAGCTCGTACAAAATATGTTGTGGATGAATTAAACAAACAAGGTATTCAAACTGAGCAATTGTTCATCGATACAGGTATGTGGGATGCAGCAATGGCGAAAGATAAAATGGACGCTTGGTTAACCAGCCCGAAAGCAGACCAAATTGAAGTGATCATTTCAAACAACGATGGTATGGCAATGGGTGCATTAGAAGCGACTAAAGCACACGGTAAAAAATTACCAATCTTTGGTGTGGACGCATTACCTGAAGTATTACAACTCATCAAAAAAGGTGAAATTGCGGGTACTGTGTTAAATGATGGTGTGGGTCAAGCGAAAGCGGTTATCGCATTATCAACTAACCTTGCTGCTGGTAAAGATGCAACTGCAGGCACTGATCTTAAATTAGAGAAAAATGTTGTACGTATCCCTTACTTAGGTGTGGATGCAAGCAACTTAGATAAATTCTTAAAATAAATCATAAAACACGAGGCACAGGCGTGTTCGCCGTGCCTCAATTTTTTAAACGGAGTGAGATATGACAAGCGAAGTACTGCTCACAATGACAAATGTTAGTAAGTCTTTCCCTGGGGTAAAAGCACTGGATAAAGCGAATCTAACAGTAAAATCGCATAGTGTTCACGCACTGATGGGTGAAAACGGTGCGGGAAAATCAACACTCTTAAAATGCTTATTTGGTATTTATGCCAAAGATGAAGGCGAGATCCTGTTTTTAGGTAAGCCCGTTAATTTCAAAACATCTAAAGAGGCACTTGAAAACGGTATTTCAATGGTTCACCAAGAATTGAACCTTGTAAAACAAGTGAGCGTTATGGATAACCTTTGGCTTGGTCGCTATCCACTAAAAGGTCCGTTTGTTGATCACGATAAAATGTATCGCGACACAAAAGCGATTTTCGATGAATTGGATATTGATGTTGATCCAAGAGAAAAAGTGGCAAAACTTTCAGTTTCTGAAATGCAGATGATCGAAATTGCGAAAGCCTTCTCTTACAACGCTAAAATCGTGATTATGGATGAACCAACTTCTTCACTTTCAGAAAAAGAAGTAGAACATTTATTCAAAATTATCCAAAAATTAAAAGATAGAGGCTGTGGTATTGTTTACATTTCGCACAAAATGGATGAGATTTTCAAAATCTGTGATGAAATTACTATTTTGCGTGATGGTAAATGGGTCAATACGATGGCAATTAAAGACACCTCAATGGATCAAGTGGTGTCAATGATGGTAGGGCGTGAATTAACGCAACGTTTCCCAGAAAAAACCAACAAACCGCAAGAAGTTGTTTTACAAATTGAACATTTAACTGCGAAAAACCAACCATCTATCCAAGATGTAAGCTTTGAACTACGTAAAGGCGAAGTATTAGGTATCGCAGGTTTGGTGGGGGCGAAACGTACCGACATCGTAGAAACCATTTTCGGGGTGCGTGAAAAAGCAAGCGGTGTTATTAAACTTCACGGTAAAGAAATTAAAAACCATAATGCCTTTGAAGCGATTAACAACGGCTTTGCATTAGTGACCGAAGAGCGTCGTTCCACAGGGATTTACGCCAATTTAAGTATCGAATTTAACTCATTGATTTCCAATATGAAATCTTATTTGGGCAAATTCGGCTTACTCAGCAATAAAAAAATGAAAAGCGATACCCAATGGGTTATCGACTCAATGAACGTAAAAACCCCGTCGCATAGCACCTCAATTGGCTCGCTTTCAGGCGGTAACCAACAAAAAGTAATTATCGGTCGTTGGTTATTAACCCAACCTGAAGTGTTAATGCTCGACGAACCAACTCGTGGTATCGACATCGGGGCAAAATTTGAGATCTACCAACTGATCCTAGAACTTGCCAATAAAGGAAAAGGCATCATTATGATTTCGTCTGAAATGCCAGAGTTACTTGGCGTAACCGACCGAATTCTTGTAATGAGTAACGGTAGAGTGGCAGGGATTGTCGAAACGGCAAAAACCTCTCAAGAAGAAATTTTACAACTTGCGGCAAAATACTTATAAATCAGGAGTGAATTATGTCTGCTGTCCAACCCAACAAAGCACTTAATTTTCTGAAACAAAATGCCATCTATTTTGTGTTGTTGATCTTACTCGGTATCATCATCACACAAGACCCGAGCTTTTTGAGTTTACGGAATTTTAGTAACATTTTAACCCAATCTTCTGTTCGTTTAATCATCGCACTTGGTGTAGCAGGGCTTATCGTTACCCAAGGTACTGACTTATCTGCAGGTCGTCAGGTAGGTTTGGCGGCGGTAATTTCCGCAACGCTCTTGCAAGCAATGGACAATATGAACAAAGTATTCCCGAACCTTGCTGAAATGCCAATCCCAGTGGTGGTGCTTATCATCTGCGGTATCGGTGCAATTATCGGTTTGTTTAATGGCTTTGTGATTGCTTACTTAAACGTAACACCATTCATTGCCACAATGGGGACAATGATCATCATCTACGGTATCAACTCACTTTACTATGATGCTGTAGGTTCATCACCAATCGCAGGCTTTAGCGAAAGTTTCTCCGACTTCACACAAGGTTTCTTCCGAATTGGTGGTTTTAAGCTCTCATACATCACTATTTATGCAGCGATTGCAACCGTGATTATGTGGATTTTATGGAACAAAACCCGCTTCGGTAAAAACGTATTCGCTATTGGTGGTAACCCAGAAGCAGCGAAAGTATCCGGCGTAAACGTTGCACTGAACTTAATGGGCATCTATATGGTGTCTGGTATCTTCTATGCCTTCGGAGGTATGTTAGAAGCAGGTCGTATTGGTAGTGCAACCAACAACTTAGGTTTTATGTATGAAATGGATGCGATCGCAGCTTGCGTTGTGGGTGGTGTATCATTCGCAGGTGGTGTGGGGACGATTATCGGTGTGGTAACTGGGGTGTTAATCTTTACCGTTATCAACTACGGTTTAACCTACATCGGCGTAAACCCTTATTGGCAATACATCATCAAAGGCGGCATCATTGTGTTAGCCGTTGCGATTGACTCATTGAAATACGCTAAGAAAAAATAGTTAATTGAAAGGTTGAAATTAAAGGGCGTGTTAAACGCCCTTTTTCGTTTATACAAGCGGCTAAAATCGTAAAAAATTTTGCAAAACCAACCGCTTGCAACCGTTTGCTTTTTTATAAAAAAGGCACTATACTACGCCCCTAGTTTTAGACATAGAAACTAGAAATGAATCTTCATATATTAACTCCTTATACATTATTTTCTCAGCTACGCATCGTTATTCGAGGCGTAGCTGTTTTTTTATTCATTTCGATCTATTTTGATTAAATCGCTTTTACAAGCGGTTTTTTTTCGCCCAAATTTTACAGAAAGGATAGCAAAATGAGCCAACTTATTCGCACACTTAAAGGTCATATTCGTGATGAAATCATCAAAAAAGGTGGCTGGGTAAATGCCCACGCCCACGCAGACCGTGCATTTACAATGACACCAGAGAAGATCACGGTATATCAAAATGCAAACCTTCAACAAAAATGGGATTTGGTTGACGAAGTCAAACGTAATTCTACAGTGGACGATTACTACCGCCGTTTTTCACAAGCGATTGAATTGATGATTTCTCAAGGGGTAACGGCATTTGGTACTTTTGTGGATATTGATGGGGTATGTGAAGATCGTGCCATTATTGCAGCACACAAAGCCCGTGAAGTGTATAAAAGCGACATTATTTTGAAATTTGCTAACCAAACGCTAAAAGGCGTAATTGAGCCAACCGCAAAAAAATGGTTCGATATTGGTTCTGAAATGGTGGATATGATTGGCGGCTTGCCATATCGTGATGAGCTAGATTATGGCAAAGGTTTGGAAGCGATGGATATTTTGATGGATAAAGCGAAATCTCTAGGCAAAATGTTGCACGTTCACGTTGACCAATTCAACACGCCAAAAGAAAAAGAAACTGAGCAACTTTGTGATAAGGCGATTGAACACGGTATGCAAGGTCGTGTTGTAGCAATTCACGGCATTTCAATTGGGGCACATCCGAAAGAGTACCGTAAAATGCTTTATCAAAAAATGCGAGATAGCCAAATGATGGTCATTGCTTGCCCAATGGCGTGGATCGACAGTGGTCGTAAAGAAGATTTACAGCCATTTCATAACGCCCTAACGCCAGCAGATGAGCTGATTCCAGAAGGTATTACTGTGGCAATCGGTACGGATAACATTTGTGACTATATGGTGCCACTTTGCGAAGGCGATATGTGGCAAGAACTAAGCTTGCTCTCAGCTGGATGTCGTTTTACCAACCTTGAAGAGATGTCAAATATCGCCTCAATTAACGGGCGTAAAGTGTTGGGTTTACTTTAATAAACAAAAAGACCGAGTAGAAATACTCGGTCTTACCTTGTATGCGTAGGGTGCAACTTGTTACACTCTACATAAATCTCTATAAAAGCAGTTAGTTTAACACCCAAACACGTCCAAAGTGTTTTAAAAGCCCTGCGGTTTGAGCTGCTTTTTTATTCACGCTTTCAATGCCTTGATATAAATCGAAGTGGTGCCCTTTTACTGCACCGCCCACATCAAGGGCAACCATCAAACGCATTTCGTGCTTGCCTGTCCATTCGCCATTGTCATCAATCAATGGCATTTCAACTAACAACACACTGCCCGATGGCACTAAACTTTTATCTGATGCAACAGAGGCTAGAGCCACAAGCGGTACGCCTGCAGAACCTTTTACATCGTGCGTTTCGTCAAATTGGAAGAATACGTAAGATGGATTGCGTTCTAGCAAGCTTTGCGTGCGATGAGGATTGCGTTTCGCCCAATCTTTGATGGCTTGAGCCGACATTTTTTCTTTCGGAATTTCACCATCTTCGACTAATAAACGTCCAACAGACGCATATTTAAAGCCATTTTGTCCAGCATAGGCAATGTGGCTTAAACGTCCTTCGCCAAAATCAATAAAGCCGCTGCCTTGTACACCTAAAAAGAAATTATCGACCATTGAGTTTGAATAGGCTAATTCCAAGCCTCGACCCGCTAAAGCCCCGTTATAAATTTGTGCACGGGTAAAGCGTTTATTTGTCGTTGGCAAACGGTATAAAGGATGTTGAAACTCGCCTTGTGGCGAGCGACGTGCTTGTAACACAGGAGCGTAATAGCCCGTAAAATTCACGTTTTGATAGCCATCTTGCCCACGCATTAGATTGATATTAATGCCGTATTTGCTGAGATCGTTGACATTCGCTCCTGCATCGACCCAGCGTTGCACTTTGCTATAAACGCCTGCATAACTGCCTGTAATGCGGCTTGAATAGCTGCGAACATAGTTGAGTTGCGAGATAAAATCTCTGCCGTTGACAATGGGTTGCTTATTTTCGACCGCTTGCACTCGAGCGAAATTCATATAAGAAGGCATAATTTGGCGGTTTTGATAAATCGCTCCCAATTTAGCATTTTCAGCATAAATGCCCGTTACTGAATTTTTTTTTCCTGTTGGTTTTGAAGAACAAGCAACAATCAAAGCTGAAAATAGCACTGCACTTGTCCATTTGGCATAAGCTTTCCAATTCATCATAAATTCCATCGTTTGTAATAAAAACAAGGTGCATAATCTAGCAAAATTTAGGCAAAAACGATAGTGAATTCCTCATTATTTTATAAGGCAAGAAAGGGCTGAATTGAGTGATTTATGCTAGATTTGGTTTATAAATAGTCAAACAAACGCTTTTTGATAAATTCCACTTGCAATTTATGCTAATGAGCGTATTATGCATCGCATCAGACGCGGGGTGGAGCAGCTTGGTAGCTCGTCGGGCTCATAACCCGAAGGTCGTTGGTTCAAATCCGGCCCCCGCAACCAAATTCTTAACCCCTTGATTTATATCAAGGGGTTTTTTCTTATATATCAAAAACAAAACCCTCGCCCTCAAGTGGGAGAGTGATTGTAAGGGCGGATTTTTACTATAAATAACAAAAATAACCGCTTGCACCTCGCTTTCTCTCTGTTTTAAACTACCAAAAACGTTTCACTCATTTATTCTTATGCAAAATTCAACCGCCAATATTTTTACTGTTACCCAGCTGAATTATTCCGTTCGTCATCTGCTTGAATCTGAACTCGGGCAGGTTTGGCTCATGGGGGAAATTTCGAATTTTAGCCAACCTGTTTCGGGGCATTGGTATCTCACGCTTAAAGATGAAAATGCACAGGTGCGTTGTGCGATGTTTCGAATGAAAAATATGCGAGTAAATTTCCGCCCACAAAACGGAATGCAAGTGTTGGTTCGAGCAAGTGTCAGCCTTTATGAGCCTCGTGGCGACTATCAGCTTATCATTGAAAGTATGCAACCCGCAGGCGATGGCTTGTTGCAACAACAATTTGAACAGCTCAAAATGAAACTGGCTGCTCTTGGGCTTTTTAGTCAAGAGCATAAAAAACCGATTCCGAAATTTGTGAAAACGGTAGGAATTATTACTTCGCCAAGTGGAGCAGCATTACAAGATATTTTGCATATTTTGCACCGTCGCAATCCCAGTTTAGAGGTCATTATTTACCCAACGTTAGTGCAAGGCAAAGAAGCCACGCAAGATATTGTGGATACCCTTCAACTTGCGAATCAGCGAAAAGAGTGTGATGTGATTATTCTCGGGCGGGGTGGCGGTTCCCTTGAAGATCTTTGGTGTTTTAATGAAGAAGTGGTGGCTCACGCCATTTATCAATCAGAGCTACCGATCATCAGTGCCGTTGGGCACGAAACGGATGTCACCATTGCGGATTTTGTTGCCGATCTTCGTGCCCCCACGCCCTCTGCAGCGGCGGAATTAGTCAGCCGTGATCAGCAAGAAATTTTGCGACAGCTGCAACATCAGCTCAATATGGTAAATCTTGCGTTTGATCGTTTTTGGTCAGAAAAAATGGCTCGTTTTCAACAGCTAACGCTTCGCTTAAATGCTCAAAATCCTGCGAAAAAATTAGAGCTTCAGCATTTCAAATTAAACCAAATTTTTGACCGCTTACAAGGGCAAGTTCTACAGCTTTTCAAAGCTAAAGAACAGAAAATCGCTCAGCTATTTTTATGGATTCAGGCAAAACATCCAAGTCGCCAGCTTGAGATGCAGAAACTACATTTTAAACAGCAAGAAGCGAAACTCTATCAGCAAATAGAGCAGCTGCTTAACGCACGCGTTCAACGTTTTTCTTTAGCAAAACAACGTTTAGATAACACCTCATTGCCACATAAAATTCAGCGACAAACACACTATTTGCACCAACTATCGCAACGCTTAAATTATGCGATGGAAAAACAATACAGCAAAGAGCAGCAAGCTTTTCAGGCACTGTGTACCAAACTAGATGGACTTAGTCCGCTTAAAATTTTAGGGCGCGGCTATTCCATCACACAAAACGATCAACATCACGTATTAACGAATACAAAACAGGTGGCGATCGGGGATCGAATTATTACCCAGCTTTCTGATGGACAAATGATCAGCGAAGTCATTTCGTTAAAATAGCGTTGTTTCTTTTTTGTGCTAGAGGTAAATGGAAAGAAATAATCCTTTAAAATCAGATAGATAGAAAGTTATTCTATAAGTTACTCACGAGGTTATCCACAGATCGTGTGCATAACTTCGTGGCTGAATCGTCATTAAGTTGATGAATTTTAGAACGATCAAATATTAAAAGAAAATAAACCGCTTGCAATCATATAAGAGAATTCCTATAATTCACGTCATTACATATCCTGTAATATCAACTTAACATTTCAAATTAGCCAGTGTGACGAAATTGGTAGACGTAGCGGATTCAAAATCCGCCGCCCATAAAGCGTGCCGGTTCGAGTCCGGCCACTGGCACCATTTACAAGTTTTTAACCGTTCGTAAGCCGTTTAAAATTCTTCAAAAATTCCGAAAAATCCATTTAATATCAATATATTACTGTTCTTATTTGTTTGTAACTGTTTTTTTCTGTTCTTCTATATTCACGATTTTTAGGCGACTGTATAGCTAATAGCAAACACTAAAGACGATCATCGTAGGGGCGTGTTGCACGCACCCTTTGAGCGGATATCAGGGCGTGTGTAACACGCCCCTACGTAAGAACCACACAGTTGTTACTAATTTGACAAGCTAAAAAAGCAACAGTATGATCCCGATAAATTCCCAAGGAGGTTTATATGGTGATTTCAATGCTACAGCCCGTTCGTGCTTTTCCATTGAATGGGATTTTAAGCCTAAATATGCAAATCAAAAGCCAACAAAAGTGCGTGCCAGAATTAAGCCAAGCAGATAAAACCTTGTTTGCTAACATTGAAGCAAGTGCAAAAAAAATGACACAGCAAGAATTGATGGCAATGATGGGGCTTGTTCATTAATGAATGTCAGCCACACCCAACTATTTGAACAATATGCACAAGTATCAAACATTGATCTTGTGCTTTTTGTTAAGCGTTTCAAAGAGTGGAAACAAGCAGGCGAAGAAAGCAGTTATTTCTTCGGCAAAGACGGTTTTTATAGCCCAATTATGCACGGTTTACGCCACGTGCATATTGTACCTGTACTAAGCGTGCTAGATAAGCAACGTTGGGATAAGCATTGGCAAACAGGACAAAGACGCACAAGTGATACTTGCCTTGTTTATGTGGAAGATAATCAAGATTTTTTACTGGTAAGCATTTTGCCCGAACCGCTTGCCCATAAAATTGCCCGTCAAGAAACAGCAGATGATCGCCTAATTATGCAAAGGTTTTACCATATCGCAGAACAATTCTATTTTTATCGTAAAATCGTGGCATAACAAAACAAAGATTATTTTATATTGTATTTTTTCATTATAAACAAAAGTTGATAACAGAACACCCGCTACAAGCTATAGCGTGGTTGCATTTAGCTTTTGAAAGTATCCATCCTTTTATTGATGGAAACGGTAGAACAGGGCGATTATTATTGAATTTTGAATTACTGAAAAACGGTTATTTGCCCGTAGATATAAAATTCAAAGATAGAGCGAAATATTATCAATGTTTTGATGATTACCATAAAACAGGCACATCATTAGCATTATGCGATTTAATTGCACATTATGAGAAAAGCGAACTAGAAAGATATATCACTATTTTAAAATAATGGCTTCCCCCTCTCTCTGCCAAAATTGCCTTCGCAATTTCGGCTGTCTCTCTCCCTCGAGGGGAGATAGTGATTGCTTCTTCGATTTAGCATACCTCACAAAAACAAAACCTTCGCTCCTTGGGAGAGAGTGATTTTTCTCCGATTTTACACACCCTACAAAAAACAAAACCCTCGCCCCTTGAGGGAGAGGGATAATTTCAATTCGTTCAGAATTGAAATTCGGGAGAGGGGTAAGCGGTCAAATCTGACCGCTTATTTACAAAATTTATATCGCAGCCCCCTCTCTCTGCCAAAATTGCCTTCGCAATTTCGGCTGTCTCTCTCCCTCAAGGGGAGAGAGTGATTTTTCTCTCCGATTTTACGCACCTTACAAAAAAACTTCGCTCCTTGTGGGAGAGAGTGATTTTTTCTCCGATTTAGTATATCCCACAAAAACAAAACCCTCGCCCCTTGAGGGAGAGGGATAATTTCAATTCGTTTAGAATTGAAATTCGGGAGAGGGGAAAGCGGTCAAATTTGACCGCTCATTTACAAAATTAATATCGCAGCCCTCTCTCTGCCAAAATTGCCTTACGCAATTTCCGTTGCTTTACCTTCGGGGCGGTTGAAAAATAAGTGCTATTGTGGGTCGATTAAATCAATCAATTTCATAATCACTTCATCGATTAAATAACTTTCCGCTTTAGTTGAGAATTTGGCTTGACGTTCTTTTAAGTCTAATGCACGGACTTGATGGCAAAGAATCACACCGTGAATTTTACCTGATTCGGTACTATTGCCATCAATTGCCACCGTGACACTTTGCGAACGTGATGCTAATGCTCTCGTTGAAATAGGACAACAAATCGCGGTGCCAAGTGCCTTATTAATTTGCTCATCGGATACCACAATAAAGTAATGCGGATTTCGCAATTCGTGCCTTTTTGTTGGGTCTGGATCGACATACCAAATTTCGCCTTTTTTTAGCGATACGCTCAGCCATTACCATACCTCTTTGCCTACAGGCTCAAGATCGATAATATCTGCATTTAGCTGCTGAATTTCTTGGCTATCAATCCCCGCCAGCAATTCCGCTACGGTTTTCCGCCCTCTTGCTTGACGCTTGATTGGCGTAAGCACCACTTTTTCGCCTTCAGCTTCTAAATTGATTTTATTGCCAATTTGCCAGCCCATTTGTTGCAAAATCGCCATTGGTACGGTTAAAACTGCCGCTCCACCTTGTTGTCTTAACGTTGCTTGCATAATCTCTCCCTTTAGTGTTACTTTGTGTAACATTGTAGAAGGGAAGTTATTTTTTTGCAAGTTGGCGTGAAATAAAATATTACCTCTGATTTATATTTCAAAAGCGATACGATGAACGAATTCAAAAATAATGAATAACCAAACACTTCTACGCATTACTAATATTCTAGCGGAGCTACATAATTATTTAGCTGTTCAAGCTTAGGTTTACCTAAATTAAAAAATTGTGTTTCACTTTTATTAATAAGTGCTGGAATAAGGCTGTCAATTCTTTCGTGTGCATCAGGATGAATAATATCAAGAATGCGTACATATTCAGGACAAAGCCAGTGACGAATAAAAACAACAAAATTATTAGATGTTCTAGACTGACCTTTAGGTTTTCTCCAAGATACAGAGTTTAATTCTTTCTCTGATAGAGCAACATGTAGCTTAGAAAGTTTATATTCTTTTGCTGAAGGATTATTATCTAATCCACTATAATGACCAAGAAAATTTGGATATATTTCTGCACCGCTTTCTAAAACAAGGGCAACACCTTTAGCAATTTTATCAATATGAGGGAAATCAACTAAATCATCGCTTACAGAAACATAAATCATCTTATAGTACATTCCTTCGCTGCTTGGTTGATTGCAGTAAGATCAACGGCAGACATTTCTAAATCCCCGACATTACTTACTTTTACTAATCCACTTTTTTCCTTAACTCTAGCAAGAGAATAATCCAATTCCACAATGCTATTCGTATAAGCACGATATTGTTTGCTAAATTCAGACATAATACGAGCTTCGTGTTTATCTACAAGAATGGTTGAATTCAGGTCTAATAAAGTACGAATTGCCATTAAAATATCAAATTGTTCTGGGCTAATTTTGAATTTGTCTTGGATTAAGCTTGCATTTAATTGATCAATTTTTTGAGAAAGTTGTAATACTTTATTAAATAATTCTCGAACTGAAACATCATCAGCCTTATTTGCTAATGATTGCATCATACTTACAGATTCACGCACGCTATTAAGCTGTTCAGTATTATGTTGTTTTGCATAAGCGTTGCCTGTAATCGCAGAGAGTAGACTGGTTGCCACCGTAATTACTTTAGTTGTAGCTGTTTTTTTCATTTTGATGGGATAATAATGGTATGTCTATAAATAGATGATAGCTAACAATATTTAAGATGTAAAGGTTAGCGTGCGTGAGCGTTGTTCGCTTCCTTACAGTGCTTGGTAAGGGAGAGGGGTAAGCGGTCAAATTTGACCGCTCATTTACAAAGTTTATATCGCCGCCCCTCTATCTGCCAAAATTGCCTTCGCAATTTCCGTCTGTCTCTCTCCCTCGAGGGGAGAGAGTGATTGCTTCTCCAATTTAGCATACATCACAAAAAACAAAACCTTCGCTCCTTGTGGGAGAGTGATTTCTTTTCCGATTTTACACACCCTACAAAAAACAAAACCCTCGCCCCTTGAGGGAGAGGGGTAAGCGGTCAAATTTGACTGCTCATTTACAAAATTAATATCGCAGCCCCCTCTCTCTGACGAAAATTGCCTTCGCAATTTCGGCTGTCTCTCTCCCTCGATGGGAGAGAGTGATTAGCAAAAAGCCCCTGATTAGGGGCTTTGTTGTTTTTGGGGTTTATTATTATCGAATCTTGGTATTACGCAGAAAAGCCCACTTTTAGGTTTTTTAGCGGTAAATTCAAAAACAGCGGTATCTTCCACATATCCCCAATACCCCAAAGGGGTATGATTATGCTTAACCGTGGGTATTTATACCCACGGATATAATGCCCTAAGCGGTCAAATTTGACCGCTCATTTACAAAATTAATATCGCCGCCCCCTCTCTCTGCCAAAATTGCCTTCGCAATTTTCGGGTTCAACGTAGGGGCGTATTGCATACGCCCTTTTACATCTACGGTACATCAGGGCGTATGCAATACGCCCCTACATCGTTATGTAGGGTGCATCTTGATGCACCACCAAAAACGTTAAGTAAATCAACACGGTGCAACAAGTTGCACCCTACGCCCGCCAAAAACGGAGCAACCCTCCTCCAAAATAAATCACATTTTCTGCTGATTGGTTAAAAACTGAATGGATTTAGCTATTTATATAATCAATCAAAAAATTTTGAGGGAACTTTACAATTACTTAATGCAAACGGTTGTGTGTAATGTTATGTAAATAACATTTTTTGTTCATCGAAAAAAATGTATTATAATAGGCGATGTTATCTTGTTTATTAGATAATCAAACATTGTGCAGACAGAAAGAGTGTATGGAGAGTGTTTTGACGCAGGAGCGTCGGTTGGCTCGGCTTGTACACTCTTTCTGTCGTAATATACACATAACGTTAAGGAAAGAAATTAATGAATAAAGTCTTTAAAGTCATTTGGAACCACGCAACGCAATCTTGGGTTGCTGTGTCTGAATTAGCTTCCGCAAAAGGGAAGACGAAATCTAAAACGTCAACACTTACAGCTCTTTCGGTTGTAGTAGGTTCAGCGATGGTTGCTGGTTCGGCATTGGCAGCGGTATCTACTACTATGACAAGTACAACTATTGGCCAACAAGCAGGTGCAACTATTTCAGGTACAACAACAGGTGTTTTCCATTTAGCAAATGGTACTACAACGGTTGTTAAATCGGATGGTTCTGCAACGCCTACAAATGTGATCGTAATTGGTAATAGAAACGATAACGTGTTTGATAACCAAGTCCTTATTGGTTACAACATTACCTCTATTGCTAATGGTAAAGCAGGCGATACAGTGGTAGGTAACCGAGTTCAGTTGGGCGGAGGTTCTAATGGTAACGACTCTTTTAGTACAGCGGTCGGTTTTGGTACGCAAGTTGCAGGTCCATCAGTTGCAATCGGTGTGGGGGCTCGTTCTGATATCTTAGATTCAACGGGTTGGAATGCAACTTCAAATGCGGGTGTTGCAATCGGTGCTTTTGCATTACAAGGTGGTAACATCAATGGCGGTACGGTTATTGGTGGTTTATCAAGTGGCGATTACCACTATGCAACGTCAATTGGTGCATTATCTGGTATTACAAACACATTTGTAGATAAAGCAACAGATAAAAGCTACATCTTACAAGAAGGTGGTGGTGCGTCAAACCTTCGTGTTGCTCAAACCTCTATAGGTTATAAAGCAGGTGCTCGTGGTGCTCGTTCTGTGGCAATTGGTAGCTGTGCAACAACAGGCGTTGCTCACACTGTATCTGGTGTAGGTGCTATCGCGATTGGTGACCAATCTCAATCATTTAAAGATGGTTCAATCGCAATTGGTCAACAAGCCGTTGCTGGTGGTGTAACTGCAGCAGAGATTACTGCTTTAAATACAGAAGTAGCACGTATTCAAGGTTTATTGGATACCGCGAATGCTACTTTGGCAACAGCTATTACTAATATGAATGCTGATCCGTCAGCAGATAATAAGTTTAATGTGGCATCAGCACAGGCTGCTGTGCAACGCATTTCATTAGCATTAGAACGTGCTCAAAGAGATTTAGCGAAAGCCTCTGTAAATAACAGTACAACAACAACGGCAATGGCTATTGGGTACCAAGCTCACGCAAATAACCTGAATGCCACTGCAATTGGTCGTGCTTCAGCTTCTTATGCAGAAAATTCAATTTCTTTAGGTCGTGCAGCGGGGGTTACTGGTGCGAATGCTACACGTGGTATGGCATTGGGTGATGGTGCTGCGGTAACAGGTGATAGTGCTGTGAACTCAACGGCGATTGGTGCGGGTGCAAATATTCGTCAAAACTCAACTAACGCAATCGCATTCGGTACGAACGCGAGTGTGGTGGGGGATTTAAATGGTTCATCTAACTCTATCGCAATCGGTAACCAAACGGCAGCTGGTAACAGAAATGCTCGTTGGGGTGCAAACTCTGCTCGTGCGTTAGGTTTCTTAGCAGCACAAAACGCAACTGCGGTGGGTTCTGAGAGTATTGCCGGTGGCGATAATGCAGCAGCGTTCGGTTATAAAAACGTAATTAATGCACCAAATTCAACCGCTGTTGGTTTTAACAATACCGTTGGTACTTATTCAAATGTGAATTACGCAAATAACGTGGCATCTGCAAGCTATGCAGGTTTAAATACACACGTGATCGGTGCGAATAACAACGTAACTGCGAATAACACAATGGTGTTCGGTAACAACATTCGTGTGACTGAGTCAAACCGTTCTGGTGGTGTGGTTATTGGTGATAACAGCTCATTACCAACCAACACAACAGCGGTAAACTCTGCAAGTGTAAATAACATTACTTATTCTGGTTTTGCGGGTAACTTAGGTGGTACATCTACAGATGGCACATCAGAATTCGCAAGCGATCAAGGTCGTTTCGTTTCTATTGGTAACGCAACAAGCCCTCGCCAACTTAAATACGTTGCTGCAGGTGAAATTGGTGCGAACTCAACAGACGCAATCAACGGCTCACAGCTTTACTTATTAACAAGCGTTATGGGTAACGTGGGCCAATCTGTGGCGAACGTAATTGGCGGCAATGCGACAATGTACGCAAACGGTACGGTGGCAAACTTCACTCAGCCGTTAAATGTGAGTGGTTTATCAGAAGATGAAGATTACACAGCACCAACAACAGACGCAGATAACGTTGCAGATGCAATCACGAACTTAAACAACTATGTGAATGCAGGTTGGATCGTGGGTAACAATACGGCAACTAAAGTGGCTCGTATTTCGCCAAATGAGCAAGTGAACTTCTTAAATGGTACGGCAACAAGTGCGGTAGCAACAGCAAACGGCACAGGTGCAGACATTACTTATAATGTGAATGTTGATAACACCACGATTGCGGTAAATGGCACTTCTAACCAGTTAACGGTGAATACCACAACGTTAACTAACAACCCAAATGGTACTGTTGTTACTCCGGTAGCTAATGCAAGCAACTTAGTAAACGCAAGCCAAGTTGCAGCAGCGATTAATAACTCTGGTTGGAATACAACTTTATCAAACGGCACAAACGTTACTGTAAATCCAGGTGATGCGGTTAACTACGTAAGTGGTAACGGTACGGCTGCAAACGTAACTGTAAATGATGCAGGTGCGGTGGTTGTTTCTTACGATGTGAACACGACAACAGGTACAGTTATTGCAAACGGTACAGCAACGGTAGTTGATGGTTCAGCGTTCTTGAATGCAAGCACAGTAGCGAACTTAGTGAACAATGCAGCATTTAACGTAACAACAGCGAAAAATGATGTGTTTGTAACGAACCAAGAAGGCAAAGCGAATGCGACAGTGAAAGCGGGTGGAAACATCACTTACACAGCAGGTAAAAACATTGCGATTAAACAAGATGGTTCAAACTTCACTTTCGCAACTGAGCAAAACGTTACATTTACTAATGCGAACGTAACAAGCACACTTGCGATTGGTAACGCATCAAGCACATCTTCGCCAGTAGTGAATATTAAAACTGAAAATGCGACAACTGCGAACGTAAACAATGCGACAACATCACCGACAGCAGCGTTAAATATTACTTCAGCAGATGGTAATGCAACACAAATTAAAGGTGTGGCATCTAGCTTGAATACTACAACAGTAACAACGTTCCCTGATGGTACAACAGATCCTACAGATACAACGACTGCAACATCAAAACAGTTATTGAACTTAGGTACTGATGATGCACCATTATCAGACAGCGTGTTGAACTCAGTGGTAACGGTACGTGATTTAACGAACTTAGGTTGGGTAGTATCTGCAAATGGTAACAACTACACAGATACAGTTAAAAACGCGAATGAAGTTAAATTCAATGGCGTAAACGGCATTACTGTAACTGGTAATACAACAAATGGCGTTCGTAACATCAATATCTCATTGAATACAACGAATATTACAAGCAATGCTAACGGTACATCTTCTGTAACCAATGGCGATAGCTATGTAAATGCGTCAACTGTGTCTGATGCGATTAACAAAGCAGGTTGGAACACGACAACAAGTGACGGTACAAACGTTACTGTAAACCCAGGTGACACTGTAAACTATGTAAATAGCAGTACAGCAACCGCAAATGTAACTGTTTCTAAAGATGCGAACGGTAAAGATGTTGTTAATGTAACTTACGATGTGAACACAGGTTCAATCACAGCTGCAGATAGCAATGCGACTATTACTGTAACAAATGATGACGGTACAACATCAACAGTTGCTAACCCTGATCGCGGTAAAGTAACCGTTGAAGATGGTCAAGGCGATAAAGTTGCAACCGTTCAAAACGTAGCTGATGCAATTAATAGTGCGAAATGGATCGCTTCAGTTGAAGAAACTAACGAAGAAATTGCAACTTCAACAGCAGATGATGCTGGTGTGGGTGTAGGTGCTGGCGATGAGTTATCGTTCAAAGCAGGTAAAAACTTGAAGATCAAACGTGATGGTCAAAATATTACCTACGCATTGGCGAACGACATCAATGTAACAACCGTAACCGCAACGGGCAACATTACTGTAGGTACTGGCGATAACGCAACAACGATCAACCAAGGTTCTATCACGAACTTAAACGATCACTTAACAGCACCAACGGCTAACTCAACAAGCCCAGTAACAAATGCAACAAGCACAACAGCACCAACATTAACTAACGCAGAGAAAAAACAAGCGGCAACAGTTAACGATGTGTTAAATGCAGGTTGGAACTTACAAGCGAACGATAACGCAGTTGATGCGGTAACACACGGCAACACCGTGAACTTCGTAAGCACAGACGGTTCTGTAACCATTACACCAACAACTGACGGCTCAACCAGCAAATTAGACTTCTCTGTAAATGCAACTTCAATTGTTACAAATGCAGCAGGTAACGTTTCAGCAAATGCAACAACGGGTAAAGCGGTTGTAGGTGCAAATGGCGTAGCTAATACAACAACTGGATATGCTAATAAAGTTGCAACGGTGGGTGATGTAGCAAATACTATCAACAACACCGGTTGGTTAACGAACGTAACAGATGCGAATGGCAATGTTACAACGAAAGTGGTAACACCAGGTACGCAAGTAAACTACGTAAATGGTAACGGCACGACTGCAAATGTTGTAGCGAACTCAACAACAGGCGGTTTAGACGTAACCTTTAATGTATCTCAAAACAAAGCTGGTACACAAAACGCGAACGGTACTGTGACACTTGCAGATGCAGCTAACGGCACATCAACGTTCTTAAATGCACAAGATACTGTGAATTTAATCAACAGTGCTTCGTTTAACGTAACGACTGCGAAAGTGGATAGCTTTGTAACTAACCAAGAAGGTAAAGAGAACAAAGCAGTTAAAGCGGGTGAGACAATCACTTACACAGCAGGTAAAAACATCGCGATTAAACAAGATAGTGCAAACTTCACTTTCGCAACTGAACAAAATGTAACGTTCACAAATGCGAATGTGACAGGTACATTGTCTGTGGGTGCAGGTAACACAACTAGCCCAGTAGTGAATATCACAACGGGTACAGGTGAGCATAACAACAATGGCACAACCACTTCGCCAAGCACTGTAAATATGGGGAACGCTCAGTTAACCAACGTTTCAGCAGGTGCGAATGTGTATGGTCAAGTAGTTGATGCGAATGGTCGTCCATTAACAGCGGTAACGACACGTGATGCGAGCGGTAATGCGGTAACAAATTACTACGCAGCAGACCAATTCACTGCAAGCGGTGCGTTAATTGATGGTGCAACTTCATCTACACCAGTAACGACATCAAATGTAGCGAAAGCAGTAAGCGGTTTAGCAGATCTTGCTTCATCTAACGCAACAAACGTGATGACTGTGGCAGATGCGAAGAACTTAGGTTGGGTTGTTTCAACAAGCGATAACGACTACGCAGATAAAGTACAAAATGCGAACCAAGTGAACTTCAAAGCAGAAGCAAACACTGGCGTAACCGTGAAAGGTGCAACCAACGCAACAACTGGCGTACGTGAAGTGGTAGTAGGTAACGACTACTTCAAAGCGAACGCAACAGCAGGTAGCACAGCAGCGAACGCAGCAGGTTCTAACTCTGTAGCAGTGGGTCCGAACTCTGTAGCGAACACAGCAGGTTCTGTGGCAATCGGTAACGGTGCAAACGTAACCACAAGTGCTCCAGCAGGTTCTGTAGCGATTGGTCAAGGTGCAACAGCAGGTGCTGTGAATACAGGTGCATACCGTATTGATGGTTCAACAGATGTAGCAGGTGCTCCAAATGCAACAACACGTGTGTTCTCTGTAGGTAATGCTTCAAGCCCATCTCAAATCCAAAATGTAGCAGCTGGCGTGGTTTCAGCAACCTCAACAGATGCAGTGAACGGTAGCCAATTACACGCAACTAACCAAGCGGTAATTAACAATGCTCGTGCTATCGGTCACTTAGATCACAAGATCGACCAAGTGGATAAACGTGGTAGAAAAGGTACTGCAATTGCAGGTGCAATCGGTATGCTTCCACAACCGCATATCTCTGGTAAATCTATGGTGTCTGCAGCAACGACTAACTATCGTGGCGAGCAAGCAATTGCAGTGGGTTACTCACGCTTATCTGATAATGGTAAACACATTATCAAATTAAGCGGCTCATCTAACGTAGCAGGTAAGAAAGATGCGATGGTAGGTGCAGCATACGGTTACCAATGGTAATTTAAGCTATAGCTAAATGATAAAAGCGAGGAGAAATCCTCGCTTTTTTGTTTTTGGGAGTTTGCAAATGAGCGGTCAAAAACGACCGCTACCCCCTCTCCCGAATTTCAATTCTGAACGAATTGAAATTATCCCTCTCCCTCAAGGGGCGAGGGTTTTGTTTTTGTGGGTATGCTAAATCGGAGAAGAAATCACTCTCTCCCCTCGAGGGAGAGAGACAGACGGAAATTGCGTAATGCAATTTTCGTCAGAGAGAGGGGGCTGCGATATAAATTTTGTAAATGAGCGGTCAAAAACGACCGCTACCCCCTCTCCCGAATTTCAATTCTGAACG
>CAUUKJ010000020.1:0-47405 GCA_963545995.1 uncultured Haemophilus sp.
TTTAAAACAATTAGTTAAGGGGAATTTAGTCTAGTTATCTAGTACAGCCCCTAAATTTAAATCACACTCTTGATTAAGCACTTCTCCTTCTTTATTAAAGCGGCTGGCGGAGAATTCTCCTTGAGCAAATTTTTTATCATCAATAATTTTTGTGATACTTGCCGTTGTGTCTTCTTGGAATGCAGGTAATACTTCCGAGCCTAATAAGGCATTAATGAAGGTAGATTTACCCGATGACATAGTCGCAATAACCCACGCATCAAAGTACTTATCCATTGCATCATTCCATTCTGATTCAGACCTAATTTGATTCAAAATAGGATTTTCTCGAATTTCGTTAGCCAATTCTTCAAGCTCTGCCATTCGTTCATTTTGGTCTCTGATTTGAGTAAACTGATAGGTAATATTAAAGCCAGTTGCATTCGCTTGTTGAATTGCCTCTTCTACATCCACACAATCTGATGGCACGCCCGTAAAATCAACAAAAAATTCTTTTGTTTGTAATGTATTCTCTACAGTTTGGAAAAACTGACTGATCCACATTTGTAAACGTTGGGTTGCAAAAGTTTTATATTTCTCATATGTGATAATTTCGCCATTTAATGAAAAAATCGTTTCATTTTTAAATGGATTATGTATAAATTTAACTTCTTGTTGCATACGCTGACCTCGACGATGGTTAGATGAAATTAATTGTTGTAAATAATGATAAAATGCAGTGATGCCTGTATTTTCTAGTAATAACGCATTAAATTCTGCTTCAGTTGTATATTGTTCTTTAAATACTCGTTTCCCTTTTCTAATTAGTAGTTCTAAATCAATCATTTCATCTTCATCGAGTTCTTGATGATTGATTTTTTTATGGAGTAATAAAGCAGAATAAGCTGATATAGGGAAAATTAACGGTTCATTAAATCCAATATTGCTAAGATTTTCTTTTACTCGAGTGATTGTTTCTTCAATGTTTTCGAGCAACTCTTTTTTATTCAATAAGAAAACAATTTTTTTATTAGGTGAATTTTTAAGAGCACTTTGTACAAGTTGGAGTAAATCATTCTCATCATTCGTACCTAAATTTGTGCTATTGAGCATAAAAAGAACAAGACCATAATTACCATCTTTAAGAATTTCTTCTGTAAGGGCTTTATGACTATCATCTTGGCTATTATTCGGACCAGGTGTGTCATACCGCTTTATCATTTCTAATAGCAGTAATATCCCCCATTAAATCAATGGTTTTAATACTAGGATCTGCATTCCATTCTTTTAATGTTTCGGCATCAATCTGATGGCTATGTTTAAGGCACTCAGATTGGTAACCATAAGCACAACCTGAAAAATACGGTAAATCATCCTTATCGTGAATTCTCGTAATGGTTGCTGTTGTTGCTTCATTTGCGGAATGCAATAGTTCTTGCCCGATAAGTGCATTAATTACTGTAGATTTTCCTGCACTCATTGTTGCAACAACTATTACTTCAAAGATTGGTTTTTCCATCTTAAAATCTCTTCTACTATTTATTTCTGATAATTCACTTCCACCCGATTATTTGCCAAATCTCGGCAAATTTCATAATCGGGATCTTGGGTTATGATGTTGTGTGCAGCAATTACACCTAGCGAAAGCACGGCATACATTGGGTTTAATACACCTAACAATCCACCTACTAAACGGTTTTTGGTGTAAATGCGGCATTTTAAATATCGGCTCTCGATATAACTTTCTAACACTTCGCATACACTAAGCATTTCACTTACAGGTACACCAACAATTTCAAAACTTTGTTTGTTATCCACCAGATTTTGGAATTTAGCTTTATATTCTGGATAAGTAAGCATAGTCATCTCCTAATTACATCCCAAATATTCTTTTAATTTATCTGCCATTCTGCTTTGCAAATCCGTTGGGCTTACAATCGTTAAATGCGGAATCCAATATTGCACCACAGGCACAATGTCGAATTCATTGACATTTTTGCAAGAAATCAGCAGTTCGCCTGTTTCAAGCTCTCTTAATAGCTCTTGATTCGGCAATAAATTACGGTGGAGAAAATAAGGAGCAGCAAAGCTTGACGCTTTAATCACTACTTCGCTAAGTTGGTTGCTGTGCGAGATGCTGTCGTTATTTTTAATTTCTCCTAAAAATTGCTGATTAGGCTCAAATGCTTCATCTAGAATGCGTAGCATTTTAATTTGAGTGAAACAGAATGTTTTTTGTTTGCCTTCATCGGTCCCGATTAAATACCAAACGCCATTTTTGTTAACGAGACTATAAGGGGCAATTTTGTAAAACTTTCCTTCAATTTGACCGCTTTTAATGTAGTTGAAATGAACAAAATGATGCTCGTTAATCGCTTTTTTCAGCAAGTCAAATTCTTTCTTAAGCTTGCTAATATCTTCATATTGAATCCCTTTAACTTGTACGCTTTCAGTTAATTTATCCTGATAAAACTCACGATCAATTTTCGGGAAAAGGTTTGATACGCTGGCAAAAAGAGCAAAACGTTCAATATCTTGTTTGTTTAATAAACCGAATTTGGCACGATTAAGTTTGTAATAACGAGGACCTTTTTCTTCCCAATCGAGGAAATCAAGGCGTTCATTGAAGTCACGCTGTAATGTGCGTTGCGACATTCCAAAACGCTCCGCTAAGCGTTGAATATCTACACGCTCGCCTTCGTTGAGGATAAATAAGATTTCGATAAATCGTTGCGTTAAAGTTGTATTCGTTTTCATTGCATTCTCCTGTTTGATGAGGCGAATTATAAGAAGATTGAACGACAGAGTTTGTCGTGCTGGAATTTATTTGAAATTTTTGTAATAAAAAAAGCCATCAGATTGACATATTGAAAATACGGCAATCTGATGGCTTTTCTTGGAAAAGAGAAAATTGAGAGGCTATAATCCTGATTGATTACAAGCGATTGGATTCGTGTTGATTTTTGCAAAGTAGTTGGGAATCACGTATAATTTCATTACCTATTCAAATAACTAAAAAAGAGGCAATTATGTCAATCAGCAAACAACAGATTTTAGAGGCTTTTCATTTTCGGGCGGCGTGTCGGGCTTATGATCCGAATCGTAAAATCAGCCGTGAAGATATGGATTATATTTTAGAATTAGGCAGACTTTCGCCAAGTTCGGTAGGCTCTGAGCCCTGGAAATTCTTGGTACTACAAAATGCGGAAATTCGGGAAAAAATCGCACCTGTTTCGTGGGGAATTAAATACCCAATGAACGAGATGAGCCATTTGGTTGTTATTTTGGCGAAGAAAAATGCTCGTTATTACAGCGAATTCTTCCGTGTGTCGTTAGAAAAACGCGGTCTAACGCCTGAGCAAATGGCAGCGACGATCGCTCGCTATAAAACCTTCCAAACTGAAGATATTCAGATTTTAGAAAGCGAAAGAACGCTATTTGATTGGTGCAGCAAACAAACTTATATTGCGTTAGGTAATATGATGACAGGTGCGGCGATGATTGGAATTGATTCTTGCCCAATTGAAGGCTTTAGTTATCCTGAGGTAAATCGTATTTTGGCGGAAGAAGGCTTGTTCGATCCTAATGAATGGGGCGTTTCTTGTATGGTGACTTTTGGTTATCGTGCCAAAGAGATTAAGAAAAAATATCGTAAGCCTGCGGAAGATGTGATTGAGTGGGTTGAATAAATAGCAAAAATGGTGGGTATTTAGCCCACCATTTCTTTATTACTTCACCAATTTTAAGTGTGAAGATTTTTTCTTTATCACTTTCTTCGGTTTACTCTCTTCCTCTTTTTCTGAAGTGCGAGAAAGATAGCTTTCCTCGCTATAATACTCTTCTTCTTGGAACATTGTGCCATCACCCGTTTCTTGGGCATAAAGAGCTTCTGCCGCACCAAATGGTACGTAAAGATCGCAAATCATTCCTTGAAATCTTGCACTAAATGAGATGCCTTCATCATCTACCACGTAATTACCAATAGAACGTGGCGAGATATTTAAGATGATTTTACCATCACGGATAAATTCAATCGGCACATCAACATCGGGATAATTACAATTTACCAATAAATAAGGCGTATTGTTGTTATCATAAATCCAGCTGTAATAAGCGTAGTAAATATACGGGCGTAAGGGTTTCATTAGTCTTTATCGTCCATTAAGTGTTTCGGTGCCGCACCGCCAAGTGATTGCACAAAACTTTCACGTTTGAATACGCGGTTCATATAATTTTTAATTGGTTTTGCTGACGTACCCGTAAATTCAACGCCTAAGTTGATCATACGCCATAATAATGGAGCAATGTAGCAATCCGCTAAACCAAATTCTTCGCTCATAAAATAAGGCATTGCGTCAAATACTGGTGCCAATGCAAGAATTTCATCACGAAGTTGTGCTAAGGCCTTTTTACCCTCTGCAGAAGCTGGATCTTTGTTGACAATATCAATCAACGAATACCAATCTTGCTCGATGCGGAACATTGTTAAGCGGCATTTTGCACGTAACACAGGATAAACGGGAAGAAGTGGTGGATGTGGAAAACGCTCATCGAGGTATTCCATAATAATGCGAGAATTAAATAGAACTAAATCGCGATCCACTAATGTTGGCACGCTACCATACGGATTTACTTCCACTAAATCTTCTGAGATCGCTTCTGGTGTGATATTTTCAATTTCATAAGGCACACCTTTTTCCGCTAATACGATACGAACTTGGTGGCTGTAAATATCACTTTTTTCTGAAAATAAAGTGGTTACCGAACGTTTATTTGCACTACTCGTCATTATCTTTCTCCAATTCTTTCAAGCTCAATAGGCTTTTAACTTAATCTAAAATAGTGGAATATTATAGCATAATACCCTATAAAAATAACAGTGTTTCTTTTTTAGATAACTACCAGACTAAAGAAATAACTATTTTCTTTTATAAAAGTCGGTGTTATTATTTGTATATCCTTTTTATATATACAATGAGGTTAAGAATGTCTGTTGCAACCGCAAAACTATTTTGGAGTGGTCATTCTCAAGCCATTCGTCTCCCCCGCCTTTTTCGGTTTGAAGGCACAGAAGTTCGCATTGAGAAACAAGGAAACCGCTTAATTATTGAACCTATTGAGAATGATTGGAGCTTTTTAGATGAGCTACAATCCGTTGATCAGGATTTTATTCAAGCGACTCAAGAAATCCGCCAAACATCACCACAAGATCGCGATTGGGGTGTACTTGAATGAAATTCTTGCTTGATACCAATGCTGTAATTGCAATCCTTAATAAAAAAGCAGATTTTATTGCAAAATTAAAACAATACCGCCCTTCAGATTTTGGCATTCCAGCTATTGTGTTATTTGAACTTTACTACGGTGCAGAAAAAAGTCAAAGAACAGCTGAAAATACCGCTAATATTGAACGCTTACCCTTTGAGATAGTGCCATTTTCTGCCATTGATGCCAAACTTTGCGGCAAAATTCGCACTACGCTAGAGCGAGCAGGCACACCTATTGGGGCTTATGATGTACAAATCGCAGCACAAGCACAAAGCCGAAATTTAACTTTAATCACACACAATGTGAAAGAATTTCAACGTGTGAATGATCTCAACATTCAAGATTGGGAAATCTAGCATTATTCTATTAAAAATAAAAAGTAACCGTTTGCGTTTTATGTTATTCTACCCAAAATTTATTTTACGAGGCATATAATGACTAAAAAAGCTGAAATCGCCATTGTTATGGGGTCAAAGAGCGACTGGGCAACAATGAGCGAAGCGACTCAAATTCTAGACCAATTCTCACTACCTTATCACGTCGAAGTGGTTTCTGCCCACAGAACACCTGATAAATTATTCACTTTTGCTGAAAATGCTGAAAAAAATGGCTACAAAGTCATTATTGCAGGTGCTGGCGGAGCAGCTCATTTACCAGGTATGATTGCCGCAAAAACCATTGTACCTGTATTGGGCGTACCTGTGAAAAGCTCAATGCTTAGCGGTGTTGATAGCCTCTACTCTATCGTGCAAATGCCAAAAGGAATTCCTGTCGGCACATTGGCGATTGGTCCTGCTGGTGCGGCAAATGCAGGTTTATTAGCCGCTCAAATTCTCGCAGCATTTGATGCGGAACTCGCACAAAAACTACACGCTTTCCGTCAAGCTCAAACCGAACAAGTCTTAAACAATCCAGATCCGCGAGTAGAATAATGGCGAAGAAATTACTTATTCTACATACAGGCGGTACGATTTCGATGAAAGAAGGCGAAAACGGCAAAGTTTCGCCTTCTGCTCGTAATCCATTATTAGATGCACTAGAACGGCTAAACTACCCTGCCGAACTTCATCAAGAATCCATTTTTAATGTTCCGTCACCGCACATTACGCTTGATCATTGGTTGGTATTAAAAGATCGCATTGAAAAAGCAGTAAATGAAGAACATTTTGATGGCATTGTGATTACTCACGGTACCGATACACTGGAAGAAACTGCGTATTTCCTCGATTTATCGTTAAATGTGAATGTGCCCGTTGCTATTACAGGGGCGATGCGTTCAAGCAACGAACTAGGTTCTGATGGTTTAATCAATCTACAAAGTGCGATTTTAGTTGCATTAAGCGAGGAATCGAAAGGCAAAGGCGTATTGGTCGTAATGAATGACGAAGTACATCACGCCAAATTTGTGACCAAAACACACACCACCAACGTGGCAACGTTCCAAACACCAACTTTTGGGCCTTGTGGTTTAATCACAAAAAACAATGTAATTTACTTCCAAAAATTGACCGCCTACGAATGTTTCCCTGTGCGAGAAATCACAAAAAACAACATTCAACTGGTCAAAGCCTATGCTGGAATGGATAGTTTCTTGCTCGAACAACTCGCCCATCACGGTTGTGATGGCGTAGTTATTGAGGCTCTTGGGGCAGGCAATCTTCCACCAACTTCACTAAAAGGCGTACACGCATTATTGGAAGCCAATATTCCTGTGATACTTGTTTCACGTGCTTTCCACGGCGTAACCCAAGATGTGTATGATTATCTCGGTGGCGGCAAACAACTTAAACAGCAAGGTGTCATTTTTACTACGGGATTAAGCGGTCAAAAAGCACGCATTAAATTGCTCGTGTTGCTTAACCAACAACGCGAAAAGCCCCTTTCGCACTATTTCTAATTTAAGTTTCTCTTTCATTTAGGTTCACACAATTATGCAAAAAACGACTGAAAACACCATCTACCCACCTATTTATGTATTGGGTAACGGACAATTAGGCAGAATGTTACGCTATGCAGGAGCACCATTAGACATCAATGTAATCCCGCTTGCCTTTGATGCTCCTGTTTTTGAATTAGCAGAAAACAGCATTATTACTGCTGAAATTGAGCGCTGGGCAGACACACCATTAACACAACTACTCGGCAGTCATAAAAATTTTGTGAACCTTAATGTATTTGGGAAACTGGCAGATCGTTTTACGCAAAAATCATTACTCGATCAACTCAATCTTTCTACTTCGCCTTGGCAACTGTTAGAAAGCCCTGAACAATGGAATCAAATATTCAATGAAATTGGCGAGAAAGTGGTGGTGAAACGTCGCACAGGTGGCTATGACGGCCGCGGCCAATGGATTGTCACAAAAGAGAATATCGAACAAATCACGCCCGATCTTTTTGGTGAAGTGATTGCTGAGAAATTTATTCCATTTGATGGTGAAATTTCGATTGTCGGGGTAAGATTTAGAGATGGTTCAACTCGCTTCTACCCTGTTACACACAATCTCCAACAAAATGGCATTTTGCGTTACAGCGTTTCGGATGTAACGCTACCAAATCAAGCCATTTTCCAACAACAGGCTGAAACAATGCTCAATAGTATTATGCAAGAGCTTGAATATGTTGGCGTAATGGCAATGGAATGTTTTGTGGTAGGCGATAAATTGCTGATCAACGAACTTGCTCCACGTGTCCATAATAGCGGGCATTGGACTCAACTAGGTTGTTCAATCAGTCAATTTGAATTGCATTTACGTGCTTTGCTTGACTTACCAACCCCTGAACTCAAAACTTCCGCACCAAGTGTAATGGTGAACCTCATTGGTATTGAGCATAACAATGAATGGTTAAATTTACCGTTCTCACAATTGCATTGGTATGGAAAAGAAGTTCGAGCAGGACGAAAAGTCGGTCATATCAACCTTACTCATCCTGATAAAACCGAATTAATCAAGCTCCTCGAACAACTTCGCCCAAATCTTACTGAGGATTTTAATTCGGGGTTAGATTGGGTGATGAGTAAATTGAAATAAGCGGTTAAATTTGACTTATTTTTTACAAAAAGGTAAACACCTTTCTGGTGTTTACCTTTTCTATATTTACTAATCTTCCATTCTCGAAATATCGTGCAACGATTCCACTCGACGAATGGTGTGAGATCGGCCGCGAATCAACAAAGTTTCTGTAAATAACATACTGCCTTTACGGTGCACTCCTTTTAATAAATCACCTGTGGTAATACCTGTCGCAGCAAATAATACATTGTCATCTTTCACAATTTTTTCCATTTTCAGAACCTGATTAACTGGCACATTCATTTCTGCACAACGAGCAATTTCCTTCTCTGCTGCAAGCATATTTTCTGGCGTATTGCCTTTTACTTGGTTACGAGGAATCAGTTTTCCTTGAATATCCCCTCCTAGTGCCTGTACTGCAGCACCTGTAACAACACCTTCTGGTGCACCACCAATACCATAAACTAAGTCAATTTCACTATCGGGCAAACAACATTGTACTGAAGCGGCTACATCGCCATCAGGAATAGCAATCACGCGTACGCCAAGTTCTTGTACTTTTTTGATGATTTCATCGTGGCGAGGTTTCGCTAAAATCGCAACCGTCATTTGTGAGAGCAATTTCCCTTTTTTCGAGGCAACACGACGGATATTCTGTTCAAGCGGCAGATTCAGATCAATCATTCCTTTCGCTTGACTATCGACGACTAATTTTTCCATATACATATCTGGGGCTCGTAAGAAAGTCTCTTTACCACCTGCGGCAAACACTGCGATGGCACCAGATTGCCCCATTGCGGTCATTCTTGTGCCATCAATAGGATCGACTGCAATAGCGACTTCTTCATCTTGCGGTTCAGAACGCCCCACTTTTTCGCCGATATAAAGCATTGGTGCCTCATCAATTTCCCCTTCGCCGATTACAATCTCACCACGAATTTCCATTTTATTGAGCAACGCTCGCATTGCTTTTACGGCTGCATCATCTGCCGCATTTTTATTACCACGCCCGATCCAATTAAATGCTGCAAGGGCAGCGGCTTCTGTTACACGAGAGAACTCAAAAGCAATTGAACGTTTCATTTTATTTTCCTCTGATTGATACAAAACCTCGCTATTCTACCAAGTCGCAAACGATTTCGTTATAAAAATTTACGAAATTTTGATCAAACAAATAAATTTATAAAAAGTGGCAAACTTTTCAATGAAATCAAGGTCTTAATGATGTATACTATTTCAAAATTATCCATTTAATTTCAGAGGTAAATCTTATGTCATTAACAATTCTTGATGAATTAGAAAACAAAATCAAACAAGCAGTTGAAACTATCCAATTACTTCAATTAGAAGTTGAAGAATTAAAAGAGAAAAATGAAACTGCAAAAAAAGATAACGAAACTTTACGCCAAGAATATGAGCAATTAAAAACTGAGCAACAAAGTTTCCAAGACCGTTTACGTTCGCTTTTAGGTCAAATCGACAACGTATAATGATAAAACTCAAACGGCTAATTTCTCAATTAGCCGTTTTTATTTTCCTTCCAATATATCCCAATTTATATGGCAAAACTTTATTTCTACTATTCCTCAATGAA
Source organism: uncultured Haemophilus sp. (assembly GCA_963545995.1). Taxonomy (GTDB): domain Bacteria; phylum Pseudomonadota; class Gammaproteobacteria; order Enterobacterales; family Pasteurellaceae; genus Haemophilus_A. The sequence goes on from CAUUKJ010000020.1 coordinate 9,853, forward strand.
TGCGGGGAAATCTACTACCCTCTTGCAATCTTCCTACAACTATCAAGAACGTGGTATGAATACGCTAGTTTATACGGCTGCGATTGATGATCGCTATGGCGTGGGGAAGGTGACTTCTCGCATTGGTATTGCTCAAGATGCCAAATTATTTAAACAAGATACCCAACTCTTTGATGAAATTGCTCAAGCTCACCAAGAAAAAACGTTACATTGTATCTTAGTGGATGAGGCTCAATTCCTCACAAAAGCCCAAGTGTATCAATTAACCGATGTGGTCGATAAATTAAGAATCCCTGTACTTTGCTATGGCTTACGCACCGATTTCCAAGCAGAACTTTTCGAAGGTAGCCACTATTTGCTGGCGTGGGCAGATGAATTAGAAGAACTCAAAACCATCTGTGATTGTGGTAAAAAAGCTCACTTTGTTATTCGAATGAATGAGAAAGGCGAAGCGGTCAAAGATGGCGATCAAATTCAAATCGGCGGAAACGATACCTATTTATCCGTTTGCCGCAAGCACTATAAAGAAAGATTAGGCCTGCTTTAAAAGAAATGCGTGAATATTGAGTATTCACGCATTTTACCATTATTACTTATTGTTTATGTGGCAACTTTTTCCAAGTGACTTCATTTCTTAAATAGACTGGCTCAATCTCATCGACCGATTTTACATTCCCTTTCACAACTTCCTGTTCCGCTAAAGACACCATATATTTTGCCGAAGGCAAGCTAATTTCACTGATTACAAGCGGTAAATTTTGCTCAGCAAATTGCGAATAGGCTGCCCAACCTGTTCCTACTACAGTAATGTTTTCCGCATCGAGTTTAAACTGTGTAATTGCCTTTTCAGGCGAACAAACCTGCTCTTTTACTTTCTCCATCCAGCCTTGTTCGGTACGAGTTAATTGCGAAAAATATACTTCATTCATTCTTGCATCAATTAACGCAATCACCTCTGTTGCACCCAATTCTTGATATGCTTGCTCTGCCATTGCCGTAAGATTAGAAACAGGGACGACTTTAAGTTCAGCACCCAATGCTAAACCTTGAGCCACGCCAACGCCCACGCGTACGCCCGTAAAACTACCAGGCCCACGCCCAAAGGCTAAATAATCTACCTCTTTAATGGAAATATTGGCTGCTTTAAGCAAATGATCAACCATCGGTAAAATTCGTTGCGTATGCGTTCTTGGGCTAAGTTCGTCTTCAAAAGTGATATTTTCTTGATGTAATAACGCCACCGAACACGCTTCAGTGGCTGTATCTAATGCGAGAATGGTATTACTCATTTTAATTTAATTTCTCTCAATATAAAAATTTGGCTTATTATAATAAAATAAAACCCATTTATCCTAACAAAATTCTACTTTAAAAATCAAATACTTACACGCCTTAAATTTTAATCATTTCCGAAATCCTCCCATTTTTTCCGAAACTCATTTTTTAACCACTCATATTTATTCACTTCTTTTCTTAACTTTTACACCCGCAATTTTCACAATCCTCCTCCGTTGGACACCCTAAATCGTTAAAACCTGACTGGGTAAACTCCCATTTTACGCACGAGCCTGCTGGGAATGTTTTTGCCGTTGTGCCGTCTTTGGCTCGTTCGATTTTGATTTGTGTGCCGAAAGCGTAGGCTTTGAAGAAGTAAAATAGCCATTTTCGCTGCTGCCCATATTGCATTTGCAACCAAGATGTAATGGCACGCAGAAAGGTTTACAACCCTCAATGCGGATAATGCCTTGATAACGTCCTGAACGTGAGTTGTATAGTGCATCGTCCCACATAAAAGTAACGGTATCTGCCGTGATTTCTAGGGCTGGATACACAATTGTGTCGTTACCGCCTACACGGGTAATTTCAATGATTGCTTGCGTTGCATTGTTGCAGTTGTCGATTTGAAAAGTGGTTTTTGCCACCGTTTTGTTGATATGTATTGGTCGCATTGTTGCTCCTTATTTTTAGTTGTATTACGTCCACAAATTATTCGCAAAGGCTGGGATTGCACCAGAAGTTAATGCACCGAAACCTGCCATATTCATTGTGCCAAGATGACCACCGATGTTGGATAAACCTGCCACCGATTGCGACCAGCCTTCATACGGGTTGATGGTGCTTGCCGCGGCTGCCGCTTGTTGGGCGGTGCGTAGTGAATTAAGGCCATCGGCAATACGCCCTTGGAACATACTATTCCATTTGTACATTTCCTCTCGGTATTGGCTTTCGCGTTGGTGTTTGCGTTCTTCCTCAAAGCGGATTGCAGAATTCGTCGCTAAAACGACCGCTTTTGCTTCTGCTACTTGCAGTTGGCGTAAGGCAGTGCGAGTAGCTCCCACGCAATGAATACGGCTTTCACGCTGAACTTTATCTCTGGCACGGGAGAATTCGCTTCTTGCGGTCGCAATGGCACGATCTTTTGCGGTTTCATAATCGACCTGATAGCCCCGTTTTTCACGTTCTGACGCTTCATTTAACATTCGCAATTCAATTGGGCGAGAATTGTCGTACCAATGATTGAAAAATTTATCTGACTTATCCTTTTGATTACCCCAAATTTCATCAAAGCGATTTTGTGCTTGTTTGGCAACATCGTGTTGTTTATCTGCAAAGTAGAAACTTGCCGCCTGTTGAATTAGGGCGATGATCATATTATTCCGTGCATTGACTTTCACCGCACTGTAATACTTACAAGCATATTCTGCCATTGCTGCCGCTCTTGCCGCTGCACTGGCATCGGTTAGTTTATTGCTTGCTTGTGCCTTTTCGAGGGCTGCTTTTAAATTATCCTGAACACCTTTACAGGCATCATCATCTTTATCAAATGCACCCGTGCCATATAAAACCGCTGCCCCTGCTGCAATTGTGCCTGCGGCTGCTAATACTCCTTCTGACATCGTTAAACCTCATTAAAATGATATAAATAAAGATAATCCGTTTTCTCTTTGTATTCCAAAAACTGATGTATCAACTCTTTCACAAACTCATCACGCAAAGGCGTGAGCTGTTGTGGTGTGTATTTTTTATATTCCTGATAAAGCAATTCCTTGTTGGTCTCTTTATCCGATTCGTCCCGCAATTTTTCAATCACGGGTTTAAATTGATTTGCCATAGCCCTCCTTGCAAATTTTGGGTATAAAAAAACCGCTTGTAACTTTCGCTACAAGCGGTCGGTTTTTATTTATAAATTGTTTAATCGTTCGCTGGCTTTTTTCGCTGCTGCAACCTGTTGATGGGCTTGCATTTTGCTCACATCATCATTCAGAAAATAACAACACATCACCCGTTTATCTTTTAGCATCTGCATTTCTCTTGCAAGCGTTTTTGCTAGTTTAGAATCTATACTGCGTAATTGCTCAATGAGATATTGATGCTCTCCCATATTTTCACGTTGAACATTACCGTCAGCATAATTTTCCTTAATATATTCTTTCACTAAATGATACAGATAATAATAATAAGAATGTTTAATAGAATCTCGCCATTCTATTTCTGTGTCTTGTTGTGCAAGATATTCAGCTCTCTCCAATAATGTTTCGGGCGTAATCATTCTGAAGCCTCACAACAAATAAATAGATTATCTAAATTTAGTTGATGTTCAACTTCAAAATCAGTAATAAACTCAGCTAAAGCCTGATTGCAATCCACCACATTTTGAACGTCCGATTCATCAAAGCACTTCACGATGTATCGGGAATAGTGTCGGTCTTCCACTTGATTTTCTTCCGTAAGATAAATAAATCGCTGAGGAATATAACGAGAAATAATCTCTGATACACCAATCCCAAACTTCAACATCATCTCTGCATCATTCTGGAAGAATGCAACCAATATATTTTTTTCTGGAAAAGATTCCTCCGTTTTCTTCATTTTACTTAACAAAGAAACAATTTTTTCGCATTCTTTATAAGCATAAAAATTAGAAAATGGCGTTTTCAATAATTCCAGTAATCCAAGATTGTTTTCACCTAACTCAAGTGTTTTTCTAAACATTTCTAAGGCGTGATGAGGTTGCCCTAATGTGAGATAAGACATTCCAAAATTGTAATAATGTTCCGCACTTGGATTAAGCTCAATCGCTTTTTCCCAATATGAGATAGCGTTAAGGTCGTTCTGATATGCAAGCAACAACCCTCTTAAAGCATAAGCAAGATCAAGTTCTACTTGTTCTAACCCATCTAAATCTTTATGTAATGCTTTTAAATAAAAGGCATTGATGGTCTTCATAAAACGAGCATTACCAATCCGATCTTGAATGCTACTTGCTTTGGTCAGCGCTATTGCCATATTTTTCTCCTTAATATTGGCACATTTTACCGAATATCACATAGACTTCAAGTAAATGAGCAATAAAACCCGACCATATCCAGTCGGGTTTTATTCCATTATCGAGAAACTGCCGTTGCTAACCCTTCACGCTTACGCCAGTAATACACGGCATCACGTTGCAAGCGGTCGTTTTTTTCATTGAGATACGCATTCGTTGGGCTAACGCCTCTTCGCTCAATTTCATTTTTTTGAGCTTACTGCGTTCTCGGCTGATTTTTTCAGCATCTTTATTGACCTTCTCATTCCAATTCACGATCTGCATTTTCTCTGGCGTTTGCCATTCCGCAAGTCTGCCTTTTCCTTTGTAGTAGTCAAACTCCGCCGCGAGTTTTTCGGCTTCACCTTTGTACTCATAGAATTGGCTGGCAATGCGGTTTTCGCCTTTCACACCGTAGTAATCGTTGATGATTGGCACCACTTCCGATTTACCCTGCAAGGCACGATTTGGGTTTTCGATGCTTGCACTCACAAAATCGCCTAAAGACCCCATCATTCCACGATACGAGTCAAAAACGTGTTTGTAGAATTCGGGGTGCATATCCACACCGAATTGCTCATACATCATTTCTGCCGTTTCTTTCCAAAACTCTGCCGTGTTTTGGTGTGATTGTTGCGAAAGCAATTTCTCACGCTGCACGTTGTTTGGTTTAATGGTTGCCCCAAAGGCACTGCGGTTCATCAACCACTGCATTTGCGATTTAAACAAGCTCGGGGTTAAGGTATCGGCAAGTTTTGCTAACGGATCTTTAGACGCTGAAATCTCCGACGGTGCAATCGGCAACACGCTTTTTACATTATGCGTGATGATATTTGCCACCGCATCACCCACGCTGATTTGATTGTTCATCAACTGCACGAGGTTGGTTGCAAGGTTATTCGCCATTTGCGGTGCACCATAGCCCACAGGGATTCGGATATATTTATCTTTCTCACCTGTTGGGATCAGAATTTCACGCGATAAATCACCGTTTGCCAACATACGTTTACCGCCCTCATCGCCCTCATCATCTAACGCCATCAAGAGCGACCACACCGCCATTGCTATTACGACTCGGCTAGCAAGATAGACTTGACCACGACGAGTTTTCATCATCTGCACCAGGTTTTTACCGCCTTGTAGCGCTGGGTTTAAAACGTGCCATTCCAAACTGCAACTAAATGCAATGCACCTTCCACCGCTCGATGATGCGGTTTATCAAGTTTCTTGATTTCTTCCACCAAGTCTTTGTCGGTGCGTGCTAAGTAAGTGCTGTAGTTTGACACACCACCTAGCTCAATCAACTCTTTCAAATCACGCTGATATTCGTTGTTCACGTCTAAGTTTTCCGTATCGCCTTTTGCTAATCGACCCGTTGCACGCAATACCCGTGCCATTTCTGCAGGGTTAGCAAGGGCAGCAAAGGTGCGACTGCCAATGCGATTTTTCTCTTTTTGGCTTAACGGATTGCCGTTAGTATCGTAAATATCGCGTGTAGTAATCAGAGCCGATTTTTCCCAAATATCACGAATCATATTTTTCGGGGCGAACGGCAATTTAAATTGCGTAACGCCTTGTGCGTAAAGCCCTGTGAGTTTGCGAACATAACGCATCGGGAAATGCTGCCATACTTTAAACTCATCAATATCACGCTGTCCGCCCTTAATCGCTTTAATCACATCTTCAGGCAAGCGGTATTCATAGTAAACATTGCCAAACTTACGAATTAACACCTCATCGTTGGTGCGTGTTGTGCCTTGCATCACTTGGCGACGAATACCCACCGTGTCAGCAACGTGTTCCTTCGCTTGCTCTTCCGTCATACCTTGTGCTTTCGCTTCCGACAGTTTCTGCTCATAGACGGCATCAATGCCATTTTTAAACGGTTGCCATGCGGCATTTGCCACCGTTTTATCTAACATTCGATACACCGCATCAATCGCATCTTCGGCTTCGGAATTGACACGCCCTTTCATATTTTTATCGCGTGAAGTGTTTACCCCTTTTGAGCTTGCTCCACCAATAAAGTCATCGTCATCTTTCAATAACGAATCAGGGTCGCCTGTGAGTGGCACATAATCCAAGTTACGCATATATTCCTTGAATTGCTCCTCCGTAATGCGGTTGAATTCACGGTTTTTGTGAATGTTCCATTTCACCGCTTCACGCAATGGTTTTGTTGCCTCTAGCACTTCTTTTTGGCTGAAATACTTTTCCACTTCTGCCATTAAGGCTTTGGCGTGCGGAATAGAGAAACCAGCTACCCCCACTTTACGCGGCACAATGAAATTGCCTTTCTCATCAACTTCCCAGTTGTTGAGTTCCACATCGTGCTTACGGTAGCGGTATTGGCGTTCCGCACGAATGTAGGCACGTTCCGCCTTGTCGATTTCCGCATTCGTGCCGTTGGCTTTTGCCTCATCAAAGGCTTGTTTTGCATCAAGCATCGCTTGCTCATCACGAGCTAACAGTTCTTGGTTTTTCTGAATCGAATAGTTCGCAGATACCCAAATACCGAGTGCTTTTTTCGTCCACTCAATATCTTTCTTCCGCTTTTTCGCTAAGTTCACAATGTTTTTATGTAACGGTTTTAAGAAGCGTTGCATTAGCTGGCTGTTTAATGAATGACGAACGCCATCAGCTAACTCAAAATCCACTTTCAACTCATTCTCTTGCACTTGGTTCAGTTCTAAATCGCCAATCCAATCCAGCACAGGACGAGTTTCATCAGTGAAAGCGAAGTCCGTTTTTCGCTGCACCTCATTCCAAATTTTACCGAATTCACCTGCTTTCACGGTTCCCCAAAGGGTTTCGTGTTTCACTTTGCCATCGGTTAAAATTTCCATTGAGGTTTGTTTGCGAGAGAAAAGCGGTTCGGAATTTTCATCACGGCTATTGAAATCCTGAATGCGTTGGATTAGACTGCGGATATTGGCACTTTGTGGGGAAGTCAGTTGATCATTTTGATTAGCTGTGGCTTCTAAGTTACCCAAAGTGCCATTATCAACTTCAATCGTTTCCACAGAATAAATTCTGTTATCCTGATTAAAATTCATTTCTTTAACGGTCAATTTGACTAACTTCATTTTCCCATCGATATTTAACGGTGCAAATAACCGATGAATACCTGCAATGTTTGGATCATCATCTCGATGCGGTTCTACCCACCCTTGAGTGGCATTTTCAAATAGCTGATCAACATTAGCAACTGCCATTAAATGATCGTGCGTACTTGATGATTTTTTCGTCGCTTTGCCGCTCACTAATTTTTCCAACGAACGTTTAGAAATTGTCGCAATCATTCCTGATTCACGATTAACCAACGGTTCGCCTAATAGTTCAGTTACCGCAGCTCGTGCTTCTTCGAAACTATTTGCCGTGCGTTTTGGCGTTGCATTTTCAAAATCAACATCAAGGTCGTTAGTGCGAGCTTTGCGAGAGAATAAGATATTCCCACCACTTTGTTCATCAAGCTCATTGGTAGCTTGCTTAATGATTTCCGCACGAGAATTTTCTACATCAGGATCGTATTCATAGATTTTCAACCCTGCTTGTTGCAATACATCGTAAGCATTTTTGGGCAAGTTATTTGGCACCACAGCACCAGAAAAATCGCTAAATTGGGTGACATCTTTGGCTTTGCCTTCAAAGTAAGTTGAAGGCATATTATGCAATGATTCAAGCATATTTTTCACCGTTTTTTGCTTTTCTAGCGTATCAGCGTTTGGAAATATATCCTCAATCAATTCGGCTGCCATTTCAACATCAGGATGTGCTAATGCAGAAATATTATTTAATACATCAAGATATGACATTTTTAATGTTCTTGCCAAATCAACAGCTTGATTATTTAACGCATCAAATGCTGCATCATAGTCTTCTTGAGAAACTAATCTTGATTTATTATTTTGAATATCGGTAATGCTTTCAAACTGTGGTGTTGATTTTTGGACAGAGTTTCTTAAACTTGATGAGTCGTAATTATTGCTATTGCGACGATAATGAGCCTTCATCTCTGCAATCACTTCATCAAGCGTGCCTTCGTTATCGTGTTCATAACGTTTAGAGTGAATATCCGTTCCGTACACTTCAGCCTTATTCGCCCCTTTCGGGTCAATGTAATCACGATCGCCAATTAAAGTAACTTCGCCAAACCCCGTTAATGGATTGCTTTGTTTTGCCACCGCCACCGATGCAAACGGCAAGCCACCCATTTTCTTCGCGTGCATAATGCCTTTCGCACTAATGTTGTGTGTCACCATTAAATCACGTTGATATGAGGTATCTTGTTTTGGGGCTTTGCGTGAATAGCGAACATCAGAATTTTCAGATTGATATTGACTTAGGTCGGTTTCGGTTTTAATATCAGCACTAGAAGGGTCAAAATCTTCAGAAAATGCGCTTGCCAATTGTAGGCTTGGGTGGTTTCTGGTAAGTTTTTGACCTTTTGCTTTATTTACATAAAGCACTTTCCGCTTATTCAAATCATCATACGCAATCTTATTTGCATTACGCTCATAAGCACTTGCAATATTGATTAGCTCTAAATGCCCGTTATCCTCAGCAAAATGCAACGCCACAACCACAGGGCTTTCTTTACCTGTTGCTTTCTCTACCGCACTTAATTCAGTTAAAACAACTAACGCCCCATCTTTTGTGCCTGATTCATAAATTGCCACAGGATTATTAAGCTGTTGCGGAATCTGTTTCACAACGTCTGGAGAAAGATTATGAATGTTAGAGTGTTTACCTCGAGGTAAGTCAAAATGCTGACGCATAATTTTTTCAACTGTTCCCCAACCAATCTGAACATCAACATCTGAATACCCAAGCATTTTCAATACATCGGGCGTTGTGCCGAGCGTAATAGGTTGGTTAGGATAACCATTTACTTGCTCACCTATTTTTAACGCATTAAGTTTATTGGTAACAATATCAACCGCCTTCGCAAAATCAGAATCGGCATCTTCACGCAAGGCAAAGGCTGCTCGGTTATTATCAAATCTTACCGCTTGCTGATAACGTGGCACATCTTCTGTAGATTCAGGCGATGTATTGCGACGTTCTTCTGCAGTCATATCCATTCGACTTTGAATGTTGCGAGATTCGGTTTCACCCGCTAAACGACGATATTGTTCGTAAGAAGTAACAGGAGTTTCATCTTCCCCCATCAAGAAATAAGCCTCTTGAATCAGTCTTCCATCTGGTCGTGCTAAGAGAGCTTTGTCTGCTTGCTCAAGTTCTTCATTGGCTTGAGCTTGTACCGATTCACTTTCATTATTTAGCACTGCATTGGTCGCTTTAATCTCTGCATTCACATAAGCGTGATATAAATCGCGTGTTACAGTATCAGTATTACGCAATAACTCAGTTAAACGTTTGTCGTAGTACTCTCCTTCCGTTGTTTCAGTAAAGGAATCTGGATTACCACCTCTTGCAAAATTTTCACGACGTTGAATGGCGTGTTGAATTTCGTGCAATAAAATGGATTTTAAACCACGCTCACCAATCACGTTATTCGCATTTACTCTGATTTCTTCAATTAAAGGCGAATACGAATGAACGACATAACTTCCATTTGTATCTGCTGTCTCTAATCTGCGATCTAACCGCAAGCTCACTGGCGTTTGAGCTAAATCAGGATAAGCTTCAAGGAGTTGTGGGTAATTTAATACATTGCCTAATAGCCCAATAAAACGTCTTTCTCCTAGTTTTTCTGTTGGTTCAAAAACATCACTGTTTAATTTTGCCTGACTGCTATCTAGCTCAAATCGCCATTTGCCATCAATGCCTTTAAACCAGCCTGTTTCCTTACGTACGGTTTCCGCATCTTTGCCGTTTGCCATATCTGCTTTCGCTTTTTCAAGGGAAGAGTGGTCGGCATTTTGGGCGTTTTCTCCTGCAAAAGAATAGCGGGTATCTGAAGCGGTCGAATTTTCAGCAGATTTTGCAATACCTTGTTTTACTGTTGCCAGTAGGTTTAGCACCTCTTGGTTAGACACGGCATCTAGGTTTTTACCTGTAATTCTTGCCACTAAGCGTTTAAAGAAATTCGCTAAGTGTGATAGGCGTTTAACTAAATCGCTTTGTGGTTGTCGCCATTCTTGAACAATATGCACGCGGTAGCGGTTTTCAATTTCCGCCCAGTTGCCAGTTTCCATTGCGGCAAAAAGTTCTACAATCGCTTCTTCCGTTGCCACATCTTGCGAAATGGCAAGGCTTGGATTGTTCTCACGTTTTGCTTCAGCTTGGCGTTCAGCAAAAATACGTTTAGCAATGCCGTTTACTACCACGTTTTTGCGTGCTTGGTGTAACTGGTTTTTCAACACCTGTGAGAATTGCACCTCTACCCCGTGATGACCGAGTTCGTGCCACGCCACCCACACAAGACGTTCGTCTTTGCTGAGGATTCTGCCATCGGTAATACCATCAAGATTCAGGTACAATTTGCCGTTGTGATACCAACCTTCCGCCCCACGACGTGTATCGTTCTCTCCGAACTGTTCATCACGCACGAGTTCGATTTTATCTGCGTGCTGACCTAACGCACGGCGTAATAATTCACGGGCGCGGGTTTGTTCGGCATCTTGTTGGTTGCGTTTAGCTTCAGATTGTTGTACATTATTTGTATCAAACGCTCCCATTCCTTGATGCGTACGTGTAGGCTTGGAATGCGTAGGCTCTGTGGTATCAAATCCTACCCTTTGTCCACCGTTTGAATTTAATTCAACGGCTCCCTCACCTTGACGCGTAAGTGTAGGCTTGGTGTTTGTAGTTCTTTCAGTATCGACGCTGCCTGCTGAATTAACATCTGTTGAATGCAATTCAAATGCAGTAAGAATCCAACCATTATTCCCTTTCTTTTTAATTAAGACTGCTCTATGACCGTTATAGTCAAGTTGAACGTTCTTTACTTTTCCATCTGGTAAAATGGCTTCCTTGTGAACTCGCCCTTTAGCAATAGTCTCAACGATATCCTGTGTAAGCATTCGCACCACTTGCTCATAACTCATACCATCTTTACGCATACGAGCTTCAATGATGTGTGAAATACCTTTGCCTACTGGCTCACCTTTTTTATTAAATGGTTTGGTTAAACCATCATCACCCCACTCAAAATCAACACAGCCATCTAAATTGTGATTGAACATTGCACGATGTACGGTTCTACGCTCTGCAATGGCTGTATTCATTGCTTCACGACCACGTTTAATGTTGGCTTCTACCGATTTAATCGGCGAACGTGAATAGCTTTCTTGTGTAAGTTGATCATCTGATTCAGGCTCAATGCTTTGCTCAGATTGTGGATTTTGATATTGACTTAAATCCGTTTCAGTCTTAACATTGCGAGCAGAAAGCTCAACATCTGATGTGAAATCCCACCCTAATTGAAGGCTCTGGGTATTCAGAATATGTTGAGCTTTTTCTTTATTTACATAACGTAAATCATTGTTAAACGCTGTTGTTAACTACCCAGTCCCACGCCCATAAACGCTCGTAATATTTAAAACTTCAACGCCATTTTTTGTTGGTTTAATATGCAATGCAGCAATAACAGGCTCATTTTTTCCCGTCTTTGTTTTGGTTTCAAATAATTCTGTTAAAACCACATAAGGCATTTTCTCTTGTCGAAGAATTAAATACCGCAACAGGATTATTAAGTTGAGTTGGTAATTGTTTCAGTACTTCAGGCGATAAATTATGAATATTAGGTCTATTTCCTTTTGGAAAACTTAAATATTTAGACATTACTTTGTGAATTACTTCATCGCTAATTCGGATATTTGCATCAGGCAATCCTAACATTTTAAGAACATCTGGCGTTGTTCCCATTGCAATGTATTTGCCTGTTGTCTGCCCTCCATTTACAACCGTATCAACCGCTTTCGCAAAAGGCGAATCGCTGCTTTCATTCAAGCTAAAGCGTGGGGTATCTTCCAACTCCGCATTTTCTTCCACACTTTGCGGCTCTGCGGTTTGTTGTAACTCCGCTTCGGCTTGGTCTTGGGTTGCAACATTCTGCGGATTTTCGACCGCTTGTTCAGGCTCTGTGGTTGCTTGATTTTGCCCTTGTGCCTGCCCCGTTGCATTTAAATACGCCTGCGCCAGCTTGCCATATTGCGAATTGCTTTTCGCACGCTCTTCAATCACGCCATCTTGAATATCACGCTCTAAATCCGCACGCATTTCTGCGTAATCTTCGCTGTCTTGATACGGTTTTAAGGCTTCGTCTAAGGCTTGTGAATTGATTGGGGTTGTGGTTTGTTCTGCTTGTTGTTCGGTTTGCTTAGGTGATTCAGGATTAACAACAGGTTCTTCTGCTTTGGCTGCGGTATTTTCAGTTCGGAACGCATTATCAGTCGCGGCTACACCACCGTCTGCCACACCGAACAATAAACCACCTGCCGCTGCTTCACCCAAACCATCAGAAAGCGAATGCGTTGGGTCAATATCGTGGATAGCTTTATTGCCCATCAATTGTTGGAATACTTCATCGACAGGTTCAGTTACGGCTTCAGACACAAATTTCCCTGTGGTTGAGCCTAACACGCCTTTGCCCGCTTGCCCAATTCGACCTAAGCCACCTAATTTATTGAGAATCGCACTGCTTACGCCTGTTGCAAGAATTTCACCACCGTGTTCTGTTAATGAACTTGCCAGTTCATTTCGTGCTTGTGCTGGTGATAAACCTTGAGCAAGTAAGGCTTGATATTCAGGGCTTTGAGCTAATTGTGTTTCAGGCATTGCCATAATATGGTCGTAAATATTGTTACGCGTTTCGCCTGCCCCTTGCACGCCACCAATCGCAAAAGGTAATGCCAAACTTGCCCCACCTGTAACGGGTGCAGCTGCTGCCCCAATTACGCCTGATGCAATAGTAGGAATAGCACTCTCTGCAAATTGCCCAATAGTTTCAAGTGGAGCATTAACAGCATTAGCAAGATACTGGGTAAAGCCTGATTCGCCATTTGCTTTTGCTTGGGCGAGATTTTGGGCATTGATGTAATTTCTTAATTTAGATTCATCACTACGCCAGCTTTCTACCTCTTTGGTGGCATCGGTAAACCATTTACGCCAATCGCCATCAGGGCTAAATAAACCTGTGAGCTGTTCGCCAAACTTGGTGGCTGTGCTAGGAATATAGCTTAATAAATCGCCTGTTCTGGCAATCACACCAGCTCCATCATCGGCTTGTTTTAGCACGTCTGTTTCTGCGTTAAAGGTATCAAGTGCGAGCTGTTGTTGCTCTTCCGATAAATGCGAAAGCTGGGCTTTGAAAGCATTTTGTGCTTCTTTCTGCATTTCGTAATGCTCTTCAATTGGGCGACCTGCTGTATTCTGCATAAAGGCTTGCCCTGTTTGGCGTGCATTTTCAGTCAAGTTAGTATTAAAGGCTTCTAGGTTCGCTTCACGCTCTTTAGCTGATAATCGTTGGATTTTAGGATTGCCATAAATCTTCTCCATATTATCTTGGGTCGATGTGCCGCTGATATTAGGGTCATCTAAAAAGGCGAACTGTTTTTTAAGCTGTTGTTGAACTTGAGATTGAAGTGCGTTCATAAAAAATCCTTAAATTGCAGGCGTAAAAAAACCGCTTTAAGCGGTTTAGTTTTGAGAGAAATTTACTATTTGTTACTTAAGCCAAAATGGATAAGTCGGCTGATTTTGTTGCATTACCTGCCCAATGGCTTGTGCTTGAGCTTTACTATTTGCAAGTGCTTGAGCACGTTGTTCTGCCCAATAACGATCTGCCCCACCATTTTGCCAATCATTTAGATAGTTTAAGGTCATCTGTCGTTTCTCCTCTTGCGTGAGCGGACGTGCTACAGCCGAAGCTGGTTGAGCAACCACCTCAGCATTTTGAACAGGTGTTACTGATGAAGCTGTTTCCATTGCTGGGGCATTACCTGCTGCAAAGGGTACTGCAATCGGTTGAAAACGTTGGTTCATTTGACTTAACTGCCCTGCAAACGTTTGAGCTGGCGATAACGGCGTTGCCATTCCTTGCGGTTGTGCTGTGGTTGGGCTTGCTGGGAATAGCTTACCTTTGAATGCATCAGCCGTCGCTTGACGAATCCCACCCGTTGCCACCGCTTGATTCAGTTTTTGCTCAAATAGACTTGGATCAATACGCCCTGTTGGGACAATATTCCCGAGTGCATCGGTTGTTGTTTCCATTGAATTTGCCATAATGCCTTGCAATGCCGATTGTTCATTCGTGCGTTGCTGCATTCCTGCTTGATAAACCTAAGAAAAAGCGTAAGGGCTAAGTTTTTCACCTGCTCCCGTCATTGCAGCGTAAGCTTCAGGTAAAGAGCGATATGTGCCATCAGGATTTAAGGCGTATTGCGAAAGTTTTTGAGTTAGCTCTTGTTGCCCTAATAAACCTTGGCGAGCAATATCTGAGCTGGTTGTGGTGTATTGGTTACCTGCAATCGTTGCTTGAATATTGCTTGGGTCTGTTTGTAAGGCGTTGTTATATTGGCGTTGTTTATCGAGGTAATTTAAATCGCCCATTTTTTCTTTATTGAGAAACTCCCAATTTTGATGTCGAAGTCGAGCATCTTGTGTTGCCAAGTTTTCTACGTTCGCCCGATGTTTTTCACTACTTTGAGCAAAACGGTCTGCGATATCAAAAGCGGTTTTCCACGCATTTTGGTCGAACTCTGAAGGTTGGGCGTATAAGCCCATTGCTTTGTTAATATCTGAAATTGCCATAATAGTTACCACCAACGGATTGCGTTGATAAATGGGGTTGCGAAAAGCAATGCTGCACCAATCGAAATCAAAATGATGGCAATGCCAATTGCAGTTTTAATAAAGGGGCTTGCGTAAGTTTCCATTTCTAATACCTCTTTTGGGTGTATTTTTAATTTGGTTTTGCTATAATTACTCAAAATTTGTTACTCATTCCTATTTAATGGGTAATAAAAAAGCCCCGAGAGTTCGTACCTCTTGGGGCTTTGTGTTTTCTGTTGTTGATTACGCTGGGTCGTAAATGCTTTTCACTAAATCGCCAATATAATCAGGTAAGCCTGCTTTGGTATCAGGACTTACCCCAAAGGCATTCGCCAGTTGGTTTTGATACTGAGATTTATTCGGCTGCGTTTCAGGCTCGACTGCACCTAACGGGTTAAGCGTGCTGTTGAGTTGGTTAAATGCGTCCGTAAATCCACCGCTTGTTTCCGCTGGAGCAAAGTTGCTAGTGAGCGTGTTGGCGATGGATTGCGGTGCTGTAATAGGTGTTGGGGCAAAAACCGTGTTGGTATTGGGTTGCGTGGTGCTGTAATCATATTGCTGATTTGGGATCATATACTCTTTTCCTCCTAATCGCTCCCATTCTTGAGCCACTTCTTCTACACTGCGTTGGCTTTGATGTGGGCTGTTATTGTAAGGCAAGCTTGCCCACGTTGAGCTGAGCTTTCTATTTGCCTTATCAATATCACCATTGAGAATATCTTGCACGGCACCACGTTCCATAATGAGCGACACGGCAGCCAAGTCTCGACTTTGCGGTCCGAAATCTTTTAAGCCTAATTTCTTAGCCTGCTCATTAAACGTGCTACCTAAAAATTGATAACGCCCTGTTGCAGTGGTTTTGCCATCACCTGTTTTGCCCCAAACGATATTCGGGTGCTTAGATAAATCTTCCCACCGACCACCACCAAATTTAGTGTGATAACCGTTTTTGGTTGTACCTTCAGTGAAAGACAGAACATCAAGATAACGGCGCATATTCGGGTCTTGTAAATACAGTTCAGCCTGTTGTCGGCGTGTTAATTTTGGTTCGCTCATAGTTTCTTCCAATAAAAAAGCCTACGAAAAATCGTAGGCTTGGTGATCAAGGATTCGGGAAGGCTTTTCGCCATCGTTCATTAGTTTCATCATAATTTTCAATTAAATTTTGGGCGTATTTTTGTACCACTTTGCAATTCTTTTGTGTTGTTCTTTTACCGTATTTTTCGACCGCTTGTTCGTATTGTTCTTGTAACTCAGAGGAAAGCTTACCATTATGGAACATCTCCGCAACATCAGACGACATCGTTTTTTGTGCTAAGCGAAGTTTGAGCTTTAAATAATAGGCGTATTTCATTCGCCCACCGTTTTCGGTATCGAGCCACCATTTGTCTAACGTATCTTCACCGTTGTCATCTGAACAATAAATCGCTGGAAATAAGCATTTGTCGATGTTGTTGTTCTGCAAGACATAATGTTTGAACATTGCGGCTGTTTGTGAATGTGTTGCATCAACATTTTTCGCCATCACACCCACACTTAACCCAAGTGCCGCTAAAAATACAGTAAGCTTTTTCATTTTCGTTCTCGTAATTTATGCAGTAAATATTGTTGAAAGGCAACCGCAAACGGTTCAAATCTGTTGCTGGCATCATCGCCTAAATTAAATGGGAAATTTGCGGCTGTCGGTGGGAGAAATCGCAACACCATTCTGTCCGGCTGAAGATAACCCAATTCAAAAAGCTGGCTGATTTCTTCTTTGGGGTAAACCTCTTCGCCTTCATCTAGCACGACAATCAGCTTAAAACGCAAGCTAGGCAATTCAGCGTTTTCCGACAATGTCGTCACGTCACTTAAACGTAAATAAGGTTCGGTTGGCATTTCATCATTGATGGATTTACGGTAACATCCATCAAGCGATAAGGCTTGGCGTAAGTAACGTTCCAACATCTTCGCTTCAGCTTGCAACTTTTGTGAAAGTGTTTGTTGCGATTGTTTAAAGCGTTGGTATTGGTTGCGTAGCTGTTGATGGAAGTTCATTGATTTCCCCTCTGTTGCGGTATTTTATAAACTTTTTAAGATAATTTCCACATATTCATCAAAAGCGTTATCGCCTTGCGTTAAGTCCACAAAACGGTGTATAAAAGGCTTGGTAATAAAGAGTGGATTATCCAGTAACAACGCCATTACGCAGCCGTGTAGCTTGCCTGTTTCATCGCGTGCGGTGAACACTTTGATTTTGGTATAAGGCATTTGCCCTGCCCAAATCTGAAAGAAGTGCGTCCATTCGGTGCGTAGCTGTGCAGTTTGTTCAAAGTGTTCGCCAATGTAGCTAAACAGTTCCGCAAGTAAGGTTTGTGATTGAGATAAGTTTTCAAGATGTTCGGTTTGGTATTGCATTATTCAGTTCCTAATTCCGCAACCGATGTTGCGATATGATATTCCCACACTTCGCCTTTGCCTGTGATTTCTACATCAAAGAACAAGGTTGAGTAACCTGCTTTTAGGCGGTGCGGTCGGCTGTCGATTACGGTTTTGTCACCTAAGATGATAGGCTCTTGCACCATTTCGCCCCGATGACGTTTGTAGGCGGTGTGTCGAATATGATTGGGTTCGTAATCTTGCACGACTTTATAAGCGGTAAAAGCGTGATAAGAAGGCGTAGCGTTGAGTCTGCCTACCCATCTAAACGTTTTCCAAGCCTGCCCTGCGTTCCATTGGTAGATACCATCTCGGGTTGCAAAATAGAGCTGGTCTTGGTCGGATCGATACACTGCTGTTGGACGAACAGAGAGAGTTGTGAGCGTTTCAATTTGGGTTTCCTCGTGAATGGAATCATGGATTTTAAAGCGGATAGCGTGATTTTCGGTAAAGCCAAAATAGTAGCCATTATGCACCACGCCTAACATTTGCCAAGGGGCAAGAGCTTGCCATTGGTCTTGGGTGTAAAGCGATGCAGTCACAATTTTCGCTTGATTGCCTGCCAACATCACTAAGCCATCAAGACTGGCATAAAAGCACGCATCATTATATAAGCACGCCGATTGATACGAAATAATCGGTAACGGCTCTTCTAACACAGAAATCGAACGGCAACCTTGCGATTGGCAAGGGCTTTCCATTTCGATTACCGCTGGGTATTCGTCGGTTAAGATATACCCTGCTCTTTCGCTACACAAAAAGCGAATCGGCTTGCCGTTAAATCGCCCGTAGCGGTAGGCTTCAGGGAAAGCGTGCGGTTTTAATGGTTCAGAAAGCCAAAGCTCTGTGCCTACCAAGCCGCCTAATTGTCCGTTGCCACAGTATTGTAGATCGGTCATACATTCATGCGGTGGTTCGTATTCTTCTGTTAAGCACTCTTCGCCATAGACGGTATGCGGTTGGTGTACATAACTGCCCGTGCCAAAATCCAATTCATCAACCAGCAAAAAATGAGCTTCCGCATTTTGGTCTTTGACTTGTTCGCCATAATCCAGTTGCGTGACCGCGCAATACAACCGCACTTTCTCGATGGAATAGGTCGGGAAAGCAGTAGGTAATCCACTGATAACGACAGATTGGTCGTTATGAGCGTAAATTGGATTGCTCGGTAAACTGGGGGCTGACTCAAAACCGAAATTATCAACCAACGTGTAAATATACTGGCGTAATTCTTGGTTGAAATCTTGGCTTAACGTGCCTAAAAATTGGGCGTGCGGTGCAGCCAATTCCACAGGAAAACCTAACCGTTGCCAACTTTCATTACAGGCTTGTTGGCATTTTTGAATGACTGGGTAATCTTTCACGCCACTTGCCACGATAAAACCGCAATCGGTATCAATGCGAGAAAACGAGGCTTTGCAGTTATCACTTGTCAAATAGCAGCAGTGATCGACAAAAATAGATTTACCTGTTTTATCGCTGACCTTTTTATCGGTTCGCCAAGGGCGTAACGTACCACGCGATAAATCCACGTCTTCTGCCACTTGTGCCATCGCTTGATGTAAATTATTCGGGCGTTGCCGTGGGGCAATACCACCGAATTGAGTGAGTTTGAGTGAGGGCATAGGGTTCCTTGCAAATTTTGGGTATAAAAAAACCGCTTACATTGCTACAAGCGGTTGGATTTTACTGTTTTATTGCTGAATTTGATGTCCTGTTCTAGTGATCATATCCTTGATGTCCTCTGTCGCATTGATAACAAACAGTTGAACATTAGGGTGTTCATTTTGATACACACGGAAAATCTGATCCGCAAAACCTTGCCCGATACTCGTTACATCTTGGAAATCCAAAATGACTTTTTGGAAATGCTCAAATCGTGCAACAAGTCGTTTAGCTTGAGAACGAGACATTAAAAACTCACCTTCGTGCTTCGCTAAATTTACGGGTACAAGTGTTGTTGCAAAAGCATATTCATCTGGCATTGCGAATTGATCAAACACCTCTTTGGTTCGCTTTGTTGATGAGTGAGCTAATTCAAACATCACTTTTGTTCCTTCGATATGCTCAATATCGTGTTCATACATCACATCAACAATCCCTGCATTATGTACAAATGCCCAACCTTTTGAATTGATACAGAAAAAATCAAACACTTTCGACGAAAAGAAAATGCCTTCTCCCGTATGGTTTTTCTTATCTGTTGTTAATTTTCCTTTTGATAATTCAAAAATAGATTGTCGAATATCTACAAGATCAAATGCTTTCTGAATCTTCTCAAAAATACCTAAACCATCATCTGTGATACTCACAAAAGTTGAAATAGGCGTTTGTCGAATTTCAACAATAATTTGTGTTCCACAAGAATGGTCAATCGCATTATTAAACATTTCAGTAAAGCCATACTGAAAAATCTCAAGGACGTTCTTGTTTAATCCTTGTAATTTAGGTGCAAGCGTTTGTGTGTATGCATCAAATTCATCAAGCTCATCAGATAAATTAAAATGAAAAGTATCTACTTGCTCAACCAACTCATAACGTGTAGAACGTCCACGCCCCGACACAGTGAGTAAATTGCTGTCCACCCAGCCTTTTAATTTTCTTGAAGCACTTTGGCGAGTAATTGATAAGGTATTGGCAATCGCTTCCGCTGTTTGCGTTGGATTTTCTTTCACGACCTCTAATAATTTACATAAAATATCGTTCATAGTGTTCTCCATAAGTCATCATTGCATACACCAATAGTAACATATAAATTAATTAAATGTAATGTTTATTTTGATCATTAGTAACTTTATGGATAAAGACTTCTCAACAATTCAAAATGCGGGCCGTCGTAGAACTTCTCATCATCAGAACGACCATTTATATTCCAATCACCACCCCAGCGAATGGCAATGCCGAGTTCTTTTGCGGCTTTGAGCATTGCTTGAGCGACTTGCTCAAAGGCGTGTTTGTTATTCCAGTCTAGCGGATAGGGAACAAGATCGACTGCGTGCCCTGTGAGGTGTCGGCTGTTCATTGTTTTGGTTGCTTTCTTGGCAAACAATTCCTTTTGGCGTGCTTTAGTTCGCACACCTTCAATCACAGTAAAATCCACTGCACTTAATTGCAATGCACGACGTACTACTTTGATTAAATCAGGGTGAACACCGTTGAGATTGTCTTCACTTCGTTGGCTAAATTTAAACATTCTGTTTCCTTAGCGTTTTTTTAACGCGTAACGTAATGCAATTTCACGCACTTTATCAATGCCAAATAACGCCACAATCGCACCCAGTGCAACGGAAAGTTTAATCGGCATTTGTAGGTAATCGAACACGCTTTCACTTGCCACGGCAATTAAGCCGCAGAGCGTCGATTCCACTAATACACGCAGTTTTTTGCGTTCTTTCCCTACATAACAAATACGAAAAAGGGCAATAAAAAACGCCATCACAAAACTGTTAATGGCGTTGGTATGTTGATGATAAAAGGCAAGTAATATTGCCCAGAGATTAGGATCTTTGGTTGGCATTGGTTTCTCCTTTGCAACCGCAGTCTTCACAACGTGTCGCAAGCTCCACAATTTGCCGTTCAATCACACGCTCAACAGGGCGTGGTTTGGCAAGTTGTTCACTTAATCCGACCGCTTGTTTTTTGCAGCATTGGCATTTTTTACATTTTTCAATCACTTTGCATTTTGACATTAGATTCGCCCCCAGTGGTTAAGGCTGTGTTCACCTGTTTCAAAATCACGCATTACATCAATTTTCGCCTGTGCAATGCCTTGTTTGAAATTGCGGTCGTACATCATTGCCATTTGTGGATCGGCAAAGGCGTACTGTCGCATTAAAAGCAGTTGTGCCAATGCACCGTTGACCACCACATCGTGATAGCGGTCAAACAAGAGTTTATCCACTTCGCACGCATTTTGGGTTGGAATGGCAAAGTAGCGAACGTAAAGCTGATTTTCCGCATCAGCACGTGGGGCTTTTTGCAGAATGATTTTGTCGTTTGGCTCAAAGGTAAATTCACGGCAAGCGAAATATCGCATCGGTTTATAATGAACACGTGAGTAAGGTTTGCGTTTGCCTAAGTGAATCTCATCGACATAATGCACCTGCTCTGCATCGCCATTGTCTAAATAATAATCCCGCACGCCTGCTTGAACATCTAAGCGAAGTTCACGCTTGAGTAACAGGCTGTCGCGTGCGAGGGTTTGAGCGGCTTGGCGTAGATATTCCAACGCCACGTCATCGGGTACGCCTTTGGCGATCAGGGTGACACGTGGTAAAAATTCGGCAAGGGAAATAAATTCCACGTCACGCCCGTCATTTTCACACACAAAATTGACCGCACTTTGGCTACCGCATTTTGGTTTTAAGCAACCGCAAGGCATAAATTTCTCCCATAAAAAAACCGCTTGTAACCAGTGCTACAAGCGGTTGATTAAAACTAAAGATTTACTGTTTTCCAGTTTGAAAGAAGCTGTTCATCGCATTGAAAAATTGAGCAATATTTTCCCAATTAGAAATAACTTGCCAACATCCCAACACAATAAATCCTAGAAGTGTTAAAGGCAAAATACGATGAAGCCATCTTTCTCGCCAAAGTTTTTCTGTATTGGTTGATAATATTGCAATATTATCCGCAAGTTTATCCAATTTATTATTGGTTTGCGTTTGGCTACTAATTAAATTCGTTAATGCTACGTTAAGCTGTTGAACCGATTGATCTAACTTATCTACTTTACCTTCAGTATTTCTTAACTGAAGATGTAAATGATGAATCAGCTTATTGATTTCAACTTGATTATCTTGATGAGCAGTCGTATCTTGCTTAATGCTATTTAAGCCCATTAGGGTAAGCGTATTTACTGATTGTTGCTCATTCGCCATTGTTCGTTTCTTCCCCTTGTTTAATCTTATCTAATTTTCCCACTAATTCTTCTAAATCAGTCAGAATACTTTTAGGTGCAACTAAAACTGTTGGGTTAATATCAATTTTTTCCAACTCTGAAATCGATGTTTTTAAGGCATCAATATAACCTTGTGTATTCATCTTTTCATTGATGGTTAAATTCGCAATAAGCAATTTCAATGAAAGCAAAAGCCCAACAGAATAATCTGTATTCGATAATGCTTTCATATCAATATAGTCCTTTAATGGAAGATCTTCTGCTGTCATTGTTTTCCCCTTACTATTTTGGGAAATGGTAGAGAGAAAACCCTAAGTTGTCAAACGCTATCCATTATTTACCCACTTTCGGATTTTGTAACGATTTCTTTGTAAAGGCAGCTCGAACTTGCTCTTGCAACAAAGTTCTGTCTAAAAACTGCTTGTAGCACATTGCCGCTTTTTGCTGTGAGGTTGCACTTTCCGTTTCCGCACCAAATAAGCGATACAACACATAATCCACCAGGTTCGCATAGTTTTCGGTAATGGCTTCATCGAGTTCACCTCCAAGGCTAACGGGGTTCGGTTTAACGGCACAGATCATTCGGGCGTACACCGTTTCATTTGGGCTTACAGGCGGTTTTACGGTGAATTGATTATCCGTATTTGGCACTTTGCTGTAACTGCGGCTGTCGGTTTTGCGACTAATACAGTTACGTTTGCCAAAAGCAGATTGTGCTTCGTTATCGACCTCTTTCATTTCTGCAATGAAATTGCCGTGTGCGTCCGTAATGGCATCCACTGAAAGCAATAAATCGCAACAACAAGGCTGCTGCAAATCGCTGTCATCGAGTTTTGCCACCACGGTTTTGAGGAACTTATTCGGGTTGAGCTTGAACATTTCCGCTACACCTTCGTTGAGATAATCGATGATGAGCGGATCTTCAATGCGGTCGGCATCAATATCATTGTAATCGTAGCGGACGCGTACAATGAAATCTTTGGCTTGCATTAGTGGATTTCCTGTTCTAATTCAGATTTTTTGCCTTTCTTACCTTCGGCTTTCTGGGCTTGATGTTCAACACGGACAAACTCTTTTTTCTCGGATTTCATCAGTAATGAAGCGGTAAGTTGGTCGTCCACATCAAAACGTGCACCGTTAACATTAGAGGCAAAAGTTCTTTGAAATGGGGTCATTGGGTTGCTCCTTATAAAAAGAAGCGGTCGAAAAATGCAATTTATTTGCGAAATCCGACCGCTTGGGGTTACATCATATAGCCTTCTTGCTCAAAACGACGAGCAAAGAGCATTTTCACATCTTTTGGAATACCACCTTTTGGCAAGGCAGTGATTTTCAACACCACCGCATCTACTTTGGCGTTGTAACCATTTTCCACAAAATGCGAGATTTGCGTGCGAGGTTCAACCGCACCTGCATCAAAGCTGGCTAAATCAACATCGCTTACCGCTTCTACCGCAAGGTTTTCTGCATAGGTAATTTGTTTGGTTTTACCTGTCGCATACTCGGCACCGTTGGCAGATTTAATTTCAAACTTAAAGCCTGCAACAGGTTCACGGAAATCAATGAACAGCGATTTAACATCTGCGTGATTCGGCTGTAAGAAGATGTAAAGCTCATCGCCCACTTCTAAATCAGACACCGATTTGCCATAGCGTAAATCTAAGGTTTCCATTAAGCGTTTCCATTCGATTTTTTCACGGAAGCCGTAGCCGCCATCTACTCGAACATCTGCTTGTAAGAATACAGGTAGCGTATGATTTTTATAGCTAGACGTTGTCTAGCTATAATAAAAAAGGACAGGAGAATCTGATCTGCACCCCAAAAGTTGGACTAATCTTCCAACCCATTAAGGTGCAGATTTTTTATGACTAAATATAACCAACTTTTCAAACAGCAAGTGATCGAATTTTATCTTCAACATCATAAAAATCGAACACTGACTCGCAAACAATTTGATCTCAAAGATAAAACATTATGCCGTTGGATTGCTCAATTTAACCATAGTGGAATCAATGGGTTAGCTGTATTAGGTCGCAAACAAACTTACTCCCCTGAATTTAAATTAACCGTGATACAAGCGGTCAAAAATGGACAATTTTCTGCAGAAAGAGCTTGCATTCATTTTGGGATTGCCAACTCAAGCGTAGTTAGCCAATGGTTGAAAGCTTTTGAAAAACAAGGTATAAACGGCTTATTATCCAAACCCAAAGGTCGCCCAACGATGAAGCCTAGATACCCCAAAATGCCACCACCGCCTAAAACGGAAGAAGAACGTTTACAACTTCGAATTTTAGAGCTGGAAGCGGAGAATGCTATCTTAAAAAAGTTGCAGGAACTCAAACAACAAAAAATGCTGAAAAAGCAGAAGTCGTAAACAGCCTAAGAACACATTTTCCCCTTGAGCTGTTACTGCGTTTGATGTCATTACCTCGCAGTGTTTTCTTCTATCATTTAAAACCTAAAATCGATAAAAATGCAGCGATTAAGCAAGAAGTGGTAAAGATTTATCATGAAAATGACGGAAGATATGGCTATCGACGAGTGACATTGGCATTAAAAAAATCATGCTCATCAATCATAAACGTGTGCAATCCATCATGCAACAGCTAGATTTGAAGGGAAAATGCAAACAGAAAAAATATCGTTCTTACAAAGGTGAAGTGGGCAAAATTGCCGAAAATCTTTTAGAGAGAAATTTTAAGGCAACAGCCCCCAACGAAAAATGGGTGACGGATGTGACGGAGTTTAAATGTGCGGAAGGTAAGCTCTATTTATCGCCGATTAAGGACTTGTTTAATGGTGAGATTGTCGCTTACGATCTTGCTTCGAGCCCGAATTTCGAACAGATAACGCGAATGATGGAACAAGCGATTACAAGGCTTGATGGAGCGAAGCCGATACTCCATTCAGACCAAGGTTGGCAATATCAAATGGTGGGGTATCGTAAAATACTTGAGGATAATGGTGCAATGGAGAGTTTTTTCGGGCGTTTAAAAACGGAATGTTATTACGGCAAACGGTTTGAAATTTTCGAGCAACTTGAGAAGACTATCCATGAGTATATTTATTACTACAATCATGAGCAGATTCAAATTAAACTAAAAGGACTAAGCCCCGTGAAATACAGAACTCAGTCCTTAAATTAAATGAGTCTAACTTTTTGGGGTCAGATCAAATTTTCCTGCCCTATTCACAATTATTAAATGCTATTTTTGATGTTTACGACGACGTTCTTCCACTGCTTCCGCTAAGGCAAATAACGCTTTTTCGCTATCTTCCCAGCCAATGCAACCATCGGTAATACTTTGACCATAAACTAAATCATCCAATGTTTGACCTGATTTTAAATCTTGGCGACCTTCAACCAAATGGCTTTCGATCATCACGCCTGAAATTAAATCTGAACCGCTTGTAATTTGTTTGCAAACATCTTCACAAACATCCATTTGGCGTTTGAATTGTTTGCTACTATTGGCGTGACTGAAATCGACCATTACGTGCGGACGACGACCTGATTTTTCAATTTCAGCACAAACTGCAGCCACTGATTCCGCATCGTAGTTCGTACCTTTATCGCCACCACGTAAAATAATGTGGCAGTCTGGGTTACCTTCCGTTGAAACAATCGCAGAGTTACCGAATTTTGTTACCGATAAGAAATGATGAGGTGATTCTGCCGATGCAATCGCATCTAAGGCAATTTTCACGCTACCATTTGTGCCATTTTTAAAACCTACAGCACAAGATAATCCAGAAGCGAGTTCACGGTGAACTTGTGATTCCGTTGTACGAGCACCAATAGCTCCCCAGCTCATAAAATCTGCCATATATTGTGGCGTGATCATATCCAAAAATTCTCCTGCTGCTGGCACGCTTAAATCGTTGATGTCAGAAAGTACTTTACGACCCAAACGCAAACCATCGTTTAATGCGTAAGTTTCGTTCAAATATGGGTCATTGATTAAGCCTTTCCAGCCCACTGTTGTGCGTGGTTTTTCAAAATAAACACGCATTACCACTTCTAAATTTTGATTAATTTTTGAATTTGCACGCATCTCTTTAATTTTTTGAGCATATTCTAATGCGGCTTTTGGATCGTGAATAGAACAAGGTCCAATCACCACTAATAAACGATCATCCGCACCGTGAATAATTTTGTGAATTGCTTTACGTGCATTTTCAACGGTTTCAGCTGCTACTTCACTCGCAGGGAAACGCTCTAATAATGCAACAGGCGGTAATAACTGCTCAACTTTTTTGATACGAAGATCATCATTTTTGTATAACATTGTGTTTCTCTCTTGTTTTTGTGTAAATCAGTAAGTGGCTATAAAGGTAGTGTAATCAAATTCAAATGTCAAACATTTTGTACTATTAAAGTAGTACAAAATAAAACTAATCCATAAAATTTAGCCAAACTATGTAAAAATAGACATTATAAAAGTGAACAAGCGGTGGTTTTAACCAGATTTTTTGCAAAACACGCAACAAATCCCACCGCTTGAAAACTAATTATTTACCAAGATTTCGCGTTTCCCACCACGAGCTGCAGAAGATAAAATCCCCTCGCGTTCCATTTGGTCAAGAATACGTGCCGCACGATTGAAACCTAAGCGAAGATGGCGTTGTAATCCACTGGCTGATGTAATGCCTGTTTCAAGCACAAAAGCCACTACTTCATCAAAACGCTCATCTAAATCGCCATTGCTACCTACCTCTGCAGTTTCTTCAGATTCAACAGGTGATTCTACGATGCTCTCAATATATTCAGGTTTGCCGCGGGCTTTCCAGTTATCTGCCACATTTACCACATCGTCATCGCTCATATAAGCACCGTGCACGCGAATCAATTCAGGGCTACCGCTTTTCGAATAAAGCATATCACCGCGTCCGAGTAAGTTCTCTGCCCCACCACAATCTAAAATCGTTCGGGAATCAATTTGCGTTGCCACCGTAAATGCAATACGGCTTGGAATATTTGCTTTAATGATCCCTGTAATCACATCGGTTGATGGACGTTGCGTTGCTAAAATCAAATGAATCCCAACCGCACGAGCTTTTTGAGAAATTCGCATAATATGCTCTTCAATCTCTTTACCTGCGGTCATCATTAAATCAGCAAATTCATCCACCACTAGTACAATGTAGCTTAATTTCTTCAACATTGGGGGCATTGCGTCCATTGAATCGCCTTGCTTCCAGCTTGGATCAGGCACAGGCATACCCATTTCTTCTGCTTCATCAATTTTGCTGTTGTACCCCTCAATACCACGCACACCAAAGAACGTTAATAGCGTATAACGGCGTTCCATCTCGTCCACCGCCCAACGCAACGCATTCGCAGCTTTCTTCATATCCGTTACGACAGGTGTCAGCAAGTGAGGAATATCGTTATAAATCGATAATTCCACCTGTTTCGGGTCGATCATAATCAAACGAACCTGTTCTGGCGTGAGTTTATACAATAAACTCAAAATCATCGTATTGATCCCAACTGATTTACCACCGCCCGTTTGTCCTGCCACTAAAAGATGTGGCGTCTCGACCATATCAATAATCACAGGTTTGCTCGCAAGATCTTTCCCTAAAATCATCGGCAAATGAGCCTTCGTTTCACGGAACTCTTGGCTTGCAATTAAATCACGCAACCAAACCACTTCACGGTGCGGATTCGGCACCTCAATCCCCATATAAGGCTTACCTGGTACTACTTCGGTAATACGAATGGTTGACATCAATTCACGGGCTAAGTCATTCGCAAGTGACGTGATTTTAGCAGCTTTTACCCCCACCGCAGGCTTAATCTCATAACGCGTTACCACAGGGCCGACTAACACATCCTCTACCGTTGCTTTAACGCCATAATTCGCTAAAGCGGTTTCAATGCGGCGAGAGGTCGCAATAATTTCCGCTTCCGTCATTTGCTGACCGCTTGCAGGGTGAGCTTCTAACAAATCTAAGGTTGGCAATGGCGTGGTCGGTTTTTCTAGCTTTTTATGGCGTTGCAATAAAGGATGCACCAATGTTTCACCATAGCCGCCATTTGGGTATGTCGTCGGTTTAGCCTGAACCGCTGGCTGATTAGGCTTTGGGTCAGTCACCGAAGCCTTTAAATCCGTTTTGAATACAGAAGGCGTTGCTTCAGTCCGAATTTGTACATTAGTTGGCAGATCTGTCGCAAAATCGCCCGAACCTTCGGTAATTTTATTAAAGGTCTGTTCAAGCCCTGAGGCTTTGGCACGAGCTTCTAATTCCGCCAAACGTTCACGTTCCATTTCTTCAAATTCACGGGCACGAATGGCATCAAAGTCTTCGTCATCGCTCTCTTCTTCATTTGAAGCCGCTAATGTAACTACAGGCACATCCGTTTGCATAAAACTCTGTTTTAAAACCGTTTCCGTCTGTTTAGGTTCTTCAGCCACCTTTTCTTCAGCCGTATCCGTTGTTAAACGAACGCTGATGGTTGGTTGAGATGCTGCATTATTTACCGCATTTGCAACATTTTCTGCAAAATCGACCGCTTGTTCAGCCGTTTCATTCACTTGATTTATAGAGGAATCCATTGGATTTAAACGCACTTTAGGCAAATCCAAATTTAACGTCGCATTATTTTTCGCTTCAGTTGGACGAATTTCGGTATCCACCTCAGGTAAATTGATTTTTGGCAAAGGCATTTCTGCAGGGTTAAAAACAGCAACATTCGACATATCTGCTGGTTGTGGTGCTGTAACTTCCGATTCAATCGGACGTAACCCGCTAATATTCGGGCGTTTAAACACCATTGGATCTGTAAACTGTTCCGTTGTTTCTGGGCTATCTGCAGCATCTTCCGTTTGCTCTGATTTCACTTCATCTACAAGCGGTGAAATTTCTTCATTTTCTTGCAATTCTGGTTCTATCTCATTCACTTGAATGGCATCGGCATTTTCAACCGCTTTGGTTTCATCTTTAGCGGTAATCCAATCGTAAAAATGAATAAAAAGCGGAATTAGCGTCTGCCCTGAGCAGAAATAGAACCCAAGTGCGGTCAAAAACATTGCCACAAACAAGCTACCAAATTGCCCGATATGTTCACCCATTAACGTTTGGCTTATCGCCCCAACAAACCCGCCCGCCAGATAATTCGGCGAATTCGATAAAATCACGCTTGCCAGCCCAGCCAATCCAATCATTAAAATCAGAAAACTTAACCAACGTAAGAAAATCCCTTTCAGACTCGCTTCTACAGCCCCTCGCGTAAGCAGCATATAGGCGGCAAAACCCGTGAGGCTAAATGGCACAAGAAACGCCACTTTGCCAAAAAACGCATAGAGCAAATCAATTAACCAAGCTCCAAATACGCCTGTTTTATTTAAGGTAGCCTGATCAACTGCCGTACTTGCAATCGACCACGCATTATCTAACGGACTATAACTTGCCCAAGCAAGAATTAAATAAATGCCAAACAGCCCACAAAGAGCAAAAAGAAAATTTAAGGCAAGCTCTTTTCCTTTAAATTGTTTAATCACAAAGCATCCTCATTTTTAATCAATGGTTTTGTTTAATGGTAACAAAATAATATTTTATAAATCAAATTGTATCCGAAAAGTTTACCCACCGTAACAATCTCATTGCTAGATTTTTTTGTATCAACAAAATAGTTGTATTTTCACTAAATCGTTATTACAATAAAGCACAAATTATCTTTAGCGCGAAAGTATGAAAATTTCTTACGACCCGAATAAAAATCAGCGTAATATTGAAGAACGGCAGTTTTCTTTTGAAGAAGTACATAACTTCGAATGGAAAACAGCCATAATCTGGCAAGATACTCGTATTCACTACCCAGAGCCTCGTTTTAACGCTTTAGGTTTTATTAGTGAACGTATTTATTCTGTTACATTTACCCCTACAACAGAGGGAATTCGTGTTATAAGCTTTCGCAAAGCAAATCGCAGAGAGGTCAAAAAATATGAACAAGAACGTGGATTATGATCGCATTAGTGACCAGCCTTTAACTGACGCAGAAATTGAACAATTCAAACCTATTGAACAAGTAATGCCAGAGCCCTTTTTAAATATGGTTTTTGCCCATCAAGAAGCCAGAGAACAGCAAGGGTTAATGAAACCTCGTGGAAGAGGTAAGCAAAAAGCCCCAACCAAGCAATCTGTAACTATTCGTTTATCACGAGAAGTTGTAGAAGCATTCAAAGCAACAGGAAAAGGGTGGCAAAGTCGAATCAATGAGGCATTGTTACAACATATCCATTCGGCTTAATTTTTGCCCTCACTAGAGGGCTTTTTCTTTTCTAAATAATTACTTCAACAAAAGATAATTCGTCTGTTTCACTTCTTCCATTACCACATAAGTGCGGGTGTCGTTCACGCCTGGTAAACGCAGTAACGTTGTGCCAAGTAATTTACGATAAGCTGCCATATCTGCCACACGGGTTTTAAGTAAATAGTCAAAATCGCCTGAAACTAAATGGCACTCTTGAATTTCATCCAGTTGTTGCACGGCTTGATTGAATTCCTCAAACACATCTGGTTTACCTCGTACGAGGGTAATTTCTACGATGACTAATAATGGTGCCTCAAGCAATTCTGGGTTAAGCAATGCACGGTATCCCATAATCACGTTCTGTTTTTCCAGACGCTTCACTCGTTCAAGACAAGGAGTAGGCGAAAGTCCAACGCGTTTAGATAACTCAATGTTGGAAATTTTGCCATTACGTTGAAGTTCATTCAGGATTTTTAAATCGATCGCATCTAATGCTCGAGGTAGTTTTTTTTGTTCCATAATCTATTCTCATTTATTCAATATAAACGCTATAAAATTGAAATTAACGGTTGGTGAGCCTGCCGAACCATAAGTAATTTCAAAGACTATTGCTTCGACAAGCTCAGCAACCGTCTTACTTTAGCTATTCAACACTTGCAAAATCTGCTCACCATAAGGTTTACGCCAACCACACAAAAGTTCAGGTAAACGTTCGGCAGATTGCCCCTTTTTATGCCAACTAAACAACTGATTTAACTGTCGCTTGCTTGCTAATAATTCAGTGGCAAGATCAAGCGGTTGAATTTCTGCCAATTTTTGCTGCATTGCTTTTAAAGAATGTTTGTAATGCGGCTCATCGACTAAACGTACAATTTTTTCAGGATAAAGTTCCGCAGGTGTAGCGAGAGCTTGTTCCACTAACCGCAAAATCTTTTTACCGTGAATTCGCACTTCATTAGGATGCATAAATTCGAGTAATTGTGACGGATTTTTTGGCTGAATCCGAGCAATTTCATACAAATTCGCCTCTTTTACCACAAAATTCAATGCGAGATCTCGTTTCTCTGCCTCTTCTGCTCGCCATTTAGCCAAGAATTTTAATACGCATAATTGACGAGGTTCTAATCGCCACGCATTGCTGATTTTTTGATAGGCTTTCTCTAAATCATCTTCTTTTTCACGTTTTGCCAGCAAGGTTTCGCACTCTTCGCTTACCGCATTTTCCCAACGAGTTTGTGCCAATTCCGCTTGCATTTTCTGATAAATCGGCAATAAACACCAGACATCAGCAGAAGCATATTGCAACTGTTTTTCACTTAATGGGCGAGCTAACCAATCGGTTCGAGAGGCACCTTTATCAAGTTCAATATTTAAATAATGCAACACTAATTTTGCAAACCCAACCGATGAACCTAAATTCAAAAAACTCGCCATCACTTGCGTATCCACAAGCGGCGAAGGTAATTGATGAAAACGACATTCAAACACTTCCAAATCTTCACTACAGGCGTGCAATACTTTTACCACATTTTGGTCGGCAAGTAATGTTATAAAAGGGCTAAAATCATCGATCGTGGTGGGATCAATCAAACTCACATTTTCGCCATCAAAAAGTTGGATTAAACCTAATTTGGGATAAAAAGTGCGTTCGCGGATAAATTCGGTATCTAACGCTACAGCTGGCACTTGGCGGGCTTTCTGGCAAACTTCCGCTAATTGTTGTTCGTTTGCCACCCAAATGTAGTTAATGGTTGGGTTCATTTTGGCGATTCTCGTGATTTTCTTTAAATTTAAAAATAAATATTGTGAACTAGATCACATTATCCGCATAAATTGGTTGTACTTCTACAAAATTTACGCAAAATAAAGGGGCAAATGGAGCAAATAATAAATAAATTATGGAGAAAGTAATGATTACTGGCAACAAAATTCAAAATATTGGCACTATTTATCGCCTAACGGAGCAATTTGAGCTCATCTCTCGTACCGATCTTGCAAAACTTTCAGGGCTTGCGCCAGCATCAATCACGAATATTACAAAACAATTGATTGATAAACAGTTTATTCTCGAACGCAGTGTACAAGATTGTAGCTCTCGCGGCAGACCTGCCGTTGGGCTTTCCGTTTCCACCTTTTTTTGGAAACAACTTTGCCTTACCCTTTCTGAGAACAATCTAACGATTTCCCTTTGCAAGCTAGATGGCTCTGTGATTCACAGTGAAGATTATACCTTTTCTTTAAGCGATTATCCTACTTTAGATGAAAAGATCGCTCAATGTTTGCAAACTTTCCGCGAAAATCAACCGCTTCTTGAAGCTCAAATACTCGCACTGTCGATTGCGATAATCGGACGCATTAACGCCGATAAAACAACCATCGTGCAATTAGGGCAACATCCGCTTGAATGCCATTTGGTAGAAAAATTACAAGCGGTCTATTCTCAACCGATTTTACTCAACGAACATTTCCACTTATGGCTCTTGGCTGAATCGACTTTAGGCAGCCTGATTGGCGATGATAATGTGATTTTCTTACAACTAGACGATGCTATTCGCATCAGTATTTTGCTACGCGGTGCATTACTACACGAGCAAAATATGAATGTCGATCATATGTTAATGCCGCGTTTTAGTGAACTAAGTGACGAAATCGCTCCAGAATTAAACAGCATTGAACGTTATCAATTAAACAATCAAGTTGGGTTGCCTGCGTTAATCAAACTAATTGATAAACATCTACCAAACGGCATTGATGCCAATGCAAGCGGTCAAAAAATTCAATATTTTTGCGAATTAGTTGAAGCGAAAAATCCTGAAGCATTAGCTATTTTAGACCACATCAGCAACAATTTAGCCTATATGTTGATGAATTTAATCAATATTTTCTCAACTGAAAAAATCTTGTTTGATTCCCCACTATTACGGATCAAAACGCCACTATTTGAACAAATTACACAAAAATTGCAGGAAAAATTGATCAACCGTGATTTAAATATTCAATTAGTGACCAGTCATTTTGATAAAAAAAGTACACTTATTCCGTGTGCAATGATAAAACAGGGAATTTATGAAGGAAGTTTGATCAAGGACATAATCCCAGATTAAAAAATTCGATAGACTAAGGGTATTTTAATCTAGTGAAAAGGATTACTTATGCCCTCTCTTTTTATTACAGGGACAGATACTGACGTAGGCAAAACAATTGTAACCCGTGCTCTACTTCAGGTGTTAACGGCAAATAATGTCGTGGCTGTACCTTATAAACCTATTGCCTGCGGGGGTGCAGAAGAATTACCCACAGGACCTAATTTAGATGACTACGCCAGCGAAGATAATAGCGATGTTGTCACGCTTTTAAATAGCACTGCGACCACTGTTGGCTATCGTGAAATCAATAGTTATACGTTTATTCACTCAAGCACCCCTGTTTTTGCAGCCCTTGATGCCGTACGCAATATCCACGTTGAAAAATTAGACGAGGATTTGGTCCGCCTACAAAAAAACTACACTAATATTTTAGTAGAAGGCACCTACGGCTGGATGACGCCCATCAATAAAGATTTAAGTTTTGCCGACTGGGTAGAAAAAAAACAAATGCCCGTTATTCTTGTTGTGGGTATCAAAGAAGGTTGTGCTAATCACGCCCTACTCACTGCCCAAGCAATCAAAGACAGCGGCGTCCCGCTTTTAGGTTGGGTCGCAAACCGCATCAACCCAGGATTATGCCATTATATTGAATTAGTCGAAATGCTCAGCCAAAAAATCAACGCTCCATTGCTCGGACAAATTCCTTACATAGGGCATCCAGAACAAAAAGATCTCACTCAATATATCCAAAATCCCACCCCTTTATTAGATTTTTTCAAAAGATAGTTTAAGGAATATGTAAAAGGGCTTTCAAATTGAAAGCCCCATATATGAGGTATTAACCACCCGCCAATTTCACTTTAAAGCCTTTCTGTTCCAAAACCTGCTTCAGTAATTCGCGGTTATCACCTTGTATTTCGATTGTACCGTTTTTAACCGAACCGCCTACACCACTTCGTTTCTTGAGCTCAGCCGCTAACAGTTTTAATTCGGCATCTTCCAAATCTAAACCCGTAATAATGCAAACGCCTTTGCCTTTTCGACCGCTTGTTTGACGTTGAATACGCACAATGTCACCCTTTGAGCGTTCTTCTTTTACTTTTTCTGGCTTAATTCTGCCAACTTCTGTTGAATAAACTAATGTCATACCTTTCCCGATAAAAATCCCCTCTTTAGAGGGGATAAACATGTAAGATTTAATTACGCAATACTTGCGTTAATACTTTTGAGTACGGTAAGTGGATCCGCCGCTTGCGTAATTGGACGACCAATCACAAGGAAATCTGAGCCTGTATCAATTGCTTGTTTTGGTGTCATTACACGACGTTGATCACCGAAATCACTTCCTTCAGGACGAATACCTGGAGTAACCAATTTGAAATCTTTTCCACAATGTGTACGTAACACTTCTACTTCTTGCGGTGAACATACCACACCATCACAACCTGCACGCTGTGCAAGATGAGCTAAGCGGATTACTTGTTCCATCGGTGAAGCATTAATACCGATTTGTAATAAATCCAAATCTTCCATACTGGTTAATACGGTCACCGCAATCAATAATGGGGTATCTTTACCATAAGGTTCGAGGATTTTGCGAGCCTGCTCCATCATTGCTAAACCGCCTGAAGCGTGTAAATCAACCATCCAAACACCTAAATCTGCCGCAGAACGAACTGCTCGAGCCACTGTATTTGGAATATCGTGATATTTTAAGTCTAAGAAAACATCAAATTTACGTTCGTGAAGTTGTTTTACAAAATTTGTGCCTAAAGTGGTAAACATTTCTTTACCCACTTTTAAGCGACAAAGTGATGGATCAACTTGATCAACAAAATTCAGTGCTTCACGCTCCGTTTCGTAATCAAGTGCAACAATAACTTTATTATTCATAAAAAACTCCAGTTAGTTAGATTGAGGTTCAATACTGTGTGTTGGTTTAATACTTTCCCATTGGCGACAAGATGGACAATACCAGCTTAAGCGATAACTTTGATAACCGCAATTAAAACAGCGATATTTAAAGCCTTTTTTAATTTGTTCGCCAACCATATTGTGTAACAAGATCAAGCTCTCTTTACCACTTCCCTCTTCCGCCTCGTTAATTTGATAATAGATAAAACGGTGGAAAGTTAACATATTTGGGAATTGTCTGAGTTGTTGATATAACTTAGATTGAGCCGCAAACTTGCCATCTTTCTCATCAATTAATTGCGTAAGAGCTAAGTCAACATAGGCATTTTGCTGCACCTGATTGGCTCGAATGAGAAATAACTCATACCCAGATAAATCATTCAACGCAATATAGCAACGTTTAATTTTGTCTAACACTTCGCCAATATAATCCGCATCTTGTTCTAATAATTTTTCATAATGATCAGCGGCAAGTCTAAAGCGGTTATTTTCAATATGAAAATCGCCAAGCATCATTGAGGCTCTTGAGCAGGTTGGCAAATGACGCAGTGCCTTTTCTAATGCATCAAGAAATGCTTTTTGATCTTCATTTTTAACCGCTTGTGCATATTCACAATAATAATGAGCAACAGGCGTTTTGTCTGCATCGGATGAAATTTGCAATAATTTCTCTGATACATTAATCGCTTTCTTCCACTCTTTCGTTTTTTGGTAAATAACCATCAACTGTGTTAACGAATTCACCGCAAAATCAGGTTCATCTAACAAAAGAATATAATAATTTTCTGCCCGATCATAAAAACCAGCTGCCATAAAATCTTTAGCTAATTGCTGTTTTACTAATAATTTTTGTTCAATCGAGTATTCAGGACTTGTGTCAATACCTTGATGGATTCGTAATGCACGATCAACTTCGCCACGTGAGCGGAAAAGATTTCCAAGCGTTAATTCTGCCTCAAATTGTGATTCTTGCGAAATTTGATTTTCAGATTCTTGCTTTTGTAACATCGAAAGAAAAAGATCAACAGCTTTTTCTTGTTGATTAGATAAGAGGAAATTTAATCCCGTGACATAATCACGGGAAAATTGATTTTGAAGGGTTTCTTGATCCTTTTTTGCACTTCTTCGCCCCATATACCAACCATAAAGAGCCGCAACTGGAAGTAAAAGGAACAATAATTCAAGCATTATTCAGCCTTAGGCGAAGTGAGTTCTGTAATTTGTTGAGCTTGACGTTTTACACGACGATGTAATGCAATATTTTGCAATTTCACTTTAAGATAGAAAATCCCTGTGATTACCCAACCTAAAATTAATCCAAAACCAAATAATACCGCAACAAGGGTAGATAAACGTAATTCGCTTTGAGCAACAACATAATTAAAGGTTATCAATTGATCGTTATTTGCTCCAATAGTAACGCCTATTAGAATAACAGCTAATGCGATGATAAAACCTAAAATATATTTAATCATTCCATCTTCTCTTTATTAAACTTAAACTAAATCAACACATTCTTTCAGTTTTTTCCCAGCCTTAAAATGAGGCACTGATTTTGCTGTGAGTTTAACACTTTCACCATTTTTAGGATTACGCCCTAAACGCTCTTCTCGATCACGTAACGAGAAACTGCCAAATCCTCGCACTTCTACTCGTTCTCTCTTTTCCAATGCTATTGTAATCTGTTCTAAGATTTCTTTTACACCTTCTTCAATTACATTTGCAGGAAGTTCAGCATTAAGAACTGCTAATTGACTCACTAATTCTGACTTAGTCATATTGATTTCCTATGAACTAATTATATTTAAATATCCTTATTTATTTAAGGGGCTGTACTAGATAACTAGACTAAATTCCCCTTAACTAATTGTTTTAAATGGAAATTTGAGATTTTATATCACTGTGATTAAAACGCCATTCACATTCCTT
>CAUUKJ010000021.1:0-46066 GCA_963545995.1 uncultured Haemophilus sp.
TTGAAGTATTCTAACTCAAATGGGATTTTATTTCGTTATCTAGTACAGCCCCAAACATAATGCCAAACAAAAAACGTTTGGTTGTTTCAAAGTTGGTTAATAAACGGACGATTTTATGAAATTCACAAAAACACTTCTCACCACCGCTATTCTAGGTTTTTCACTTGTTTCTTTTCATTCCATCGCTTGGGCGAGTACGCCGGAACAACAGTATCAACAAGGTCTTGAAGCTGCACAAAAAGGCGATTATCAA
Source organism: uncultured Haemophilus sp. (assembly GCA_963545995.1). GTDB lineage: Bacteria > Pseudomonadota > Gammaproteobacteria > Enterobacterales > Pasteurellaceae > Haemophilus_A. The sequence continues at coordinate 254 of CAUUKJ010000021.1, forward strand.
ACCGCATTGAAATTTTGGCAACCTTTAGCGGAACAAGGGGATGCTAAGGCTCAATTGCTCTTAGGTGCGATGTATGGAGATGGAAAAGGAGTAAAACAAGACGATTTCGAAGCAGTAAAATGGTATCAAAAAGCTGCAGAACAAGGGCTTGTAAATGCTCAATATAATTTGGGCGTGATGTATGAAAAAGGGCGAGGCATAAAACAAGATGATTTTGAAGCAATGAAATGGTATCGAAAAGTAGCGGAACAAGGGGATGCAAAGGCTCAAGTAATACTTGGTTTGTCTTATATCTTGGGGGACGGAGTAAAACCAAACAGAGTCTTAGCCAAAGAATGGCTTGGTAAAGCTTGTGATAATGGTAGTCAAGAAGGTTGTGAATATTATGGCAAATTAAATCGAGGTGAGTTGTAATGAAAAACTGGCAATTCTATTGCATTGGTAGAATTGCCGTTTTTATTCATTAAATAAGGAATAAAATAATGAAGAAAAAAATAATATTAGCTGTATTATTGGCTGCTATTGGCGGAAGTATGGTGTATTTTACCCTGTTTTATCCTGAACAGGCAGAAATGAGAAAATTAGAGCGTTTATTAGAACGATAACAGCACTTCAGGGATGTAAAAGCTGGGGAAGAACTAGAGAAATTTCCTGCAGAACGCTTACGTATATTAGCTGAAAAAGGCTATGCTACTGCACAATTCCAATTAGCTGAAGTTTATAGGAAAAATAGTCAAGAAGCATTTGCGAAAAAATGGTATGAAAAGGCAGCCGCTCAAAATTATGCTGACTCTTACCTACGCTTAGCTTCTATAGAAAAAGATAAAAGAGAAGAATATCTAGATAAAGCTATTCAATTAGGAAGTCTTATAGCTAAAACAGCAAAAGCGTTTGATTTATATTCTAAAGGTGATAATTTAAGTGCGATAATGCTGTGGAATGAAGCAGCTGAAGCTGGGGATCCTAATTCTCAAGTGCGTTTAGGTACGGCTTATTTTTATGGTGATGGTATTTCTCAAAACTGGGAAAAAGCATTTTATTGGTATAATGAAGCGTATAAAAATATTAAGTTAAATAATTCTCTGGATATTTTTGCGTTTTCCAAAAATGGTAAGGCACTTAATTATTATTATGATATTTATCAAAATTTAGCTATGCTTTATTTATTGGGATTAGGCACAGATAAAAATGAAAAAATGGTAGAAGAACTTATCGATAAGTGTAAACTCCATTTTTTTTGTAAAAAGGAAGAAATCAATGATATTGCTGATCTGAAATTTAAGATTCTTGATCGATATGATTTACCTGATGATCCATTGCTTAAAGAAAAGACTGAATCAATTAAAGAAGAATTTGCATTAAGCGATGATCCTAAAGTATTAATTGGTTTAGGCAAACGTGAAGAAGATAAATCCAAAGCAAAAGAGTATTTTGGCAAAGCCTGCGATTTACGTAGCCAAGAAGGGTGTGATAAATATCGTGAGTTAAATGAGAAAGAGGCTGAGCGTAATAAATAACTAGAGTTATTGCTCTGGAGTCGTAGAAATCAACCGCTTGTAGTAAACCTATAAGCGGTTGATTTTTTGTTATTTCCCGCCTTTTACCAACGCCCAGCGAATTAAGCTGTCTAACCCCCAGCCGATTAAGCCGATGATGACGACTACCGCCATCAGTTCTGAATAGGCTAGGCGGTCGCGGGTGTCGAGGATAAAATAGCCTAGCCCTTCAGTAACACCGAGCATTTCACACGGCACGAGAATAACCCACGCAATGCCCATTGATACACGTAAGCCTGTGAGAACGTGACCTGCAATGGCGGGGACGACAATTCTACACAGCGTTTCTTTTTTGGTGGCTGAAAGAGAGCGTGCAAGTAATAGCCATTGCGGATCGATGCTTTTTACCCCTGCACTGGTGGAGATAATCAGCGACCAGATAGACGCAAAGGCGAGTAAAAAGTAGATCGGTAAATTGCCTACGCCAAGTAGCATAACGATAATTGGCATCCACGAGAGCGGGGAAATCATTCGCAATAATTGGAATGCTGGTGTGCACCACATTTCTAACTTTTTGGAAAAGCCGAGTAATAGGCCCACAGGTACGCCAATGATTAACGCACTGCCTAAGCCAATAAAAATACGTTGTAGGCTAGCGAATAAATGCGGAAAGATTTCGCCCGAGCTGATGAGCCAAATAAAACTCTCGAGCGTAGGGAGTGGGGCAAGCGTGGCTGCAAGCGGTAGATTTTTTGCTAAAAAATACACGCTGAGTTGCCAGATAATCAGCAGGGAAATTAAACCACCTGCACCGAAAAGTGTTTTTTGTTTCATTTTGTTACCTTAAATTGAGATTTCTTCTTGACGTTCAAACCCATTTTGCAAGCCGAAAACGTCTAAATAATTCCCTTGTTCCAACGCTTGTTTTACAAATTGTGGAGCGTTTAATTCACGAGCAACCTGTGTTGGATTGAGATAGGCAAGGAACTCATTATTACCTGCCAATTGGGTGGTTTTCAGGAATTCCACCAGTTTTTCCATATAACTATCAAAGGGATAAGGTTGGAAACCGATGCGTTGTTGGTGTCCGTGCGTGTGCCATTCTGGATGTAACACCGCACCGCGAGCGATATATTCCGCCCATTGTTGTTCGGTTGGTGCTAATACTTGTGCTAATACTTCTTGGCTGTGTGGCGTGTAGCCGTTGCCACGTGCAAGAATTTTCGCCACTTCAAGCGGTTGATTTACGCAAAAAACTTGCGATTCCGTTAAGGCATTAACCACCTTTTGCGTCCATTCTGGGCGGTCGGTAATATCTTGTTCGTGCATCATCGTTAAGCAACAGGCGTGATCACGCCAAACATCGGCACTAAAGCGGATAATTTTGCCCACGCCTTTTGCTTCGGCTAATGCATTGAACGGTTCGGCAACGATAAAGCCTGCAATCACACCATTGGCAAGAGCGGTTACCATATCGGAGGGTGGCATTACCACCAGTTTGACTTCGTTTTCTTTGGGATCTTTGGTTGTTACCGTTAAATTATTCGCTTGTAAAAGCTGTTGCACCACAATGTTGTGGATCGAATACCAGAACGGAATCGCCACCGTTTTTCCGCCAAGCTCAGCAATGGTTTGGATTTGCGGCTGCACGGTAAGGGCTGAACCTGCTAAATGGTTCCACATTACCGTTTTAACAGGGGCGTTGGCAGAATATTTTAGCCAGAGTGACATTGGTGAAAGCAGATGCACGATATTTACTTCACCGCTTAAAAAGGCTTCCACCAATTGAGACCAACTACGGAACATCACAGGTTTTTCAGCCTGAATGCCGTGTTTTTCAAATAATTTTTGTGAATGAGCAACTAGAAGCGGCGTTGCATCGGTAATCGGCAAGTAACCGATACGCAAAGGCTGGTTTGGATTGCTTGCTCTTTTTTTTTCTTGTGCTTGCAATAAAGGGGCACTGCCTGCAAGGCTAAATAGGCTGAGTAGTTTGAGAAAATCGCGACGGCTGTTCATCTTTTTACCTCTTTTGTGCTTTTAATTAACTTTTCATTAAATAATAAACTCGACGGTTTGTTCTTGTTGCTTGCATTTTTCGTTTCGTTGTAACGTTTTTAGAATATCTACGCGGATTTCATTGAGTAATAATAAATTTTCACGTGGATACGGGGTGACAATATCCCAGCGTCCAACAATGTTGGCAGGGCGATCGCCAAGCAGAATAATTTGATCGGCAATCGCAAGGGCTTCGTCAATGTCGTGGGTAATCATTACGACACTTGCGTTGTGGTGATCGATAATCTCACGTGTCATTTGCTGCATTTGCGTGCGGATAATCGGATCGAGAGCGGAGAAGGGTTCGTCCATTAAGATCAACTTAGGCTGACGAGCAACGGCACGAGCGAGGTTAACACGTTGAGCCATTCCACCTGAAAGTTCATTGGGCATCGCATTGATTGATGGAATTAAGCCAACTTCTTCAATCGCAGCTTCTATATTTTGCAAAATTTCTGCTTTATTTGACCGCTTGCGACAAGCAAAATCGAGCCCAAAAGCGACATTCTGACGGACATTCAGCCAAGGGAGCAGATTGGCGGATTGGAATACAAAGCTCACATCAGAATGAGGTTGCGTAATACGTTGGTTAAAAAGGGTTATTTCGCCCGCTAGCGGTTTGTCTAATCCCGCCACGACACGTAGAAGAGAGGATTTTCCTACGCCACTTGGACCTAAAATGCAGGTCAGTGATTTTTCGGGAACCTCAAAAGAAACCTCTTTCAAAACGACATTAGTTTGGTTGTTTTTGGTATAACCTAAAGCAATATTGGAAACAGTAAGTGCCATAATCATTTGTTAAAAAGTTGTTGAATGTCGATACAATAAGAGAGAATTCGGTATTTAGGAAATATCGCCATTTTATTTGTTATAACTTTTTGATCTAAGGTTTTTTAGATCAAAAAAGCATATAAAGTAGATTTTTATTGTTTTTCATTTCAACAAAATTTGTCTAATATCGCTCCAACTTCATTTTTTAACGATTTAAGGAGCTTAGAATGTCTCAATTTTTTTCAGCAGAATTTATCGAATGGTTAAACGAACACGCAGCAGAAATCGATCAGTCAAATCAATATGCCGATGAGTTATTTAAACGTGTAGCCCAAGAGGGAATTTTCAGAATTGGCGTGCCAGAAGTGTTAGGGGGTAAAGGCGGTTCATTCCAAGAAGCTATTGCTGCAGTGCGTGAAATTTCGACTTATTCTTTAACGGCAGGATTTATTTCGTGGGGGCATCGCACCTTAATTCAAAACTTATTGAGCAGTAAAAACAGCTTACCAAGAGAGCGTTGGTTAGAAGAGTTACTTGATGGCACACTTTCAGGCGGTACGGGCTTATCAAATGCGGTGAAATTCCTTTCAGGCATTGAAGAATTGCAAGTGAAAGTGATTGAAAAAGAGGGAAAACGCTATTTACAAGGGCGTTTACCTTGGATTACCAACTTAAAATCGGGCGGATTTATCACTATTTTTGCAGCTGAATATGCCGATGGCAGCAAACCTCCTGTGATCGTTGTGTTACCGTATAACGCAAATGGGGTAACTCGTACAAAAGAGCTTTCTTTAGTTGCCTTACAAGGGAGCAACACCGTTGCAGTGGAATTGAATAATGTGGAGCTCGATCCAGATTGGCTCATCGCAGAAAATGCTGGCGAATATCTTGCTCAAGTTCGCCCGACATTCTTAGGGTTACAATGTGCGATGGCATTTGGATTGGCGGCTCGTAGCTTAAAAGAAGTGGAAATTGCTTTAGAACGCGTTGGCAACCGTTCCGTATTAAAACCAGAATATGATGAACAGGTACAAAAATTAGCCGCTTTAGAGCAACGTTTAGCGAAAGGTTTAAGCCAAGAGGGATTCTTTGTTCAAAATCCGAGAGCATTATTTGATATTCGAATTGAGATTGTTGATGTTGTGGCTCAAAGTTTATTGCTGGAATTACAAGCCTCAGGAGGACGTGGTTATTTAAATAATGCAGGTTCTGATTTTATTCGCCGTTGGCGAGAAGGGGCGTTTTTACCTGTTGTAACACCAAGTGTATTGCAGTTAAAAACGATTTTGCAAAGTGAGAAGTAGCCGTTTTATGACGTAATAAAAACCGCTTGTTATCATTGATACAAGCGGTTTTGTTTTGGAAATATTTTGCGATTACATTTTGAGTGCGTAATCCAATAGCACTTCGTTGATACGTGTTTGCCAGCCTTTGCCTGTAGCTCTGAATTTTTCAAGCACGATAGGAGAGAGGCGAATTGTGGTTGCTTGTTTGGTCGGAGCTTTTTGTTTCCCTCTAGGTTTCATTAAACCTTTTTTTTCCATTTCGGCTTGATGAGAGAGTAACATTTGAGCAAGTTCTGGTGGTAATGCTTCTGTAATAGGGCGAGCAAGAGCAAAATCTTCTTCTGTTAATTCTCTTACTTCACCATCATCGTTAGTCAAAGGTTCGCGTTGTTTCATATTTCTTAATCTCCCGTTTATTTGCTTTTCTAAAACTGATTACTCTAATTCCGCCATTTTTGGCAGGAGTAAAGCATACAATATGTAACCGATTGGTTTCGCCTAAGAAACCTGTTGCGGTATAGCGAGGTTCTGGATAATCAAATCTTGTATCTGGCACTATAACTGCTGAATTCCAGTGCATAAATTCGACAAGTTCGAATGGTAGCTCTCGTTCTAATCGGTTTCTTTCACTTTTCTTTGGATCAAATTCAATTCTCATCTTTCACCTCTTAAAGCTAGGCATATTGTACTAACAATTTCATATTTAAACAATGTTTGTTTTATCGACGATAAATTGACCTAGATCATACAATCGTCCATTTTTTGAGCTTGTGGCTAAAATCGGACTATAATCAAAATAGTCAATTTTAGCTGAGGTTCAATATGGAACAAGAACATCAACGAGCGGTGACGCGAATATGTGTACAGGTGGCGTTGTTGCTGTTGCAGCACGGGGCAGAAAGTACCGTCGTGGTGCAAATGGCTCAACGATTAGGGATTGCGTTAGGCGTTGAAAGTGTGGAATGCGCTTTAACGGCGAATGCGATTGTGTTGACGACACTTTCTGATCAGCATTGTATTACCACATCGCGAAAGAATAGCGATAAAGGGATTAATATGCAGATGGTAACTGATGTGCAACGGATTGTAATTGCGGTAGAGCATAAGTTGTATGATCTTGATATAGCTCAGAAAAAACTCAATAAACTCAAACCACTAAAATATCCTCCTCTGTTGGTTGTGGGGATGATCGGGCTATCTTGTGCTTCTTTTGCTCATCTTTCAGGTGGCGATAGCCTGATTTGTTTGATTACGTTTTTCGCTTCTGCCATTGGTATGTGGGTACGACAGATTCTGTCGAAACGGCATTACAATCCGCTGATTGTATTTGCCATTACCGCGTTTGTTGCTTCGCTAATTTCAGGATTGAGCTTGAAATACCAATGGGGTAACGATCCTCAAATAGCATTGGCTTCTAGTGTGTTATTGCTTGTACCAGGTTTCCCGCTGATCAATTCACTGGCGGACATATTAAAAGGCTATGTGAATATGGGAATTGGGCGTTGGACGATTGCGACCATTTTGACGTTCGGTGCTTGTTTAGGCATTGTATTTGCTCTAAGCGTAATGCACATTAGCACTTGGGGGCGGTAAGATGGATCTTATATTAAAACTGCTTGATGATATGTTTTTTGCCGCCATTCCTGCCGTTGGTTTTGGAATGGTGTTCAACGCACCGCCTAAAGCATTGAAATATTGTGCGATTCTAGGGGCGTTAGGTCACGTCTGCCGTACTTTACTGATACAAATTAACGTGCCAATCGTGTTCTCCACTTTTTTTGCTACCTGCGTAATTGGTTTTATTGGCGTGCATTTATCGCATCGTTATTTAGCACATCCCAAAGCCTTTACCGTGGCGGCGATTATCCCGATGATTCCTGGTGTTTATGCCTATAAAGCAATGATTGCGATGGTGCAACTGCATCATTACGGCTTCTCGCAAGAACGCTTTGGCAATATGATCGATGCGTTCTTAAGCACCACCTTTATTCTTGGAGCGATTGTGTTTGGCTTGGCTTTGCCAGGTTTGTTGTTTTATCGTGAGAAACCTGTGGTCTAGCTGAATGATGTGTAGCAAACACTACACATCTTAATATTACATTCCGATTGTACTCCAATTGAACAACCAATCTCCATTGGGTTGTTTGATGGCTAGATAGCGAGAATTATAACTTTCCTGACTTGTAGGCGAAGTAAATGTGGTTCTAAAAATAAAGGCATTGGCTGATTTTAATTGAATACCATCAATACGCTGAACATTCACACAACTCGATTTATTGTATGTCATTTGACGTACAGGATTGAGCGGGTAAGACATTCCAACGCTACTTTCATCTGTGTAGGTTTTTACTTGTTCATCTTTTTCACAAGCAATCAGAGAGAGTACCTTTTCTAAAGTTGGTTTAACATCATTGAACAGAACTTGAGTATTTTTAGGTGGGGTAGCTTTGGATAGAGCAGAGGAAATAGATGCTGCGGTATTTGATGGGATTGTTGTTCCAGCAAGGGTGCCATTTACGGTTTGCAAAGTTTGGTTAACTTGTTTTAAACCATCATTTAGTGCTTGACAGCCCGTTAATGTTCCTAAAACTATACAAGCGATGAGCCATAATTTTCTCCTTGAATATTGAAAAGGCGGACTCAAGTCCGCCCTACGTTAGAGCAACTTAGTTGCTACAGGTCTATAGATTAAAACGCCACACTTTCTTTTAAACTTACGGTTAAGTTAAAGATTAAATGCTCTGGGTGGCTGTCTTTGCTATCTAAGCAGTAGTAGCCTTCGCGTTCAAATTGGTAACCTTGTTCCGCTTTTGCTTCTGCTAAACTCGGTTCTACGAAACCGTGTTTAACTACTAGAGAGTGTGGATTTAATACGCTTTCGATTTCCTCTTCTGCCCCTGGATTTGGCACAGTGAATAAACGATCGTATAAACGGAATTCAGCAGGTTTTGCGTGCGTTGCAGAAACCCAGTGGATTACGCCTTTTACTTTGCGTCCATCTGCAGGGTTTTTACCTAATGTTTCAGGATCGTATGTGCAATAAATTGTAGTAATTTTACCGCTTGCATCTTTCTCAACACGTTCTGCTTTAATTACGTAGGCATTACGTAAACGAACCTCTTTACCAAGCATTAAACGTTTATATTGTTTGTTTGCTTCTTCACGGAAATCGGCTTCATCGATGTAAAGTTCACGTGTGAAAGGCAATTCGCGGGTGCCTAATTCTTCACGATTTGGATGGTTTGGTGCTTTTAACCATTCTTCGCCTTCGAAGTTTTCAATTACCACTTTAACTGGGTTAATCACAGCCATTGCACGCGGTGCATTTTCATTTAAATCTTCACGAATACAAGCTTCAAGAGCAGAGTATTCCACCACGTTATCTTGTTTAGTTACCCCAATGCGACGGCAGAATTCACGGATTGATGCAGGTGTATATCCACGACGGCGTAAACCTGAAATCGTTGGCATACGAGGGTCGTTCCAACCATCCACAATTTCTTCAGTTACTAATTTCAACAATTTACGTTTAGATGTTAGTGTGCTTTCTAAATTTAAACGTGAGAATTCATACTGATGCGGCAGCGGACGCTCAATGGAAATATTGTCTAACACCCAGTCATATAAACGGCGATTGTCTTGGAATTCAAGGGTACATAAAGAGTGAGTAATACGCTCAATCGCATCCGAGATACAGTGCGTGAAATCATACATTGGGTAGATGCACCATTTATCGCCTGTTTGGTGATGGCTTGCAAATTTAATACGATACAACACAGGGTCACGCATTACCATAAATGGCGAAGCCATATCAATTTTTGCACGTAAACTTGCTTTACCTTCTTCAAACTCACCGTTTTTCATTTTTTCGAATAAGGCTAAGTTTTCTTCTACAGAACGGTCGCGATATGGGCTGTTTTTACCAGGTTCAGTTAATGTACCACGATATTCTCGCATCTCTTCTGGTGAAAGCTCATCCACATATGCTAAACCTTTTTGGATTAACTCAATTGCATAGCCGTAAAGTTGATCGAAATAATCTGACGCATAACGTGGCTCGCTTTCCCATTTAAAGCCTAACCATTCAACATCAGCTTTAATCGAATCAACGTATTCTACATCTTCTTTTACAGGGTTGGTGTCGTCAAAACGTAGGTTACATAAGCCTTTGTAATCTTCAGCTAAACCGAAGTTTAAGCAGATGGATTTTGCGTGACCAATATGTAAATAGCCGTTTGGCTCAGGCGGGAAGCGGGTATGCACGTTGTTATGTTTACCCGATGCTAAATCTTCATCAATAATATGGGTAATAAAATTTGCTCGAACATCATTTTCTTGCGTTAAAATTTCTTCGCTCATAGTTCTCTCTGTTTGTTATTATAAAAAGTAAAATTTCAAATATTCTACACTTTATTGACAGGAACATAAAGGGCTAAAGGCTAAAGCGTAAATACATAGATGTCGTATTTTTACAATATCGCTTTTTTTCTTTATAATTTATACAATTTTAGTTGATGTTATTTAGAAAGGATATAATATGACCCTTGCCTTGCCTTGCCTTGCCTTGCCTAGGCTAAAATTGCAAGCTGTTTTTGCAACATTTCTTTGTGATTTCTTATCAAAAATACACTTTTCTTACTGTTTCCCTTTATCTCGTAAGCTCATTTTCTCTCTGACATTAGTTAACGGAGAAGCGGAATGAATTTAATATCTCTATTTTCTGGATGCGGAGGAATGGATATTGGATTTGAGGGAGATTTCTCTTGTCTTAATAAGTCGATTAATTCTGATTTACATCCCGATTGGATTGCTTCACGTGATGGCGAATGGGCAACCTTAAAGCCAACAAAGTTTAATACTATTTTTGCGAATGATATCAAACCAGATGCCAAATCTGCTTGGGTTTCTTATTTTAAAAATAAAAAGCCTGATGCTAATGAACTTTATCATCTTGAAAGTATTGTTGATCTTGTAAAAAGAGAGCAACAAACGCACGATGTTTTTCCTAAAGAAGTAGATGTTTTGACGGGCGGATTTCCTTGTCAGGATTTTTCTATCGCAGGAAAACGTTTAGGGTTTGATTCTTATAAAAGCCATAATGGTAAAAATTTAGATGTTGATGAACCTTCTATCGAAAGCCGTGGGCAGTTATATATGTGGATGAGAGAAGTTATTTCTATTACTCAACCTAAATTGTTTATTGCTGAAAATGTAAAAGGTCTAACAAATTTAAGAGATGTAAAAGAGATTATTGAACACGATTTTTCTCAAGCTGCAGATGGTGGATATTTAGTTGTTCCAGCTAAAGTCCTTAATGCTCAATTTTATGGTGTGCCTCAATCTCGGGAGCGGGTTATCTTTTTTGGATTTAGAAAGAATGCCCTAACTAGTAAAGCATTGGAAGAGTTACAAAAAGAAGAAATCAGCGAATCTTTTGATCCATATCCATTACCTACTCACGGAAATGGGGAGAAAGAAATTGTAACTTGTGCTGACGCGTTTAGTGGGTTGCTAGAGCCAGATATGACTAAAGATATTGCTCAGCAAAAATACTCAAAAGCTAAATTTATGGGTGTACATTGCCAAGGTCAGACAGAAGTTAAATTAGATTCTATTAGCCCTACAATCCGTTCAGAACATCACGGAAATATTGAATACCGTAGATTAAGCAAAGAGAATGGCGGGAAATATATTGATGAATTAGAACAAGGAATGATAGAAAGACGTTTAACGATTCGAGAATGTGCAAGATTACAAACATTTCCTGATGATTATCAATTTATATTACCTAAAACTGTTGAAAATGTGTCAGTTTCTGCAAGTGGTGCTTACAAAATTATTGGCAACGCTGTTCCTTGTGTTTTAGCCTATAACATAGCTAAAAACATTGAGAAAAAATGGAATCTTTATTTTAAGGAGAGTGAAAATGATCATCTCTGAAAATAAAGTGCCATCTTTACAACAATTCGAAGCGTTGATGCAAAAAGTGGATGCGTTTTTAAATAAAGATGCTCAATATAGAGCTTCATATTATAAAAAGCGGAGCGGGCTTGATTTAGAGGAAGATGTATTCCAAGCAGTTTGTCAATGTGCCAAAGGTACGCCATTTGAGAATACAATTTGTCTTGTATCGGGGAAACAATTCCCTGATATAGTTGCAAATCAGTATTATGGTATTGAAGTTAAAAGTACACAAGGAGATAAATGGACATCTATTGGCAGTTCAATCTTAGAATCTACTCGTATTCCAAATGTAGAAAGAATTTTTCTTCATTTGGAAAATTAGGCGGACAGATTGCTTTTTTATCTAAGCCTTACGAGAGTTGTTTAAGTGATATCGCTGTTACGCATTATCCCCGATACAAAATTGATATGCAGCTTGAAAAAGGAAATAGCATTTTTGATAAGATGTCGATCTCGTATGATACTTTACGTTTATTAGATAACCCAATTACACCTGTAGCAAAATACTATAAATCGCAGTTGAAAAAGGGAGAAAGTTTATGGTGGACTTCTGATAATCTAACAGAAGAAGTTGCACCACCCAAAGTTCGTCACTGGAAAGTCATTGATAAAGATGAAAAGACGATGTTGATTGCTCAAGCGTATGCTTTTTTTCCTGAAACGATTTTATCTAATCAGCAAGATAAATATGATAAATTCGCCTTATGGTTAGCAACAAAACACGGCATTATCAATACAAGTTTACGTGATGCGTTTTCCTCTGGTGGACAGAAAGAAATTGTGATGAGAAATGGAGAATCCTATGTATCTTCTGCAGTGATAAAGCGTATAGAAAATAACATCCAAGCCATTAAAATATTTCTTGCTGAGGTATCTGAAGAGACATTAAGCTATTTTTGGAATTGTGAAATTGAAAATGATAGGATAGTACAATGGAAGAAAATCGTATTATCTTATTGCAAAAAGGGTGATTTTAATGAGATTGCATCTATTTTAAATGCAATAGTGACTGAAAAAACGGTGTTTGAAGATGTTAGATATGTCACTAAATTAGCTGAACAAGCAGGTAAATATGTGACCTATCAACATTTAAGATTAAAAAATGAATAATTAACACTTTTTATCGAAAACCATTTGACATTCATTCCAAAACTCTTATAATACACCACATCAGACGCGGGGTGGAGCAGCTTGGTAGCTCGTCGGGCTCATAACCCGAAGGTCGTTGGTTCAAATCCGGCCCCCGCAACCAGTTTTATCGGCTCACATTCCTGTTAAGGTCTGTGAGCTTTGTTTTATGTTTGCTTGCAAATTTTAGTAAACTTTTTGTAAAAGAAAACATAAAACAAACCGCTTGCAAGAGTAAGTTCGCAGGTGGCGGATACAATTTATTCGTATCATAAGGGCTGGTTAAGCCCTTTTTTTATATCTGGAGAAAAGATTTGGCAACTTTAGAGCAAAAATTAGAAGAACTAACAGCCGATACCATTGAAGCGATGGGCTGTGAGTTAGTTGGTATTGAATGCCAACGTGCAGGACGTTATTTAACCGTCCGTTTATATATTGATAAAGAAGGCGGTGTAACTATTGATGATTGCAGCGATGTAAGCCGCCAAGTAAGTGCTATTTTAGACGTAGAAGACCCAATTGCAGATAAATATAACCTTGAGGTTTCATCGCCTGGTTTAGATCGTCCACTATTCACAATTGCTCATTATGAGCGTTTTGTTGGGCGTGATGTGGTGGTTCATTTGCGAATTCCTATGTTCGACCGCCGTAAATGGCAAGGTAAATTAGAAAGCGTAGAAGGCGATTTAATTACCTTAAATGTAGAAGGTGAACCGCATCAATTTGCGTTCGGTAATATCCAAAAAGCCAATTTAGTTCCTGTTTTTAACTTTTAATCTTGATAATTTGAGAGAAATCCCATGAGCAAAGAGATTCTTTTAGCCGCTGAAGCGGTTTCAAATGAAAAACAATTACCAAAAGAAGCGATTTTCGAAGCACTCGAAACTGCTTTAACTATTGCAACAAAAAAAGGTAGCGAATTAGATATTGATGTACGTGTTGTGGTTGACCGCAAAACAGGTGCATTCCAAACTTTCCGTCGTTGGTTAGTGGTGGAAGAAGTACACAATATGACTCGCGAAATCAGTCTTGAAGCAGCACAATTCGAAAACCCTGAAATTCAATTAGGTGATGTGGTTGAAGATGAAGTGGAATCTATCGAATTTGGTCGCGTGGCAATTCAAACTTTTGGTCAAGTGGTAAAAACAAAAATTCGAGAAGCTGAGAAGAGCAAAATCATTGAAGAATTCCGTCCAGATGAAGGCAAAATCATCAGTGCAACCGTGAAAAAAGTAACCCGCGATAACATTTTCCTTGAGTTACAAGGCAAAACTGAAGATATCAAAGGCGAAGCGGTAATCGTACGTGAAGATATGTTACCACGTGAAAACTTCCGTCCAGGTGACCGTGTTCGCAGTGTGTTATATGCGATCAAGCCTGAGTCTAAAGGTCCGCAAATCTTTATGACCCGTGCAAAACCTGTGATGTTAGAAGAGTTATTCAAACTTGAAGTGCCTGAAATTGGTGAACAAATCATCGAAATCAAAGGTGCAGTACGTGATCCAGGTTCTCGTGCAAAAATTGCGGTGAAATCAAATGACAAACGTATCGACCCAGTAGGTGCGTGCGTGGGTATGCGTGGTTCACGTGTTCAAGCAATCAGTAACGAACTTGGCGGTGAGCGTGTAGATATCGTTCTTTGGGACGATAACCCAGCACAATTCGTGATCAACGCAATGGCTCCAGCAGATGTAAGCTCAATTACGATCAACGATGAAACGCACTCAATGGACATTGCTGTTGAAGCGAAAAACTTAGCACAAGCGATTGGTCGTAATGGTCAAAACGTACGTTTAGCAACCCAATTAACAGGTTGGACGTTAAACGTAATGACCGTCGAAGAGTTAGACAAAAAAGCGAAAGAAGAAGATGGTAAAGTGATTAACCTTCTTACTTCAGCATTGGAAATCGATGAAGAATTCGCTCAAGTGTTAATTGACGAAGGCTTTACTTCTTTAGAAGCGATTGCTTATGTTCCTGTTGATGCGTTAACTGCAATTGATGGCTTAGAAGATGAAGATTTAGTCGAAGAGTTACAAGCTCGTGCGAAAAATGCGATTACCAAAAAAGCACTTGAAGAAGAAGCCGCTTTAAAACAAGCACAAATTGATGAGAAATTATTAAACCTTGAAGGAATGGAACGCCACATTGCATTCAAATTAGCAGAAAAAGGCATTACCAACCTTGAAGAATTAGCTGAACAAGGTACAGACGAGCTAGCGGATATTGAAGAATTATCTGCTGAAAAAGCAGGCGAGTTGATTATGGCGGCACGTCAAATTTGTTGGTTTAGCTAATCAATTGTAGCGAGGAATTTATAATGACAGAAAAAACTGAGAAAAAAACGCTTTCCTTAGGCGGTGCTCGTAAAACGAGTAAAGCAAATGCCACAACCACAGGCGGTAAAACTAAAGCGGTGGAAGTGAAAGAGAAAAAAGCACCGATTGATGCAAAAGCATTAAAAGAAAAAGCGGAAGCAGAAGCAAAATTAGCTCTTGAAAAAGCAGCGAAAGAGAAAGAAGCAGCAGAAAAAGCGGCACGCGAAGCAGCTGAACAAGAAGCTAAAACGAAGGCGGAAGCAGAGGCTGCAGCAAAAGCAGCTGAAGAAGCGAAAAAAGCAGAAGCAGCGAAGAAAGCCCCTGCTGTACCAGTAATGCCAAACAAAGCAGCGAAACCAGCACAACCAAAAGCTGAAGCACCAAAACAAGAGAAAGCGGTTGATCCTGAAAAAGAAGCGAAGAAAAAAGAAGAAGCGGAACTTCGTCGTAAACAAGAAGAATTAGCTCGCCAAAAAGCAGAAATGGACGCAAAACGTGCGGCAGAAAATGCTCGTCGTTTAGCTGAAATTGAACGTGAAGAAGCGGCTGATAATGGTAACGATGACTTCGAAGATGACCGCTTTACCTCAAGCTATGCACGTGATGCAGAACGTGATAACGATCGTCGTAGTGAAGGCAACCGTCGTGGCGGTAAAAATAACGTAGCAAAAGCGAAAAAAGGTCGTGAAGACGACAAAAACGAGCGTAATGCAGATCGTCGCAACCAACGCGATCAAAAAGGTAAAGGCAAAGGTAAAAAAGGTGCTGCATTGCAACAAGCCTTTACTAAACCTGCTCAAGTTGTGAAAGCAGACGTGGTAATTGGTGAAACGATTACCGTTGCAGAACTTGCGAACAAAATGGCAGTTAAAGCTACCGAAATCATCAAAACCTTAATGAAAATGGGTGAGATGGTAACCATTAACCAAGTGATCGACCAAGAAACTGCTCAACTTGTGGCAGAAGAGATGGGACACAAAGTTATTCTTCGTAAAGAAAACGAATTAGAAGAAGCGGTGATGAGCGACCGTGATACCGATGCAGAATTAGTGACTCGTGCACCAGTTGTAACGATTATGGGTCACGTTGACCACGGTAAGACTTCATTACTTGACTATATTCGTAAAGCAAAAGTGGCTGCAGGCGAAGCGGGTGGTATTACCCAACACATCGGTGCATATCACGTTGAAACCAACGACGGTAAGATGATTACCTTCTTAGATACTCCAGGACACGCAGCGTTTACCTCAATGCGTGCTCGTGGTGCGAAAGCAACGGACATCGTTGTTCTTGTGGTGGCGGCAGACGATGGCGTGATGCCACAAACTATCGAAGCGATTCAGCACGCGAAAGCGGCAGGTGCTCCTTTAGTAGTTGCGGTAAATAAAATCGATAAACCAGAAGCAAATCCAGAACGCGTAGAACAAGAATTACTGCAATATGAAGTTATTTCTGAGAAATTCGGTGGTGATGTGCAATTCGTGCCAGTTTCTGCGAAAAAAGGAACAGGTATCGACGATTTATTAGATGCAATCATCTTACAATCTGAAGTACTTGAATTAACTGCCGTAAAAGACGGTATGGCAAGCGGTGTAGTGATCGAATCTTACTTAGATAAAGGTCGCGGTCCTGTGGCAACTATCTTGGTTCAATCTGGTACATTACATAAAGGCGACATCGTCCTTTGCGGTTTTGAATACGGTCGTGTACGTGCGATGCGTGATGAAAACGGTAAAGAAGTGGAATCTGCAGGTCCATCACTACCTGTTGAGGTATTAGGTCTTTCAGGCGTACCTGCGGCGGGTGATGAAGCAACTGTAGTACGTGATGAGAAAAAAGCCCGTGAAGTGGCATTATATCGTCAAGGTAAATTCCGCGAAGTGAAATTAGCTCGTCAGCAAAAAGCTAAACTTGAAAATATGTTTAGCAATATGACCGAAGGCGATGTATCTGAATTGAACGTCATTGTAAAAGCAGACGTTCAAGGTTCTGTGGAAGCGATTGTTCAAGCCTTGAATGAACTTTCAACGGATGAAGTACGCGTGAAAGTAGTGGGTTCTGGTGTAGGTGGTATCACTGAAACAGACGCAACTTTAGCGGCAGCATCAAATGCGATTATTGTCGGCTTTAACGTTCGTGCAGATGCTACAGCACGTCGTGTGATTGAAAACGAAAACATTGATTTACGTTATTACTCAATCATTTACGAATTGTTAAACGAAATCAAAGCAGCGATGAGCGGTATGCTTCAACCTGAATTCAAACAAGAAATCATCGGCTTGGCTGAAGTGCGTGATGTATTCCGTCATCCGAAATTCGGTGCGATTGCAGGTTGTATGGTAACCGAAGGTGTGATTAAACGTAGCAATCCAATCCGCGTATTGCGTGACAACGTGGTTATTTTTGAAGGTGAACTCGATTCACTCCGTCGCTTCAAAGATGACGTTGCTGAAGTCCGTAGCAATATGGAATGTGGTATCGGTGTGAAAAACTACAATGACGTAAAAGTCGGTGACCAAATCGAGGTATTCGAAGTGGTTGAGGTTAAACGTTCGATTTAATCGGTAGGGTGTGTGGAATGAAATTCCACGCACGCAAGTTAAATCATTTTCGTGCGTGAACCTTTGGTTCGCATACCCTACAAGCGGTTTGATTTTGCAAAACTTTTGCGAAAGAAGACCGCTTATTATTTAAAGGATTGAATTTTTAGGAAATTAAGGAATGAGGTTTAATGATCTTGACTTATCAGAATGGCAACAATCTGATATTAATACTGATAGTCTTTGGATTATTCCATCAAGAGACAAAACAGGTAAACATAAAAATATTTATCACGGAAACTTTATTCCTCAAATTCCTAATCAGCTTATTCGTAGATATACAAAAGAAAACGAAGTTGTTTTTGAGCCATTTATGGGAAGTGGTACAACTTTGTTTGAATGCGAAAACTTAGGGCGAAAATATATTGGTTTTGATATTAACCAAAACATTATTGATTATGTGGCAGCAAATATAGATTATTCACAACCCAATAAGTTCTATATCGCTAACTGTAACGCTATGGATAAAGAAGGCGTAGATGCAAACTTTAGAGAATATCAGAATAGTGCACAGTTTCTGATTATGCATCCACCATATATGGATATTGTTAAATTTACTGATAATCCTAATGATCTTTCACAATGCAATAATATTAATGATTTTTTGAAAAAATTTAAGATAGTCTGTGAGAATAGCCTAAGACATTTGGATAAAGGAAGATACTTTGCGTTAGTTATTGGTGATATTTATAAGAACAGTGAAGTTATTCCCCTCGCCTTTTATTGTATGGATATGATTAAGCGTAACTTTGATGTTAAATTGAAAGGAATTATCGTTAAAAATATCGAAGGGAATAGAGGTAAATTAAATTCGGGCGGAATTTGGCGATATAGAGCGTTAAATAGCGATTACTATATTTTCAAACACGAATATATTATGGTTTTCAAGAAAAATTTTTAAATATGAAGAAAACAAAAACGCAACTCTTTTTAGAATTAGCACAGCCAAATGAGAATGGCGTATCTCGTTGGGTAAATGTGGCAGAATTCGTTGATGAATATAAAGATTTGAAGTTAGGAAATGGTGGAAGTTGGTGTAGAGCAAGCTCAGCCTTAGCGAAGGACTATATCATTGAATTTGATAAATCTAAAACGTCTGGTAATTCTATTGATGCTATTAGACTCAATGGAATTAATCAAGAAAAGCATTTCAAACAACATATTAGAAAAGACATTAAAGATTATTATAAAACAAGAAATTGTGTCATGTTGGGTATTAATGGAAAATCAGAGAATACCAAAATTGAGATTGATCATAAAGATGGTAGAAAAAATGATCATCGAGTAAGTGATACTAAAACGCAAAAGAGGGAAGATTTTCAACCGCTTAGTAAGGCAGCAAATGATGCTAAGAGACAAATATGTAAAGTGTGCAAAGAAACCAATAAACGATGGAGTGCAAAAAATATATTAGGAAATCCATATGACTTTTATCAGGGCGATGAAAACTACTCTGATGAATTAGGTTGTGTTGGTTGTTATCAATATGACCCCGTAGAGTATCGGAAAAGCAGTGTGAAGAAAATTGCCGAAGAGGCTTCTCAACACGCCACAGACTTCATTTTTAATAAATTATATTCAGAAGATAACGAATGAATTATATTGGCTCAAAACTAAAACTATCAAATTGGCTTTCAGAAGAAATTACTAATGTAGTAGGTGAGGATCTTTCTAATAAAGTTTTTTGTGACTTATTTGCGGGGACTGGTGTTGTTGGTCGAAAATTTAAAACAAGTGTTAAACAGATCATTGCAAATGATTTAGAGTATTATAGCTATGTTTTAAATAAGAATTATATTGGAAATCATCGCAGTATTGATAATGCAAAAGTTCTTATTCAAGAACTTAATGAACTACAACCCAAAGAGGGTTTTATTTACCAAAATTATTGTTTTGGTAGCGGTTCTGAACGACTTTATTTTAGTGATGAAAACGGTAAGAAAATTGATGCGATTAGAACACAAATAGAAAATTGGAAACAGACAAATTATATTGATGAAGATACCTATTATTTCTTATTAGCTACACTACTAGAAAGTGCAGATAAAGTAGCTAATACTGCTTCTGTGTATGGTGCATTTTTAAAAAAATTAAAGACCTCGGCATTAAAACCTTTGTTATTAGAATCTGCTGATTTTGAAATTAATTGTAATGATCATAAAGTTTACCAAATGAATGCTAATGACCTGATTCGAGAGATTTCAGGAGATATTTTATATCTTGATCCCCCTTATAATGCACGCCAGTATGGGGCTAATTATCATTTATTAAATACGATTTCATTATATGATGAGTTTACACCAAAAGGTAAAACGGGGTTAAGAGACTATAATCGTTCTAAGTATTGTGCAAAAGCAAGTGTGGTATCTGAGTTTGAAGACTTGATCAAGAATGCAAACTTTAAACATATCTTTTTAAGTTATAATAATGAAGGATTAATGACTGTTGAGCAAATAAAAAGCATATGTGAACGTTATGGTAAATATGATTTAGTTCAAACAGAATATCAGCGTTTTAAAGCTGATAAAACGGAAAGTCGTAATCATAAAGCAGATTCAACCTTTGAATACCTGCATATTTTAGAAAAGTCATTTTAAGAAGGAAAAGTAATGTCTAGAGAATTCAAACGCAGCGACCGTGTTGCACAAGAGTTAAAAAAAGAAGTGGCGGTGATTTTACAACGTGAAGTAAAAGATCCGCGTATTGGTATGGTAACGGTTTCTGATGTGGAAGTTTCACGCGATTTGGCGTATGCCAAAATTTTCGTGACTTTCTTATTTGATAACGATCAGGAAGCGATTGCACAAGGTATGAAAGGCTTGGAAAAAGCGAGTCCGTATATTCGTACTTTGGTGGGCAAGGCGATGCGTTTGCGTATTGTGCCTGAATTGCGTTTTATTTACGATGAGTCGTTGGTGGAAGGTATGCGTATGTCGAACCTGGTGTCTAACGTCATTCGTGAAGATGAAGCAAAACATAAAGAGGACTAATCGGTGGGCAGACCGCGTAAGAAATTCCGTGATGTTCACGGCGTTTTTCTATTAGATAAGCCGCAAGGAATGTCTTCAAACGATATTATGCAGAAAGTGAAACGTCTGTTCCAAGCGAATAAAGCAGGACATACAGGAGCGTTAGATCCGTTAGCAACGGGTATGTTGCCGATTTGTTTGGGAGAGGCGACTAAATTTTCCCAATTTTTGTTAGATTCTGATAAGCGTTATTTTGTGACGGCAAAATTGGGCGAACGTACCGACACCTCCGATGCGGAAGGGCAAGTGGTGGAAACGCGTGAAGTGAATGTGCGTGAAGCAGATATTTTGGCAGCATTACCGCAATTTCGTGGCGATATTTTACAAGTGCCGACGATGTTTTCCGCTTTAAAACATAACGGTAAACCGCTTTATGAATATGCCCGTCAAGGCATTACTTTGGAGCGTGAAGCACGTCCGATTACGATTTTTGAGCTGAAATTTATTGAATACAATGCCCCTTATCTTTCATTAGAAGTGCATTGTTCAAAAGGAACATACATTCGTACCTTGGTTGATGATTTAGGGGAAGTGTTGGGCTGTGGTGCACACGTTACGGTTTTACGTCGCTTAGCGGTGGCGGATTATCCGATTGAAATGATGATGCCGATTGACGAATTGCAACTGTTAGCAGAAAGCTTTCCGCAGAAAGCATTAGATACCTTGTTATTACCAATGGATACAGCAGTTGCGAGTTTACCAGCATTAAATTTAACAGAGGCTCAAACTAAAGCGGTTAAATTTGGTCAAAGAGTGAAGTTTGAGAATGTTGAGCAGGTCTATGGACTTGTTAGACTGTTTTTAGATGTCAATCAATTTTTGGGCGTTGCAGAAGTTACTACGGATAATGTGATTCGCCCAAATCGTATGGTCAATTTATAACAGAGGGTAGTTCGCTACCCGTTGAGAAAAAGATGAAATTTAAAAAAGTTTTTGCGATTCCGCTGACTCTTTTAACTTTAACCTTTGTCGGTTGTTCAAGTCAGAAACCAAACCAGCATTACGCTTCATTGCCTTTAGATGCTACTTATACGAAAGCTCGCACGTTAAATAATTTTAATGATTATGTGCAGTTTTTAAAACAAAAGGCGGCAGGAGCAGGCTTATCTGAGAAAGTCTTAAATTCGCAAGGATTGATTGTTTACAATGCAAGAGCGGTGCAGTTAGATCAGCAACAAGCTGCTCGTAAACGTGATCCAAATATGCCACCGCCACCACCGAATCCAAATGGTGTGACAAATTACCTGAATAAAGTCCTTACCCAAACTAAAGTGAATATGGCAGCAGAGCGTTGGTATGATTACAACTTACCACTGGCTAAAGCAAGCAAAAAATTTGGTGTACAGAAAGAGTACATTTTGGCATTATGGGGAATGGAGAGTAGTTTTGGAAATTATCAAGGTAATTTCGATGTGCTTTCAGTATTAGCGACACTAGCATTTGATGGACGTCGCGAGAAATTATTCACCCAAGAGTTTGTTAATGCGATGAAGATGTTGGATAACGGCACGCTTAAACGCTCGGAAATGAAAGGCTCTTGGGCAGGTGCGATGGGGCAAACTCAATTTATGCCAACCGCTTATTTAGCTTATGCAGCCGATGGCGATAATGATGGTAAAAAAGATATTTGGAACAATGAATATGATGCTTTTGCTTCTATTGCTTCTTATCTTTCGACCGTTGGCTGGGATAATCAATTACCTTGGGGCGTAGAGGTAAAATTCAATAATTCTATTGATCTCTCTTTCTCAGGGCTTGAGGAAAATAAAGCTAAAAATCTAGGAGAGTGGCAGGCTTGGGGTATTTATCTTGCTTACCCGACCGACCAAGAGATTGAAAAGCTAGATAAGATGAAAAATGCTAATCTCTGGCTCATTCGCCCTGATAAAGAAGCGGGTAGAGCTTTTTTAGTGACCAACAACTTTCGCACTCTGATGGATTGGAATCGTTCAAATAATTTCGGTGTCAGCATCGGAAAATTTGCGGATCGGATTTTGATGGGGGTAGGACAGTAGCTAGCCAAAATTCATAAATTTAAAAGATCGAGTATTAAAAATATTCGGTCTTTTATTTTTTTAAGGATAATAGTAGTATAATTTAGAAAATGACTATTTTGTGGAGCTTTCTCTATGCTTTCTTATTTTGAACTTTTCCTTAAAAATATCTCTTCTGGCACAATTACTGATGCTTTTTTTATTGCTATGCTCGCAGTATTATCAGTTGGATTTCTTGCATTTATTACCTCTCGTTCTAATAAAGCCAAAAGGCGTAGTATTTTCGCTGATTATGCTCCTACATTATTAACTTCTCTTGGTATTTTGGGTACATTCACAGGGATTGTGTCAGGTTTATTAAATTTTGATATTGAACACATTGATACTAGCATTAGTACCTTATTAGGTGGGATGAAAACAGCCTTTCTAACGAGTGTTATAGGAGTTTGTTTTTCTATTGGTTTAAAGATTATTTATACTTTAGGTGTTAAGAAAGAAAAATTGGAAGAAGAGCAAATAATTGATGCGGAGAGTGTTGTTAAAAACTTCTATACACAAACGGATTTGCTTAAAGTACAAAATGCTCAAAATCAGATAGTGGCTCAACATTTGGAATCCTTAGTCGCTCGTCTTGGAGATGAAAATGAAGGTAGTATTTTAGGACAAGTTAAACTACTTAGAAGTGATTTATCCGACCAACATAAAAATTTGACTACACCTGTTACACAAATTGAGGCATATTTATCTACATTATCTCAGTTAAGTGAAAAACAAAAAGAACATTTTGAAGCATTTGAAACCCAACTATGGGAAAAATTACAAAACTTTGCAGATATGATGTCGAAATCAGCAACAGAAACGGTAATTGAAGCACTTAAACAAGTTATTGTTGAGTTTAACAATAACCTTACTACTCAATTTGGTGAAAACTTTAAAGAGCTTAATCGTGCAGTTCACTCTTTAGTTGAATGGCAAGAAAACTATAAAACGCAACTTTCTGAGATGATTTCCCTTTATCAAACTGGTGTCCAAACACTTGAAAAAACAGAACAATCTGTTGCTCAAATTGAACAATCAACTCAATCTATTCCTGTTTCGATGGAAAGTCTAAATGCTGTAATTGCAACGAACCAACAGCAAATTGATAATTTAGAATCTCACCTATCTACATTTGCAGAATTAAGAGATAAAGCCGTTGAAGCAATCCCACAAGTTCAGCAACAGATTACTTTAATGTTAGATAATACGGAAAAAGCTAATGAAAGTTTAATTCAAGGCTTAAAACATAGCGGTGAAAAATTGGCTCAAGATATTATGGATGTTTCAACCTCGTTTGCAGCATATAGTACTCAAGTCGCCGAAAATCTCGCTACCCATTTCGCAGAAACAGGTGCGACTTTTGCTTCTATGATGGTGGCCTCTTCACAAGATCTTACTAAAAGTTTAAACCAAAATAACCAAGCATTAGTTAATTCTGCGTCTACGCTTGAATCTACCTCAAAAAATATGCTGGAATCTCAACAAGCATTAAATAAAGCTCAACAAACGATTCACGAACAAATTACCGATTTTGTATCACAGTGGCAACAAAAATTTGAACAACAAGCGGAACAATTACAACGTCAATTTGTACAGCAAGCTCAAGAGTTAATGAAATCCCAAATGGATGATAGCCGTAAAGTGATGAACCGTTTAGAAGAGGAAAGTCAAAATGCGTTGAAGCGTACAGGTGAAAGTGTTAATAAACAAATTCAAGCCTTAGATAAAGCTTTAGAAGAAGAGTTACAACGCGTAATATTAAAAGCAGAATTTGACCCGCAACTAGATAACTGGAAAGCCAAAATTGACAAAGATACGCTTACCTTTATTTTTACTGATCCTGAAGTGTTATTTAAAACAGGAGATGCAACGCTTCAACAACGCTTTAAAACGACACTAGATGAATTTTTTCCACGCTACATTAAAGTGATTGACAATTATAAAGATGCTATTAATGAGGTCAGAATAGAAGGGCATACCAGTAGCGAATGGAATTGGAATAGCGATGAAGATACAGCTTATTTTGAAAATATGCGATTATCGCAAGATAGAACTCGAGCAGTATTAACGTACGTTTATCAACTTCCTTCTGTAGAAAAGTTTCGTCCGTGGATCAAATCGCATATTTCAGCAGTAGGATTATCTTCTTCAAAAGCAGTAAGAAATGTAGAGGGCAAAGAAGATAAAGATGCTTCTAAGCGTGTAACATTCCGAATTATGACCAATGCAGAAGAGCAATTACAGAAATTATCGGAGTTAAAATGAAACTAGCGGTTGATTTTCGTCAGCTTTTTGCAAATGTGAGGAAAATGGGAGTAAAAGAGTGGATTGATTTTTCGGTAGACTTTAATTCTAAGCTAATTGAAATTGAGGTCGGAGAATTAGAAACCACAACAGGGCTTGAGGTTCCGATAGAAGATATTGATATCGATCCTCAAAGTGGAGTCTTTACCTATCAAGGCAAGCATATCGTCTTATTTATCCCTGATCATAGTTTTAAATATGATGAAGTCGTCTTAAATCCTAAGGTTTCGGGGAATAAATATCATCTGACAGATTGTGCAACCTTAGAAAATATGCGTAGCATTGGGCGGTTTAAGCGTTATCATGCTACAAGAAATCGTACGGGCGTTTTCCGTATTTTTGGCATTACTGGACAAGAGAGTGAAGTTCCCCTTTCAGTATGTAAGAACTGTTTAAACAAATTAAATTATCAGGATTATAACCGTAATCGGACGAGAGTATTCGAGCAATTCTCATTAGAAGAGTTTTTCACTTATTACGAAACTTTTTTCCGTAATGAGCCTGAAGATGTTGGGCAGAATGAAGTTGGTTATGCAGAAAATTGGGCTGAGATTTCTCATCGATACCGTTTATCAGTTGGTTATTGTTGTGAAAATTGTGGGGTAAATTTATCTCGTTATAAATATTTACTTGAAGTTCATCATAAAAATGGTGTTAAACGAGATAATCGACCTGAGAATTTTAGGGCTTTATGTCGTTTATGCCATAGTAAGGAAGATCATCATAATCATATGAAAATAGACGAGTATGATAGTAGGTTAATTGAACGATTACGTATAGAACAATTTGAAAATGACATTCCTTTTTAGCAAACAAGCGGTCAAATTCGACCGCTTATTTGCAATTGAGAAGATTATTCCGCCCAATATTTTTTCTTCGTGGTTTTACCAATACCAGGGTTGAAACTGTTAGTTGGATCTAAGGCTTTATAGAATCTTTTAAGCGTTGGTTTAGCTTCGTATAAATGCCCTACGTTGTGTTCGGCAGGGTATTGTGCCCCTCGTTTGTCGAGCAATTTCAACATTTCGTGTTCTAATTCTTCGCAATCAAAACCTTTTTTCACGATGTAATCTTGGTGGAAAACGTGGCACATAAAGTGTCCGTAGTAAAGTTTATGGCTGATTTTGTTGTCAATTTCTGGCGGTAACACTTCAAACCAATCTTGATCGTTGCGACGTAACGCTATATCTAAAGCAACGATTTCTTCTACTTCTTTTTCGTGAATTGCACGATAACGAATTGCCGCACTGGCAACTGCGAAGCGATGGAGCATTGCTGCTTGGGTTTCGATTGCATTACATTCAAAATATCCGCCTTTTATATTATCCGCAAAGTAAGATTTTAAGTATTCACGAGCCTCTTGTACGCCTTTACCACCCATTTTTACAATAAGATGATGTTCATATTTATCGCGATAATCCCACAAACTTTTCGGCAAGTGTTCTGGAATAAATTTAGAGACAGTTTGCATAAATTTATCGCTTAAATGTTGTGGTAAGAACGCAAATTTTTTGCCAATACGATCCACGTTTGCTTTTAAGGCAAAGAGTTTCGGTAGCCAATGTGTCCCGAATTTTTTAATGACCCAGAAGGTATCTTTGCCATATTTTGCAGCGATGTCGAATGCCTCACGATGGATATATTCGCCTGAAATTGGCAAAACTTCAAAATTCGCTAACATATGGCGACGAATATCGTTTAATACGGATGTTTGATTGGTGCCGATATAGAAAACGGCGGTCTCTTTTTCAAGTTGGAAGGTATCTAAACGTACAGCAAAAATGGCAAGTTTACCCGCACTGCCTGAAGCTTCGTAGTGGCGAGCTGGGTCTGCATTGAAGCGAGCAGGGGAGTCCTCATCGACTTGGCGAACGTGATTGCAGTAGTGATTGTCGTGTCCGCGTCCACAATCTTGTTGGATATCTTTAACCTGATAACGTTTTTCTTGTAGGTTAGTTAAGATTTCTTCTGGCGTTTCGCCTAAATCAATGCCTAAATGGTTTTTTAGTTCTAACTCGCCTTTTTCATTGAGCTGAGCGAAAAGTGCCATTTCTGTATAAGCAGGTCCGCGTTGGACTAGAGCTCCCCCTGAGTTGTTACAAATCCCGCCGATAACAGAAGCACCGATGCAAGATGATCCGATAACAGAGTGTGGTTCACGACCAAATGGTTTAAGTTGATTTTCTAATTCGTTGAGGGTAGAGCCTGGCAAGCAGACGACTTGGGAAGCATTATTGATGAGTTGAATGCCATCAATTCGCATTGCATTGATGATGACAATATCTCGGTCGTAATTATTGCCGTCCGGTGTAGAGCCACCTGTCAAGCCTGTATTTGCTGCTTGGTTGATAACAATCACATCGTGTTCAACACAGGCTTTTACGATATTCCAAAATTCGAGTAGCGTAGCAGGGCGAACCACAGCAATGGCATTCCCCGTACCAAATCGGTAACCACTTCGATAAGCTTCTGTTTTCGTTGGGTCAGTAATAATATGATGAGCACCGACGATGTCGGTAAGTTGTGAAATGAGTTGTTGAACAGACATTTTGTTATCCTCTTGTGATAAGAATTAACAACATCATAACAGAATAATTCTTATTTGGATAAGGATATTTTAGGTTGCAAGCGGTGTTTTTTTAGAATTTTTTTGCATATAAAAACAGCCCCAAAGGGGCTGAATTATACCTAACCTAGGGTAACTTAGTTACCTAGGAAAAAACAATTAAGCTTGTGTCGCTTGAATTGCAGTTAATGCGATAGTGTAAACGATATCGTCTACTAATGCACCGCGAGATAAGTCGTTTACTGGTTTACGCATACCTTGAAGCATTGGACCGATAGACACGAGGTCTGCAGAACGTTGTACCGCTTTATATGTGGTGTTACCTGTATTTAAGTCTGGGAATACAAACACGGTAGCTTTACCTGCCACCGGTGAGTTAGGTGCTTTAGAGCGAGCCACATCTTCCATTACTGCTGCGTCATATTGTAATGGACCGTCAATGATTAAGTCTGGGCGTTTTTCTTTCGCAATACGAGTTGCTTCTTTCACTTTCTCAACGTCTGCACCAGAACCAGATGTACCTGTAGAGTAAGAGATCATCGCAACACGCGGGTCGATACCAAAGGCTTTCGCAGAATCAGCTGATTGGATTGCGATTTCTGCTAATTGTTCTGCATTTGGATCTGGGTTTACCGCACAGTCGCCATACACCAATACTTGGTCTGGTAATAACATAAAGAAGATAGAAGAAACAATAGAGCTACCTGGTGCAGTTTTGATGATTTGCATTGGTGGGCGAATGGTATTCGCTGTAGTGTGAACCGCACCTGATACTAAACCATCTACTTCATTTGCTTCTAACATCATTGTACCTAATACAACGGTATCTTCTAATTGCTCACGAGCTGACTCTTCAGTCATACCTTTTGCTTTACGTAACTCAACTAAACGAGCTACATAGTTTTCACGTACATCGGCTGGGTTGATGATAGTAATGCCTTTACCTAAGGTTACGCCTTGAGCTTCAGCCACACGTTGAACATCCGTTGGATTTGCTAATAAGATACATTCAGCAATGCCACGTTCTGCACATAATGCAGCCGCTTTGATAGTACGAGGTTCGTCACCTTCAGGTAATACAATGCGTTTTTTCGCTGCACGTGCGAATTCGGTTAATTGATAACGGAATGCCGCAGGAGATAGGCGACGAGCACGGGTTGCACCTTTAGATACTTCTTCAACGAAGCCTGCATTTAATGAACCTGCAACGTATTCTTTGATTTCGTTAATACGTTCTTTATCATCTGCAGGCACTTCTAAGCTGAAACTTTGAAGATTAAGAGCAGTTTGCCAAGTGTTACCTTCAACACGGAAAACAGGTACGCCAGTTTCGAATGCTTGTTGGCATAATTTTGCGATAGCACTTTCAATTTTATAGCCGCCTGTTAATAAGATTGCACCGATTTCTACGCCATTCATTACGGCTAATGATGCAGCCACTAATACTTCTGGGCGGTCTGCAGAAGTCACTAATAAATTGCCCGCTTTGAAGTGGTCAACCATATGCGGAAGACTACGTGCACAGAAACTTACGCCACGAATACGACGGGTGTTGATTTCACCTTCGTTAATGATTGATGCGTGTAAGTGTTTAGCAAGATCGATTGCACGGGTTGCAATTAAATCCGCTTTCCATTCAATGCAGCCAAGTAATTGGATTGGGCTTTTTGCGAATAATGCTTCCACTTCAGCAATATTTTGTGTGCTGTGTTGGAATGAATCGAAGATTTCAGTTAAATCTGGGCGAGTACGACCTGATTCATCTACAGGCGCGTTGAATTTGTTGATAACCACACCTAATAGGTTAGGGTTGTTACGGCCACCAAATTCTGATGCAGCTGCTTCAACACGTTCTTTTAATTGTGCTGGTTTGTCTGAACCTGGTGCTGCAACTAATACGATTTCAGCGTCTAATGCTTGTGCAATTTCGTAGTTCACGCTGTTTGCATAAGCGTTTTTGCGAGTTGGAATTAAACCTTCAACCACGATGATTTCATTATTTTTTGATAACGCTTGATGACGTTCTACGATTTTCTCTAATAATACGTCTGTTTGGTTTTGACCGATTAATGTTTCCGCTTCGCTTAACATAAATGGTTCGCCGACTTCAGTTGTGCGAGTTGCTTTGATAATTGAAGTAGAGCGGTCTAATACATCTTCACCAGTAATTGGCTGAGCAATTGGTTTCAAGAAACCCACTTTAGAACCTTTTTGTTCAAGTGCGTGAACAAGACCTAAGGTCACACTTGTTAAACCTACACCTGTTGTAGTAGGGATTAAGATAATTGTTCTAGACATTTTATTTCTTCCAAGTTGATATAAAAGTTAAAGGGCAGAGTAGTCTGCCCTTAGAGATTATAGTGCTAATGCAGCTGTATCTTGTGCAATCACTAATTCTTCATTTGTAGGGATTACCCATGCTTTAAATGCAGAATCGTCGGTTGTAATTACACCTTCTTTACCGAAGCGTGCTGCAAGGTTGCGTTCGTTATCCACTTTCACACCGAATAGTTTTAAGTGGTTTAATGCTAATTCACGAACGTGTGCAGAGTTTTCACCGATACCACCAGTGAATGCGATAGCATCTAAGTGTGAATCACCTAAGATTGCCATATATGCACCGATGTATTTTGCTAAACGGTAGCTGTAAACGTCTAATGCACGTTTTGCTTCTGGTTTAGATGCGTCATCGTAGTTGTCTTCTGCATAACGACAGTCGCTAGTTACTTCAGTTAAACCTAAAAGACCAGATTTTTTCACTAAAGTATCTTCAATTTGATCCATTGACATACCTAAGTTTTTGTATAGGTAGAATACGATTGCAGGGTCAATGTCACCAGAACGTGTACCCATCACTAAACCTTCTAATGGAGTTAAACCCATTGAAGTATCGATACATTTACCGTTACGAACCACAGAAACAGAACCGCCGTTACCTAAGTGACATACGATAACATTTGTTTGGTCAACTGGTTTACCCACACGCTCAGCCACTTCGCGAGAGATGAATAAATGGCTTGTACCGTGAGCACCGTAGCGACGTACACCGTGTTCTTTATATAAAGCGTATGGAAGTGCATAAAGGTATGCTTCTTCAGGCATTGTTTGGTGGAATGCTGTGTCGAATACCGCAACGTTTTTATCTTTTAATTCAGGGAAGATACGGAATGCTTCTTTGATACCGATTAAGTGAGCAGGGTTGTGAAGTGGTGCGAATTGGATTGCTTCTTCAATACCTTTAACTACATCGTCATTGATAACAACAGATGAAGTGAATTTCTCACCACCGTGAACGATACGGTGACCGATAGCACCAATGCTTGCTTTTAATTCTTCTGATAATAACTCATTAGCGATGAAGTTTAATGCTTCGCTGTGTGCAGCACCTGCACCTAATTCTGCATTACCTTTTTCGCCGTGTAGTTTCCATTTGATGCGTACATCTTCTAAATGGAATGCTTCTGCTAAACCAGATAATTTTTCTTCACCTGTTTTAGGGTCTAAGATAGCAAATTTTAAAGATGAGCTACCACAGTTAAGGATAAGAATTAAATTTTTAGACATGTCAAATACCTTAGTTTTTCGTTTTAAGAAAGATAAATTAGACACGCAAAGCGTGAACTATGAAGTATAGAATATCACGTTTCATAAGTTGAATTAAAGCGTAAATGTAAAAAATTTGATTTAGATTAGAAAAATAACGCCAAAGAATGATTAAAACAAATTTTTAACACTCTATTTACTTTATTTTTAATTTCGCATAATGTAGATTATGTTAAATTAAATACAGGGTAGTTAATTTAATAATGCTCCATTCAATATTTCGCAAATATTCTTTATATTATAAAAAACCGCTTGCAAAAATTTTCACAAGCGGTTGATTCTTTTATCTCAAACTCGGTCTTTCCCGATGAATTTTCTCTTGAATGGCTTCCATAACAAACGCATTTAACGAACGGTCGCCTGCGGTAATGGTTGCTTGACGATGTAATTCTTCGCCAATTCGCACATTGAACACGCCTTTAAACGGTTTATTCGGCTCTTTGCCTAATTCCGCACAATCCTGCAAATATAAATCGACGGATTGACGAAATTCTTTTTCAAGCTCAGGCAATGTTTCCGCTTCATAAGTGACTAAATCACGAATATAAGCTAATTTACCGAATAACACGTTATTTTCTAAATCAGGCTCAATGGTGCCAACGTAGCCTTTATAGTTTAGTAACGTCATAAAATACCCACCTGTTTTAATGCTTCTTTTACCGATTTTAATGCCCCACCTTTGAGGTAATTTTCAGGGTGTGGCTTATGCAATAAAATCGTATGGTCAAGCCCACTATGATAAAACCGTACACGCGAACCTGCTATTTCCCGTTTTTCATAGCCTTGTTGAGCGAGTAAAGTTACCAACTCCGTCCAGCTAAACGTGGATTTCGACTGTATCAGTTTGTCTAATAGTTTCTCTGCTCTACCCATAATACATTATCTTTAAATATCTTTAGTACCAAGTATAGTTACTTTATTTTTGAAATCAAGTGTTATGCTTTTCGTTTTTAAGAAAAAACCTAGCTGCATTCACAACTAGGTTTTCAATCATCATTTATTCTTGATGTTTATCTTTAGCACGTTCCAAAATATGCTGAATGCCCACCATCACTTCTTGGTCTTCATCTAATGCGATTTTACGCATTGCTTCATTTTGGAAAATCTTTAACTTCGGATCATACACCTCAGCCATCAATTTCACGCGGTGGCGGTCTTTGTCGAAATAGTATTTACAGATTTCATCTGCTACTTCGTGTTCAATGCCTAACTCCTCAAGCGCTTTACGCCCCATACGTACAGATGAGTCAAACAATTCACGCACTTGAACATCCGCACCTGCTTTATATAGCTCAAATACATGAGGACGATCATACGCACGAGCTAAAATGCGAATATTAGGGTTAAGTGAACGAGCTGTTTCAACAATCTGTAAGGCTTGTTTCTTATCATCCACAGCAACAATCATTAAATTTGCTGATTCAACACCGGCATTGCGTAATAATTCAGGACGTGTTGCATTGCCATAATAACTCTTAATCCCCATTTTTTTCAGATCTTGAACTAATTTTGCGTCCATATCAATTACGGTTGCGTGATAACCAGACATCGTCAAAATATGGTTCACAATTTGTCCATAACGTCCAATACCGACGAGAATTACTGAGCGTTGCTCTTCAATATGCTCATCGGGTAAATCGTTTTTATCCGCTAAACGAGGAGCCACAAATTTATTGTGTAGCAAAATTGTAACTGGTGCGAAGATCATAGAAAGCACCACAATTGCGGTTAAATTTGCTTGAATTTCAGTATTGATTACACCTTTTGTGGTTGCGGCTGCGAATAATACGAAAGCAAATTCCCCACCTTGTGCCATTACCACTGCTCTATCCATCGCTGTTGCGTTGGTACTTTTCGCTAATTTTGCAATACCAAAAATCACGAGCGATTTTACGAACATCATTGCAATCACAGCAGAAAGAATCATCAACCAGTTATTGATGACCACATCTAAGTCTAATGCCATTCCCACGCCAAGGAAGAATAAACCGAGCAATAAGCCTCTAAATGGCTCAATATCTGCCTCTAATTGATGGCGGAAACTTGATTCAGATAATAATACCCCCGCAACGAATGCCCCCATTGCTGTAGATAAACCACCCTCTTCCATTAGCCACGCAGAACCTAATACCACGAACAAAGCCACCGCGGTCATCAATTCACGAATTTTGGTTTTCGCTAAAATACGGAATAACGGATTTAATAACCAAATCCCTGCCACAATCAACGCAGTAACAGATAACCCTGCAATCCCGATTTTTTGCCAGATAGGTTGTGTATCAACAACCGCTGTTGTATCAGCTGGTGCCAAAAATGAAACCACAGCAAGTAATGGCACGATGACTAAATCTTCAAATAACAAGATAGAAATCATCTTTTGTCCACGATAGCTTGCCATATCCCCGCGTTCGCTTAATACCTGCATTACAATCGCGGTTGAAGTCAGTACAAAGCCTGAACCCGCAATAAATGCCACTTGCCAAGGGAAACCAAATGCCATTGCCACAAAGGTTAACAATATTGCACTAACGACCACTTGGGCACTGCCTAGCCCAAAAATCTGGCGACGCAAGCCCCATAAATGGGACGGTTTCATTTCTAATCCGATAATGAATAAGAACATTACTACGCCAAGTTCTGCAATATGGATAATCGATTGTGGATCAGAGAAAAGTTTTAATCCGAACGGACCAATTGCTACCCCTGCGGCTAAATAGCCTAATACTGAGCCTAATCCTATTTTTTTGAAAATAGGTACAGCAACAATCGCCGCCCCTAATAATGTGACGACGCTTAATAATTGATTTGCACCTTCAGCTGCCATAATACCCCTTTAATATAAGAAATGAAAAAATCACCGCATTATCAAGCAAAATGGGCTAAATTTCTAGCCCAAATCCTGCAATTTACTTAAGTTTTACAGTTTTATTTAATCAGCAAAAGAAATGGTGCTAAAATGGGGCAAATTATACGTTAATCATAGGAAAATTTACGAATGACTACTCCATTTATCGATCTTCAAATTGCAAGCGAAAACCAAGAAGGTTTGCCCACACTTGAACAGTTTACCCATTGGGTTCAATCAGCATTAGCTTTTGAAGCAAAAACGGATGATTTTCCTGAAACTGAAATAACCATTCGTATCGTTGATGAAGAAGAAAGCCACCATTTAAACCTTACTTATCGTGGCAAAGATAAGCCAACAAACGTCCTCTCCTTCCCATTTGAAGTACCAGATGGCATTGAACTTGCATTGCTGGGCGATCTTGTGATTTGCCGCCAAGTGGTTGAACGTGAAGCCGAAGAACAACAAATCAGCCTTGAATCACATTGGGCTCATTTAGCCGTTCACGGTACATTGCATTTACTTGGCTACGATCACATCGTTAATGAAGAAGCGGAAGAAATGGAAGGGTTAGAAACCCAAATTATGCAAAAACTCGGCTTTGAAGACCCATATCTTTCTGAAAAAATCATTGAAGAATAATACGCCAAAGTAATGCGGAAATTAGTTATTCTCACACAAATACCTGTTTGGTTAAGCGATGCCCTAGCAAAAAACCTGACAACGCATCGAAAAAACATAACGCAAGCAGGTATTTTTCTGCCTATTCAAGAAAATCATTCGCGTAATATACCTACCGATTGGCAATTCATTCCCTTTTCTAACGCAAAAAGTTTACTGGGTTCGGAATTTCCTTTTGCCTTCTATTACATAGGCGAGAATCCAATAGAATTTAATTTAGATGCTTTTGCCATTCTCGCTGGTACGATTCAACGTCAAGGCTGTTTGTATTTAATTTGCCCGCACTGGGATAATCTTTCAAACATTGTTGATCAAGATGCGTTACGTTGGAACGAAAACAACACAATTCCCTGCCCTACTTTCTATCACTATTTTAAATCGTTAATAGCGAAATTTGGTTTTTCTGTAGAATCTAGCCTTGATGAATTACCTACGACAGGCGGTCAAAAACCATTGGTTTCTTACCAAAAAGGAAAGCAGCTCACGGAAGAACAGCAAAACATCTTCGAAAATCTACCGCTTGCAGCTGAAAAAATCCATCTTATCACCGCCCCTCGCGGCAGAGGGAAATCAACTCTGGCGGGCAAGCTAGCTAAACAGATTGCCAAACACCATTCTGTTGTGATTACCGCTCGCAGTCGTGCTGCTTTGATGAATTTCTGGAAAATTACGGATGAAAATGCCCTTCAATTCTTTGCACCAGATGCGTTATTACAACAAATAGAGGCTAAAGCGATTTCGCCCCACCAGTGGCTTTTTATTGATGAAGCCGCTAGCCTGCCTTTACCTTTTCTACATCAATTTTGTGCTTATTTTGATAAGATAATTTTAACTACCACAACACATAACTACGAAGGTACGGGCAGAGGTTTTTCGCTGAAATTTCTTTCACAAACTCATCAAAGTAGCAAACATTGGACGCTAACAAAGCCACTACGCTGGCAAGAAAATGATCCCCTTGAAGCCTTTGTCGATGAATTATTACTGCTTGATGAACCCACTACCCTAGCTATTCTACCCTCTACTTTGGAATTGATGTTCAGTCATCAAAAACTGAATTTAGCGGAAAAAATCGCTTTTTATCAGCTGCTCGCCCAAGCTCATTACAAAACTACTCCAACCGATTTACGCCGTTTATTAGATGGTAAAAATCAGCAATGTTTTTGCGTGAAAAATCAAACTGACAACAGCCTAATCGGTGGTATTTGGGCGATCAATGAAGGAGGAATAAACCTTGAATTGACGCAAGCTATTTGGAAAGGAGAACGTCGTCCGCAAGGAAATCTTGTTGCTCAATATCTTTGTTTTCAAGGCAATCTTCCTGAAGCCTGTGAACTTCGTTCGTTAAGGATTTCCCGCATTGCAGTTGAGCCACAATTTCAGCAACAAGGGATTGGCAAGCGGTCGATTTCTGAATTTATTTTGCAAATCCGCCAACAAAAACAACCGCTTGTCGATTTTATTTCCGTCAGTTTTGGAATGTCGGAATCGCTTTATCGTTTTTGGCAACAATGCGGTTTTACTTTGGTACAAATTACGCCCACTAAAGAAGCCAGTAGCGGCTATCCGAGTGCGATGATGCTCTACCCTTTAACGACTGAAGGCAAAGTATTTTGTCAAAAAGCCCAGAGAATGTTTGAACGGGATCTGGCATTAAATGAGAATCCTAATGGCGAAAATGCAGCATTAACCGATGATGATTGGAAAAATATTGAAGGGTTTGCAAAATATAAACGAACTTTAACCGCTTGTTACGCAAGCTTAAAGCGGTTGTATTTATCAAATCCTTTGCAATTTGCCGATCTTGCTCCCGTATTTGAAAATGTTCTCACACACCGATACAACAAATCGCAAATAGAAGAATGGCGAAAATATGTATTAGCAAAATTATTCTAGGCAAACGTTTAACTTTCTCTTGCAAAAAGAGCTATTTAGTTTTATAAAGCATTCATTTCTATTTTCAGTCAAACACAATCTTGTGAGGTAAAAATGTCAATGTTTAACCATATCCAAGCAGCCCCTGCCGATCCAATTTTAGGTTTAGGCGAAGCATTTAAAGCAGAAAAACGTGAAGGTAAAATCAATCTTGGTATCGGCGTATATATGAACGCAGAAGGTAAAACCACGATTGTAAAAGCCGTGAAAGAAGCGGAACGCCAATTACTCGCTAATGAAACCACAAAAAATTACTTAACCATTGACGGTGTGCAAGCCTATAACGCTCACACGCAAAAATTACTTTTCGGTGAAAACGCAGAAGTGATTACCTCTGGACGAGCAAAAACCGCTCAAAGTTTGGGGGGGACAGGAGCGTTACGCATTGCAGCAGAATTTATCAAACGTCACACTTCCGCCAAAAACATCTGGATTTCTAACCCAACTTGGCCAAACCACAATGCAATTGCCAACGCAGTTGGTTTAAATGTAAAAGGCTATCGCTACTACAATCAAGAAACAAAGCGTTTAGACTGGGATAATTTAATCGCTGATTTAAGCCAAGCAGAAGCGGGCGATGTGGTGTTATTCCACGGCTGCTGCCATAACCCAACAGGGATTGACCCAACGCACGAACAATGGGACCAATTAGCGAAAATATCGGCAGAAAAAGGTTGGTTACCGCTATTTGACTTCGCATATCAAGGTTTCGCAAACGGTTTAGAAGAAGATACTTACGGTTTACGTGCATTCGTGAAAAATCATCGCGAATTATTAGTGGCAAGTTCTTATTCAAAAAACTTTGGTTTATACAACGAACGCGTTGGGGCATTTACTTTAATTGCAGACAATGCTGAAGTGGCAAACAATGCCTTTACCCAAATTAAAGCGATTATCCGCACCCTCTACTCTAACCCATCATCACACGGGGCAAGTGCGGTTGCAACCGTATTAAGCAACCCAGAATTGAAAGCCTCTTGGGAAGCCGAATTAACCGAAATGCGTAACCGTATTAAACAAATGCGTAGCCGTTTAGTGGAATTATTAAAAGAGAAAGGTGCAACGCAAGATTTCTCTTTCATCAATGAACAAAACGGTATGTTCTCGTTCAGCGGTTTAACACCAGAACAAGTAGATAAACTGCGTGAAGATTTTGCTATCTATGCGGTTCGTTCAGGACGTATCAATGTGGCAGGGATCACCGATAGCAATATTGACGCATTAGCGGAAGCGATTGTAAAAGTTTTATAATTGATAACATCGGATTTCTTACAAAGGCGAACTTATGTTCGCCTTTAATTTTATTAAGATAATTATTAAGCGGTTAAATTTCCCTAAAGTTTTGTAAATCGTGAAAGAAATTTTCCACACGACATACTTTGTCGCATTGAATACTTATAATGACACCATCAAACCATTAAAAGAAAATAGATTAAAGGACAACATTATGTTAGGAAATCTTTTCAAAATTGCGACATTAGGCATTGCAGGTTATGGCATCAAAAAACTTTACGAAGTATATCAAAATGAACGTGAAAGACGAGCCAATGCCCCTGTCTATTCTCCAGTAGAACCCATCAAAATGCAGGAAGAAGAGCGTGAACAGCAAGATGAAGAAGAACCAGAGGATAAAACCATCGATCCAATGATGCAGTTTATTTACGATGCTAAGCCAAACAGTTACTCCAACGAAAATTTCTATCAAACCTTAAAACGCCGTTTGCCTAAAGAAACGAAACATTGGAACGATGAGCAAAAAAACGAATTTATTCAGAAAATGCTCAGTAAAATTGAAGGGATGGACGGCTGGTATTTTATTAGAGCGGAACATCACTTCAATATTTTCGAACTGGCAAATGCAGGCAGCACGGTGCTAGATTGTTTCCGTGCAGATACTTTCCAAAATATTGAGCAAAGCGAGCGTGTTTACAAAATCATAAAACAAGTGGAATACGTGAAAGAACGCCAACGTAACCCAATTTATACGATTAAAATGCCAAATATAGGCTTTAAAGATGTTGGTTTTGAATTAGCGGTAATCAACCAACTGATGTATCAAGATAATTTGCTTACGCCTAAATTTAATATGGAAGAGTTTGCAAATGAATCCAAACGTCTCATTGATATTGACGCTGGGGCGAATTGGGCAGCGACGCTCTATCTTCTAAATATCGATATTCCTAAAAATATGCTTGATAATATGCAAACGCTGGAGATTAGCAGCTTTGCACTGTATAAAAACATTTATTTCCCAACACCAACAGATATGTTGATACGACAAGATTATCGACCTGGTTGTTATTGTGCCGATTAGCGATAATGCCGTTAGCGATTGCCATATTTGGCTGAATAATCGTCCGAAAGATTTAGATTTATTACCGAACTTAAACGAAGTGATTATTCGCGGCAAATATGAAGCACCATTCTAATGCGAAAAGGGAATGGTTTTACTGACCAATATGAAGATCCATTTGAATATCTCTCACAAGAAAATATGGGACCAGAAACCGTCTATATCACTGATCCTAACAAACTCCCCATTTCAAGAAAATTTATTGATGAATTGAAAAAACGTGGAATTAAAATTACGTTGGAGAGCAAGTAAGCTAAAGACTGAAAACGGTAGAGTTAAACTGCTCTACCGTTTTTAATATTTAGATAGTAAGCTAAAATTCAACCCGATAATTTTGTTTAAAAAACACCTTAATGCTGAATATAAGGATAGAACGCTTTTCCCCAAGCAGGTTCTTCATCATTTCTTAACATAATTTTTACCATTGCAGGTACCAGTAACGAAAGTAAATCGCAGCCATCTTGCAATTGTTTACGGTTTGCCGAGCTATCATAAGTTGCCCCACCGTGCACAATTTGATTTCTAAGCGTATATAAATGCCCAAAGACAATCTCAAGCACTTCCGCTGTATTTTGTTCTTCAAAGGCAAATTTTGCTTTATTTTTTGCCGCGGAAAACATTTTCTTCCATTCTTTACTATCGAGTGTATTGTTATGATAATCCCAGAAAGGTTGGAATGTATAAGGGGTATCCAAAAGTGTAAAGATCGTACCTGGAAATTCATCCCAAACAATACCATAAAGCAGACGTTCAGAATCAAGCTCACAAAGACGCTCAATAAAGCTCTGAAATACTTTACGCTCAATAATATCGTTGCTTAACACGTCCGCATAAGCCGCATTAAATGCAATCCAAAGGGAAACAAATTTAAAGTCCAAGTTCTCTTCTTCATCCGCTTTTTTCAGCCAACTTAATGTACGGTGCATTTTTAGGCGAAAGTTGTCATTAAAATCCGCACGGTTTTCTTTGTAATATTGGGTTAGGTATTCAATTTGTTCAGTAACAGACATAATAGCTCCTGTGTAAAAGGAAATTAGGCTATTATGGTATAGAATGGCAAGTTTGTAAATTTTAAAAGAAAACCGACCGCTAGGTCGGTTTGAAATAAAACTAATACAGTTTTGCTAAGAATTCAGTGAATGTATCTGCTAAGGGTTCAATCTCATCAGTTTCATGCTTCCAATACACAATTTTACCGTCATAAAGACAAATCAAATTACCGAATGAGTTACTGGCAAATGCAATAAGATTCTTAAATTGAGTATCAAATTCTAAAGTACTATAAATATTCTCAACATCATCCGGATTCAGAGATAATAATTTTTTAAATTCACACTCTTTTTCGTTCGTTGTATCAAAATATTTATTTGATGGACGCCCATTATTAAATTGGTTAATAATCTCTTTGAGATCATTAGGGAATTGAACGCCAACTTTTTTTTCAAAATCTGCTAAAGCATTTACATCTTTAATGGGCTTAACATATTTCCAAGTTAATTGAGTCATCTTAGTTTCTCCTATTTTCGACTTCCAGTACCACCACCCCAGACGAATCTACCACCTGTGTGTCTTGTTTTGTCATGCGTTTCTGTATCTACTAATTGCATCTTACCTTTTTCTTCATTGTGATGCCAAGTATAACCATCTGGAGTATCTCCATTCTCTATTTGTTCTAATTGTTCTTCTGTAAATTTAGCTTTTAATTCAGGATTTTTATTTACCGCATCTTTAAGCTGTTTATTACATTCTGAAGATTGTTTTGCATCTGTAGCTTGATATAACTCTTCAGGTAATTGAGCATCGAAAGCTGAATCAAAAACGGGAAAAACTCCTTTCATTTTTTCTCCATCAGCCATTTCCACAATTTTTCCGACATAATTTTGCGATTTCTTCTAATTGCTCATCGGTTGCACCTGAAGCTTTACCTGATAAACAGCGATCCGCTTCATCTGGCAGACGCATAATAATTTTGGTGTTGGTGTTACGAATGGCTGAAATATCCACCGCACTTGGTGACTGATCCGCAATAATAAAGCCTTCACCGTAAGTACGCATTTCC
The DNA here is from genome assembly GCA_963545995.1 of uncultured Haemophilus sp. Lineage (GTDB taxonomy): Bacteria > Pseudomonadota > Gammaproteobacteria > Enterobacterales > Pasteurellaceae > Haemophilus_A. The sequence goes on from CAUUKJ010000021.1 coordinate 41,283, forward strand.
GCAATGGCATTAGAAAGCATTTCAACCGCTTTGCCCGCCATATTTGAACCTTCAGAACTTTGTTCTGTCGAAGTACGTTTTAAGATGTTATGGGCTTCTTCCAACACGGTAACGTGTCTAAGTGGTTGGTTCATTCCTTCTGCTGAAGACATTCTGTGCTCACTTAAACGCATCACTAAAATGCCCATAATCAATGATTTCGTTTCTTGTGAACCGATACGGCTTAGATCCACAATCACATTGCTATCAAATAACTTCTCATTCTCAATTTCATCAGCTGCAAAAATTTGACCATTTAAACCATTAGTTAATGATTTCACACGGGTGACTAATGAACCGATATAATTACTTTTCACTTCTTCTGAGAAAGCAGATTGCTGAATCACTTTTTCTAATTGAATCAGTAAATCGGCAAACGTTGGGAATAAATTGTCTTTGCCAAATAAATTGCAAGAAATATCTAAATCCCAACCGCTTGTTTTGTAAGATTCCAACATCGCATCTTTCAATACCGCAGGCATTGCCGCATACATCGGCCAGCAAACGTTGAAAATTTCAACCAAACGGTCTATATGTTCTAAAACGTGAACACCTTTCGGGAATTTAAATGGATTGATCTTCAGCAACTGTGCTTGTAATGGATTTGTCCCGAACACCGCCACATCATCGCGGTGACCAAACACATTTTTGTATTCTCCCTTAGCCGGCTCAATTACCATAAATTTCACGTCATTTTTATTGAGTTGATCAAGCAACTGATAAACCGTATTACTTTTACCCGAACCAGTTGAACCTGAAATAAAGATATGGCTTGCCAATTTCTTCACATCTAATTCGACTTTTTGTGGTAAATCCGTCCATAAATGACGTACCACACCCAAATCAACAATTTTCTCTGCTTTTGGTGTAAAGCCATCCACATTTTGGATTTGACGACCAAATGTTTTTGCTTCAACCACAGAAACAGTTGAAGTGGAGCGGCGTGGTAAACCAAGTTGAATTGCCATCTCTTTTCCAGATACTAAAGTCGCAGGGCTTAATTCACCTAATTCCGCCATATCAATCACAGGGTGAGATAATTGACTAAGCGAGTCAAAAATAGGCTGAGCTTTTTCATTTTCCCACGTGTTCAGTGCAAAATATTCACTATTCGATTTTTCCCCACGCATTAAGCCCAAGAAAATACTTGCAAGCGATTCACTCGCATAACTATGTGATGACACAAAATAAGCTGCAGTGTACCAAGCACCGTAATTATGTGCTTCATCAATACGTTCAAGGTTTTGATCTAATTTTGCCAATAAGCGTTCGATAGATTTATTCGCAGAATCAAAGGCAATAGTTCGGCTTGTGCCAACTGTTTGAGTTTCATTTTTCCCTGTTGTATCCGTCGTGCTATTGCCGTGAGCATCTGAAGTACCAATAGTAGATGAATTCGTTTCAGTATCAGTAATGTTGTTAGTTTTTGATGTACTTGAACTCTTGCTGTACGAAACGCTACTTGAAACACTGACTGAAGTTTGTGTGCTGATTGGAGAAAATGGAGCACCTACACTTGCACTTTGGGAGTAACTTACTGATTGGCTTGTTCCAACAGTTGTTCCTTCTGTTTCAGTAGTAGACTGACCAACTGACTTGCTTACACTAATTGTTTTAGAGTTAGATGTTGTTTGTGTAAAACTTTCAGTAATGCCTTTACTAATGATTGTGCCAATGCTTTCTGAACTGTTATCACCGAATGAAACTTGTTGTTTTAACAAAGGTGATAATTGTGTTGCAATATTGGCATATTTCGCTTCAATCGCATTAAGTTCTTGATTGCTTACGGGTTCTGCCAAAATTAATGCTTGATAATCTTGATTTTCTGCCGCATCAATAAAATGCTCCAGCCCTTGCATAAAATTATCACGTTCTTCTATTGAAATAGAAGGAACACAACTTGCAGAAGTGACTGCACGATATAACCCGAAATTCGCACTTAATGGTTGTAATTTATTAATAGCATTTTCACGCGTTAATTCACTTCCCGTAAAATGCCCATTAAACGCAGATGTAATCAGTTCGCCCCCCACTTCGGCTAAACCTTTTTTGCCTTTTACCCCAAGATAAACATCTGTTTTACCATTTTTTCCTTCTAAATAGAGAAAAACGGTACATCCTCTTGTGCCTAAAGCGGTGTAAATTGCAACTAAACTTTCCAATATGGCTTGTTTATTTTCTGTCACTAAACGTGAAAGTTTAAATAAGCGAACGTCCATATTAAGCTTAATTGATGCTTCTGAATGTAAAACGGGATATTGCGCTAACGTAGGTAAATAGGTTTTATTTAACCAATAGCTTCCCAAATCAAGTGCAGTGGCTGCATTTTTTAAAATAACATCTGCACCTGAGTTTTCTACTGGAGATTGTTTTAATATAACATTATTTGTCATAAACCACCCTTACCAAAATAAAACTAAGCCAACCACAATTAATACTGCAATTGCTGTTTTTTTAGGGTTTTCTTTTGAAAAACCGACAATATCAGAAGCAAGTTTTCTTATTTTTTCTAGAATACCATCACTTTTTTCTGGTTGATTAGGTAATTTTTGTTCTGCTTTTAATGTTGGATTGATGTAGGATTTTACATCCACTAAATGAATAAAGCGTGCTACAAAGAAATTTAGCGTTAAATAGCTCTGTTGTTTTAAGAAATAATCTTTATTCCAATCTATTTGTTCGGAATCATCATATTTAATAGCTTCATAGAATTTAGAAACATTATAAGGCTCTAAGCTATCTGGCATTTCTTTTGCAACTAATGTAATTAAAAATAATAGCTCATCAGATGAAACTGATGCATCCGTTAACTCTGTTTTTAACATAGAACGCACCAAATGTTTATCGTTATTTTTAATCGCTTCTAACCAATGTTTGCCTTGTGATGTATTTTTATAAGATTCAAGACGAGTTGCATATTCTCGTTTTAATTGTTCAATGCGTGTTGCGTATTTTTGTTGAATTTGTTCAATATTCATATAATTTTCCTTATGCTTCAATAATTGCATTTAATCGAGCCTGATATTTTTCAATGGCATCAATATTTCTTTTTGCTCGTTTAATTTCTGCTTCGCGTTTCTCATTATCTTGAGCAAGCTCAAGTAATTCTTGAGTTAAGCGAGCTAACTCAGGTTTAAACACTTCATCTAATTGTTTAATATAAGTTTCCGTCATTTCTCGAGCGTATTCTTGAACGGAACTTACCGCTTCACGAATCACTGGGCTAATTTGGCTAAGTAATGCAGGTTTATGTTGTTTCCACAGAGCCGCGAGATCAACAACCGTTTCTTTAATAGTAACGTCTTCGTATCCACCGAATCCAAAAAATCTTGCAAAACCTGCAAAAAAGCCTGATTTTTCACGAGATACGACTTTATCTTGTGTTTTTAGATATTCTGGTTTAATTACCAATTGAATATCTAAATCTTTTAAGTGATGTTCAAAGCCTTTAATTACATCAAGTTCTAAGTTAGGTACATTTTCAAAGAATTTAGCAATATGTTCTTTATATTCTTCACTTAAATTCTTAATAATTTCTTCTTGAGCCTGCTCTACTTTCTTATTAAGATTTAATACAATATCTTCACTTAGTCTTTTAATTTGATGTTTAACGTTGAATAATGTCTTTTCAGCTTCAGATTTATCGACTCTTTGATCCCCAAATTTATAATCCCACTCATCAATTCGTCTTTCTAATTCTAGATATTCTGCATTAAAGTCATCTAAAATATGTGTAGGAATTGCAATTTCTCTTGTTTTTAGGTTATCAATATAATTTTGAGTTAAATGTCCCTTTTCTTCAGAATCTTTTAAATATTCAATTGCCTTTTTAAGTTTCTCTTCTTGACCTGCGATATTTTCTAAAGCAACTTTATAAGCATCTGAGTTGTAAGCCCTACTTAGTAAATCAGCTATAAATTCTTGAATGCGTTCAATGCGGTAAATAATATGATACTTACTAATATATTCATCAATTACCAATTCAACTGCAGGAATACCCGTACGATAAAATTCTGGTGAAAGTTGCTTTTCTCTCAATCTATTTTTTACATTTTCACTTAAACGCATATATTGGTTAAGATCACGGTTGTCTTGACGATTAATCTTTCTACTTAATGATATAATTTCATCCTCATCATCCTCACTTAAAAGTTTGGTATTTAATTGTTGATTTTTTAAGGCTAAAGCAAAGCGTGAGCAGATTGGGAAAATATTAGGGTTTTCAATACCAAAAGTAGCTAAATAATCCTTCACTCGGTTTAATGTCGCTTCAATACTTTCACCTTTTTCAAAGAATACGTCCATTTTATTCACAAGGAACATAAAGCGATCTTGAGCCAATTTCCCTTTTTCTTTCATAATTTTGCTCATAACTGAAAGAAAAGAGTTGTCATCATTTACGCTTAAATTATCCCCACGCAATACATAAAGTATTAATGGATTGTGCTGTTCATCTCGTAGTTTTTTTCGTGAAGTCTCTGCGTGTTGGGAAGCATTTGACTTATCTGTATTTGATCCTGGAGTATCTGTGATACGGAGTTGTACATCATCACGCTGTTGAATACCTACAATATTACCTTTTAGCTCAATAGAATCGGTTTTTTCATTTTCAGGTTTTTCCTGATTTTTAATATCCGCATTCCATTCTGCTAAAATTGCTCTAGATTTATCTGCTTGTTCAGACGTTAATAAATTTAGGGGCTGTACTAGATAACGAAATAAAATCCCATTTGAGTTAGAATACT
>CAUUKJ010000022.1:0-39075 GCA_963545995.1 uncultured Haemophilus sp.
TCATTGAAGTATTCTAACTCAAATGGGATTTTATTTCGTTATCTAGTACAGCCCCCTTTTTTTATACAAGGCACGAGTTCGGCTTGTGCCTTTTTTAATTTCTCTTAAAAACAAACTATGGAACAAACAACCGACTATACTTTACTCAAAAACCGTTTTCGTGGCTATTTGCCTGTGATTATTGATGTTGAAACGGCAGGCTTAAATGCCCAAACAGACGCATTATTAGAGCTTGCGGCTATTACGGTGAAAATGGATCAAAACGGTTATTTGGTGGAAGATCAGAAATGCCACTTTCACATTCAACCTTTTGAAGGGGCGAATATTAACCCCGATTCTTTGAAAGTAAATGGCATTGATATTGGCAACCCATTGCGTGGTGCGGTGGCAGAGAATATCGCCATTCCTGAAATGTTTAAAATGGTACGCCGTGCAATGAAAGAACAAGGCTGCCAACGTGCAGTAATCGTCGCTCACAATGCCGCTTTTGATCAAGGTTTTTTACAAGCAGCGGTTAAACGCATTAACGCTAAACGCGATCCATTTCACCCATTCGCAATGTTCGATACCGCAACGCTTGCGGGCTTTATGTATGGACAAACGGTACTCGTGAAAGCCTGCCAAGTGGCACAAATTTCGTTTGATGGTAAGCAAGCTCACTCCGCTTTATATGATACCGAAAAAACCACCGAATTATTCTGCAAAATGGTCAATAGTTTGAAAGATTTGGGTGGGTTTCCGGTAATTCACGCAGAAAAATAGACATAAACATAAACAAAAATTGCTCGCTTGGATATTCAAACGAGCAATTTTTTTCTTTAAAGATTATCCTTTCAAACTAAAAGATCTCTAGCCTTCTTGAATTTCTTTCTGCATCGGCGGTACTTCTTTACCGATTTTGGCATAGAACTCCACCACGAAATCATCGAAGCGATCTTCGTCAATCGCTTGGCGGATTTGTGCCATTAAGCGTTGATAGTAGCGTAAGTTGTGAATGGTATTCAAACGTGCACCTAAAATTTCACCGCATTTATCTAAATGGTAAAGATACGCTTTAGTGTAATTTTTGCAGGTGTAGCAATCGCATTCTGGATCAAGAGGACTGGTGTCGCTCTTATATTTTGCGTTGCGGATTTTTACCACACCATCGCTAACGAATAGATGTCCGTTGCGTGCATTGCGGGTTGGCATTACACAGTCGAACATATCGATCCCACGACGAACACCTTCCACTAAGTCTTCAGGTTTACCCACTCCCATTAAATAACGCGGTTTGTCTGCTGGTAATAATGGTGTCGTGAACTCTAAAATGCGGTGCATCTCTTCTTTCGGTTCGCCTACGGCTAAACCACCCACCGCATAGCCATCAAAACCGATATTGACTAGCCCTTCGGCAGAAATTTTGCGTAATTCTTCATAAGTACCGCCTTGTACAATACCAAATAACGCTCTTGGATTTTCCAATTCATCAAAGCGATCACGGCTGCGTTTTGCCCAACGTAACGACATTTCCATTGATTTTTTTGCATAGTCGAAGGTTGCAGGATATGGGGTACATTCGTCGAAAATCATCACGATGTCTGAACCTAAATCGTACTGAATTTCCATTGATTTTTCAGGCGAAAGGAAAATTTTTTCGCCATTGATTGGGTTTTGGAAAGTCACGCCTTCTTCTTTAATTTTGCGTAATTTGCCTAAACTGAAGACTTGGAAACCGCCTGAATCCGTTAAAATCGGCCCGTGCCATTGCATAAAATCGTGCAAGTCACCGTGCATTTTCATAATCTCTTGCCCTGGGCGTAACCATAAATGGAAAGTATTGCCGAGCAAAATTTGTGCACCTGTTGCTGCTACTTCTTCAGGGGTCATTCCTTTTACTGTACCGTAAGTACCTACAGGCATAAACGCAGGGGTTTCAACATAGAACTCACCTTTGGGGCGAGAGAAGGTTAAGCGACCACGACGAGCATTACCGTTGGTCTTTTTCAATTCATACTGCATAAAAATCCTTAATAGAGAAACAGTCTATTATTTTTATTCAAGCGGTTAAAAACCGCCACACTTTTGCTAAATGCAAATTTAAAAACGAATGCCAGTGCCAAGCCCTAATCCAAAGCCTACGCCGTTTGAACCACCGCCGACATTTGCTCCGCCAGAAAAGCTACAGCCTGCTAATAAACAAATTAAAAGCAAGCTTGTTGCAAATTTTTTCATTTAAAAATTCCTTAGTTTTGTAGAACTTGTTATATTTCTGCCATTCTAAACAGGGGGGTATTCTACCCGTTTTTATTCTGAACAGCCAATAGAAAGGAGAAAGTATGAAATTTATTTACAGAATCGTGGCGTTTTTCGTGGTTGCAATTGGTGTAGTGGCAGTGGCTTCTGCTAATTTACTTAGCATTTCGGAAAAAGAAATTAACGACTATCTACGTACACAGCTTGCTGAAAAAATCCCGCTTGCCGATAGTGTGGGGATACCAGGTTTAATGCAACTGGATTACCAGTTGCATGATTTAGTCACGCAAATTGGTCAAACCAACGAGAAAAAAGTTGAAATTCAAGGTATTGTGGATGGCTTGTTGATTGCTCGTGGTAAAAAGCACGAAGCAAAAATTAAGATAAATTTAGACACTATACCTTATTTTGATCCTGAAAAAGGGGCGGTTTACTTAAAAGATGTCCGTCTACTTAGTTGGGAAGTTTCACCAGAAAAATATCAAGAAACCGTACAATTTTTCTTGCCTATGCTTTTTGATGGTTTAACGAATTTATTGAATCGTTCGCCTGTTTATACGTTAGATGAAACTAAAACCAAAGAAATGCTGGTGAAAAAATTTGGTAAGGCAATTATTGTAGAAAAAGGCATGTTGCGTTTAGAAACCAGCCTTTTCTAACCCTAAATAAAAGGAGAAAGAATGAAAACGATTGAACAATTGTTTGCCAATAATCACGCTTGGGCAACTAAAATGAAAGATGAGCAATCTGATTATTTTAAAGAGCTTGCAGAACACCAAAATCCAACTTATCTCTGGATTGGCTGTTCAGATAGTCGTGTGCCAGCTGAAAAATTAACAGGGCTTGGGCCTGGTGAGTTATTTGTCCATCGTAATGTGGCAAATATGGTGATTCATACTGATCTTAACTGCCTTTCTGTGGTGCAATATGCCGTGGATGTATTAAATATCAAGCACATCATTATTTGCGGACATACCAACTGCGGAGGCATTAAAGCTGCAATGGGTACGGTGCAGGATTTGGGCTTAATCAGCAACTGGTTGCTTCACATTCGCGATCTTTGGTTTAAGCATGGGCATATGCTTGGCAAGTTGTCGCCTGAACATCGAGCTAATATGTTGACCCGCTTAAATGTTGCTGAACAGGTTTATAATTTAGGTTGTAGTTCTATTATTCGAACCGCTTGGGATAAAGGCAAAACACTCTCTATTCATGGCTGGGTATATGATGTGAACGATGGCTTTCTAATCGATCAAGGCGTAATGGCAACCAGTCGTGAAACGTTGGAAATCACTTATCGTAATGCCATCGCAAAATTGATCTCCGAAGCCAATGAACTCTCTGAGAAAACGACGCATGAAAAAGAAGTAGAGCAAGAAATTCAAAAACTGCAGGAAGCACTTGCAGAGCAAACTGTCACAGAATAGAGCAAAAATCAGCATATAAAGGTTGTTGACATAGGGGGGAATACCAAACCTTTTTCTTATATTGAAATAATGTTAACTGACCTTTGCAATATCGTAAAAAAGCAGCCTACATCAGGCTGCTTTTTTATAGGAACTTTTTTTCATTGCAAATATCTAAGTAAGTACCCTAATAATAGGGTCAACAATCAGAGGACTAAACATGAAATTGATAAAAATCTTACCTGCATTAGCGGTGACACTTGCTGTTTCTGCTTATGCAAAAGAAATGCCTAAAATGGAAAAAGTATCAGACACTATGGCAACTCTTCCTGCTATTATGGATAAAACCGTTGTGTATACCTGTAACAAAAAAACTGTCACTGCGGTATATCAATTTGAAGATCAAGAACCTAGTGCTGCGATGTTAAGTGTGGGGAATAAAATTATCTCGAAAAACTTTATGCGTAATAAAGAAACGGCAGACTTTACTCAATTTGTTGCTGGCGATTATGTTTGGAATGTAGATAGTGGATTAACTTTAGATAATTTTGACACTGTGATTCCAGTAAACTTAATCCAAAAAGGTAAACAAAGCGATACAATCGTTGTTAAAAACTGTGATATTAACACTAAAGCTACCGCAAAAGCGAACAGATAATATCTCTGTTGATGAGCTATTATTTTAGATAAAAATTTAACGCTGTTAATTTTATAAAATAAAGAATGTTGTGCTAATCCTATAGAAATGCACAACATTTTTCTTATTTATATCTAAATTAATCAAGTTTAAAAAATTTTCTGCTAAATTTAAGTAAAATTCTACCGCTAGACAAATGCTAGAAACTCTTGCACAATGTTGCCAATTTCATCGTATATTTGAGTTGTGAATAACGTTCACAATGCTATAAGAAGTTGGAGGATTTAATGAAAAAACTTTCTGGTGCAGAAATGGTGGTGCAATCCTTGTTAGATGAAGGCGTGGAATACGTTTTCGGCTATCCAGGAGGCTCAGTATTAGATATTTATGATGCAATTCATCAATCAAGCCTTAACCACGTGTTAGTTCGTCACGAACAAGGTGCGGTGCATATGGCAGATGGTTATGCTCGCTCAACGGGCAAAGTGGGGTGCGTGTTGGTGACTTCAGGTCCTGGTGCAACCAATGCGATTACAGGGATTTTAACCGCTTATACGGATTCTGTGCCGCTTGTGATTATCACAGGTCAAGTGCCTTCTTCGTTAATCGGTTCAGATGCGTTCCAAGAGTGCGATATGATCGGCATTTCTCGCCCTGTGGTAAAACACAGCTTTATGATTAAAGATCCGCAAGAAATTCCTGAAACGATCAAAAAAGCATTCTATATTGCTTCAACGGGTCGACCTGGTCCTGTGGTGATCGATATTCCTAAAGATATGGTAAACCCTGCCAATAAATTTGCTTATGAATACCCGAAAGAAATGGCATTACGTTCTTACAACCCAACGGTGCAAGGGCACAAAGGGCAAATCAAACGTGCATTAAAAGCCTTAATGGTAGCCAAAAAGCCAGTGCTTTACGTAGGTGGCGGGGTAATTTCAGCAGAATGTAGCAACGAACTTGTTGATTTTGCGAAGAAACTCAACTTACCTGTAACCAGTTCATTGATGGGCTTAGGTGCTTATCCAAGTTCAGACCGCCAATTCCTTGGTATGCTTGGGATGCACGGCACTTATGAAGCCAATAATGCAATGCACGAAAGCGATTTGATTTTGGGTATCGGCGTACGTTTTGATGACCGTACCACCGCAAACTTGGCGAAATATTGCCCGAATGCGAAAGTGATTCACGTAGATATTGACCCAGCTTCCATTTCAAAAACCGTTCAAGCTTACATTCCAATCGTTGGCTCTGCTAAAAATGTGTTAGATGAATTCTTAAGCTTGCTTGATGATGAGAATTTGGTAAAAAATCAGGCAGATTTAACCGCTTGGTGGAAACAAATTGATGAGTGGAAAGCGAAAGATTGCTTGAAATTTGAAGAGAGTTCAGAGGTGATTAAACCGCAACAAGTGATTCGCTTAATCCATAAATTAACCAATGGGGATGCGTATGTGGCATCTGATGTAGGTCAGCACCAAATGTTTGCGGCACTTCATTACGGCTTTGATAAGCCACGCCGTTGGATCAACTCAGGCGGTGCGGGCACAATGGGCTTTGGCTTACCTGCTGCAATTGGGGTGAAATTTGCACACCCTGAAGCAACTGTTGTGTGTGTTACGGGTGACGGTTCAATTCAAATGAATATTCAAGAGCTTTCCACGGCAAAACAGTATGATACGCCAGTAGTTATCGTAAGCCTTAACAATCGATTCTTAGGGATGGTAAAACAGTGGCAAGATATTATTTATCAAGGTCGTCACTCACAAGTGTATATGAACTCATTGCCAGATTTCGCGAAATTGGCGGAGGCTTACGGACATGTGGGCATTACCATCGATCATCCAAGTGAATTGGAAGAAAAACTCACACAAGCCTTTGCGATTAAAGATAAATTGGTCTTTGTCGATGTGCGTGTAGATGAAACCGAGCACGTTTACCCGATGCAAATTCGTGGCGGTGCAATGAATGAAATGATTTTAAGCAAAACGGAGCGTACAGATGCGTAGAACATTATCAGTCTTACTTGAAAATGAATCAGGTGCTTTATCTCGCGTGGTTGCCCTTTTCTCACAACGTGGCTTTAATATCGAAAGTTTAACTGTTGCTCCAACCGATGATGAAAGCCTTTCACGTATGACTATCGTAGCAAACGGTGATGAAAAAATCTTAGAGCAGATTGAAAAACAACTTCACAAACTCATTGATGTATTCAAAGTGATTAACCTCAGTGCGTGCGAACACGTAGAGCGTGAAGTGTTGCTATTAAAAGTACGTGCGACAGGCTCTGCTCGCGATGAATTAAAACGAATGACCGATATTTTCCGCGGTCAAATCGTGGATATCGCCCCAAAACTTTACACCATTCAATTAACAGGCACGAGCGAAAAACTCAACGCCTTTATTGATGCGGTGAAAGCAGAAACCACCATCGTTGAAATTGTGCGTTCTGGTTTAATCAGCCTTTCACGCGGCGAAAATAACTGTCTATAACCTCCAGCTTTAACCCCACGCCTTCGTGGGGTTATTTTTTATATATTCACTGCTTTTATCCTATAAGAACCGTAAAATATTTTGTATAATTACTCCCAAATCTTACCGCTTAAAGCGGTCATTTTTCGATAAAAATTTACAGAAGAAACAAGCCCGAGGTATTTATGAAAAAAGAAGAAGTAGGACACAATTTTCTTGCTCGCTTAGGCAAAACTCGTTTACGTCCAGGCGGTAAAGTCGCAACTGATTGGCTTATCGCAAATGGCGATTTCAACAAAGAGAAAAAAGTACTCGAAGTGGCGTGCAATATGGGGACAACCGCGATTCAGCTTGCCAAAGAGTATGGTTGCCATATTACGGGCATTGACTTAGACGAAGAAGCCTTAGAAAAAGCACGTGCAAATATCAAAGAAAATGGCGTAGAAGAGCTGGTGCAAGTGCAACGAGCGAATGCAACCAAACTGCCTTTTGAAGATAACAGCTTTGATATTGTAATCAACGAAGCAATGCTGACTATGTTGCCAATTGAAGCAAAAGAAAAAGCAATTCGCGAATATCTCCGTGTGCTTAAACCGAATGGTTTATTACTCACTCACGATGTGATGCTAAATACTGATGATGCAGAAGGCGTAATCGCTGATCTACGCGATGCGATTCACATTACCGTTACGCCACTGAAAAAAGAGGGTTGGAAAGATCTTTTCCACCATTGTGGTTTCCGTAATGTAGATACTTATTCAGGCGAGATGTCTCTGCTTTCACCAAAAGGGTTAATTACCGATGAAGGCGTGCTTGGTGCGATGAAAATTATCAGCAACGCACTTAAGCCAGAAAACCGCGAAACCTTTACTAAGATGTTCAAAACCTTTAATGATCCAGAGAAAAAAATGGGTTTTATTGCCGTTTGTAGCCAAAAATAGAATTTATGCTAAATCTTTTCCAAACGTGGTATCGCCAAAAATTTAATGATCCTCAAATTGCCGCATTGGCAGGTATTCTGCTGATCGGCTTTGGGATCATCTATTTTTTTAGCGACCTCATAATGCCCCTGCTTATCGCGATTGTACTGGCATACTTGCTTGAAGTACCTATTCGTGTGCTTGAACGCATTATGCCAAGAACCTTGAGCGTGGTAATCGTACTGGGCTCAGCACTCTCGCTCGTCTCTTTCTTACTGGTTGTAATGCTGCCAAGTTTGTGGAATCAAGCGGTCAATTTTATCCGTGATTTACCCACGATGTTTAATCTTTTAAGCGAATGGCTACAAACGTTGCCCGAGCATTACCCAGAGCTAGTAGATTACTCAATGCTCGACAGCTTTGTGAATTCAATGAAAGCCAAAATTTTAGGCTATGGCGAATCGTTGCTTTCCATTTCCGTTAATTCACTGATTAACCTCGTTGGCTTAGGCGTATATGCGTTTCTTGTGCCTTTAATGGTCTTTTTCTTGCTCAAAGATAAATCGCTCTTTTTAGGCTCACTTGCAAATTTACTGCCTAAAAATCGCCGTTTAGCCACTCGTGTTTGGGTGGAAATGCAAGATCAAATCGCCAATTATATTCACGGAAAATGCTTAGAAATCGCGATCGTAGGTATCATCACTTACATTATCTTGATGTTCTTTGGCTTGCGTTATTCGCTCTTACTTTCTGTTGTCGTTGGCTTATCCGTACTCGTGCCTTATATCGGGGCGGTTATCGCCACCATTCCAATTGCGTTAATCGCCTTATTAGAATTTGGTTTATCGCCTGATTTCTACTATTTGATGTTGGCATTTGTGATTAGCCAATTGCTTGATGGTAACTTAGTTGTACCATTTTTATTCTCAGAAGCTGTGAATCTACACCCACTCATTATCATTATTGCCGTGCTGATTTTCGGCGGATTATGGGGCTTCTGGGGTATCTTTTTTGCAATTCCTCTCGCCACGTTGGTAAAAGCGGTGTTTAATGCGTTTTCATCAAGTGAAGAGAGTTAAAATTAGTTTTAGATTCGATCATTACGCATCCGTAGGGGCAGGGTTTATCCCTGTCCGTTTTGTTTTTAAATATCAGACGGGGATAAACCTCGTCCCTGCGAAATGCAAGCGGTCTAAATACCCCATATTTTTACAATAAGAAGGACAATATGTTAGTTTCCGATTTCCATTTTGATTTACCCGATGAGCTTATCGCTCGCTATCCAACCAAAGAACGCACAGCCAGCCGTTTGCTCTACCTAAACGGCACAACGGGCGAATTTGCAGATCAACATTTTACCGACTTACTCGAACATTTAAACGAAGGCGATTTACTTGTTTTCAACAATACTCGTGTCATCCCCGCTCGCCTTTATGGACGCAAATTAAGTGGCGGAAAAGTGGAAGCACTTGTTGAACGCGTATTAGATGAACATCGCTGCTTGGCTCACGTTCGAGCGTCAAAAGCCCCAAAAGAAGGCACTGTTTTAGTGTTTGGTGAAGATAAATTAGGCGAAGGTAATGGCTTAACCGCCACAATGACCTCACGCCACGATGCTCTCTTTGAATTACATTTTGAAGGTGAAAAACCGCTGTTTGATTTACTACAACAGGCAGGACATATGCCATTACCGCCTTATATCGACCGACCAGATGAAGATGCTGACCAAGAACGCTATCAAACCGTTTACAGCAAAGTATTAGGTGCGGTTGCAGCCCCAACGGCTGGTTTACATTTTGACCAAAATTTATTGGCAAAATTAAAAGAGAAAGGCATTAACACAGCATTTGTTACCCTACACGTGGGGGCGGGCACATTCCAACCTGTTCGTGTAGAAAATATCTTAGATCATAAAATGCACGCTGAGTATGCGGAAGTATCGCAAGAGGTGGTAGACCAGATTTTGCAAACTAAAGCAAATGGCAAACGTGTTATTGCGGTGGGAACGACCTCTGTTCGTTCGATTGAAAGTGCCGCACAAGCGGTCAAAAATCCTGAAAATTTAATCGAGCCATTCTTCTCTGATACCTCGATTTTTATCTACCCTGGAAAAACCTTTAAAGTGGCTGACGCATTAGTGACGAACTTCCACCTGCCAGAATCTACGCTCATTATGTTAGTTTCCGCTTTCGCAGGCTACCGCACAACAATGAAAGCCTACCAACACGCGGTCGAAGAAAAATATCGCTTCTTCAGCTATGGCGATGCGATGTTTATTGAGAAAAATCCAAATGCCTTGAAGGATGTACCGTAACGATAAAAAATAAGCCCCTTATTAAAGGGGCATATTTTTATATTTAGCTTTACAATTTACTCAATAAATTATTTTACTAAATCTTTTAATGCTTTACCTGCAACGAATGCTGGGATTTTAGCAGCAGAGATTTTGATTTCTTCGCCAGTACGTGGGTTACGACCAGTACGTGCTGCACGTTCGTTTACTTTGAATGTACCGAAACCGATCAATTGAACAGCATCACCAGCTTTTAAGCTTTCAGATACTGCTTCTAATGTTGCTTCTAAAGCCGCTTTAGCATCTTTTTTGCTTAAGTTTGCTTTTGCTGCGATAGCATCGATTAATTCACTTTTGTTCATAGTTTAATCCTCTAAAGATTGTTGAATCATGGCGTAAATCGCCAAAAGGTTGTTATAACTTGGTGTAGCTTAATTCAAACTTTGAATTTCTCAAATAGGCAAATGTTATTTTTCTCTGAAAAATAATTCTATTGGTTAAAAATTATACCAATATTGCTAATTCCTGCACTTCTGATTTCATTTTTTAAGTCTAAAATGAGATCGACATCACGTTCTTTACATTCGTTGAGCAGGCGATAAATCTGCCATTGAACATCTAACTCTTCTTGAATTTCTTCCGAATTTTTCAGCTCAACTTCGCTTAATTCTCGCTCATTTTGCATTTCTAAATAGCTTGCAACCGTGCCAAGCGAGATTTGGCTAATGCGAATGGCTTGTTCAAGCGTTGAGCCTGCAATAATGCTATGTAAAAGTTCAGAGAGAGCTTCACACGCTTCTTGAGCAGGTAAGACACCGAAAAATTCGTAATCATTTACGTCAGGAATGATGTTTTCAAGTTTTTCAAGCTGGTTATCAAAATTGATTTTTGCCCCTTTTACGGTTAAGTGTTCCCAAACAAGATTTAAGATATTTTGGTACACCTTCGCATTTTCTTCTTGTTCAGCAACGTGGCAGAACATTTGGAAATTCGGGTACATACGTTCACACAAACACGCCATAAAAGTTAGGTGTTGCCAAGGTTCAAAGCGTTCCATACGTTTGTGAATAGGATTTCGCATAGGTTCCTCGTGATAATAAATGATGATAGTAAGCGGTTGAATTTAGCAAAATTTTTGCAAAACCTCACCGCTTGGGTTAAAGATTATTTGTGGTACGCTTTTGAAAATTCGTGCACCGCATCAACAAAAATTTTCGGGCTTTCGGTTGGTACATCTTGATGAATGCCGTGACCAAGATTAAACACGTGTCCAGAGCCTTCGCCAAAACCAGCCAGAATGTTTTTCACTTCTTGTTCAATGCGAGACGCTGGTGCGTATAATACGCTTGGGTCCATATTGCCTTGTAAAGCGACTTTGTGTCCTACGCGAGCTTTTGCATCACAAATATCAACCGTCCAGTCTAACCCTACCGCATCACAGCCTGTTTCAGCAATGGCTTCCAGCCATAATCCACCGCCTTTGGTGAAAAGCGTAACAGGCACTTTTCTTCCCTCGTTTTCGCGAATTAAGCCTTCCACGATTTTTTGCATATATTGCAATGAGAAGGTTTTGTACTCTTCGTGAGCAAGCGCACCGCCCCAAGTGTCGAACACCATTACCGCTTGTGCCCCTGCTTTAATTTGAGCGTTTAAATAAAGAATCACGCTGTCAGCAAGTTTATCTAATAACGCGTGTAAAATTTGCGGATCGGCATACATCATTTTTTTGATTTTGGTAAATGCTTTGCTTGAACCGCCTTCAACCATATAAGTCGCAAGCGTCCAAGGGCTACCAGAGAAACCAATTAACGGCACTTCGCCCTTTAATTCGCGACGAATAGTGCGAACCGCGTTCATCACATATTGTAATTCGCCTTCAGGATCGGGAATTGGCAAGTTTTCCACTTGGCTTTTATTTTCGATTGGGCGAGCAAATTTCGGACCTTCGCCTGCCCCAAAACTCAATCCTAATCCCATCGCATCGGGAATAGTCAGAATATCAGAGAACAAAATCGCGGCATCTAACGCATAACGACGTAAAGGCTGTAGCGTCACTTCACAGGCTAAATCGGCATGGCGACAAAGCGACATAAAATCGCCCGCTTGTGCTCGGGTTGCTTTATATTCTGGTAGGTAACGTCCTGCTTGACGCATCATCCAAACAGGCGTCATATCGACAGGTTCACGCAATAATGCTTTTAAATAACGATCATTTTTAAGTTGCGTCATTGATTATCCTTTTCTATGTTCAATTAGTGCAGTTGTGATTTAGCCGCAGGCGTTGCGTTCAGGGCAAAATGGCTATGTAAGAAAAGAGCTAATGCGCGTAAGTATTCCACCACTTCTTCGCCTGCTTCGATGAGCTCTTCGTTTTTATCATCATCGTGATAGCCTAAACGGGAAATTTCTTCCAAATCATCAATCGCTTCACCTACTTCGTCTTTTTCTTCGTTTAATTTAGGTTGAGCCAGCCCAAGCCCTAGAATGAATTGACTTGTCCATTCGGCAATACCATCGGCAAGGGCAAAGCCATCATTTTCATCTTCAGGCAACCAAAGGCTGAAAAGCGTGTTCGCATCTTGATAAGAAGCGGTCAACTCTTGGTAAAAATTTTCCAATGTTTTTAGCGGTGTTTGCGAAAATGCGTGTCCATCATTAGTAAATTGATAAGTCAATGTTTTCCAAGAATCATCTTGCACGCCGCTGACGATGAGTCCGCTGAGGAATCCGTGAAATTCTGCGACAGTTAGCTCAATTTGTAATTGAGAAACCAGTTGTTTGAATTCTGCTTGTGTTGTCATAAAAGTTAATATTCTCTCGCTAGAAATAGGGTTGCATAATAGCAAAAAAACAATCAATAAGGGATAAAAATCCTGCTATTGTTTCGATTTACCTCGAAATAATTAAGGCTTGTGGCTAAATTCTCAGATTTTCTATTTATGATTAAATTGAATGATGGCATAATGCGAAAAATTTTTTGATTTATAGAGAAGGATTGCTCGCTATGTCGGCAAATAATAACATTGAGATCCAAATTTTTGGGCAAGTTTTACGTTTGCACTGCCCGCCAGAACAAAAAGAGAAATTACTTGAATCAGCACAACGCTTAGAAGAACGCGTGGCGGTGTTAAAAGAACAGTCTGGCATTATTCAGCTTGAAAAAGTATTGGCAATTGTGGCATTAAATTTATATTACGAACTTGAGCTTGAAAAACAACGTAATGAAAACAACAAAAACGTATTGCAAAATTGCATCCAGCAGTTAGATAGCTCGTTGAACAAATTATTACCAACAGGCTCAATAACTGTTGAATAGTCGCCTAAAAGCTAGACAGACGCAAAATAAATTGCGTTTAAGACTAGGAAAAAATCAAAAATTCCGCTAATATTTAACTCGTCTGGGGTGTGCGTTGTTGGTTACGTCCCTGAGCCGATAATTTAAAATCTTGAGTTGGGCATTCTGTTGTTGGTGAGCAAGCTTACTTCGAGTAAGAAGCCTAAAAACAAATACGTTCGACCTCCCTTGAACCTTCTGGTTCAAGGACCACCACCGATAACGGCATCTCGGACACCTCAATTTCTTTTCTATGCAGTCTTCAAACAAATCATCTCATTATCAAGCCGAACGACAAGCTCTTCGCAAACAATTACTTGCACAACGATCTCAATTATCTGAAACGCAGCAACATCAAGCCGCATACACTATTATCCAACCCGCATTAGAGCTAATCGAACACTACCAAGCTAATCATATCGCTCTTTATTTGCCGTTTAATCACGAAATTTCACCGCTTGCATTGGCGAATCAATTGCTTGAGCAGGGAAAACAACTCTATTTGCCGATTATTCATCCGTTCACTGCAGGGAATTTGCTTTTTTCTCGTTACGATAAAAAGACCGAATTTAAACCTCATCGTTGGGGGATGTTAGAACCCAAATTAGATGTGAGAAATGTTGTGCCTCTGTCGCAAATTGAGCTCATTTTTACACCGCTTGTTGGCTGTGATAAACAGCTTGGACGGCTAGGTTATGGGGGCGGATTTTATGATCGCACCTTCGAGCAAGCCCCTAATGCTATTCGAATAGGGCTTGCCCATTCCTGTCAATTAGTCGAAGAATTGCCATTAGAAAGCTGGGATAAACCGCTTCATCATCTGATTTTAAGTGAGTAAATCTCGACTTTTCCGCAAAAAACCGTATTTAGAGTACGGTTTAGGTTGAAATTTTGCGAAAAATCAGTAATCTTGCTTTTTTAAAATTTTAGAGGACGAAGAATGTTTGGCTTAGATCCAACCGTAACCACATTCCTGATTTATCTGTTGGGAATGATTTTGATCGGCTTTATTGCCTATCGAGTTACCAATAATCTCTCAGACTATATTTTAGGTGGTCGCCGCTTAGGGAGTTTTGTTACCGCCCTTTCAGCGGGTGCATCAGATATGTCTGGCTGGCTTTTAATGGGATTACCTGGGGCAATTTACGCAGGCGGTTTAATTGAGGCTTGGTTGGCCATCGGCTTAATATTAGGGGCGTACCTGAACTGGAAATTAGTCGCAGGGCGTTTACGTGCTCATACTGAATATTTTGGCGATGCTTTAACATTACCCGAATATTTCCACAACCGTTTTGGCGATAAAACCCGTATTATCAAGATTTTATCTGCCCTTATCTTCTTACTTTTCTTCGCTGTTTATTGTGCATCAGGCGTTGTCGCAGGTGCCCGTGTTTTTGAGAACTTATTTGGCGTGCCTTATGCTGATGCGATTTGGTACGGTGCGGTAGCGACTATTCTTTACACCTTTATTGGTGGTTTCTTAGCCGTTAGTTGGACTGATACGATCCAAGCCTCATTAATGCTCTTTGCTCTTATTCTTACCCCTGTTTTTGTGTTATTTAACATTGGTGGATTTGAGATAATGGACGCGGCAATCAACCACGCAGAAGAAATTGCTCAACGTAACTATAACGATATGTTTACAGGCACAACAGTGCTTGGCGTGGCGAGTTTATTAGCGTGGGGGTTAGGTTATTTTGGACAACCACACGTTGTCGTGCGTTTTATGGCTGCAGAGAGTGTGAAATCGCTCGAAAATGCCCGTAGAATTAGTATGACGTGGATGGTAATCTGTTTAGCAGGGGCAATTGGCATTGGCTATTTCGGTATGGCATATTTCTTCGTCCATCCTGAACAAGCAAGCGTTGTTAACCAAAATAATGAACAGATTTTCATCGAATTATCCAAACTCTTATTTAACCCTTGGGTTGCGGGGATCTTACTTTCTGCTATTCTTGCAGCAGTAATGAGTACGCTTTCTGCTCAATTGCTTATCTGCTCAAGTGCGATCACCGAAGATTTATACAAAGGCATCCTTCGCCCAAATGCTAGCGATAAAGAATTAGTTTGGTTAAGCCGCATTATGGTGCTAGCAGTTGCAGCACTTGCGATTTACATTGCTCAAGATCCAAACAGCCAAGTATTCGGCTTAGTAAAAGATGCGTGGGCGGGCTTTGGTTCATCCTTCGGTCCGATTGTATTGCTTTCACTTTTCTGGAAACGAATGAATGGCTTAGGTGCAATGGCAGGAATGTTAGCTGGGGCGTTAATTGTCTATTTCTGGAAAGATTTAACCGCTCTTTTCGAATTCCCAGAAATGTATTCAATGATCCCAGGATTCTTTGGGGCGATGCTAGTAATTATCGTGGTTTCACTTATCACGCCAGCACCGAATAACAAAACATCTGAAACCTTTGAAAAAGCGAATAAAGCGTATTTGGATGAATTGAAATAATTTTTAGTTAATTTAATAGCAAAATCCTTTTAATTGTTAGGCAGTTAAAAGGATTTTTATTTTTTCTCATATCCAAGCGGTCGAAATTTCAGTATAATTTACTTTCAGTTGTCGAAAGATAACAAACTTGATTTTTATTATCACAACTGAGAAACTTCCAATGAACAATCAAACCATCAGCAAACCGAAACAAGCTTTCGTGGGCTTACAAATGCTCTTTGTTGCATTCGGTGCTTTAGTGTTAGTTCCGTTAATCACGGGGCTTGACCCAAATACCGCCTTGCTTACTGCAGGTGTCGGTACACTTCTTTTCCAACTCTGTACCAAACGCCAAGTACCTATTTTCCTAGCGTCTTCATTCGCATTTATTGCTCCTATTCAATATGGGGTGCAAGAATGGGGTATCGCAGTGACAATGGGCGGCTTAGCTTGCACAGGCTTAGTTTACCTCGCATTGAGCACATTAGTAAAATGGAAAGGTGCTCAAATTATGGATAGAATTTTCCCACCTGTTGTAGTAGGTCCTGTGATCATTATCATCGGCTTAGGATTAGCCCCTGTTGCGGTAGATATGGCACTAGGCAAAAACAGCAACGGTGCTATCTCGCAAGATACCGCAATGCTCGTATCTATGGTTACACTCATTACTACCGTGATTGTTGCGGTATTTGCGAAAGGTTTGATGAAACTTGTGCCGATTATGTTTGGTATCGTGGTGGGCTACGGTTTGTCTATTTTCTTAGGCATTGTCGATTTTACCCCAGTGCAACAAGCATCGTGGTTTAGCTTGCCAACCTTCACAGCTCCTGAATTTAGACTAGATGCAATCCTCTACTTGCTGCCAATCGCGATTGCTCCAGCCGTAGAACACGTGGGCGGCATTATGGCAATTAGCTCGGTAACAGGTAAAGACTTCCTGAAAAAACCAGGTCTACACCGCACTTTATTAGGCGATGGTGTTGCAACAACCGCAGCCTCTTTAATCGGTGGTCCACCGAATACAACCTATGCTGAAGTAACGGGTGCCGTAATGCTTACCAAAAACTTTAATCCAACCATTATGACGTGGGCAGCTTGCTGGGCAATTGCGATCTCATTCTGCGGTAAAGTAGGGGCATTCTTACAAACCATTCCAGGCGTGGTAATGGGCGGTATTATGATGCTCGTATTTGGCTCAATTGCCGCAGTGGGTATGAGTACGCTCATTAAAGCAAAAGTGGATATGAGCGAAGCTCGCAACCTCGTGATCGTTTCCGTGGTAATGACATTCGGGATCGGCGGAATGTTAATCAACGTTGGCGAATTCTCATTAAAAGGCATCAGCCTCTGTGCGATTGCGGCAATACTGATGAATTTAGTGTTACCGAAAGCAAAAACAGAAGCAGAATAATAAATCTCTTTCACACGTTAAAACCTGATTAAGTTCTTCTTAGTCAGGTTTTTTGTTGTTTTAGATGCGATTTGGGCTTATATCACGTAAAATAGCCACATTGCTCAATATAAATAGGAATAAAAAAATGCCAACATTAAGTGTTGCAATGATTGTAAAAAATGAAGCCCAAGATTTAGCTGCTTGCCTTGAAACGGTAAAAGATTGGGTAAATGAAATTGTGATTTTAGATAGTGGCAGCACCGATGAAACATTGGAAATCGCAGAAAAATTTGGTGCAAAAGTTTATATCAACACCGATTGGCAAGGATTCGGAAAACAACGTCAACTAGCCCAACAATATGTCACAAGCGATTATGTTTTATGGCTTGATGCGGATGAACGAGTCACGCCAGAATTAAAAACAAGCATCTTACAAGCGGTCGAAAATAATGAACAAAATGCAGTTTATCAAATTAGTCGTTTAAGCGAAGTTTTTGGAAGACAGATCAAACATTCTGGTTGGTACCCCGATTATGTTGTGCGTTTATACGCCAAAGATTTCGCTCAATATGGCGATGAACTCGTACACGAAAAAGTCCATTACCCTAAAGATGCACAAGTTAAAAAACTGAAAGGCGACCTGTTACATTTCACATATAAAGACATTCATCACTATTTAGTAAAATCGGCAAGTTATGCAAAAGCGTGGGCAACTCAACGAGCAAACGCAGGTAAAAAAGCCTCGTTACTAGATGGCGTTACTCACGCAATTGGTTGTTTTGTGAAAATGTATTTGCTTAAAGCAGGCTTTTTAGATGGAAAACAAGGTTTCTTGCTTGCAGTATTATCGGCTCATTCGACCTTTGTAAAATATGCCGATCTTTGGAACAGAACTAGAAATTAAAATGCAATGGCATAATTGTCGATAATGCTTGATTATCGCTATTTTGGTCTAATTTTCTAAAATGGCGATAGACAACCATAGAAATCATCTCTACAATCAAAAGTCCTTTTCATAATAAATAGGACTTTATATGCAAACCCTTCTAAAACTTACACAATTTGTCAGCAAAACTTTCGCACTTTGGGCGATTGTTTTCGCTGTGCTTGCGTTCTACTTCCCAGCAGAATTTAAAATCTTTGCTCCCTACATCCCTTACCTTTTAGGCTTAGTGATGTTTGGAATGGGGATTACGCTCACATTCAACGATTTCGGCGAAGTTGCCAAACACCCAAAATCTGTTTTTATTGGCGTAGTCGGTCAATTCGTTATTATGCCTGCCATCGCTTTTATTTTAGCGAAAGCCTTTGATTTACCACCCGATTTAGCGGTAGGTGTGATCTTGGTAGGTTCTTGCCCAGGTGGTACATCATCCAATGTAATGACTTATCTTGCAAAAGGGAATACTGCTCTTTCTGTTGCTTGTACGACCATTTCAACCTTACTATCGCCAATCCTTACACCTGCGATTTTCTACGTATTAGCAAGCCAATGGTTAGATATTGATGCGTCTGCAATGTTTATGTCTGTGCTAAAAATGGTGCTTTTCCCAATCTTCTTAGGTTTAGTTGTGCGTGCTCTCTTTAAGAAAGTGATTGAACAGGCAAGCCAAACAATGCCTTTAGTATCCGTTATTTCTATCGTGTTAATTTTGGCGGCTGTTGTTGCGGTAAGCAAAGATAAAATTGTGGAATCAGGTTTATTGATTTTCAGCGTAGTTGTTCTACATAACTGCTTAGGCTACTTAATCGGCTTCTTTGCCGCAAAATTATTTAAACTCAACACCGCAGATAGCAAAGCGATTGCCATTGAAGTGGGAATGCAAAACTCTGGTTTAGGTGCTGCTCTCGCTGCTGCACATTTCAACCCAATTGCTGCTGTACCAAGTGCATTATTTAGTTTCTGGCACAACTTATCAGGCCCGATTTTGGCAAATATTTTATCAAATATGAAAAACGAGAAATAACGGCTCATAAAAAATAGGGAAAGTCACTTCTGTCACTTTCCCTATTTTTTATCTTCTTTTCCAAACCATAAACCGACAACGGTGAGGATTTTGTTCATCAATCTCAGAATAATGTTCTGATTCAAGCAACCAATTATCCTCATCAAATTCAAAGAAAGTATCACCCTCAATCTCTGCTTGAATTTCAGTTAAATAAAGCGTATCCGCTTGCGGTAAGGCTTGTTTAAACAATTCACCGCCACCAATAATCATAATCTCATCGACATTTGCAAAATGTTGAGCTAATTCTACCGCTTGTTCAAGGTTTGCAGCTGAATACGCCCCTTCAACCTGAAAGCCCGAACGAGAAAGAATAATATTCGGGCGTTTAGGCAAAAGTCGTCCGATAGATTCATAGGTTTTTCTCCCCATAATGACAGGCTTGCCAACGGTGTTTTGACGGAACCAAGCCAAGTCTACAGGCAAATGCCACGGCATTGCGTTATCTTTGCCAATCACGTGATTCAAAGTTCTTGCCACAATAATGCTTGTTTTCATTTTTCCTCGTTTATTTTGTCTTTTAAAATGTCTAAATCCGCTTTCCACTCTTGCTCAATTCGCTCAATCCAGCTGCCAATTTGGCTTTCCCACGCTTCGCCATTATCCGTTTGAGCCAGTTGAGCAACTTCTTGTAATCGTTTCAAGCCAACAGAAGCAAAGGCTCCTTTGATTTTATGAGCTTGGTCAGCTACTTTCTTGCGATTTTCTAGCGAATGTTGTTGCTGCCATTGCTGATAATATTGAGTCAAGGCTTGCAAATAATCAGGCATCAGTTGTTCCAAAAGCATTAAACTTGCAAGCACGCCATCTTTCCCCATCACACCTAACAACTCTTGCACCATTTTGTGATCAAAAGGCAGATCGTTATCTTCAGGGATTTCCTCAAGTGGTAAAATTTCCTCACTATTTTGAAAAATGCTCTCACCAAAATGCTCTTTCAAACAAGCCGATAACGCCTCGATAGAAAGCGGTTTTCGCAACACATCATCCATACCTTGTTGCTGATACTCTTCCTTCGTTTGCATAATGTTTGCCGTAAGTGCTACCAGCAACGGCAAGTAATCTATTTCTTCCGTTTCATAACGGCGAAGCAATTCTTGTGCAATAGCAGTACCTGTGGTATCGGGCAATTGAATATCAAGTAAAATCAGATCATAACTATTTTGCTCAAATTTTTGGAAAGTTTGTGCCCCATTCATTGCCACATCAACTTTACAGCCAAATTTTTCCAACATTGCTTTTGCCACAATGACATTCACTTCCACATCTTCCACCAACAACACTTCCAAACCTAAATGCCAAGGCTGAACGTGCTGATGGGCATCTACTTCATCGGCTTTAATCGTAAGGGTAAAGGTCGAGCCTTGCCCCAATTCACTTTGCACGGTGAGATCGCCTTGCATCAGTTGAGCAATATGTTTTGAAACCGCCAAACCAATTCCGCTACCTTGTGCTTTATGCCCGTTTGAGTTGTCGGATTGATAAAACATTTGGAAGATTTTTTCCTGCTCAGCTTTAGCAATGCCAAAGCCTGTATCTTTGACAGTAAAAGTTAAATAAGACGGGCTTGAAGATTGAATATCAAGCCAAATGCTGCCACCTTCAGGCGTAAATTTCACCGCGTTGCTGAGCAAATTCCAAATCACCTGACTTAAACGGGCATTATCCGTATAAATATGATCGGGTAGGTTTTTTGCATAATTAAGCTGAAATTTAATCGCTTTCTTGCCCGCCATTAGCCGTGCAAAATGGTTGATGTCCGTAATCAGCTGCATCATTTCAACGGGCTGATTAAACAGCTCAATTCGCTTACTGTCGATTTTTTCAAGATCGATAATGTCACTGAAAATATTACTCAGTGACATCGCACTCATATTGATGGTTTTGAGATATTCCTGTTGCTGCTGGCTAGTCACACCGCCCTCAAGCAAAATACGGCTCAAACCAATGATGCCATTCAACGGTGTACGAAGTTCGTGGCTAATGGTTGCCATCAACTGCGTTTTATCTTGGCTATTTTTCTCAAGCCGTTTATTCAACACAAAATCTTGCTCACGCAAACGCCCTAATTCATACACGCTTTGCTCTAATTTCACCCGTGATTTTTCTAATTTTTCAACAATTACGTTGAAGAAATAGATCACGAAAGGGGCTGAAATCAGCCCGAAAAGCACCGAGCGAAGAATATCAATCGCTTGAATTTCGCCCAAGAAGAGATAATCAAGGAAAAACTGTAGCAAAATTGCCGAAACCGCCAGCACAAAAAAGCCTAAAATCGCTGAACGAATTTTACCGAGCTTGATCACCCAGTTGACATAATTTTCGCTACATTTTTTGAAGATACCCATAATGATCTGCTAACCAAATAGTTTCTAGCCAAATAGTTTTTCGGCATACATAAAGAGAATGGCTAAAATCCCCAACCCCAGCCCAACGCCATTGAGTTTGCTGATTTTCTCTTTAAAAATAAAGGCACCTGTAATTGCTCCCAAACAGATAACCCCTAAATCCATTCCAGCAAAGACGATGGTTGGGCTATCGCTCATATGTTGATGGGCTTTGATGTAAAAGAGAATATTGAAAAAATTCAACACACCGAGCAAAATTCCGCCTAAGAAACTCGGCACGTTCCATTGCGTACGTTTGAATGTTAAATAGATAAACATAATCACGCCCGCAAGCACGAAGGAAATAAATAAGGTTGCAGGGAAAGCACCACCCATTTTTGCAATGAGTTTAAATAAGATCCCGATTGTGCCGTAGCCTAACCAAACCAAACCTAAGAATAATACCGCTTTGCCCGCGTCACCCATCTCTTTGGTTGGTTTAGAAAGCAAGCAGAATAAAGCAAGGAAAGCAATAACCACGCCAACGATGCGTAAATGGCTTAATTGCTCGTTAAATAAAAATACGGCTGCGATAATTTGTAAAAATAACGCCAAACGCTGTGCAGCATCGGCTAGAACAATCCCCGCATATTCAACCGCCTTTGACATAAAAACAAACACAGAAGGCAGTAAAATCCCAAGAGCTAAGAAAATTGGTTGAGCTTCGCTTTCTACAAAAAATTCGGTAAAGCCAAGCCCTTTAAAATCAGGTTTTAGCAAGAAATAGCAAAGTGAAATTGCCGTGACATAGTTAAAGGCAATCGCTTGTTCAATCACAATTTGCTTTGAACGAGCAACTTTAAGCAAAACAGAAACTGAAACGCTGCAAAGCACAGCAAGAATGAGAAACAGCATAAAATCTCCTTTTAAATATGGTTTTCTAATGGGCGATTTTAATCTATTTTCAGAAAACGCAGAATAGTAAAAGCGGTCGGATCTCTGCAAAATGTTGCAAAAGTACGACCGCTTAAATATCTCTTAAATAAAAACGATATAAAGATTAAGCGTCTTTCGCCATTTCAAACTCAATCAACATCATTAAAATGTGAATTACTTTAATGTGGATTTCTTGCGTGCGGTCTGCGTAACGGAAATGTGGCACGCGGATTTCAACATCAGCAAGACCCGCCATTTGACCGCCATCTTTACCTGTCATTGCAATCACTTTCATTCCTTTTGCTTTAGCTGCTTGAATCGCATTAAGCACGTTTTTTGAATTGCCTGAAGTGGATAAACCGAATAACACATCGCCTTTTTGTCCAACAGCTTCTACATAGCGAGAGAAAACATATTCGTAGCCGAAATCGTTACTCACACAACTTAAGTGGCTAACGTCTGAAATCGCAATCGCTGGATAACCTGGGCGGTTTTCACGATAGCGACCTGTTAATTCTTCCGCGAAGTGCATTGCGTCACAGTGTGAGCCGCCGTTACCGCAAGAAAGTACTTTGCCGCCTTGTTTGAAGCTATTTGAAATTAACAATGCCGCTTCTTGAATAAGCTGAATATTTTTTTCATCGTGCATAAATTTATCAAGCACATCGGCAGCTTCTTGTAGTTCCGCTTTAATTTGATCTAAATACATAGAAATTCCTTGAAATTGCAAAAAAGCGGCAAAAAATCACCGCTTGTTAGGGTTAAATAAGCGAGCAAAGTCTAGAAGAACGGGCTGAAAATGTAAACATAAAAATTGTGTATAAGGCAAAATTATTGACTGTAAACAAAACTTTCCAAAATCTTTTTTTCAGAGTATGATCGGTGCATTCTTTTTAGAGGATTTCATTATGAACAGAGCCGTTTCCCCTTTCGACCAAATTCTAACCCAATCGCCAAATATGCTAAATGTGATTGAGCAGGCTAAAAAATTCGCCTTGCTCAATGCTCCGTTATTGATTGAGGGAGAAACAGGTACAGGGAAAGATTTGATTGCTAAAGCGTGCCATCAATTCAGCCATCGCAACCAAGAGAAATTTATCGCGGTGAATTGTGCAGGCTTGCCTGAAGAAGAGGCGGAAACGGAAATGTTCGGGCATCACGGCAATCAAAAAGAGAGCGTAGGCTTTTTTGAGTATGCGAATGGCGGCACAGTATTGCTTGATGCGGTGTCTGAATTATCGCTTGAAATGCAGGCGAAATTATTACGTTTTTTAAATGATGGCTCTTTCCGCCGCGTAGGGGAAGATCAAGAGCGTAAAGTCGATGTGCGTGTGATTTGCACCAGCCAGAAACCGCTAGAACAGCTCGTGGCGGAAGGTAAAGTGCGAGAAGATCTCTATTACCGTTTAACCGTGCTTACCCTCAAATTACCGCCACTTCGTGAACGTTTAGGCGATTTACCATTGCTTACCGACCATTTTGTCAGTGAAATCAGTAAATTGTTAGGCGTATCGAAATTAGAGTACGACCAAGATTTCCTAAATGCTTTGGGCAAATACAGTTGGACAGGTAATTTGCGTGAGTTATACAACGTGCTTTATCGAGCTTGCAGCCTTGCTCACAGCTATCGTTTATCAGTAAAAGATTTAGATTTGCCAAATCACGCGAACGAGCAGCCCACCAATTTACCCGAATCAGGCACGCTAGAAGAAATGATGGCTCAATATGAAGAAGCCTTGTTACGTAAATTTTACGCGGAATACCCAAGCACGCGAAAACTCGCTCAGCGTCTTGGCATTTCCCACACCGCCATTGCAAACAAATTGCGTGCTTATGGCATTAACAGCAAATAACGCTTGAGAGAGGTTTATGAAAACGCATTTTCAAGCAGTGAAATTTCTGCTGTTTTTTGCCAATTTTGCAATCTGGGGGCTAAATTCGACCGCTTACGCAGCCCCTAAAGTGCCAGAGCCATTGCGAAACAGCAGTCTGATTTATTGCACTAATGCTTCTAGTTTTTCGCTCAATCCGCAACAAGCGGATATGGGTGCGAACGTGAATGTGGTGACCGATCAGATTTACGACAAACTGTTTGAGCTTGACCCGAAAACCAATCAGCTCAAACCTATCTTGGTGGAGCATTACAGCATTAGCCCAGATGGTTTGGTGATTACGCTTTCGCTACGCAAAAATGTGTCGTTCCATACCACTCGCTGGTTTACCCCCACTCGTAAATTTAATGCGGAAGATGTGATTTTCTCGCTGAATCGAATGATGGGCATAGCAGGCGATTTGCCTGCGTTGAATAAAAGCGATGAAAATAGCGGCGAATTCCGCCAAGCTCAGATGATGGCGTATCGCAATAAGGCGAATTTGGCTTACTACCCTTATTTTGAAAGCATTGCCTTGAAAAAGAAAATCGCCAAGATTGAAGATGTCAACGCTCATACGGTTAAAATCACGCTGACCGAGCCTGATCAGGCGTTGTTATCGCATTTAGCAAGCCAGTATGCAGTGATTTTATCGAAAGAGTACGCTTTACAGCTTAATGCGGATGAAAACTTGCCACAGCTAGATTTATTGCCGATAGGCACAGGACCTTACCAACTTTCTAGCCTGACACAATCAGACTATATTCGCTTGCAGCCACACGCCAAATATTGGGGTAAAAAAGCGCATATTGAGAATATGGTGGTCGATTTTTCATCGGACGGTACGGGAAGATTGGCAAAATTTCTTAACAATGAATGTGATGTGGTGGCATTTCCTGAGCCAAGCCAGTTATCGCAAATTCCAACTGAACAACATATCGAAAGCGATGGGGCGAATTTGGCGTTTCTTGCCTTTAATATGAAAAGTAGCGTGATGCAAAATATCGCATTGCGAAAAGCTATTACACAGGCGGTTGATCGTCGGCGCATTGCATCACATCTTTTCTTTGGCAGTGCTCACGTTGCCGATCAAATTTTGCCTGAAGTATTGTGGCAAGATAGTTACGGTAAAGAGCCATTTGTGACACCAATTGCGATAGAAAATCTCTCGTTACCGAAAAAAAAGCTGAATTTCTGGGTAGTGGACGATAAACGCGTGTTTAATTTACATCCAATGAAAATGGCGGAAATGATCCGTTTTGATTTGGCAAAAATCGGGATTAAAGTGAATTTAATTCCTGTGAGCCGAGCTTATATCGCTCAACAATTCACACAAGGCAAGGCGGATTACGACCTTATCCTCACAGGTTGGCTGGCAAACAATGTGGATCCGAACAGTTTTTTAACCCCGATTCTATCTTGCGATTCACAAAAAGATGTAACGAATTTAGCGAATTGGTGTAATCCTTATTTTGATTTGCTGTTACGTATTGCGAAATCTAGCTCAAGCCGTGAAGTGCAAGGGATGATTTATCATCTTACGCAAGATATTTTGCGACAAGAGTTGCCAATTTTACCGCTTGTAAATGCGAAACGCTTGTTACTGGTGAATAAACGGGTCGATAATATTGCGATTAACCCGCTTGGGCAGGTGAAATTGTCGGAAATTAAGCTAAAAAAAGCCCCAAAATAACGTGATCAAATTATGTTAGTTGCACTTTTACGAAGATTTTTATTAACGCTGATTACCCTGATAATTCTCTCTATCATCAGCTACAACATTTTGTTGCGGGATCCGCTGAACTCGCTCAACGGGCTTGGGATGATGAAAGGCTATTTCCGCTATGTTGCTAGCCTGCTACAAGCCGATCTTGGTATCAGCTACATCAACGGTGAACCGCTCACGATTCAAGTTCTCAGCGTCTTCCCTGCAACCATCACGCTTTGCCTATCGGCTTTGTTGCTTTCGCTTATTATTGGCTTGCCGATGGGATTTCTCGTGGCGTATATGCAAAAAAGTACCTTTGGTAAAATCCTCACGTGGTTTGGTTCGGTCAGTTTTGCTGTGCCAGTGTTTTGGCTCGCTTTGTTGCTGCTCTATTATGCTTCGGTCAACCATTGGGAAATTGCCTCAGTAGGCGATTTGCATCCTATTTACGCAATTGAACCGCTTACAGGTTTTCGTATTCTCGATATTTTTTTGACAAATTCGCCTTACCAACTCAAAATGATGCAAAGTGCATTGCACCATTTGATTCTGCCAACTTTAGTGCTTGGTGTGCCTTCTATTTTAGAAGTAATGCGTTTTACTCAAGAACGGGCGAATTATGTGATGAAGCAAAATTACATAAAAGTAGCTCAAACGCGTGGTTGGTCAGCATTTAAAATTTTTCGTAGCCACGTGTTGGGCAATACTCTTCCCGCGTTAATTCCAACGATTACTCGCCACTTTACCGTGATTTTTGCTTTTGGAATGTTGATTGAAAATATTTTTAGCTGGGGCGGCATCGGACGCTGGCTGATTTATGCGTTAAGCGAGCAAGATTACAACGCGATCTCCGCAGGTGTCGTGGTTATCGGGGCGTTTGTGCTTTTAGTGGATTTATTCACGAGCTTTCTCAAAACCTTGTTAGACCCATCACAGAAAAAGGATTGGTATGCAAAATAAAGAACCTGAATTTTTCCGAGAAAGCCACTATTTCCGAGCAATTTGGCAGAGCTTTCGCCAAGATAAAGTCTCCCTCATTAGCCTCTATCTTTTCCTTGCGTTATTGGTGCTGGTTTTCGCAGGTAAGCTTATCGCCCCTTATGCAGACGATCAACAATTCGTCGGGCTAGAATTATTGCCGCCATCGTGGGATGCAAGCGGTCAAATTAGCCATTTTTTTGGCACCGATGATTTAGGCAGAGATATTTTCAGCCGAATCATCGCAGGCTTTTACTATTCAGCAGGGGCTTCGCTTTTAGTTTGCTTAGCAATTGGGCTGATTGGTGGATTTATTGGCGTATTTTCAGGTTTAAATCAGGGCAAATCGGTCTCTTTTTTAAGTCATTTGTTCGATATTTTCTCGTTTATTCCCGTATTGCTGATTACCATCATTATCGCAGCATTGATGGAATCAAGCCTATTAAATGCTATGTTTGCGATTTTCTTGGCTCTTTTGCCGCATTTTATTCATCGCATTTACCAAGTAACCCAATTCGAGCTAAAACGTGAATATACGGTCACACTGCGGCTTGATGGGGCGGATAAAAAAACGCTAATTCGCGAGGTTATTTTGCCGAATCTTACCGTTGTCGCCATTAAAGAGATCTCTAATTATTTTATCTTCACTATTTTAGATATTAGTGCGTTGAGTTTTATTGCGTTAGGGGCGAAAAGTGGTACGCCCGAATGGGGTACGATGATTCGAGATTCTGCGGAACTGGTTTATATTGCCCCGTGGACAATCATTCTGCCAGGGCTTGCGATTACCTTTAGCATTTTAGTAGTTACGCTGTTAAGCAATAGCCTGATTCGCGTGTTGAAAAAACATCGGGCATCTTCGTATTTTTAGGATTTAAGGTATGGCACTTTTAGATATTCGACATCTCAGCATTGAGATCAACACCCCGAACGGGCGTGTCAAAATGGTGGATAACATCAACCTTACCTTAGATGAAGGCGAAGTCTGCGGCTTGGTAGGAGAATCGGGTTCAGGCAAAAGTTTAATTGCTAAAGTGATTTGTGGCGTATTGAAAGATGAATGGATTGTTACCGCTGACCGTTTTCGCTTTAACGATACCGAATTGCTCAAATTGCCCGTAGCACAACGCCGAAAAGTGGTGGGCGAGCAAATTTCAATGGTCTTTCAAGATGCGTTATTAAGTCTTGATCCGAGTGAAACCATCGGTAAACAGCTGATTAAAACCGTGCAATTTAAAGGCAAATGGTGGCAATGGTTCGGCTGGAAAAAAAGAAAATCGATTGAATTATTGCACCGTGTGGGCATTCGCGACCACAAAGGCATTATGCAAAGTTACCCAAGCGATATCACCGAAGGCGAAGCTCAAAAAGTGATGATTGCGATGGCGATTGCCAATCAGCCACGTTTATTGATAGCAGACGAACCAACCAATACAATGGAAGCAACAACCCAATTACAAATCTATCGCTTGCTTTCAAGTATGAATAAAAATTTGGGGACTTCAATTCTGCTTGTGAGTAGCGATATGAAAAATATCGCCCCGTGGGTGGATTCGTTTAACGTGCTTTATTGCGGGCAAACGGTTGAAATTGGCAGCAAAGAGGATATTGTCAATAAACCGTTGCATCCCTACACTTCGGCTTTACTCAACAGCATCCCCGATTTTTCACAGCCATTAGTAGCAAAAAGCCATTTGAATACCCTAAAAGGCAGCGTGCCGATGTTACAAGAAATGCCTATTGGCTGCCGATTAGGACCTCGTTGCCCTTTTGCTCAGAAAAAATGTATTCAAAAGCCACCGCTTAAAAAATTCAAACAACGCGAATTTGCTTGCTATTTCCCGATAAACTTTCGCGAAGCCAATTTTGCTCGTAAAACAGAATTTGAGCCTGTGGTGGTGAAAGAGATGGAATAATGCTTCTTTTGCGTAGAGAACGATATGAATCGCAAAGGAAAACGTGATCTAAATCACACTTTCAACTATTTT
Source organism: uncultured Haemophilus sp. (assembly GCA_963545995.1). Taxonomy (GTDB): domain Bacteria; phylum Pseudomonadota; class Gammaproteobacteria; order Enterobacterales; family Pasteurellaceae; genus Haemophilus_A. The sequence continues at coordinate 28,939 of CAUUKJ010000022.1, forward strand.
TACTTGGAAAATTTGCAAATTCCCGCAAAAATATGACCGCTCTATTTGTTTATAACCCATCAATTAAAGAAGGAACAACAAGATGAAAACAACCTTAAAAGTTGGCGTATTAGCAACCTTATCTGCATTAGTGTTAACGGGCTGTGCTCACAAAATGGATGCCCAAGCACACGCAGAAGCACAATTGCAACAACAAGCGGTTTTAGGCATTAACTGGATGCAAACCTCTGGCGAATATAAAGCACTTGCTTACCAAGCATATAACACAGCAAAAGTGGCGTTTGATCACGCAAAAGTGGCAAAAGGTAAGAAAAAAGCGGTTGTGGTGGACTTAGACGAAACTATGTTAGATAACAGCCCATACGCTGGCTGGCAAGTACAAAACAACAAAGGTTTTGATGGCAAAGACTGGACTCGTTGGGTAGATGCTCGTCAATCTCGTGCCGTGCCTGGTGCGGTGGAATTCAACAACTACGTTAATTCTCACAAAGGTAAAATGTTCTACGTGACTAACCGTAAAGACAGCACAGAAAAAGCGGGTACTGTGGATGATATGAAACGTTTAGGCTTTGAAGGCGTGGATGATTCAGCACTTTACTTGAAAAAAGATAAATCAGCCAAAGCAGCTCGTTTTGCAGAAATTGAAAAACAAGGCTATGAAATCGTACTTTATGTGGGCGATAATTTAGATGACTTCGGTGATGATGTTCACGGTAAATTAAACGATGAACGTAGTGCTTTCGTAAAAGACAACCAAGCGAAATTTGGTAAAACTTACATTGTGTTACCGAACCCGAACTACGGTGGCTTTGAAGGTGGTTTAGCAAAAGATTATTTTAAAGGCGATACTCAAAGCAAAGTCAAAGCACGTTTAGATGCAATTCAAGCGTGGGATGGAAAATAAATCACAGATTATCCTATAAAATAGCCCCTAAATTAGGGGCTTATTTTTTTAGATAAAATACCAAATTAACGAGCGTATTTCCCCGCCATTGATTGGTACACTAAATTTTCGTTCGTTAAAATCGCATATTTTTGATTTAACACTGAAATTTGTGAGCTAAGCTCAGTATTCATCGCACTAATCCAATCACGGAATTCAGAAACACCTTGATTGTAACGATTTTGGTAATACGTGCTGATTTTACGGTTTTTCTCATAGGTTTGTTGCAATAAACTTAAGCTGCTACGTGCTTGGTTGTAAGCGTAGTAATAAGTGTCGATTTCGTTTAATGCACTCGTAATCGTTTGTTCGTAGTTCATACGAGCCGTTACGTAATCTGCTTCTGAGATTTTTACGTTATTTTTCACACGGTTCCAATCTAAGAACGGTAAATCAAACGAGAATACCCCGTTTGCGATTGGGTTATCCGCCACATTTGATGCCGAACGAGCACTACCTGAAATTGCTCCACCTAAAGTTAAAGTTGGGAACCAGCTTTTCTCGGTTGCGGTTAATGTTTTAAACGCACTCTGTAAACGGCTTAAACGTGCCGCCACATCTGGACGGTTTGCAATCGCAGAAACAGGCACATCGGTATCCACGCCTTGTAATTTCACGTTAAGAATATTTGGATATTGTGATGGAAGCGGTTGATTTGGCTGAAGATTTAGCAAATTACGCATTGTTTGCTCAGCGGTTTTAAGGTTAGATTCTAATCCTACCACGCTGTTACGAGCACTTAATGTTGCTTGTTGAGCCTGCTCTACCGCTAACGGGTCAATAGCTCCTACTTTTAATTTATTATTTAAAATGTTGCTAATTTGCTCGTAGTTTTTAATCGTACGCTGTGTTACTGCAATCGCATCTTTGTAATATGCGATTTGATAGTAAGTTGCCACAACAGAGTTAATCAATGAAAGACGTGCTGATTTTAAATCTTCAACCGTTGCTTTGTGTTCCCATTCAGCAGCACTTGCGGTATCCGCCAAACGACGCCATAAATCGACGGTGTAGCTTAAGTTAAAACTTGCTGTATTGCTCACTGTTGATGTGCCAACTGAGTTGGTATTGCTGCTTGAACCAATCCCTTTTGATGCTGAAGATGAACCAGAGCCGCTAAAAGTCGGCACCAAGTTCGCCCCTACTAAGTTGGCATTATAAAGTGCACGGTTTACCGCAATCGCACTTTTCGCTAAATCGAGGTTATTTTTAATCGCTTGATCAACCAACGCATTTAATTGTGGATCGTTATAACCACGCCACCATTGCTCATCCACAGAGAATTGTTTAGTAATATTTTCGTAATTTTGATAGGTTTCTTGAGCTTGGTTTAACGAACCATCGTTGCTCATATTTGAACACGCAGATAAGGCTAAACCTAATGCCACCGCAAAAGTTAATTTGGATAATTTCATTCAGATTCCTTATATTATAAAAGGGCGTGTTTAACACGCCCCTACAGAAGAACAATGCTGTGATTATTTCGCTAAAAGCTGTTCAATTAGCCCTTTATGGCAAATTTCCTGTGAAGATAATTTCAAACGTTCGGCAGTTAAAATCGCTTTAAGTTCCGATAAAGCTTGTTGGAAATCATCGTTTACAATCACGTAATCAAACTCGTTGTAGTGACTCATTTCTGATTCTGCTTCTGCCATACGTTTTGCGATGGTCTCTTCCGAATCTTGACCGCGTCCAACAAGGCGTTTTTTCAATTCTTCACGAGAAGGTGGCAAAATAAAAATGGTTTTGACATTCGGCACTTTTTGACGAATTTGTCTTGCCCCTTGCCAGTCAATATCTAAGAACACATCAATGCCTTGCTCAAGCGATTTTTCAATCATTGGCAGCGATGTGCCGTAATAATTGCCAAACACTTCCGCCCACTCTAAAAAGTGCTCTTTTTCGATTAAAGCTTCAAATTCTGCGTGCGTCGTAAAATAGTAATGCACGCCATCTTCTTCCGCTGGGCGTGGATTGCGGGTGGTATGAGAAATCGATAAGCTCACTTCATTGCGAGGCAAATCGGCTAATAACGCATTAATAAGCGATGATTTTCCTGCACCGCTTGGGGCAGATAAAATATATAAATTCCCTAAACTCATAAAATAACCTCAAAGCTAAAAACATAAGGCTAAGATCGTAAAATGGGTAACGAATCCACTTCATTACCCATTTTTCTATCAATTATTTTTTGGTAAGCGGTGGAACGAATAAGATGCCTAAATCCCAAGGTTGCTCGATCCAAGTTTCTTGAGGAATATCAATCACATAGTCATCCACTAATGGTGCACCTGCAGGTTTTGCGAATACGGTAACAAATTTCGCTTTTGGATACATTTTGCGAATTTCGCGAGCAGTGTTACCTGTATCTACTAAATCATCAACAACGATGAAACCTTCGCCATCGGTATCTGCTGCGTGTAATACTTTTAATTCACCTTGGTTATCGTGATCGTAGCTTGCAATACACACCGTTTCAACGTGACGAATACCTAATTCACGAGCAAGCACCGCAGCAGGGAATAAACCGCCACGACTTACTGCAATAATACCTTTCCATTGTGAAGCAGGCAATAAACGCTCTGCTAATTTGCGTGCGTGCATATGGAACATATCCCACGTCACAACATATTTTTCATTTGTGTATTTTTCGCTCATAACTTGATCCCAAAATATAAAAAATCGACGAATTTTCTGTTCGCCGAATAAAAAAATTGCGTTATTCTAACCTAAAAATAGCATTCGTGCTATTATTTCCTTACATTCTTTATCGCTTTTCAAAAATTCATTCTACAAGCGGTAAAATTTGCATTTCTTTTTACCAACAGACAGATTTACAAGAGGTTTATATGTCCGAAATATCATCTTTAGCCCCGCAACAACTATGGCAATGGTTCGATAAAATTTGCGAGATCCCGCATCCCTCTTACCACGAAGAACAGCTCGCTGAATTTATCGTCAATTGGGCAAAATCCCAGCAACTTTTCGTTGAACGTGATGAAGCAGGCAATATTTTAATTCGCAAACCTGCAACAGCAGGAATGGAAAACCGCCACACCATCGCATTGCAAGCCCATTTAGATATGGTGCCGCAAGCGAATGCCAGCACCGTTCACGATTTCTTAAAAGACCCAATTCAACCTTATCAAGAGGGTGAATGGGTCAAAGCCAAAGGCACCACGCTTGGCGCAGATAACGGCATCGGTTTAGCCTCTTGCCTTGCAGTGCTCTCTTCAACCGACTTAGCTCATCCAGAAATTGAAGTGCTTTTAACAATGAGCGAAGAAGTGGGAATGGAAGGTGCGTTAGGTTTACGTCCAAATTGGCTAACGTCTGACATTATGATCAACACCGATACCGAAGATAACGGCGAAATTTATATCGGCTGTGCAGGCGGTGAAAACGTAGAAATTCATATCCCTGTTGAGTTTGAAACGGCTGAAGGCAACGCATTACAAATCACGCTAAAAGGCTTGCGTGGTGGACACTCTGGCTGCGACATTCACACCAACCGCGTCAATGCGATTAAACTCTTAACCCGCATTTTGTCTGACTTACATCAAACAACGCCATTCCAGCTTGTGAATATCGCAGGCGGTTCGGTACGTAATGCGATTCCGCGTGAAGCACACGCAACGATTTTGGTAAAAGATGTAGCAAAAACAACCGCTTGCATTGAGCAATTACAAGCTCAATTTAAAGCCGAGTATCACTTGGCAGAGCCGAATTTAACCTTAATCGCAGAGCCTGCAAGCAAAACGGAAAAAGCGTTCACGGCAAAATCAACGGAAACCGCATTACAGTTCTTGACCCTGTTACCAAATGGCGTTATTCGCAACAGCGATGCGGTAAAAGATGTGGTAGAAACTTCATTAAGCATCGGTGTGCTTGCATTGCAAAATGATCAACTGGTCGGTACGATTTTATCGCGTTCATTAGTAGAGAGTGGCAAACAAGAAGTGCGTAGCCGCTTAAATGCGTTGGCGGCATTAACTGGGGCAAGCGTGGAATATTCTGGCAACTATCCTGGTTGGGAGCCTGCACCAAATTCTGAAATTACCGCATTAACGAAAAAAATCTACGATGAAGTGTTAGGTTATGAAGCCAAAATTAAAGTGATTCACGCGGGCTTAGAATGTGGCTTAATTAAAGAGGTTTATCCAAATATGGACTTAGTTTCCATTGGACCAACCATTCGCAACGCCCATTCGCCAGATGAAAAAGTGCATATTCCAGCAGTACAAATTTACTGGGAATTATTGACGAAATTATTGTCTAATGCTCCACAAAAATAAATGCTTTGTAAGCATTTGTAATTTTACTCGCTTTTATGGGGATTGCTTTATACAATCCCCGTTTTCTTAACTTCGTCAATTTAAAGGAACTTTTATGAAAAAAATTTTATGGATTGTGTTAATTGCTGTCGTTGGTTTAGGCGGTTACTCTCTCACTAAATACAACGATTTAATGCGTGCGGAAGAAGACATTAACTCCGTATGGGGTAATGTGGAATCGGCTTATCAACGCCGTGCTGATCTCATTCCAAACTTAGTGAATGCAGTGAAAGGTCAAGCAAATTTTGAGAAAGAGACCTTAACCGCGGTAATGGACGCTCGCTCTAAAGCAACCGCAGTAACCATTAACCCAAATACGGCAACAGAAGAAGAAATGGCAAAATTCCAAGCGGCTCAACAGGATGTAAACTCTTCGCTCTCACGCTTGTTAGTGACCGTTGAAAAATACCCAGAATTAAAAGCTCACGAAGGTTTTTTAAACCTACAAGCTCAGTTAGAAGGCACAGAAAACCGCATTAATACAGAGCGTAATAACTACAATGCGGCAGTAAAAGAGTACAACAAACAAGTACGTGAAATGCCAACTAAAATTGCCGCAATGTTAATGGGTTTCAAAGCAAAACCACAATTTAAAGCTGAAGCAGGTGCTGAGAAAGCTCCTGTGGTGAATTTTAATTAAAACAACTCTCGCCCCTTGAGGGAGAGACAGCTTGAAATTGCGTTAGGCAATTTCAAGCAGAGAGAGGGGTATATAAGACACCGCCCCCTCTCCCAAATTTCAATTCTAAACGAATTGAAATTATCCCTCTCCCTCAAGGGGCGAGGGTTATATTCAAAGGAGTTAAAATGTCCCTCATCCCCTTTTTTTCCAAAAAACTCCCCATTGATACCGCTCAAATTGAACAGGCAATCGCCCATCTTGAACAGCAAACTTCAGCTGAATTGCGAGTGGTCACTGAGCGTAAAAACAGCAGTAAATTAGACGCGATTGCTCGTGCCGAACAACTTTTCGCAGAACTCAATATGCACAAAACAGCCGCACGGAATGGCGTTTTGATTTACCTTGCTTTTAAGCCTCATCACTTAGCGGTGATTGGCGATCAAGGCATTCACGCCAAAGTGGGGCAAGATTTCTGGCAAACGGTTTATGATGCGATGAAACAGTATTGCCAACAAGGACAATACACAGAAGCAATTTGTGCGGGAATTAAGCAAGTTGAGGTGCAATTGGCAGCTCATTTCCCTTATCAAAGTGATGATGTGGACGAATTACCGAATGAGGTGGCGATTAAATGATGCGTAAACTTTTCTCAAAATTTGATCGCTTATTTGGGTTGTTTTTACTGCTGTGTAGCTTGAGTAGCTTTGCGGTGGAATACCCGAAAGCCCCAGATCCGTTTTATTACGTGAACGATTACACCAATACGCTCAGCCAACAAGAGTGGCGAACGCTTGAAAATGCGTTGATTGAAAACCGCTCTAAAACCAGCTCACAAATTATTGTGGCAATTGTGCCGACCACACAAGGCGAAGAGGTTGCCCAATATGCGACCAATTTATTCAACAAATGGGGCATTGGTCGTACCAAAAACAACGAGAATAATGGTGTATTATTGCTCGTTGCCAAAAACGACCGCAAACTCTTTATTGCCACAGGTCGCGGTATTGAAGGAGCGTTACCTGACGCAACGGCTTCTACTATTATTCGTCACAATATTACGCCCTATTTCAAACAAGAACGCTATGCCGAAGGTATTGCGAGCGGGCTATCAGCGATTATGGCAGCCATTAATGGCGAATATGCTGCCTACGACAGCTATGGCGAAGAACAACAACCGTTCGATGATATTGATGGTTTACTCTTTTTCTTAGGAATAGGGCTTATCATTTTTGTGATTTTCTACCCTCGAGGAAATAGTCGCTATGTCAGCCCAAGTATGGCGGAACAATTAGGACGCGAAATGATGCGTGCATCTCGTCGTAATGGAGGATTTGGCTCAAGCGGATTCGGTGGTGGCTTTGGTGGAGGTTTAGGCGGTGGCAGTCGCGGAAGTGGCGATAGTTTCAGCGGCGGTTCATCAGGCGGTGGCGGTGCTGGCGGCAGTTGGTAATCATTAATACCTAATTTTGATCTGTAGGGGCGTGTTGCACACGCCCGGATGTATCTTTGATGTAAAAAGGGCGTGCTCAGCACGCTCCTATATAAGAGCAACACAGTTGCTACGCAAGAGCAATTCAATTGCAACATAAAAGCAACGTAATTGCCATAATTTTAGAAGGACTTTATTTATATGAAAAAAACAACACTCGCACTTATTAGCAGTGCAATTTTATTCAGCGGCACAGCTTTTGCCAACAGTCTCAAACTTGAGCAATCTCTTCCACAAGTCAGTGTTACGGACAAAGGTGAAATCGTGTTAAACGGCAAAGACATTGCATTTCAGCCGTGGAAATCAACCGCTTTAAACGGCAAAGTTCGCATTGTGCATCATCTAGCAGGTAGAAGTGCCGCAAAAGAGAAAAATCAAGCAGTGATTGATGCGATTAAAGCCGCTCATTTCAATCAAGCTAAATATCAAACCACGACAATAATCAACTCAGATGATGCGGTTGTTGGCACAGGGCTTTTTGTAAAAAGCAGTGCAGAAAATGGCAAGAAAGAAAACCCACACAGCCAAGTTGTATTAGACGATCAAAGCAGCGTAAAAAATGCGTGGGGCTTGAAAGGCAAAGAGAGTGCAATTATCGTGCTTGATAAAAACGGCAAAGTGAAATTTGTTAAAGAAGGGAAATTGTCGAATGATGAAATCCAAAGTGTGATTGGATTGGTTAAGACGTTAGCACAATAATCAATTAGCCCTTTGTTATTTGACTTAGGGCTATTTTCTTGCAAAAAATCCCGCTAAAATGACCGCTTTATTCGTTTAAGTCTTGAGGTCAAAATGAGCCAATTTGATGCCAAAGCGTTTTTAGCCAATGTGCCACATTTGCCAGGTGTTTATCGGATGTACGATAGCAAAGGCACGATTATTTATGTGGGCAAGGCGAAAGATTTGAAAAAACGCTTATCGAGCTATTTCCGCACCAACCTTTCTAGCCGAAAAACAGAAGCATTGGTGGCTCAAATTGCTCATATTGAAACCACGATTACCCATTCTGAAACGGAAGCCTTGTTGTTAGAACACAACTACATCAAGGAAAATCAGCCGCGTTATAACGTGCTGTTACGTGACGATAAATCCTATCCCTACATTTTGCTTACTAAGCATAAACATCCGCGGTTAGCCAGCTTTCGCGGTAGTAAAAAAGTGGCGGGCGAATATTTCGGACCTTACCCCAATGCGGGAGCGGTGCGAGAAACCTTGAATTTGCTGCAAAAAATCTTCCCAATTCGTCAATGTGAAGACAATTTCTACAAAAACCGCTCACGCCCTTGCTTGCAATATCAAATCGGGCGATGCCTTGGTCCGTGTGTGGAAGGCTATTGTTCGCAGCAGGAATACGACCAACAAGTGCAGCTTGTTCGTCTTTTCTTGCAAGGCAAAGATCAGAAAGTCATTGAGCATTTAATTGCTAAAATGGAAAAGGCGGCGGAAGATCTGGATTTTGAAGCTGCGGCTCGTTTTCGCGATCAAATCCAGCAAGTACGAGCGGTAACAGAGAAACAATTTGTCTCAAACGAGCGTTTGGACGATCTGGATATTATCTCCATTGCTTATCAGCACGGCATTGCTTGCGTGCATATTTTGTTTGTGCGTCAGGGTAAAATTCTGGGCAATCGCAGCTATTTTCCGAAAGTGCCGAATCATACCGAATTGGCGGAGTTGAGCGATACTTTTATCGGGCAATTCTATTTGCAAATGAACCAACACCGCACCATTCCGCACCAGATTATTATCGATCACGCGGTGAGCGAGGCGAAAGCCTTGGAAGAGGTATTAAGCGAACAAGCAGGACATAAAGTGAGCATTACTGCTAATGTGCGTGGCGAAAAAAGTCGCTATTTGGCATTGGCAAAAACCAACGCTCAAGCTGCTCTCACGCTGCAACTACAACAAGATTCACATATTAAAGCTCGTTACGAGGCGTTACAAGCGGTGCTTTCTTTGCCAAAAATTACCAGAATGGAATGTTTTGACATCAGCCACACAATGGGCAATCAAACGGTTGCCTCTTGCGTGGTGTTTAACGAAAATGGACCGTTGAAATCCGATTATCGTCGTTTTAATATCGAAGGAATCACAGGCGGCGATGATTACGCAGCAATGGAGCAAGCCTTGCTGAAACGGTATGACAAACCGCTTGAGCCAGAGAAAATCCCCAATATTATTTTTATTGATGGCGGCAAAGGACAACTTAATCGAGCCTTGGAAACTTTCGCCCAAATGGACGTACCTTGGGATAAAACCAAACCGCTACTGATTGGCGTGGCAAAAGGCGTGGAGCGAAAAGCAGGCTTGGAGACTTTGCTCATCAGCAAATGGGATAAGGAAATTCATCTACCGCCCGACAGCCCAGCATTGCATTTGATTCAGCATATCCGCGATGAATCGCACAATCACGCCATCACAGGTCACCGCAAAAAACGCCAAAAAGCCTTTACCGAAAGCGGTTTGGAATCCATCGCAGGCGTAGGGGCAAAACGCCGCCAAGCGTTGTTAAAATATTTGGGCGGAATGCAAGGCGTGAAATCCGCAACGCTTGAAGAAATTGAATCCGTACCAGGTATTTCAAAAGCATTGGCGGAAGTGATTTTTGATACGTTAAAAAATGGGTAAAAGCAATACCCCAAAGGGATATATCCCTCTCCCTCAAGGGGCGAGGGTTGTTCTTTAGGACTTAGGTTTTTTGGTAAATCAAAGAAAATCACTCTCTCCCCTCGAGGGAGAGAGACAGCCG
>CAUUKJ010000023.1:0-38964 GCA_963545995.1 uncultured Haemophilus sp.
GTCCACTCTCTCCCCTTGAGGGAGAGAGACAGCCGAAAATTGCGTAGGCAATTTTTGGCAGAGAGAGGGGGAATGATATAGATTTTACAAACGAGCGGTCATTTTTGACCGCTTACCCCTCTCCCGAATTTCACTTCTGAACGAAGTGAAATTATCCCTCTCCCTCAAGGGGCGAGGGTTTTGGTTTGGTGATTTTTACTAAATCAAAGAAAGGTCCACTCTCTCCCCTTGAGGGAGAGAGACAGCCGAAAATTGCGTAGGCAATTTTTGGCAGAGAGAGGGGAGTGATATAGATTTTAAAGACAAGCGGTCATTTCTTATGTTCAATTTACAAATTATTCCCGTCAGCCCATTCCAGCAAAATTGCACCATTATTTGGGATGACAACAAAAACGCAGCGATTATCGATGCAGGCGATAACGCTGACAAAATTATTCAATTCGTTGAATCGCAAGACTTGAAAGTCGAAAAACTATTACTGACGCACGGGCATCTCGATCACATTATGGCGGTAGAAAAAGTCCGCGACCATTTTGGTGTTGAAGTTTACGGCTCACACAAAGCCGATCAACCTCTTTTCGAGCAGTTGCCACAAATGTGCGAAATGTTTGGCATTCCACCCGTTCAAGGTTTTTTACCCGATCATTGGTTAAATGAAGGCGATACAATTAGCGTTGGTAGTTTGAATTTTGAAATTCGTCATCTTCCAGGACACGCACCAGGTCATATCGGCTTTTTCGATTTTGAAAATAAAATCGCCTTTACAGGCGATGTGCTGTTTAAAGACAGTATAGGGCGAACCGACCTCTATATGGGCAGTCTTGATCAACTACTTGAAACCATTCGAACTAAAATGTTCGATTTAGATGATGATTTTATTATTATCCCAGGTCACGGACCTCATACCACTATCGGACGTGAAAAAATTCACAATCCATTTTTAAAATAAATTTACTCCAAGCAAGCGGTTGCTTTTTGCAAAAAATTTGCAGAAATCAACCGCTTTTTGTTTTTTATTGCCTTTTTCACTCATTTCTAATCTATTTTAATCAAATTTCTCTCTTTTTGTTTATTTAGTGAATAAAACTCCATTTTATTTTAATCTTTGAAAGTTTACTTTTCTTTACATTTCACTCCATTGATTAGCATATAAATTGGATAGATAATCCATCAGTTCTCCTATAAAAAATAGGCATTTTGCTATTTTATCCACCATTTTTCTGCTCAGAGTGAAGGATCATATCTATGAATAAAATTTTTAAAACGATTTGGAATCACGTAACCCAAAGTTTAGTTGTTGTTTCAGAATTGGCTAAAGGACACGGAAAAAGCTCTTCAAGTTCTAATTCATTATCTTCTCCTAAAACATTAAAAAGTTTTTTTAAATTAACTTTAATTAGCTTATGTTTATTACCCTCATTTGCAAGTGGCGTGACTGCTGGTCGAAATGAAATAAAAAATAGTGGTACTGATGGTATCGCTATTGGGGGCGGTACTTCTGTAGGCAATAATGCTCTATCTATTGGCGTTGGCGTTGTGTCTTATGGCGATGGTTCTATTGCTATTGGTTCAGAATATAAGCCTGATAAATCTAAACCTGGTAGTGCAACTATTGCTGGAGAAACATCGAAGTCAGGACAAGGGGCTGGAAAAGGAAATGCTATTGCGATTGGTATTAATGTGAAAGCACAGCATTTTAAAGCAACAGCCATCGGTTCTGATGCGAAAGCAACTTTTAAAAATTCTGTGGCTTTAGGTAGCGGGGCAACTACATCAGCAGGTATTGTAGCATCAGGTGCTACGCAAATTGGTAACTATTCTTACGCTTTACCAGATGCAACAAAATTAGCTGATACAAGTTATGTTTTTTCTATTGGTAATGATAAATTGCTTCGCCAACTTCAATATGTGGTAAATGGTGCATTAACAGAATCGTCAACAGATGCAGTAAATGGCGGTCAGCTATATTCTGCTTTAAAAACAGTAGGTGAAAATTTAGATGCAATTAAATTAGCCAAAGCTGATAAATCAACCACCTATAAATTTAAAGTAGGAACACAAGATGCTAAAACGTGGACATTAAAAGATGGTAACGAGATTACTTTTACTTCAGGTAATAGCAATATTATTGCTTCCGCTGTTAAAAATAGTGGGATTCAATATACTTTAAATAATACGTTGAATTTAACTGCTTCGGGATCAGTTTATGCAGGTGGTGTAACCATTAATTCTAATGGCATTGAAGCTGGCAATAAACAAATTTGGAATATTAAAGAAAGTGCAATTCAACAAAATGGTAAGGCTGCGGTTACTACAGGGCAGCTTTTTACCACTAATCAAAATGTGAGTGCAGTAGAAAATAGAGCAACCAAACTTGAAGATCGAGCTACATCGATTGAAAGCAACCACAATGCTCTTAAAAAAGAGCAGGACAATCTTGAATCTGCACATAATCGATTACAGCTTCAATAACAAACAGATCATAATACATTTAGTCAGCAAATTAGTGAAGCAATCCAGCAAAGATTAAATTTAACAGAGCGTCTTGTTAAGAATGAACAGTATGTTAGTACATTAAAAAAACATGAATATGATGTTGCTAATGGTAAAAATGTAGCTTCAAACAAATCAGGCAAAGCAGGAACTCTCGAAACTAATAAGATTACTTTTGGTGCGACAGCCGCACTTTCTGTTACAACAAACGGCAATGGCGAAATTATTTATGATTTATCTGAAGCAACGAAAGGGCGTATTGAAAGTGCGGTAGCTTCTGCTGAGCGAGCAGAAACAAAAGCAGGAAATGCTAATGCTGCCACTACACGTGCAGAGAATAATGCCAAACAGGCGAGCCCTACAGCCAGTGCTGCATTGAATACTGCAAATACATCTGTAGGTTATGCAAGTACGGCAAAAAATGTTGCCAATAATGCTAAAGAGACTGCAGATGCCGCTAAACAACTTGCAAATACTGCATCACAAACTGCAAATGATGCCAAAGCACAAGTTCAAACCCTTAAACAAAGAAGCCTAACTTTCAAAGTGGAAGAAGGTAATCCAGCTAAAACAGCAAAACGTTGGGAATTATCAAGGGATGGTGAAGTGACCTTTACTGCTAAAGATGGTTTAAGTGTTACAACAGATGAGAATGGTAAAATTACGTATGGATTGTCAGATACCATTAAAAATACGATCAATAGTGTAGAGGGTATATCAGGTAAAGTATCTAATCTTGAAAAAGGATTAGCCGCAACGAATGCGGAAGTAGAGAAAAAAGCAAGCAAAGAAGAATTAGCCGCAACTAATGCAGAAGTAGCGAAAAAAGCAAGCCAATCTGATTTGGAGGCAACTAATGCAGAAGTAGCGAAAAAAGCAAGCCAATCTGATTTGGAGGCAACAAATGCAGAAGTAGCGAAAAAAGCAAGTCAGTCTGATTTAGATGCAACTAACGCAGAAGTAGAGAAAAAAGCGAATCAGTCTGACTTGGATACAACTAATGCCAAAGTGAATAAAAACACGACGGACTTAGCGGAAACCAATAAAGTCGTGGCGACTAAGGCGAATCAATCAGATTTGGATGAAACGAATGCCAAAGTGAATAAAAACACGACGGATTTAGCGGAAACTAATAAAGTCGTGGCGACTAAGGCGAACCAATCAGATTTAAAAGCAACACAATGATCGTGTTGCAAAAACAGAATCTGATCTTTCTGCTGTAAAAGAAACATTCAAAGATAGATCTTATACCTTTAATGTTGTAGGTGATTCTGAAACAGAAACAGCTAAAACTTGGAGTTTATCTGATAATGGTACGATCAATTTTGATGCTACTAATGATCTGAGAGTTACCACTGATAAAAACGGCACTATTACTTACGGATTATCGCAAACCGTAAAACAGGCGATCAATAGTGTATCTGGCATCTCTGATAAAGTTTCTGAATTAGAGGGAAACCTTGTTAAAACAAATGAGAAAGTAACAGCGAATACGAATGCAATTACTGCGAATAAAACTGATGCGGACAATAAATTCACAGAAGTGAATAGCAAAGTAAAAGCGAATACTGATGCGATTACATTAAATAAAGCGGATGCAGATAATAAATTCACGGAAGTGAATGCGAAAGTAAAAGAAAACGCAGATAAGATTACTGCTAACAAAACTGACGCAGATAATAAATTCACAGAAGTGAATGGCAAAGTAAAAGCAAATACTGATGCGATTACAGCGAATAAAGCCGATGCAGACAGTAAATTCAACGATGTGAATGGCAAAGTAAAAGCGAATACCGATGCGATTACAGCGAATAAAGCGGATGCGGATAGCAAATTCGAAGATGTGAATGGCAAAGTAAAAGCGAATACTGATGCGATTACATCAAATAAAGCCGATGCGGATAATAAATTCACCGAAGTAAATGCGAAAGTAAAAGAAAACGCAGATAAGATTACTGCTAACAAAACTGACGCAGATAATAAATTCACAGAAGTGAATAGCAAAGTAAAAGCGAATAGCGATGCGATTGCAGCAAATAAAGCGGATGCAGACAGCAAATTCAACGATGTGAATGGCAAAGTAAAAGCGAATACTGATGCGATTACATCAAATAAAGCCGATGCGGACAGCAAATTTAACGATGTGAACGGCAAAGTAAAAGCGAATACTGATGCGATTACAGCGAATAAAGCCGATGCAGACAGCAAATTCAATGATGTGAATGCGAAAGTAAAATCGAATACTGATGCGATTACGGCAAATAAAGCCGATGCGGATAGCAAATTTAACGATGTGAACGGCAAAGTAAAAGCGAATACTGGTGCGATTACAGCGAATAAAGCTGATGCAGAAGAGAAATTCACGAAAGTAAATGAAAGAGTCGATGCGAACAAAGTGGATGCTGAAGAGAAATTTACTAAAGTGAATGAGAAAGTGGATGCAAATAAAGCAGATGCAGAAGAGAAATTCACGAAAGTAAATGAAAAAGTGGATGCAAATAAAGCGGATGCGGAAGATAAATTCACGAAAGTAAATGAAAGAGTCGATGCGAATAAAGCAGACGCAGAAGAGAAATTTACGAAAGTGAATGAAAAAGTGAATGCGAATAAAGCAGACGCAGAAGAGAAATTTACGAAAGTAAATGAAAAAGTGGATGCAAATAAAGCAGAAGCAGAAGAGAAATTCACGAAAGTGAATGAGAAAGTGGATGCAAATAAAGCAGAAGCAGAAGAGAAATTCACGAAAGTAAATGAAAAGGTGGATGCCAACATAGCCGATGCAGAAGACAAATTCACTAAAGTAAATGAAAAAGTCGATCAAAATAAAGCTGCAACAGATCTTGAGTTAGATAAAAAAGCGAACAAAACAGATGTGAGAGCTGAGTTTGATGAAGTGAAAAGTCAGTTTGCGACAAATAACCACAGCAAAAAAGCAGGTGCTAAAGCGAAAGGCAACGATGCAACAGCAATTGGCTATGGGGCGAATGCAAGCGGTCGAAATAGTAGTGCGTTAGGTAATGGGGCGACTGCAAGTGCTGAGCATAGTTCTGCAGTAGGTCATTCTGCGAAAGCGGCTGCGGTTCATTCAACTGCTGTTGGGCATAATGCTCAAGCGTTGGGAGCGAATTCGGTTGCTATTGGGGCAAATTCTGTGGCAGATGAAGCTGATGTAGTTTCTGTGGGGAATTCAAGAATGCAACGTCGCGTTACCAATGTTGCCGATGCTCAAAATGCTCACGATGCGGTGAATTTGAAACAGTTAAATGAGGTGAAAAATTCTGTAGGCGGTGTGCGTGCAGATTTGAGAAAAACCGATAAACGCTTGCGTGGTGGTATTGCAGGAAGTACAGCAATTGCAGGCTTGCCACAAGCGAATACTGCGGGAATGAATGCGGTTTCTGTGAGTGTGGGTGGCTATCGTGATCAAAATGCGGTTGCGGTGGGCTACTCAAAAGCGAGTGATAATAACCGTATTATCCTTAAAGTGGCGGGGGCTGCGAATACGCAGGGCGATTTCAACTTTTCAACAGGTGTTGGTTTCCAATGGAAATAGTGAGAAGATAGCTTGCTTTGAGCTGTTATAAAATAAAATCTGCATTTTTTCAGGCAAATTTGACCGCTTGGGAAGGTGCAGGTTTTCTTTTTGGGGTGTGGTTATGTTGTGTTGGTGTAGGGGCGTGCTGAGTACGCCCTGATATTTCTTCTGTGTTAAAGGGCGTGTGCAACACGCCCCTACAGGTAAGATTGCGTGTTAAAATAGGGTATTTTTAGAATAGGGATAAATAATTATTGAATAATTTTGCATATTTATGCAAAATAGACGCAATTTTTGATTCACAAATTTTCATTTTAGATTAAGGAATAAAATATGGCACTTTGGGGCGGACGTTTTACGCAAGAAGCAGACCAAAAATTCAAATTTTTTAACGACTCTTTACGTTTTGACTATCGTTTAGCATTACAAGATATTGATGGCTCAATTGGTTGGGCGAAGGCGATTACTTCTGTTGGCGTATTAACGGAAGAAGAACATCAGCAATTGGTGGCGGCATTAAAAGAATTACGTGCAGAAATTGAGCCGAAAATTGAAATTATTTTAAAAGATGATGCGGAAGATATTCACAGTTGGGTGGAATCCAAACTGATCGAGAAAGTGGGCGATTTAGGTAAAAAATTACACACAGGGCGTAGCCGTAACGACCAAGTTGCGGTGGATATGAAAATGTGGTGTAAAGCTCAAGTGATTGTGATGCAAGAACGTATCCGCAATTTACAAGAGAAATTGGTGCTGACAGCGGAAGCGAACCAACACGCAGTAATGCCAGGTTATACCCACTTGCAACGTGCTCAACCGATCACCTTTGCTCACTGGTGTATGGCGTATTTTGAGATGCTTGAGCGTGACCACAGCCGTTTAGCAGATGCGTATAAACGTATGCACACTTGCCCGCTAGGCTCAGGTGCATTGGCAGGTACAGCGTATGGCATTGATCGTGATGCGTTGGCTCAAGATCTTGGTTTTAGCATTGGTACACGTAACAGCTTGGATTCGGTTTCTGACCGCGATCACGTGTTGGAATTACTTTCAAGTGCGTCAATCAGTATGGTGCATTTATCTCGTTTCGCGGAAGATTTGATCTTCTTTAACAGTGGTGAATCAGCATTCTTGGAATTATCTGATCGTGTGACTTCTGGCTCTTCTTTAATGCCGCAGAAGAAAAATCCTGATGCGTGTGAATTAATTCGTGGTAAATCAGGTCGTGTATTTGGTTCACTAACAGGTTTACTCACGACATTAAAAGGCTTGCCGCTTGCCTATAACAAAGATATGCAAGAGGACAAAGAGGGTATTTTCGATGCGATGGAAACGTGGCAGGCGTGTTTAGAAATTGCAGCTCTTGTGCTTGAAGATATTAACGTGAACGTAGAACGTACGCGTGAAGCGGCTCAACAAGGTTACTCAAATGCAACCGAGTTAGCAGATTACTTAGTGGCAAAAGGCATTCCATTCCGTGAAGCTCACCATATTGTGGGTGAAGCGGTGGTTTATGCGATTAGTAAACGTGAGCCGTTGGAAGCCTTATCGGTGGCAGAATTCAAACTATTCCACGAAGTGATTGGTGATGATGTGTATCCGATTCTTTCCCTTGAATCTTGCTTAGAAAAACGCTGTGCAAAAGGTGGGGTAAACCCAGAGCGTGTAGCAGAAGCCATTAAAGCTGCGAAAGAAAGTTTAGGTTTCTAGGCTTATTTTTATCGTATTCAGCCCCTTTATTGAAAGGGGCTGCTTATTGATGTATATCATTGATTTTGTCTTTCTCTGTGCTAGACTTTTTTGAACTGTTGATTATTTAACAGCATTACTTTTAAAAGCCTAGTTCTAGAGATCTATTTCAATGAATACAAAATTAAAAAAACACAACTTATCCTTTCAATGGATTCGTTATTCTATTTTGTTCCCTTATTCTTTTCTTTCTTTTTCCCTACCTACGTTGGCAGCAGATGCTAATCACTATATTAGTGTTTCAGGAAGTGCAACTTTAGCAAATTCAAACTATTTAAACGATGGGGCTAAGTTAAGATCCATTGCAATTGGGGAATATGCACAGGCTCTTTCTTTAGAAGAAAATTTATTTAAAGAATCGATATATGCTTCTAATGGTACAGGTTTGAATAGTAAAGAGCATTATATTTCAGGGATTGATAGTGCTGCTATAGGTGCTTACGCAAAAACAAAAGGGGCTTATGCTGTTTCTTTAGGTTCTTCTGCAAATGCTAATACGTACGGTGTTGCAATAGGTCATGCCTCACAAGCACCACAAGATAGTGTAGCTATAGGTGGATGGGCTCGATCAGATTCTCAATTTTCTTTAGTGTCAGGAGCGTTTTCAACAGTTGTAAACGAATATGGGGGAATTGCATTAGGTTCTCGAGTTGAAGTTGGAAGAAATGGGGTTGATAGTGATTACGCAATTAGTATAGGGCATTTATCTAATGCTAGAAAAATCGGCTCTATTTCTTTGGGATATTACGGAAAAGCGACAGAATATAATGCGATGGCATTAGGGTGAGAAGCTACTGCAGATAAATTTGGCGGTGTTGCATTAGTGGCTCATTCACAAACATCAGGTAATAAACATATAGCGGGCTATGTGCCAACAAAACGCTCAATTAGTAGTTTGCTCAATTTAACAGATGAGGGAATTCAGCAAAATCAGATATGGTTAGAGTATCTCATTAAAGAAGAAGATGATACGGATGATTCTTTAGATTCTATTGCGATTCAAGATGCTAATAGACGAGGGGGTTATGCAAAAACTTACCCTTGGTATGGCACAATGTCAGGCGTTTCCGTAGGTAATAAAGATCGTTATATTACCCGACAAATTAACAATCTTGCTGCAGGTATGGAAGATACAGATGCAGTAAATGTTGCTCAATTAAAAGATTTAGCAGAAGCTCCTGTGTATTTTTATAGTGGTGAAGCTAAATCAGATAATCAGGTTTTAGTTGAAAATAAAAATCCTTTTGTGCTTTCTTCACTCCGTATTGCTTTTGCTAATGGTTTAAAAGCGGAAGCGACAAAAGATGCTCAAAATAATGATGTGCTGATGGTGTCTCTTGATAAAACATCGCTTAAAAATGATCCTGATTTTAAAGGTGATAAAGGAGAACAAGGGGCAGAGGGTAAACAAGGTCCGCAAGGAATTCAAGGTAAACAAGGCGAGCAAGGTCCACAAGGTGTTCAGGGTGAGCAAGGTCCGCAAGGCATTCAAGGTAAACAAGGAGAGCAAGGTTCGCAAGGAATTCAAGGTAAACAAGGAGAGCAAGGTCCGCAAGGAATTCAAGGTAAACAAGGCGAGCAAGGACCACAAGAGATTCAAGGTAAGCAAGGACCACAAGAGATTCAAGGTAAGCAAGGCGAACAAGGTCCGCAAGGAATTCAAGGCGAACGAGGTCCCCAAGGTAATCGCGGTGAACAAGGTTCATCAGGTAGAGGTTCTAGCTTAACGCCAAATGATACGATTGTTGTAAAAGAAGTAAAAACAGACAAAACAACAATGAATAACAACGGTATTACTATTCAAGGCGATACGAACATTTCGATTACGAACAAAGGCTTGAATAATGGTGGAAACCGTATTATCAATGTGGCGGATGGTGTTGCTCCAACGGATGTTGTTAATAAAAGACAGTTAGATCAGCTGGAACACAGAATGGTATCACAGGTTGAACGACGTGTTCGTCAGGAACGTCGCTGTACAAATGCAGGGATTGCGAGTGCGATTGCTCAAGGCACTATTCTACAGGTTACGATGCCAGGTGCAAAAGGATTTGGAGCGAGCTCTGGATATTATGGCGGTCAGTCTGCGGTTTCTATCGGTGGCTCAGCGATGACAGATAATGGGAAATGGATCTTGAAAAGTAATATTTCAGCTAACACAAGAGGAGAAGTTGGTGCTGGCGTAGGGGTATTATATCAATGGCGATAATATCGCATATCTAGATCTTATCTTATTGAAGCGGTCAGTTTTGACCGCTTTTTTGCTAATATTCCCTATTACCAAACCTCAATTTTTTTGATAAAATCGCCACTCTTTTGCACAGAAAAGACGCAAACCAACCTTATGAAATATAAAAATCCTTATTCTGTTTTAGTCGTGATTTATGCACAAAATACGGGCAGGGTGTTGATGTTACAACGCCAAGATGATCCGAATTTTTGGCAGTCGGTTACGGGCAGTATTGAGGAAAATGAATTGCCTTTTCAAACGGCTATTCGTGAGGTAAAGGAAGAAACAGGGATTGATATTGTGGCGGAAAAGTTGGCGTTAGTGGACTGTCAACATCACGTAAAATTTGAGATTTTCCCGCAATTTCGCTACAAATACGCCCCAGAGGTAACGCATAATACCGAGCATTGGTTTTTGTTGGAGCTGCCTGATGAGGTTGATCCAATATTAAGCGAGCATTTGGCGTTTCATTGGTTAGATGCAAAACGGGCACAAAAATTGACCGCTTCCCCGAATAATGCGGAGGCGATTGAGCGATTTTTGATGCCGATTTTATTGTTACCCTCGCCCCTTGAGGGAGAGGGATAATTTCAATTCGTAGAGAATTGAAATTCAGGAGAGGGGTAAGCGGTCAAATTTGACCGCTCATTTACAAAATCTATCTTGCCCCCTCTCTCTGGCAAAATTGCCTGACGCAATTTCGCCTGTCTCTCTCCCACAAGGGGAGAGAGTTAAAAATAAAAAGTTTATTAACATCATATTATCAAGAAGGAAAGTATATGGCAGGTCATAGTAAGTGGGCTAACATTAAACACCGTAAAGCGGCACAAGATGCTCAACGCGGTAAAATCTTTACAAAGTTAATTCGTGAATTAGTAACCGCTGCGAAAATTGGTGGCGGTGATATAGGGGCAAATCCGCGTTTACGTTCAGCGGTAGATAAAGCGTTATCAAACAATATGACGCGTGATACCATCAACCGTGCGATTGAGCGTGGTGTGGGCGGTGGTGATGACACCAATATGGAAACCAAAATCTATGAAGGTTATGGTCCTGGTGGCACTGCAGTAATGGTGGAATGTTTAAGCGATAACGCAAACCGCACCATTTCACAAGTTCGCCCAAGTTTTACTAAATGTGGCGGTAACTTAGGTACAGAAGGTTCAGTAGGCTACTTATTTAGTAAAAAAGGCTTAATTTTAATTGCTGAAGCAGATGAAGATGCGTTAACTGAAGCGGCAATCGAAGCGGGTGCTGACGATATTCAACCACAAGATGATGGTTCATTTGAAATCTATACCGCGTGGGAAGATTTAGGTGACGTGCGTGATGGTATTGAGAAAGCTGGTTTTAAAATCCAAGAAGCTGAAGTAACAATGATCCCATCAACTTCTGTGGATTTAGATGCAGAAACTGCACCAAAATTATTACGTTTAATCGAAATGCTAGAAGATTGTGATGACGTACAAAACGTATATCACAATGGTGAGATTAGCGACGAAGTAGCGGCATTATTATAATTCTAAACAGAAAGGCGAGCATTATGCTCGCTTTTTTTATGAATTTTAGCTTAATTCGAATCTTTATTATTTTTTTATTGGAAATAAATTTTTGCGTTTTGTCATTTTTTTAGCATTTAAAGAAATTCTTTGTTGAATTTTTAACTCAAATTGAGTATATGTAAACACAGTTAATTTTTAAATTTGAAAAATAGGAAAACATTATGAACCAACCTCATTCTGGCGTGCGTCAAAACATTCATATGCTCGGGGAATTTCTGGGCGAAACTATTCGAGAAGCACAAGGAAGTGAAATTTTAGATTTAATTGAAAGCATCCGTCAGCTTTCTAAAAAATCTCGTTCTGGCGATGAGTCAGCTCGTGAGCAACTTTTAGATAAACTCGCCAATATCTCAACTGAAAACGTTTTACCTGTGGCTCGTGCCTTCAGCCAATTTTTAAATCTCACCAATATTGCCGAACAATATCAAACGATTTCTCGCCACGATTATGATGCCACTTTAGGCAATCGCTCTTTAGGTGCATTATTTGCCCGCTTGAAAGAGCAAAATACGCCTGTGGAAGAAGTGATTAAAACCGTTGAAAAATTATTAGTGGAACTGGTTTTAACTGCTCACCCAACGGAAGTGACTCGTCGTTCGCTTGTACATAAACACGTTGAAATCAACAAATGTTTAGAGCAATTAGAACACGATGATTTAACCGAGCCAGAAAAATACCGCTTACAACGCCGCTTAATGCAACTGATTGCTCTTGCATGGCACACTAACGAAATTCGTGCAGCTCGCCCAACGCCAATTGATGAAGCTAAATGGGGTATGGCAATTATTGAAAATAGTCTTTGGACTGCTGTGCCTGATTTCTGTCGTGAAATCAACTTCCAACTCGAAAAACATTTCGGTGTGCAATATAACGTGGAACTTGCTCCAGTGCGTTTCTCTTCTTGGATGGGCGGCGACCGCGATGGTAACCCGTTTGTGACCGCAGAAATTACCCGCAAAGTGTTCTATATGAACCGTTGGAAAGCAGCGGAATTATTCTTAAACGACATCAGCGATTTAGCCGAAGAGCTTTCTGTTGTGAATTGCACGCCTGAATTTCGTGAAAAATATGGCGATCATATCGAGCCGTATCGTGTCGTCGTGAAAGGTTTACGTGCAAAATTGCAAAAAACGATTACCTACTTTGGCGAATTGATTGAGGGCAAACCGCTCAGTATCCTCAAAGAAGATGTGATGCTAGACGATAATGAATTATGGGAACCGCTTTATGATTGCTACCAATCGCTCCTTGCGTGTGGAATGCGTATTATCGCAAATGGCGGATTATTAGATTGCTTACGCCGTATTCGTTGCTTTGGTTTAAGTCTTTCTCGTTTAGATATTCGCCAAGAAAGTACTCGTCACGAAATGGCGATTGCCGAAATTACTCGCTACATTGGTTTAGGCGATTATTCACAATGGACGGAAGACGACAAACAAGCGTTTTTGGTGCGTGAATTAAGCTCACGTCGTCCGCTGATTCCAACCAATTGGAATCCAAGCCCAGAAACAAAAGAGATTTTAGAAACCTGTAAAGTGGTTGCAGAACAGCCTGAAGGTGTGATTTCAGCTTATGTTATCTCAATGGCTCGCGAAGCTTCTGATGTGTTAGCGGTACATTTATTACTCAAAGAAGCAGGTTGCAAATACACTATTCCAGTTGCACCATTGTTTGAAACACTGGATGACTTAGATCACAGCGAAAAAGTAATGACCGATTTATTCAACATCGGTTGGTATCGCGGCATTATCAACAACTATCAAATGGTGATGATTGGCTACTCAGATTCTGCAAAAGATGCGGGAATGTTAGCCGCTTCTTGGGCACAATACCGCTCACAAGAAGCTTTAGTCAACTTGGCGGAAAAACATAATATCGAATTGGTATTATTCCACGGTCGTGGTGGTACGGTGGGACGTGGTGGTGCACCTGCTCACGCAGCACTTTTATCACAACCGCCTCGCTCATTAAAATCAGGCTTACGTGTAACCGAACAGGGCGAAATGATCCGCTTTAAACTTGGCTTGCCTGAAGTGGCTGTAGACACCCTAAACCTATATGCAAGTGCGATTTTAGAAGCGAACTTACTTCCACCGCCAGAGCCAAAACAAAGCTGGCGTGATGTGATGGATAAAGGGGCTGAAATTTCTTGTGAAATTTATCGTGGCGTGGTGCGTGGCGAGCCTGATTTCGTACCATATTTCCGTTCTGCAACACCAGAACAAGAATTGGCAAAATTACCGCTAGGTTCACGTCCTTCAAAACGTAATCCTAATGGTGGGGTAGAAAGTTTACGTGCGATCCCTTGGATTTTTGCGTGGATGCAAAACCGCTTAATGTTGCCAGCGTGGCTTGGTGCAGGTGCTGCATTACGTAAAATGATTGAAGAGGGCGATGAAGTGACCTTAAAAGAGATGAGCAAAGAGTGGCCGTTCTTCTCAACCCGCGTGGGAATGTTAGAAATGGTATTCTCAAAAGCTGATTTGTGGTTAGCGGAATATTACGATCAACGCTTAGTGGCAAAAGAGCTGCAACGCTTAGGCAAAGAACTTCGCACACAGTTAAGCCAAGATATTCAAACCATCCTTGCCCTTTCAAGCGATGGGCAGCTAATGGGCGACTTACCTTGGATTGCGGATTCTATTGCTTTACGTAATGTTTATACAGACCCATTAAACTTGTTGCAAGTGGAATTGCTTTCACGTTTACGTGCTCAAAGTGAAAATCCAGATCCGCAATTAGAACAAGCCTTGATGATTACTATCACAGGGATTGCAGCAGGGATGCGTAATACAGGCTAGAGCTTGGTAAAAAGCCTTTAAAAATTAACCGCTTGCAGAATTAAATGATTTTGCAAGCGGTTATTTTTTCATAGAATTTACAAAATCCCTGAACTAAGTTACGCCTTCAATATCAAAATTGTGTTATGATCTGTTGTTAATTTAATAGGTAAAAGTAGAAAATGAATAAACGTTTAACTGCCATTTTGTTGATTATTGTTGCAGCGTTATTAGGCTGGAAGGGATTGCAATCAACAGAAGATAATGGCTTGAGTAATCTCATTAAAAAAGAAGGTACGCCAGATTATACAGGCAGTCGGATGTCCACTTCTGTTTTTGATCTTGAGGGAAAGCCTGAATATTATGCAGAAGCGGAAGAAATCAAGCGTTATGAAAATAGCGAACAGACCGAATTTAAAAATCCGTTGGTAAATTTATTCGATAAATTGACCGCTTTAAAACAGTGGAAATTGAGTGCAGATCACGCAGAAATCAATGCAGAGAAAATTTTAACGCTTTCGGGCAATGTGAAATTAGAAGCCCTTGAGCCTACTTCTCGACTACAAAAAATTGAGGCGGATAAACTTTCCGTTAATTTAACTACGCAAGATATTTTTACGGATAGTGTGGTGAAATCGCAAGGTTTAGGCTTTACGACTACTGGGACAGGTTTAAAAGGAAACTTGAAAAAACAAGAAGCAACTTTGCTTAAAAATGTAAAAAGTTATATTGAGCCGACGGTAATTAAGGCGGTAAATGAGCAAGAGAAGTTAAATAAGAAAGATTAGTTAAGATACGTTTCTTTTAGTTTCTTATGTAGGGGGGTGTTGCACACGCCCTGATGAATCCTCAATATAAAGGGCGTGTGCAACACGCCCCTACACAGAACAACACAGTTGTTATAAAAACAGAATACAAACAGAATTAACAGAAAGGATACACAATGAAATTTGTAATAAAATCAACGATTTTAACCGCTTTATTGGGCGTGAGTTTTTCTGCTCACGCTCTAAAAAATGATACGGATCAGCCGATTAACATTGATTCAGGTAGCCAGTCATTAGATATGAATACTAACACCGTTGTGTTTGCTGATGGTGTGACCATTACACAAGGTTCGATTATTGTAAAAGCGAACAAAGTGACCATTGTGCGTCAAGAAGGGAAAAAAGAAACCCTTGATGCCGTAGGCTCTCCAGTGACTTTCCAACAGACACTAGATGATGGAAAGCCTGTCAATGGCAAAGGAACACACGTAAAATATGATTTAAACAGTGAGTTTTTAACCTTAAGTGGTGATGCGGAATTAAAGCAACTTGATAGCTTTATTAAAGCCCCTAATATTACTTACGATGTGAAAAAACAACAACTTAAAGCAACAAGCGGTGGAAAATCTCGCGTAAAAACCGTGTTGATTCCAAACCAATTAAATCAGAATAAAAAATAGGAATATTATGGCAACGCTCTATGCAGAACATCTTGCGAAAAGCTATAAAAATCGCCAAGTGGTAAAAGATGTTAGTCTTCACGTGAATACAGGCGAAATTGTTGGCTTGCTTGGTCCGAATGGTGCTGGTAAAACAACGACTTTCTATATGGTGGTTGGACTGGTTCGCCACGATAATGGTGTGATTCGTATTGATCACGAAGATATTAGTTTACTTCCAATGCACGATCGTGCAAAACAGGGTATTGGTTATCTGCCACAAGAAGCCTCTATTTTCCGTCGTTTAAGCGTGTATGATAATTTAATGGCAGTGCTTCAAGTGCGTAAAGATTTAAACGATCAACAACGCAAAGAGCGTGCTGATGAATTGATTGCAGAATTCCATATTGAGCATATTCGAGATAGCTTGGGGCAATCTCTTTCAGGGGGGGAGCGTCGTCGTGTTGAAATTGCTCGTGCGTTGGCTGCTAATCCGCAATTTATCTTATTAGATGAACCTTTTGCGGGGGTTGACCCGATTTCGGTTATCGACATTAAGAAAATTATTGTGAATTTAAAAGAGCGTGGTTTGGGCGTGTTAATTACCGACCATAATGTGCGTGAAACATTAGATGTATGTGAGCGTGCTTATATTGTGGGAAGTGGTGAGATGATCGCAACAGGTACACCAAGCCAAGTGCTTGAAAATCCTAAAGTAAAAGAAGTTTACTTGGGCGATCAATTTAAACTTTGATGGCAATTAGATATATTGTAGGGCGGACTTTAGTCCGCCATTGGTAATTATTTGGCGGGCTAAAGTCCGCCCTACAGCTTATTTACACATAAAGTGGGCTTATTGCCCACTATTTACATTATGACACTAACGGAATTCTTAACCCCAGATCATATTTATTGTGATGTGGTGGTTTCAAGCAAAAAACGTCTGTTGGAATTAGCCGGCAAAACAGTCGCAGAGTCTTTATGCCAAGAATATGAACTTGGTACTAAAGAAGTATGCCCTGTAGGTTGTTTCGAAAATTTATTTAAACGTGAGCGATTAGGCTGTACCAGTATTGGAAATGGTATCGCTTTACCGCACGCCAAATTACCGTTACCTTGTGAAGAATTATCTCAACCTATCGCATTATTCTTTAAACTCGAACATCCAATCGACTACGAAGCAAGCGATAATAAAGAAGTTGATTTAATTTACGCAATGATGTTCCCTGAAGGTTGTTGCGAAAAATATAAAGGTTGTTTACAAAAAATTGCTCAAAAACTCAGTGATAAAGCATTAACAAAACAGCTCAGAGCAGCTCAATCACCTGATGAAATTTGGCAAATTTTGGAATATATTGATAAGCAATCAAATACAGAAAATGAATTGGTGGGTTAATTATGGAACTTATCATTATCAGTGGGCGTTCAGGCTCGGGAAAATCGGTCGCATTAAGAGCATTAGAAGATGTAGGGTACTATTGTGTAGATAATATCCCACTCCCTTTAATTTCACAGTTGGCGGAATATCTATCTAAATCGAAGGAATCTGCGGTGGTAAGTCTTGATGTACGTAATTTGCCAGAAGATCCGAAAGTATTAGATGAACTCTTTGCGAAACTGAGCCATTTTCATATCAAATTTATTTTCTTAGATTGCGAACGTAGCACACTCATTCGTCGTTATAGTGATTCTCGCCGTTTGCATCCACTTTCTAGCCAAGATTTATCGCTTGAAAATGCGATTGATTTAGAAGAACGCCTGCTTGAGCCATTATTGCAACAAGCGAATTATATTATTGATACGACCCATCTTTCTTCGCACGAATTGGCGGAAAATTTAAGATCGCTTTTACAGGGTAATCAAGAAAAAGAGCTAAATATCGTGTTTGAGTCTTTTGGCTTTAAATATGGCTTGCCTGCGGATGCCGATTATGTATTTGATGTGCGTTTCTTGCCAAATCCACATTGGAATCCAGAACTCCGCCCAATGACAGGCTTAGAGCAGCCCGTGATTGATTTCTTAGAACGCCAAACCGAAGTGCATCAATTTATCTATCACACTCGTAATTATTTAGAAATGTGGTTACCAAGCCTTGAGAAAAATAACCGAAGCTATTTAACGATTGCGATTGGTTGTACAGGCGGGAAACATCGCTCTGTTTTTGTGACCGAACAACTTGCCAAATATTTCCAAGTAAAAGGCAAAAAAGTTCAAATTCGACACAGAAGTTTAGAAAAACATCATAAAAAAGCCTGAATTTACGTAAATATACAAGACTTTACGGAACAAAGGTTTTAAATTTTAGTCTATACAGCGTACAATACACAAACCTTTCGCAAGAGATGATTTTATTCAACCGATTTATTTATCAAAGGAACATTAAATGACTAAATTTACAAAAATTAGTGCAACTGCATTATTCGCATTATTTTTAACTGCTTGTGATAAGCCAGCTGATAAAGCGGCAGAAGCTCCAAAAGCGGAAGCAACTCCAGCAGTACAAACTCAAGCTCCTGCACAAGCAGAAGCAGCTAAACCAGCGGTACAATTAAGTGCTGAAGAATTAGCTCAAGGTAAAGCAGATTTACAAAAAATCTTAGATTGGAATAAAGCTCAAGAAACAGCAGCAAATGCCGCTCAACAAAAACTTCAAGAGCAATTAGCAACAAACGATCCTAAAAAAATTGAAGCAGCATTAGTTGAATTTACTAAAGCGGTAGATGAAACAGTGAAAACATTAGATGCTGTAGAAGTAAAAAGCCCATTAGTTGCAACATTTAAAGCAAAAACAAAAGAAGTATTATCATTATCAAGCACAATCGTTGCTGATTCTGTAAAAGTAATGGCTCAACCAACACCAGAAGCTCAAAATGCATTAGCTGAGAAAACACAGCAACTTATCCAAGAAGGTAATGCATTACAACAATTACAAGCTGAGTTACAACAGGTATTCGGTCAGTAATTCAGAATAAGTTGTAGTTTACGTGTTGTATTAGTATTAGCGTGAAATACATATTACTAAAGATTAAATGTAGGGGCGTGTTGAACACGCCCTTTTAATATCAATAAACATTAGGGCGTACACATCACGTCTCTACATAGAATATTGTTATTCCAATTATTTTAGAGGTCTATATGACAAAACTAACTAAATTAAGTGCCATTGCATTATTATCTGCATTTTTAACCGCTTGTGAGAAACCTGCAGCGACGAATTTACCTGCGAAAACAGAAACAGCGGCAGCACAAGTTGAAAATAAAGTAGAAGAAACAAAAGCTAAAGTTGAAGAGAAAGCTGCGGAAGTGGTTGATACAGGTGCTGAAGATTATAAAGCATTCCGCGAATGGCAAAAAACACAAGAGCAATCTATTGAGAATGCGATTGCAACAGCGGTTGAAAAGCTAGGTGATAAAGCAAAAGATGAGAAATTGCTTCGTTCAGCAATGAATCAAGCTCTTGCTACTCAGGCGGAATTGATCAAGCAAAGTGCAGAAGCATTACAATTTAATGATGCTCAGGTTAGATTGCTGAAAGATAAATCTTTGGAGGCATTAACGCTAGGTACACAACTTATGGCGGAAGGCGAAAAGGTTGCTCAACAACCGACAGAAGATGCTCATAAAATCTTTAGTGAACTTCAAACCAAATTAGATAAAGTTGCTCAAGAAGGAAAAGCGGTTGAAGCTGAATTGATGAAGAAATATGAAGCGGTAGAAAAAGTAAATACACCTACTCAAGATGCTCCAGAACAACCAATGGAAACGAAAAAATAATTTCTTAAAATATAAATCCCTATTAAGAAGAGTTCTAATAGGGATTTTAAATTTTTTGAGTTATGTTTTTGTGTAATTGCCTTATAACGTTAAATCAAATAACAAAAAACCCAGCCTAAGCTGGGTTTTCTTATAATCTTTTAGAGATTATTCAGCAACTACGTTTACAGTAACTACTGCGTTCACTTCTGGGTGTAAGTGAACTTTAACTTGGTGTTCGCCAGTTACACGAAGTGGACCTTCGCCTAAACGAACTTCAGATTTAGCAATTTCAACGCCTGCAGCTGTTAATGCTTCAGCGATGTCTCTTGCAGAGATTGAACCGAATAAACGACCATCATCACCTGCTGTTGCTGCGATTGCAACTGCTGCAATTTCAGCGATTTTCGCTGCACGAGCTTGTGCTGCTGCTAATGCTTCAGCTGCTTTTGCTTCTAATTCTGCACGACGTGCTTCGAAGTGAGCAATGTTAGCTGCTGTTGCCATAACTGCTTTACCTTGTGGGATTAAGAAGTTACGTGCAAAACCTGATTTAACAGTTACTTGATCACCCACTGTACCTAAGTGAGCAACTTTGTCTAATAAAATAACTTGCATTGTACTCGCTCCTTAATTACTGATGGTTGTCAGTGTATGGAAGTAACGCTAAGTAGCGTGCACGTTTAATTGCACGAGCTAATTGACGTTGATACTTCGCACGAGTACCAGTGATACGGCTAGGAACAATCTTGCCGTTTTCAGAAATGTAGTTCTTTAATGTAGCGATATCTTTGTAATCGATTTCAACAACATTTTCCGCTGTGAAACGGCAGAACTTACGACGACGGAAATAACGTGCCATTTGGCTTCTCCTGATCTATAAATTCAATTTGTTCGGTATGTAAAACTAATTGGCTATTGCCGTTATAATCTTTGTGTGTATTCAGAAATCCTTGCACACAAACTTTA
The DNA here is from genome assembly GCA_963545995.1 of uncultured Haemophilus sp. GTDB lineage: Bacteria > Pseudomonadota > Gammaproteobacteria > Enterobacterales > Pasteurellaceae > Haemophilus_A. The sequence goes on from CAUUKJ010000023.1 coordinate 20,498, forward strand.
CTACCGAGCTTAATTTGTTGGGTTATTAAACTAAATTGATTACCGTTTAAAACGACTTGGATTTTACACCAAGCTTGGCGTTCTAAATTTACTTCTGTTTGTTTTGAACGATGTTCTAACCAAAATCGGTAATTTTGAATACCTAAAGGGCTTTGTTTTTGTTTAACTAAACTAACAACTTCACCCGTTAAAATTAAACGATTTTCAATCGGCAAAATTATTCGCCTGCTTCTACTTCAGCTGCTGCTTCTACAGCTTTGCTTTCTTTCGCTTTCGCCATTGGTGAAGCTTCAGTTACTGCAGCTTTAGTGTGAACGATTAAGTTGCGAAGAACTGCATCGTTGTAACGGAAGTTAGTTTCTAACTCATCGATTACACTTTGTGGTGCTTCTACATTCATTAACACGTAGTGTGCTTTGTGAAGTTTGTTGATTGGGTATGCTAATTGACGACGACCCCAATCTTCTAAGCGATGAATTTGACCGCCAGCTTCTTTGATAGATGCTGTGTAACGCTCAATCATTGCTGGTACTTGTTCGCTTTGGTCCGGGTGAACCATAAAAACGATTTCGTAGTGACGCATTGACTATCCTTACGGGTTAGCAGCCTCCAACTTAGCCAGTCACCAACTTGTGGAAGCAAGGATTAAAAACAAATGTGACTGAACGGGGCAATTATACAGATTAGTAAAATTCTTTCAAGTAAAAAGAAGAAAAAACAAGCGGTAAAATTTAAACCTTGTTTTGCAAATTTTAATGCTAGGCGTTTTTTGAAAAATAGCGTAAACTTACGCAATCGTTTGCTTTAACCTAAAATTAAGGATCTTAGATGAATATTCTCATTATTGGTAATGGTGGTCGTGAACACGCTTTAGCTTGGAAAGTTCGTCAATCACCGCTAGCAGATAAAGTATTTGTTGCTCCTGGTAATGCAGGAACAGAATTGGAAAATGGGATTGAAAATGTGGCAATTTCTGGCACAGATTTAACCGCTTTAGTGCAATTTGCGAAAGAAAACGACATTGGTTTAACCATTGTGGGACCTGAAGCCCCGTTAGTGTCAGGCGTGGTGGATGCTTTCCGTGCCAATGGGTTGAAAATTTTTGGTCCTACTCAAGCAGCTGCTCAACTGGAAGGCTCAAAATCTTTCGCGAAAGATTTCTTAGCACGCCATCAAATTCCAACGGCAGAATATCAAAACTTTACTGAAGTAAAACCCGCTCTGGCTTATTTAAAAGAAAAAGGTGTGCCAATTGTAATTAAAGCCGATGGCTTAGCTGCAGGGAAAGGGGTAATTGTTGCAACCACAATGGAACAGGCTGAAGATGCGGTAAAAGATATGCTTTCAGGTAATGCGTTCGGGGAAGCGGGCAGTCGTGTTGTGATTGAAGAATTTTTAGATGGTGAAGAAGCAAGTTTCATCGTGATGGTTGATGGTAAAAACGTAGAACCGATGGCAACCAGTCAAGATCACAAACGTGTAGGTGAAGGCGATAAAGGCTTAAATACAGGTGGAATGGGGGCATACTCGCCAGCACCAGTGGTTACCCCAGATATTCATCAACGAGTGATGGAACAAATCATTTACCCAACCGTGCAAGGTATGGCAGCAGAAGGCAATGTTTATACAGGCTTCCTCTACGCAGGTTTAATGATTATGCCAAACGGTCAGCCCAAAGTAATCGAATTTAACTGCCGCTTTGGTGATCCAGAAACCCAGCCAATTATGATGCGTTTAGAGTCGGATCTTGTTGAACTTTGCTTGAAAGCGTGCGAAGGGAAATTAGACAGCATGCAATCAAAATGGCGTGAGCAAGCAGCTCTTGGTATCGTTCTCGCAGCGGAAGGTTACCCTAATGACTACCGTAAAGGCGATGAGATCACAGGTATTCCAGAGGAAATAGCGACGCAAAAAGTTTTCCTTGCAGGCGTTGAAAAACAAGGCGATAAATTACTGACTAATGGTGGGCGTGTGCTTTGTGCTACAGCGTTAGGCAACAGCGTGTTTGAAGCTCAGCAACAAGCGTTGCAACTTGCCGAAAAAATTCAATGGCAAGGGCGTTTTTATCGTCGTGATATTGGCTATCGTGCCGTTGCACGCGAGCAGCAATAAATTTGCAAAGTGTGAAAGAAATTTCACCGCTTGCCTAAATTTAGACGGTTCAGTAAAATGAGCCGTTTATTTTTTATCTCTAGTTATAAGGAATCTATTATGTTTGGAAAAGGCGGTTTAGGCGGCTTAATGAAGCAAGCTCAGCAAATGCAAGAAAAAATGCAAAAAATGCAAGAAGAGATTGCTCAACTTGAAGTAACAGGCGAATCGGGTGCAGGTTTAGTGAAAGTGACCATCAATGGTGCTCACAATTGCCGCCGTATTGAAATCGATCCTTCTTTAATGGAAGACGATAAAGAAATGGTAGAAGATTTAGTTGCTGCAGCGTTTAACGATGCCGTTCGCCGTGCAGAAGAGTTGCAAAAAGAGAAAATGGCAAGTGTGACAGCGGGCTTAAATTTACCAGCGGGAATGAAGTTGCCGTTTTAATATCTTCTCCTTTTAGATCCCCCTCTTTGCTAAAGAGGGGGGGTTGTTTTACATTCAACCCCAATTCAACAATCTATCTATGCAAACAAGCCCTTTACTTGAAAACTTAATGGAAGCCTTACGAGCCTTACCAGGTGTAGGACCTAAATCGGCTCAACGAATGGCATTCCATCTTCTGCAACGCAATCGCTCAGGCGGAATTCATCTTGCTAAAGCCTTAAATGAAGCAATGACGCATATCGGACATTGCAAATCTTGCCGCACGTTTACGGAAGAAGAAGAGTGTACGATTTGCGGTAATCCTCGTCGCCAAATGAGTGGGCAACTTTGCATTGTGGAAATGCCAGAAGATATTCAAGCGATTGAGCAGACAGGGCAATTTTCAGGTAGATATTTTGTGTTAATGGGACATCTTTCGCCAATTGATGGTATTGGTCCACGTGAAATTGGTTTGGATCTTTTACAGCAACGCTTGGAAAACGAATCTTTCCACGAGGTAATTTTAGCTACCAACCCGAACGTAGAAAGCGAGGCGACCACACATTACATTGCCGATATGTGCAAAATGTATAACGTGAAAGCAAGCCGTATTGCCTATGGTGTACCAATGGGCGGGTCACTTGAAATGGTGGATGGTAATACGCTTTCACACTCGATTATTGGTCGTCGTGATATTCTGCTTTAGTTATTTTTTATTCACTGAAAAACTGATATAATTACTCAACTTTTTACCTATGATCATTTGAGGACAAAATGGAAACTCTAGACAGAATTAAAAAACAAATCAGCGAAAACCCAATTCTTCTTTATATGAAAGGTTCGCCAAAATTCCCATCTTGCGGATTCTCTGCTCGTGCGGTAGAAGCGGTAATTAACTGCCAAGTGCCTTTCGGTTATGTTGATATTTTAACAAACCCAGACATTCGTGCAGAATTACCAAAATATGCAAACTGGCCAACATTCCCACAATTATGGGTAGAAGGTGAGTTAATTGGTGGCTGTGACATCGTATTAGAAATGGCTCAAAAAGGTGAATTGCAAGCCTTATTAAAAGAAGTGGCTGAACGTCACCCAGCATAAAAACACAAAACCCCAAACGAAAGTTTGGGGTTTGTTTTTTCAATAAAGCCATTATCATTGAACGTAAGAAAATGTGAACTAAATCACATTTACGAAACTTTTTGCTTTTTTAGCTAAACCGTTTTAGTTAAAATACGCTCGTTTTATTTTTTGATTAAACGAGGTCCTTATGAACTTCCCTAAAATTGCGGAACAAACTATCGCAAAATTAGGTGGTAAAGAAAACATTACCACCCTCGCACACTGTGCAACTCGCTTGCGTTTAACGTTAGCGGACGAGTCAAAAGTTGACAAAGAAGGCATCGAAAATATCGAAGGCGTGAAAGGTCAATTTTCAACAAGCGGTCAATATCAAATCATTTTTGGTTCTGGTACGGTAAATAAAGTCCACGCTGAAATGCAAAAACAAATGGGTACTGGCGATATGTCAACCGCTGAAGTGGCTGCAGCAGGAGCGGCAAAACAACCATTATTGCAACGTTTAGTAAAAGGTTTAGCGGACATTTTCGTCCCAATCATTCCTGCTATCGTGGCAGGCGGTTTGCTGATGGGTATCCATTCAATGCTTACCTCTGTCGGTTTCTTCTGGGAAGGTCATTCTGTGGTAACAAAATACCCAGAGGTGTCTGACTTAGTGGATTTCATCAACACCATTGCGAATGCACCATTTGTTTTCTTGCCTGTATTGCTTGGTTTCTCAGCCACCCGTAAATTCGGCGGTAACCCATTCTTAGGGGCAGCATTAGGCATGTTATTAGTTCACCCTGCATTAGCAGATGGTTGGAACTATGCGAAAACCCTAATGGAAGGTAACATCAAATACTGGAACGTATTAGGTTTAGAAATCGAAAAAGTGGGCTATCAAGGTACGGTAATCCCAACAATCATTTCTGCTTGGGTATTAGCAACCCTTGAAAAAGGCTTCCGTAAATTCGTGCCTTCATACTTAGATAACCTTGTGACCCCGATGTTCTCATTGTTCATCGCTGGTTTCTTAGCGTTCACCGTAATCGGTCCATTTGGTCGTGAAGCGGGTAGCTTAATCTCTGCCGGCTTAACTTGGTTATATGACAACTTAGGCGTATTCGGTGGTGCAATCTTCGGTACATTCTACGCACCAATCGTAATCACTGGTATGCACCAAACCTTTATCGCAGTTGAAACCCAATTATTAGCAGATGTGGCTCATACTGGCGGTACATTTATCTTCCCAATCGCGGCAATGTCTAACATCGCACAAGGTGCGGCGTGTTTGGGTGTCGCATTCACAATGAAAGATGCGAAAGTTCGCGGTTTAGCGATTCCATCAGGTGTTTCTGCATTATTAGGTATCACAGAACCAGCTATGTTTGGTGTGAACTTACGTTACCGCCATGCATTTATCTCTGCGATGGTGGGGTCTGGTGTTGCAAGTGCATTTATCGCAACCTTTAACGTAAAAGCGATTGCATTAGGTGCTGCAGGTTTCCTTGGCGTACCATCAATCAAACCTGATAGCCTTGCGATGTATTCAATCGGTATGTTAATTTCATTCGTGGTAGCATTAGGTTTATCTGTGATTTTAGGTAAACGTGCTCAAGCGAAAAAAGCGTAATCTGTACTCTTTTTAAACAAATAATTTCACGCCTCAAGCAAAAGTTTGAGGCGTTTTGTTTTATAATAGCCGTATGAAAATACATAAATTAACTCTCGAACAATGCAGCGAATGCGAAACACTTGTGAAAGTGCCGCACCAGCTTTATAACCACACTGCAAGTTGCCCGAATTGCCATCATATTTTAGAAAAAGGCAATACGTGGAATCTACGTCGCTGTGCGGTCATCGCACTTGCTGTATTGATTCTAATGCCCTTTGCTCTCACTTTTCCGCTGATGAGCATCGATTTGCTTGGTATGCCTGTGCACGCTACCATTTGGGGCGGAGCTTGGAAAATGGCGGTTGAAGGTTATTCCTACACCGCATTTATGGTGCTGCTTTGCTCAGTTGTCGCACCAGTCGCATTTATCTTATTGATCCTCACCATCACGCTACAGCATATCATCGGACAGCGTCCGCGTTATACGCTCATTTTTCTTGGTAAGATCCAAGAATGGGTAATGTTTGACGTTTATGCCGTTGCTCTTGCGGTAGCGGCATTTAAAATCAAAGATTATGCGGATGTTCATTTCAGCATTCACCTTTCCGCATTCGTTATTGCCACGCTTCTGATTACGCTACTTTTCAGCCGTATTGATGTAAAACAAGGCTGGGCGTATTTTTACCCTGAATATCGACCGCTTGCATCCGATCATAAAGGCAATGTTTCGCTCTGTCCTGTGTGTGATTTTACTTTTGACGAGAATATTGTTGATTTAAAAGGGCATCACCGCTGCCCGCGTTGCGAAAGTAATTTAGATATTCCCGATAAAATCAAACTACAACGCGTATGGGCAGCCTTAATTGCTGGAACCATTATGATGTTCCCTGCTAACTTATTGCCGATTTCGGCAACAGGGCTAGCAGGCTCTGTTTCTGCCGATACCTTAATGTCGGGCGTGATTACCTTTATCCAAATGGGAAGCTATGCCGTGGCGGCTATTGTGTTTATCGCAAGTATTGCCGTGCCCTTTAGCAAAGTCGCTATTCTTTTCTATTTGTTGCTCGCCATTCATTTTAAATGGAAACACTCAATCCATCGTCAAATGAAACTTTTGCATTACGTGCATTTTGTAGGGCGTTGGTCAATGCTTGATTTATTCGTACTCGCATTGATGATGTCCCTTTTAGAACGTGGCAATATTCTCAGTTTTTCAGTAGGTGATGCCGCATTTTTCTTTGGCTCTGCGGTATTCCTAACAATGATTGCCTCTGCTAATTTAGATGCACGAATGCTTTGGCGAATTCATTACGCATATGAAAAAGAAAATAGAGAGAGAAGCTAAAACGATTCAGCAAAATATCTTTTAGCAACCGTTTGCAATAGCTATTTTTACCGATTATTATGCCAATGTAGAACTAATAAAAAAGAGTTAATAAGAAGGAAATTATGGCAAATCAAATTACCCAATCTGATGTTGTATTGATAGGTGCTGGCATTATGAGTGCAACGCTGGGCACCTTGATTAAAGAGCTGATGCCAGAGCAACAAATCACGATTTTTGAGGCTCAAGATGCGGTTGCTTCCGAAAGCTCAAACGAATGGCATAATGCGGGGACAGGACATTCTGCTTTGTGCGAGCTTAACTACACTGCCGAAAAAGCGGACGGTTCGATTGATATTACCAAAGCGTTAAACATCAATGAAAAATATCAGCTTTCGCTTGAAATGTGGTCTTATTTGGTCGAAAAAGGGTACATTAAGAATCCTGCTGAATTTATTCAAAAATTACCGCATATGAGCTTTGTACAAGGCGAAAAAGACGTGAATTTTTTACGTAAACGCTTTGAAGCTCTTTCAAAACATCCTCTGTTTGAAGGAATGCAATTTGCCGAGGATAAGGATACGCTGAGTAAATGGATTCCGTTGATGATGCAAAATCGTCAAGGAAATGAACCGCTTGCAGCGACCTTAATTGAGCACGGAACCGACGTAAACTTTGGTGAACTTACCCGAAAATTGTTCAAACATTTGCAGACTCAAGGTTGTGAATTGAAACTTAATCACCGTGTACAAGATTTGCAAAAAACAGCGGAAGGTTGGACGCTTACTGTAAAAGATGCAAGCGGTCAAATTTTCCAACATTATTGCAAATTTGTCTTTATTGGCTGCGGTGGCGGCACTTTACCATTGTTGCAGAAATCGCAAATTAAAGAGGGTAAGCACATTGGCGGCTTCCCTGTCAGCGGTATTTTTATGGTATGTCGCAATCCTGAAGTGGTTGAAAAACATCACGCCAAAGTTTACGGTAAAGCGAAAATTGGTGCTCCGCCAATGTCTGTGCCACATTTAGATACTCGTTTTATTGAAGGTAAAAAATCACTCCTGTTCGGGCCTTTTGCAGGTTTTACGATGAAATACCTCAAACACGGTTCACAGCTTGATTTTCCTCTTTCATTCAAGCCAGATAATTTTGCCACAATGATTATTGCAGGCTTTAAAAATATTCCGCTGACCAATTATTTGATTAAGCAAGCCTTACTAAGCAAAGAGCAACGAATGGCGGATTTACGAGAGTTTTTCCCTGAGGCGAAAAGCGAAGATTGGGATGTGATTATCGCAGGACAACGGGTGCAAATTATTAAAGATTTACCAAATGAACGCGGTTCGCTCTGTTTCGGTACGGAAGTAATTACTTCAGAAGATAAAAGCATTGCCGCTTTGCTTGGGGCTTCTCCAGGTGCATCAACATCAGTCGATGCGATGTTGAGCGTATTCAGTAAATGCTTTGTGGAAAAACAACCTGAATTGAAAGCAAAATTGAAAAAACTGGTGCCATCTTATGGCGAGAAATTACGTGATAATCCTGAGCTTATTCGTGAGATCAAAGAAAAAGCCGCTAAGTGGCTAAATGTATAATTTAAGAAAGACAAAAGCCGTTATTCAAGTTAAATTGAATAGCGGCTTTTTGTGTCATAATAGAAATAAAACAGGCTAATATTACTTACTTATGATCGATTTAAACATTACTTTCAATTACGAACAAATGCCAATGCAATTTAAACTTACCGTTCAAAAAGGCGAGCAGGTTGCTATTATTGGTGAAAGCGGGGCAGGGAAAAGCACTCTGCTTAATTTAATTGCTGGTTTTGATCTTCCTACAAGAGGAGAAATTTGGTTAGATAATTGCAATCATACTCAAACGGAAGTGGCAGCTCGCCCAGTTTCAATGCTATTTCAAGATAATAATCTTTTCCCTCATTTAACGGTTGAGCAGAATATTGGTTTAGCTTTAGTCCCTAGTCTATCGCTTTCCAGTGAACAAAAAATACAGGTGGCGGATATTGCAGAGAAAATGGGAATTAAGGAATTACTTGATAGAAGAGCCGATCAACTTTCAGGAGGGCAAAAACAGCGAGTAGCATTAGCAAGAACATTACTGCGTGAAAAACCGATTTTATTATTAGATGAACCTTTTTCTGCACTCGATCCTAAACGCCGTGAAGAGTTGCAGTCTTTAGTCGCTCAACTTTGTCAAGAAAGACAACTTACACTTTTAATGGTTACACACCAGATTGAAGAAAGCCGCTCTTTATTTGATCGTGTTATTTGTATTGAGAATGGCAAAATAATAAGCGGCAAAATTTTAATAGGAAATTTGCGAATTCCTGTTTAAATTTCACCGCTTTTAAGTCATCAGTTCTTAACTATGCAATGCCTTTGTGTCTTAACAACGCATCAAGGGTTGGTTTGCGACCACGGAAGCGTTCAAAAAGCACCATCGGTTCTTCTGAACCGCCACGGGTTAAGATGCAATCTAAGAAAGCTTGTCCTGTTTGACGATTGAAAATGCCTTCTTCTTCAAATTTTGAGAAGGCATCTGCTGATAGCACTTCCGCCCATAAGTAGCTGTAATACCCTGCGGCGTAGCCACCTGCGAAGATATGGCTGAAGCTGTGCGGGGAGCGAACCCATTCAGGCGTTTTGACCACCGCGACATCTTTTTTGACCGCTTGTAAGGTGTCTAGCACCAAGCCTTCACGCGGTTCAGCAAGATGTAGGCAGAAGTCGAACAAGCCAAATTCCAGCTGACGTAACACAAACATTGCCGCTTGGAAGTTTTTCGCTTTGAGCAACTGCGTGAGTTTCTCTTTTGGCAATGGTTCGCCCGTTTCGTAATGCCCTGAAATAAACTGCAAGGCTTCCTCTTCCCAGCACCAGTTTTCTAAGAATTGGCTTGGTAATTCCACCGCATCCCACGGCACGCCGTTGATACCTGCCACGTCGCCTACATCAATTTGGGTGAGCATATGATGAATGCCGTGACCGAATTCGTGGAAGAGCGTGGTGACTTCATCGTGGGTGAACAACGCAGGCTTGTCGCCGATTGGCTTGTTGAAGTTACAAGTTAAATACGCCACAGGTTTTTGCAATGTGCCGTCAGCAAGGCGTTTTTGATTAATGCAGTCGTCCATCCACGCACCGCCACGTTTGTTTTCGCGGGCGTATAAATCAAGGTAGAACGCACCACGTTCTTCGCCGTTTTCATCGTAAATTTGGAAGAAACGCACATCTTCATGCCAAGTATCAATGCCGAATTTCTCTTCAATGCGTAAGCCAAAAATGCGTTTCATTAGCTCAAATAAGCCTGAAAGTACGCGATCTTCTGGGAAATAGGGGCGAAGTTCTTCGTCGTTGATGGCATATAATGCTTGTTTTTGTTTTTCGCTATAAAAGGCGATGTCCCACGGTTGTAGCTCTTCTACGCCGTAGTTTTCTTTCACGAATTTTTTCAATTCGCACATCTCATTTTTGCCTTGTTCTTTTGAGCGTTTTGCAAGATCTTCTAAAAAATCGACCACTTGTTGTGGATTTTCTGCCATTTTGGTGGCAAGAGACAGATCGGCATAGGTCGCAAAACCAAGCAACTGTGCCATTTCAAGACGTAATTTTAATTTTTCGTCGATGTTTGCGGAGTTGTCCCATTTGCCTGCATTTGTGCCTTGGTCTGAAGCACGGGTCGCGTATTCTTTGTAGATCATCTCACGCAATTCGCGGTTTTCGCAGTAGGTAAGCACTGGGTAATAGCTCGGGAATTCAAGGGTAAAGCGATAGCCCTCTTTGCCTTTGCTTTCAGCGGAAAGTTTCGCCGCTTCTAAAGCGGACTCTGGCAAGCCTTTAAGCTGTGCTTCATCGGTAACGATAATGTCCCAACCCATTGTCGCATCTAGCACGTTATTGCTAAATTGTGAGCTGAGTTCTGAAAGGCGGGCAGACACTTCGCCATAGCGTTTTTGTTTGTCTGCTGGCAAAGAGATGCCTGAAAGCTCGAAATCACGCAGGCTGTTTTCAATCGCTTTTTTCTGTGCCAATGAATACTGTTCAAATTCAGGCGAATTTTTGAGCTTCACATAACCTTGGTATAAGCCTTGGTGTTGCCCCGCCCAAGTGCTGTATTCCGACAATAACGGCAAGCAGGCTTGATAGGCTTCACGCAATTCAGGCGAATTTTTCACCGCATTTAAATGCCCTACTGGCGACCACGCACGGTTGAATTTATCGCCAGCGATGACTTGTGGCATATAGAAATTTTCCCACGTTGGGTTTTCGATTTGTGCAACACGGTCGATGGTTTCACGGCACTCTTTAATCACTGCTTCTACGGCAGGTTGAATATGTTCTGGTTTAATTTGTGAAAAGGCAGGTAAGCCTGTGTAGTTTAATAATGGGTTTGACATTCTTTATTTTTCCTTATGATGCAACCCTCTTTACTCTCTCCCCTTGAGGGAGAGAGACAGATGAAATTGCGTTAGGCAATTTCATCAGAGAGAGGGGGAAATGATGTTAATTTTACAAAATAGCGGTCAAAAATGACCGCTTACCCCTCTCCCGAATTTTGTTTCTGAACGAAACAAAATTATCCCTCTCCCTCAAGGGGAGAGGGTAATGAAAGAGGATTGAATTATTTAAACACCGCCATTTGATGATGTTGATATTGTACGTAAATATCTGCCAATTTCTCACCGCTTGGTAACACCAATTCGGGTGATAAATCAAACATCGGCACAATCACAAATTCACGGTTTTTCATTTCAATATGTGGCACGGTTAAACGCTCATTCTGAATTTGCTCATTGCCATACAAAATGAGGTCTAAATCCAACGTGCGTTCGCCCCAACGGCGAAGACGCACGCGACCTTGCTGGTTCTCTATATGCTGCAATTTATCAAGCAATTCAAGAGCGGTCAGATTTGTCTCGAATTTTGCAACGGCATTCACGTAGTCAGGTTGGTCTTGCGGCCCGACTGGTTTCGAGCCGTAAAAAGGGCTGATTTCCAAGTTAATTGCAAATTTTTGCAAAGATTTCACCGCTTGTTTGAGCTGGTTGAGCGGATCATTGAGGTTCGAGCCTAAGGCAACATAAACGGTTTTCATTTTTTATTCGCCTCTCTTTTCAACCGTTTTCTTCGCAGGCTTTTTACGACGGAAGGTTTTGCGACGACGTTTTTTCTTTTCTTCATTATTGGCAAAATTCGGCAATTTTTTCACCGCTTGCAGCATATCCGCACGCTGTTTATCGTTGCTGAATTGGAACTCGTGCCACCAAGCGGAAAGCTCGACTAAATCACTCCCTTCGATTTCGGCACGCATTACAAGTAAATCAAAACCCGCACGGAATTTTTGTGCTTCCAACGTTTGTAATGCTCGTCTGGCGGTGCGTTTAGTCATTTGGAATTGCAATGCCCAGATTTCACGAATAACGCCTGTATGACGGCGGTGTAAAGCCACTGCTTTGCAACTTTGATCCAAAATTTCATTGGCGGCTAACATCATTGAATCGTGGGTATTTAAACCGCCTTCGTTTTTCAATTCATCGATTTTTTCACGCAGTGGATACCAGAACAATGCCGCGAATAAAAACGCAGGGTTTACAGGCAATTTGTCGCGAATACGATCATCGGTGGACATTAACGCACGTTTAATCATTCGCTCCGCATTGGAATCTTGATGATCGGTAAAAAACGGCGTCAGCACAGGGAAAAGTTGCTCGAAAAGATGATATTCACGCAATAATTCGTAGGTTTTGAAACCCGCACCAGATTGCAATAATTTCAGCGACTCATCGAATAGGCGAGCCGCTGGAATGTTACCCAACAGCGGTGCAAGGGGTTTGATTGGCGTTTCGGTTTCTTTGTCCAAGAACATATCCAATTTCGCCATAAAACGAATAGCACGCAACATACGCACGGGATCTTCTTGGTAGCGTTGAGTTGGATCGCCTAGCAAGCGTAATTTCCCCGCTCGTAGATCAGCAATGCCGTCGAAGAAATCGTAAATGAGATTGTGGCGAGGATCGTAATAAAAGGCGTTTACCGAGAAATCGCGTCGACCTGCATCTTCAAACAAGGTGCCGTAAACGTTATCTCGCAACAACATTCCTTCATCACTGACTTTCGAGATTTTATCGTTGGTGTGATTTTCGTGCCCTGCACGGAAAGTCGCAACTTCGAAAATCTCTCGTCCATACATAATGTGAGCCAAGCGGAAACGACGCCCCACTAAACGACATTGGCGACCGAAGATTTTTTGCACTTCTTCAGGGCGTGCATTAGTGGAAATATCGAAATCTTTTGGTTTTTTTCCGAGTAATAAATCGCGAACACAGCCGCCTACGATATAGGCTTCATAACCTGCACGATGTAATTTTTCTACAATGGATAACGCATTTTTCGGGAAATCTTTAGGGCTAATGCCATATTGATTTGCATGAATAGTATGTTTTTTATGCAAAATATGAGAAGGCACTTGCTCTTGGGCTTTTTTGCCTTTGGCAGTTGCTCGGTCTGTGCGTTTTAATTCAACGGCAGGGCGTGTTGGGCGATTATCAACTTTTTTCTCTTGCAAAATAGCGGTCTGTTCTGCTGATTTTTTTGCAGTTTTTGAACGAGAAAAAAGCGATTTAATATAATTAAAAATAATTCACCTCTTTAACAATTTATCTAAAAGCTAAAAGTAAAGAACGGAGAATGCGACCATTCTCCGTTGTTTTTATAGACCCATTTGTTTTTCGCGGATTTCCGCAAGGGTTTTGCAGTCGATACATAAATCCGCAGTTGGGCGTGCTTCAAGGCGTTTTAAGCCAATTTCTACGCCACAAGTTTCACAGTAACCGTAATCATCATCGGCAATTTTATGTAAAGTTTGCTCGATTTTTTTCAAAAGTTTACGCTCACGGTCACGGTTACGAAGTTCTAAGCTGAACTCTTCTTCTTGGGTTGCACGGTCGGCAGGATCTGCGAAGTTTGCCACTTCTTCCTGCATTTGGTTTTTAGTACGTGCGGCTTCATCCATGATTTGAGAATGCCACGCTTTCAGAATTTTTGTGAAGTGCTCACGTTGAGCCTCATTCATATATTCTTCATTCTTTTTTAGTTCATAAGGTTTAACACCTGCGAGAGATAATAAACCTAAAGACGTGGTATTGCCCACTGCCATATTACACTCCTGTTGGTTGAGTTTGCCCTTTATACAAAGGGTGGAAAAATTATAAGGATTTTTAAGGACGCTATAGATAACAGAAGTTAATACGTTTGGCAAATCTTTTTGCAAAAAAACAGCATTCCTTTCTGTTTTATTTCTTTCATTTATTATAAATATTAGCATACTCACTCAACCCTCGCCCCTTGAGGGAGAGGGATAATTTCAATGCGTTTAGCATTGAAATTCGGGAGAGGGGTAAGCGGTTATTTTTAACCGCTCATTTACAAAAACGGTATCGTAGCCCCCTCTCTCTGACGAAAATTGCCTGACGCAATTTCCGTCTGTCTCTCTCCCTCAAGGGGCGAGAGTGAATGTTATACTGCTTAATATTACTTACTCACCGCTTTCTGCCAATCAGCAAGCCAATGGCGAATTAACTCAGAACTTGGTTGTTGCGTATCCAACACTTTTGTTTTCGGCAAAGCGGTTAAAAGTGGGTCAATCTCGCCCGCAATCACAGGTTTCATAATATTGCTTTTCGCAATGATTTTTTGTGATTCAGGTTTATGTAAGAAACGCAAAAATTGCTCCGCAAGCGGTTTTTGTTGACTGCTTTTTAAAATAGCGGCTAATTCCACTTGCATTAAATGCCCCTCTTCAAAATAAGCAGCGACATTTTTGTCATCGTTTTCATACCATTGATGATAAAGCGGGGAAGTAGTGTAGCTCAGCACCATATCTGCCTCGCCTTTCAAATAGGCACCATAGGTTTCCGACCAGCCTTTGCCGACAGTTACCGTATGTTTCGCTAATTTTTCCCACCAATGAGTCATATTATCTGTTGGTGAAAGCACTTGATTTGCCCACACAAGTAAACCGCGTCCTACAGTGCTCGTGCGAGGGTCTTGATAAATCACGCGTAAATCTTGGCGTTCAAACAACTCTTTTAATGATTTTGGCGGATTTTTGAGTTTATCTTTGTTATAGATGAAAGCGTATTCGCTGTAATCATACGGATAAAAAGTATGGCTTTGCCAGCTGATAGGTAAGGCGGTATCTTGCAGTGTTAAATTATTTTCAGCGAATAACCCGCTTTTTTCTGCTTCCGCTTGAGTGAAATTATCAATGCCTACAACGACATCCGCTTTAGTTCTCGCTCCTTCTAAACGGATGCGATTTAACATTGTTACGCCATTGTCAAAAGGTAAAAAACGCACATCGCAGTTACAAACCTTTTCAAAATTTTCTTCTAATTGAGCTGCGGGACCATATTTTGATGCGAAAGAATCGTAGGTATAAACATTCAAAACAGGTTTTTCAGCAAGTGCTACGCTGGAAAAAGTGAGGGTTGCCAGTGCAATTGCCGATAAATTGAAAGATCTATTTTTCATTTTTTCTCCTTTTGGGAATACTTTTATTTGTTGTGCCATAAACATTAGCTGTACATATAGAATATGTCAATATTTAATCAAAAGCGGTGGAATTTGCAAAATAATTTGCAAAATCCACCGCTTGCATTTTATTGATACTCAAAAATCACGCGTGGCGTAAGTTTGGTAATAAGTTCATAGCTGATCACACCGATGTGTTTGGCGACTTCTTCAATAAGGAGATCTTTTCCCCAGAAAATAGCTTCGTCCCCCACTTTATCTTGACTATCGGCACCGAGGTCAACGGTAAGCATATCCATTGAAACGCGTCCTACAATCGGTACTTTTCGTCCGTTGATGAGTACAGGCGTGCCTTCAGGGGCATTGCGAGGGTAGCCGTCTCCGTAGCCCATTGCGATCACACCAAGTTTGGTATCTTTCGGGCTAACCCAAGCACCGCCGTAGCCTACGGGTTCGCCAGCTTTGTGGGTTCGAACAGCGATGAGGGAGGAGGAGAGTGTCATCACAGGTTTGAAACCAAGATCGGTAATCGGTTCATAATGGGGCGAAATGCCGTGCATAATGATGCCTGGGCGAACCCATTCGTAATGGGCTTGTTGCCAATAAAGAATGCCGCTTGAAGCGGAAATACTACGGGCGTGTTCAGGATAAGGGCGGGTTGCGGCTTCAAAAGTGGCGATTTGTTTTTCGGTGTAGCCACAATCCAGTTCGTCGGCACGGCTGAAGTGGCTGATAAAACTAATGCTTGCTACTAACGGACAATTTTGAAGACGTTGATAGAACATATCTACTTGTTCGGGATGTACGCCCAAACGGTGCATTCCCGTATCAATTTTGAGCCAGATATGAATTGGAAAATAAATTTTTGCCTTACGTTTCCAAAAGCCTTTTTGTTGTTCTTTTTCCCACTCTTTCGCCACTTGTTCAAGCAGTTCTAGCTGTTCAATGCAGTGAATGACACTATCAAAACGGCGTGAAAGGGTTTTGAGCAATTCTTCACGATCAAAAAATCCTTCAACTAATAAGATCTTGCCCGTATAGCCTGTTTCTTGAATTTCTAACGCTTCACGCAAGCGAGCAACGCCAAAACCATCTACCTGATCGGCTAAAATATGTGCCGCAGGAAGAAGACCTTGTCCGTAGGCGTTGGCTTTGATCATAGCGAGTAATTTTTGATTAGGAGCGAATGATTTGATGAGTTGAATGTTGTGGCGAAGTGCCGCACTATTGATGGTTGCAATGGCTGGTTTCATTTTGTTTTTATCGCTTCAAAAATAAAAGCATTATACGCCCGAAGTTCATTTCTGGACAAGGGATTGCGAAAATTAGATAATTTAGCCAATGATTTCCTAACCGAGAAATACCGATGCTAACCCTTCTTCATACGCTAAAAGAGCAAAATTTTCTTTCCGAAATGAACTACCAATTTGCGAAATTTATTGATCGCAAACAGCAGCCTTATCATTATTCGCCTTTGCAACAAAATCTAGCGGTGTTTTTGGCGGCGTTAGTTTCTTTTAACGTGATGCAAGGGCATAGTGCAGTGAGATTGAAATCCAATGCGGTAAGTAAACCTTTTGGATTGAGAGAAAGCAATCCTGAGCAGGCAAGCTGGTTAGCAGAAATTTCGCAAAAAATTGAGCAAACTTCACCGCTTGAATGGCAAGCCATTTTAGCGGATCACATTGCATTTAGCTCGCAGTCAGACAAGATCGCCCCGATGCTGTTTCAAGAGGAGTTGATCTATTTCTATCGCTATTGGCAGGCGGAATACCAGATTGCCTCTTACTTGCAACAAGCGGTCGAAATCAAGCCAGAAAATGCAAATGTAGCAGCGGATAAAGCGATTTTAGATCGGCTGTTTGGTTTGCCACAAAATGAAGAAATTGATTGGCAGAAAGTGGCGGTTGCAACGGCATTACGTAAGCGTTTTTGTGTGATTTCAGGTGGACCTGGTACAGGGAAAACGAGAACAGTGGCTCGTTTATTGGCTGCGTTACAATTAAAACAACAAGCGGATGCTAAGGGTTGGCTGAATGTCGCTCTTGTTGCACCCACAGGAAAAGCAGCGGCTCGTTTGAAAGAATCGATTATGGCGAATTTGGATGAGTTAGATTTGCCATCAGAGATAAAAGAAAAGATGGAAATCAATGCTTCGACTATTCATCGCTTGTTGGGAATGCGTCCGCAAAGCGATCAGCCGACTTATCATCAGAAAAATCCGCTGCATTTAGATCTGTTGGTGGTGGATGAAGCCTCGATGATTGATCTGTTCTTGATGGAAAAATTGATGAATGCGTTAAAACAAAGTACGCGATTGATTATGTTGGGCGATAAAGATCAGCTAGCTTCTGTTGAGGCAGGGGCGATAATGGCGGAACTTGGCGAGTTTATTACACAAGGCTATAGTCAAGAACATACTGATTATTTGAATCGAGTCACGGGATATGCGTTAACGGCTCAAGCGGGGAATTTGGCGATTGGCGATTCGCTTTGCTATTTGCGTAAAAGTTTCCGTTTTAATGAAGATTCTGGCATTGGGCGTTTGGCGAAAGAGGTCAATGCTCAGCAAGCGGTAAAATCTTGGGCGACGATTGCAAATAGCCAAAGTGCGGACTTGGAATATGTAGGCTATCCAGCGGTCACCGAATTTTCAGAAAAAACGCAATGGGTTCAACATTGTGCGAATTTAGTTGTGAAAAAAGCGGTTGCTTTATATAGAACGTATTTGCAAAAGGCGAAAGCGAGAGCAGAAAATCCCGAAGTGGTTTCGGTTGGCGAAGTTTTTCAAGCCTTTCAAAAGGTGCGGCTTTTATCGGCATTACGTGTGAGTGAATTGGGTGTGGAGCGGTTAAATCAGCTAATTGCGGAAGCATTACAAAAAGCGAATCTGGTAAGATTCAACCATTTGCGAGAGAGTTATGTGGGTAAGCCGATTCTAATCACGGAAAATTCACTACAATATGGTATATATAGTGGAGATATTGGGATTGTGTTACCTGATGAAACAGGAGCTTTGCGAGTTTATTTCGATACGAAAGTGAATGGGGAATATTTGAGTTTGTCGATTAGTCGTGTGCCTGAATATGAGCCTGCTTATGTGATGACGGTGCATAAATCACAAGGTTCGGAATTTGAACACACGTTGTTTGTGATGCCGTTGGCAGTATCGCCAGTGTTGACGAAAGAATTAGTTTATACGGCAATTACAAGAGCGAAGGAAAAATTTACGTTATTTGGCGATGAAAATACGTGGAAAGCGAGTATTAAGGCAAAAGTACAAAGACAAAGTGGATTGCAAGAGCAATTAATACACATTTTTAGATAAAAAGATCGTCTTTGTGCTTTAAATGTAAACAATTGGTAATTTTTTTAAAATTTTTTGCAAAAAGAGCTT
>CAUUKJ010000024.1:0-35607 GCA_963545995.1 uncultured Haemophilus sp.
GTGGTTTTTTAAAGATGTTTTTTTATGACTTTTTATATAGCACCGGGGGTTGATTTTTTGTTGGGGGGTGTTGCAAACGCCCTTTTACATCTTCGGTACATCAGGGCGTGTGCAACACGCCCCTACAGTTCATCTAGTACGTTTTTATTTACGTCCAACACCTAAGAAAGATACCCCTGTTGTTGCCAATGGTTGGTAGCCTTCAAGTTTACTTTCATCCCAAGCAGATGGAAGTTTGCGGTGAACGATTGGGTAAAGTGGGACTTCTGCCGCAATCAAATCAAATGCATCTTTCCAAAGTTTTCTTGCGTCTTCGTGGTTAGCTGCACGTACAGCACCATCTAAGAAACCTTGCAATTTCGCAAACTCTGGTGTGTTGCTCCAACGGAAACGACGTTTTGGCCATACATCACCGCGATACCACCAGCTTAGTAATAAGTCTAAATCGTCACCGAATACAGATGGGTCTCCTGGGGCAATACCTACGCTAAATGAACCAACGTCCACATTGTTGCTATAGAATGCTCCTGATTGTAAGTGTTGAAGTGTTACTTTCACACCTGGGATTTTATTCCAAGATTCCAAAATTAACGGAGCACACTCTTTTACCCAGTCGTGGTCAGTTGAAAGTAATTCAAATTTAAGCTCTGTTACACCAGCTTCTTTTAATAACGCTGCTGCTTTTTCAGGATCATAATCATATTGCGTTGATGCTTTCATATAATCTGGATGAGTGCTTTGTACATAGCAAGTTGACGCTTCAGCATTGCCATCGAATACGAAATCCACCAATTTTTGGCGATCTAAGCCGTAATGTAATGCTTGACGCACTTTTGGATTGTTAAACGGTGCTTTCTCGCAGTTAAACATCAAGAATAATAAGCCGAAAGATTGAACAGATTTAACTGTTTGTTTTTTTGCTTTTAAGCGTGGAATGTCAAGATATGGCACACTTTCCATCGCTTGTGTACGTTTAGATTCTTGTGCAGTTACACGTGCTGCCGCATCAGATAACAAGAACCAAGACATTTTCTCTACTAATGCTGGGTATTTACCATTGTAAGGTTCATAGGCTTCAAAGACGATTTTGTCATCTTTCACTGCAGAAACGAATTTATACGGACCAGAACCAATTGGGTGAGCATCAAATTTAGTTTGACCTTCTACCTCAATCACGTGTTTAGGTACGATTTTCACGATAGTCAAACGTTTAGTGAATAATGCAAATGGATATTTGAGTTTAAATTCAACGGTTTTATCATCGACCGCTTTCACACTTTCCACGAAATCAATAAACATCACGAATAATGATTTGTTAGCAGGATCCATAATACGATTATATGAATACACCACATCTTCTACGGTAACTGGTTTGCCATCGTGGAAAGTCGCACCTTCACGAAGGGTTACACGCCAAGTTGTGTCATCAATTTGTTCTGGCTCTTTCGCTGCTAATGCAAGGTAAGGTTCGCGAGTTGCTGGGTGTAAATCCACCAAACCTTCAAAAATATGCAAGTTTGCCGCAAATGGAGAAGCACCACTTGAGGTCATTGGGTCAAAACCTGTTGAAAGTGGATAAGCAATACCCGCTTCAATTGTTTTACCTTTAATGCCACTTGCCACCGCATTTGGCACGAATGTACCTAATGAACCGCTGAACGCTAAACCTGCACCAATACCAGCTGCAACTTTAAGAAAATGACGGCGAGATTCATTATTTAGGGAAGAACAATATTTAGTCATATTAGACTCCTTGTGTGTGATGAAAAACTCATTGTGTTTCTATCGTTCACTTAAAACTGAAAACACAACCAGCAAGCTCATTCTTTTTAAAATGAAGTGAATCAATCACTTTTTAAAATAAAATGATTTGAGTGAATCATAGTGGTTTTATAGATTGAGTGTCAATAAAGGCAAACGGTTAAATTTTAATTCTGTGATCAATATCACACTCTTTTTTTCATTGTCGTTTTCTTTTTGCTATTTATTATTTTTCAAAAAAGAAATAACTTTCTCCAAATCTCGCGTCCGCGTTGAAGGCGGAAGGCTTTTTAAGAAGGTGGCACCATAGTTACGCATCACCAATCGGTTATCGCAAATAATCACTACACCACGGTCGGTGACATCGCGAATCAATCTCCCTACCCCCTGTTTTAAGGTAATCACCGCTTCTGGAATTTGAATATCGTTAAATGGCTCCCCTCCTTGCAAACGACAATCTTCAATACGAGCTTTAAAAAGCGGCTCATCAGGCGAGGTAAACGGCAATTTATCGATAATCACCAAGGATAAATCATCGCCACGCACATCAATCCCTTCCCAGAAACTTTGGGTTGCAACCAGCACTGAATATTCTTCCTTCACAAATTTTTCAAGCAATTTTGCTTTGCTCGTTTCGCCTTGCAGCAACACATTCAGGTTCGTATGCTCTCGCAAATAATCTGCAAAACCACGCATCATATAATAGGAAGTGCAGAGCAAGAAACAACGCCCTTTGTTCGCTTCGATCACAGGTTTTAGCATTTCACCTAACGTCGTTAAGGTATGCGATTTATTGCTATCGGGCAGATAACGCGGCACGCAAAGTAACGATTGTTTTTCGTAATCAAATGGGCTTTGCAGCACCAATTGTTCCGCATTTTCAATGCCTAAACGATAGCAAAAATGGTTGAAATTCCCGCCCACTTCAAGGGTGGCTGAAGTGAAAACCCAACCCGATTGAAGGGATTTCATCTGCTCGCTAAATTTATCTGCCACCGTTAATGGCGTGATGTGCAACCCAAACGAACGCCCATTGGCTTCATACCAATAGCAATAGCCTGTGACAGTGGTGTCCGCAAATTTCTTAAGCAGAATTTTCACTTCTGCCAAGCGTTCAAAGATTTTATCGAGCGTTTCCGAACGTCCGAGCGATTTTTTAATCACTTCACTTAAGAAATCAATGTTTTCGCTGGTTTTCGTTAAACCATTTACCACTTTTTGATCGTTAAATAGCTCACGTAAATTGCCACGAACTTGCCCTTCTCCGCCCATCAATAGGCGAAAATCTTGCACCGTTTTTTGTAGATGATCCGCTGCTTTGCCTAATTGAGCCAAATCTTTCAGCTCAGAGCGGTAAACAATATTCGCATCTTTGCAAATATCAAACAACAAACGAGAAGTTAAAGATTGTCCGAAATATTGGCTGGCGATGTCAGGCAGTTGATGAGCCTCATCAAAAATAACCAATTCCGCCTCAGGAATTAACTCGCCAAACCCTGTTTCTTTTACCGCCATATCAGCACAGAAAAGATGATGATTAACCACCACCAAATCCGCCTCCATCGCTTTGCGGCGAGCTTGCACCACGTGGCAATCCTTATAATTCGGACAATCCGAGCCCAAACAGCTTTCGGTGGTACTCACCAATTGTGGCAAAATAGGACTGTCTTCAGCAATCGTCGTACATTCGCTCAAATCCCCTGTTTTGGTGGATTGATGCCATTTGCGAACTTTCGACAAGTCCGCCAACACCGAACGATCGCCCGCCACGCCCATTGCGATAACCTGATCGAGCCGTTCTAAGCAAAGATAATTCGCTCGCCCTTTGAGTAACGCCACTTTTCCTTTATATTTCAAGGCTTTTTGAATGGTAGGCAAATCGCGATTAAACAGCTGATCTTGTAGGTTCTTCGAGCCTGTTGAGACAATCGTTTTCTTGCCTGAAAGCAAGGCAGGAACAAGGTAAGCAAAGGTTTTGCCCGTACCTGTGCCAGCCTCAACCACAACAGGGGTTGCAAATTTTACGGCTCTTCCGACCGCTTGTGCCATTTCAAGCTGAGCAGCACGCGGGCGAAAGCCTTGAATATTGGTACTTAACCAGCCTTCAGGGCTGAAAGCGTGGTCGATTTTATCGGTATATTTCATAGTTCTAAATGCAAAAAGCACAAGACGAGCTTGTGCTGGTTTAAAAAAATTTGTAATAAAACTCTCTCTCCTTATGGGAAAGAGACAGAAAAATCACATAGAGCAATTTTTCAGAGAGAGGGGAAATATAAATTTTGCAAAAGAGCGGTCAAAAATGACCGCTTCCCCTCTCCCGAATTTCGTTTCTGAACGAAACGAAATTATCCCTCTCCCTCAAGGGGAGAGGGTTTTAATCTCTAGACGGAATCTATACATCCAACAACAACCCATCATCCGCTAGTTGCTCGTGGCGATTTTGTTGGAAAAGCTGCAATAAATCGGGCACATCCATCTGTTTGCGTTTTTCGCCGGAGACATCAAAAGCGACTTGCCCTTGATGCAACATTACCGTGCGGTCGCCATATTCCAACGCTTGTTTCATCGAATGAGTGACCATCAACGTGGTTAATTGCTGTTCTCGCACAATTTTATCGGTCAATTGCATCACAAAATCAGTCGTTTTCGGATCAAGAGCTGCGGTGTGTTCATCTAACAGCAAAATGCTTGAAGGCTGCAGTGATGCCATTAGCAAGCTCACCGCTTGACGCTGCCCGCCAGATAAACGTCCCATTCGGTCGGTTAAACGATTTTCCAAGCCTAGCCCTAATAACGCCAATTTTTCTTTGAAAATTTCACGTTGCTGACGTTTAATCGCAAATGAAAAACCACGTTTCTGCCCACGTTGATAAGCTAACGCCATATTTTCTTCGATGGTTAAATCCTCACAAGTACCCGCCATTGGATCTTGGAAAACACGTGCCACTCGGTTTGCTCGCTGCCAGCTAGTGCTTTGATTAACATTGCAACCTTGAATTAAAATCTCACCGCTATCCACAGAACAATCACCACTAATCGCATTAAGCATCGTCGATTTGCCCGCCCCGTTACTGCCAATCACAGAAACAAATTCGCCTTGAGCAACCGTTAATGACAACCCTTTCAGCACAGGATTTTCAATTGCTGTGCCTTTATTAAAGGTAATGAATAAGTTTTTTAGTTCAATCATCATTAACCTCGTTTTGCTAAAAAGCGTTGTTTTAATTTAGGTAATACTAACACAAAAACGACCAAAAGTGCTGTAATTAAATTCAGATCTTGCGGGCCGAAACCGATAGAATTCAAGGCTTCATTATTTAATGCGAGTGCAATAAAGCCACGATATAGCACCGAACCAATCACCACTGCAGTTGTTAGCCAAATAATGCGTTTTGCCGAGAATAGTGCTTCGCCAATAATCACCGCTGCCAAGCCAATCACAATCGTGCCTACACCAATAGAAATATCGACCCCACCATTACTTTGCACGTATAACGCCCCTGCCAATGCAATTAAACCATTAGAAATCGCCATTCCTAAAATCGTCATTTTATTGATGTTGATCCCTTGTGCTTTTGCCATTCGGGTATTCGTTCCCGTTGCACGCACCGCCAAGCCAATTTGGGTTGAGAAAAACAAATCAAACAGAATTTTGGCAATAATCACTACAAAAAATGCCATCAACAAACGGACTAACGCCAGCTGCACATCATCTTCAATTGGCATAACATCATAAATTGTCACCTCGCCCAGCAAAGCAAGATTTGGCATTCCCATAATACGTAAATTGATGGAGTAAAGGGCAATCATCATTAAAATGCTGGAAAGCAATTTTTCGATTTTTAAACCGATGTAAAGACTTGCGGTAATCACGCCCGCCAATGCCCCTGCAAGCGTGCCAAATAATGTCGCTAGCCAAGGATTCACGCCTTGTAAAATACAGACCACACAAACCGCTCCACCTAAAGGAAAAGAGCCATCTGCGGTTAAATCAGGGAAATCAAGAATTTTATAAGAAATCAGCACACCTAAAGCAACAAGTGCGTAGATTAAACCAAGCTCTAATGCTCCAATCCACGAAATGTTCGTTAAAAATTGCTGAAGAAATTGAATAAGGATGTCCATTGTAAAATCACACTATTAAACTAGTACGATGATTTTAGAGGGTTTTACGGGGTTTTGCAATTTTTCTCACAAAATTCACCGCTTGTTTGCTATTTTATAAAGAAAAAGCGAGATATTTCTACCTCGCTTATCCAACATTTAAGCTAAATTACCATTGGTATAAAGCTCCTGCACCGACACCTACTTTTCCTTGTGTATTGGTTGAAAGAGAGCCTTTTAAGATCCAATGCCATTATCGCTCATTTTTGATGCTCCTAAAGAAATCGCTGATTGATTACCATAGAATCCACTTCCGATCCCTATACCACTTGCACCTGGACGAGAAACTTGTGGGACAGAACCTTGAGCAATCGCAGCTGCCGTACCCGCATCTGCACGTTTATTTACACGATCAATACGGTGTTGCATACGACTTTCTGCTTGATCAAGCTGACTTTTATTTACCGCATCAGTCGGATTCACACCTGCAGCCACATTGATGATACGATTACCACCGTTATTTAATCCATTTTCAGTCACACTAACCCGCTTATTCCCTTCACCGATTGTGATACCTGAATCATTCACAACAGTTTTACCCGAAACAAATTCTTTAGAAGACACTTGCTCAAGATTTTTCACTTTCTTGCTCAAGTTAATTTCGGTGTGTGTCGTTTTTTCTACAATTTCGATATTGTTGTTCTCATCAGTCGTTACTTTAACCGATTTTCCATTTGTACCGTCTTTGCCATTAACACCATCTCGACCTGCTAGACCTTGTTCGCCTTTTGGACCTTGTGGACCGACCGCACCGTCTTTACCGTCTACGCCATCTTTGCCGTTTCTGCCATCAATACCATCACGACCAGCCACACCTTGTTCGCCCTGTGGACCTTGCGGACCAACTGCACCATCTTTACCATCTGTGCCGTCTTTTCCATCAATGCCATCGCGACCAGCCACACCTTGTTCGCCTTTCGGACCTTTCAAATCAGGGTTATTTTTGATTTTTTCTTTATCTAGCCCAACGAAAAGAACATCTTGCTCACCCACTTTTTTCTTCTCAGCTTTTAACCCATCAACAAAGTTGATATTTAAATTACTGATCGGTAATTGAATTGGATTAACAAGCGTATCGCCCGCATTGTTATACACATTAACAGGTACTTTGGCGAACTGTTTAAGTTGAGCAACATTCACAGCATCCGTATCTAACGTACCTGCAGCAACGTTGTTAATTTGGCGAGTAATGCCTAAATCCGCATTACCTACGGAAACGCCAGCTGCAGAGCTTTCCCAAATGACCGCATCACTATAATTCTGTTTAATATTTTGAAGTGCCGCATTTTTGCGAGCAATAGCTGCATCACGAAGCTTACGATTTTCGATTGTTTTTTTATCAGCATCTGCTCGTTTCTCTGCGGTATCGCCATAAATACGCACATATTCGACATCTTTAAGCGTTTCATTTACCTGATTAAGCTCTTTATCAGACTCAATAATTATGGCTTTCTGTGCATTATAGCCTGCTAATCTATCACCCAAATACTCTGCCATATCTTTTGGCGAAGATGGTGTGGTTGGATCATAACCAATCACACCGCTATCAATACTCGCTTTAGAATTATCACCAATAGCAACGCTAAAATGTTTTTCTGCAACAGATTGAGAACCTAATGCGACTGCATTCATCCCTTCCACTTGAGCATTAGAACCCAGAGCCATAGAATTGACCGCTTTTGCTTCAGCCTTATGCCCTACGGCTACAGATTCATTATAAAGTGCTTGAGATTCAGTGCTCAGTGCAGTGCTATAAATTCCTCTTGCATAGGCATATAAACCAATGGCGTTACTTCCATAACCTCGTGCACCAAATTCTTTAGTTGGATTCCGATCATCTTTTTGCATACCTATTGCTACAGAATAATGTCCCCAAGCTTGAGAATGTGTCCCTAATGCAGAAGCATACGTTCCGTGAGCGTGTGAACTTGTCCCAATAGCTGTAGCATAAGCCTGTTTTCTACCCTGAACTTCTGCAGTATTGGCTCTTGCTTGATTACCAATTGCAGTAGAACCAATCCCAGCTGTTGTAGCTCCAGTCCCCAATGCCGTTGCTCCAGTAAATGTCGGTCCATTTTCATTTTTAGCATCTGCACCAATAGCAATAGATAAACCTGCATTTGACTGTGCACCTCTACCAATTGCAATTGAGCCTTGAGTTGGTTCCCCATTTCCTGTTGCAGATACATTCGCTCCTCGACCAATTGCAATTGATTCAGTTGATTGAGATTTTGCTCCGTACCCCATTGCAACAGAAGTATAGCCTGATGAAGCAGCTGCTGTCCCTACCGCCGTACTAAATTCGCCATCGGCTTTACTTGCAAAACCTAAAGCCGTTGCCTGATTTGCGGTTGCTTGTGAATTCAATCCATAGGCAGATGTACCATAATTGGTCGCTTTTGCCCCAGTCCCCACAGAAGTAGCAGCATAACCTGAAGCTAAGTTTTCATTACCAATACTGATAGCTTTATTACCTCAGCAATTTGTTTTTGGTAATTGACAAGCCCTTCTCTTTTGCTTTGATCTGTCACTGCAGATTCTAATGCCGTTTTATCCACAACAAGGGCATCTAATTTCTTCAGATCAGAAAGCAAGTCATTTCTTACGCTTTCATTATTAACGAGCTCTTTTATGGTCTTTTCATAACTTACAAAATCTCTAAACGCAGCTTCATTTACTGTATTTGTTTTATTTTGTTCATTATATGTTACAAGTTTTCCGAGTTCAGCCTCATTGGTATGCAACCCAATGGCAATAGCTCGATCTCCAAATGCATAGGCATCTGCACCACCTGCAAAGGAATAATTACCTAATGCTTGAGCATAAGCTCCCACTGCCGTTGTATTATTGGCTTCTGCTTTGGCGTTTGTTCCCATTGCAATGGCATCGGTTTTAGTTGCTTGTGCATTCAAACCAATTGCCATCATATTGCCATCTTGGTCTGTTTCTGCAATCGCTTTTGCATTCGCACCAATCGCTAATCCTTGATTAGCTGCTACCTGAGCGTTATTCCCTACGGCTAATGAAACTAATCCCTCTGCTTTAGCCTTCGCCCCCACTGCAATAGCACCGCCACCTGTAGCACCATCATTTAGATAGTTTGAACCTGTTCCTTTTTCACTCGAGTTAATGCTGACATAGTGCAGCTGTGAATCAGCTAATGTAGATGTTAACTTAGATTGTAATGCTTTCAATTGTGCTACGTTTACCGCATCGGTATCTTCTCTACCCGCAGCAAGATTATAAATGCGGCGAGTAATAACCGTTGAACCCATTATATCTGAGCTCTCTTTTCCATCAGAACCAACTGACACGCCAGCAGTCGTCGCAACCCAAGTGGCATTATGGCTTTTATCTTGCTCATCATCTGAAAGATATTCTATCGTTTGTCCTGTAGTAGGATCATAACCGCCCTCTGCAAGAGTTTTCCATTCACCATTAACTATTCTATATTGATTCAATGGTAACCCTTTATTCGCAACAGAGCCGCTCCCTAAAGCAACACCACCTTGTCCGTCTGCTTCATCAGTTTGTCTAGGTTTAGCGGTTACTTTTGAACCAGCACCAATCGCAACGGAATAGGCTGCCTGCTCGGTAACATTAGCTTGTGAGCCAATTGCGGTTGAATAACCAGAATATTTTGAAATATTTGCTTGAGAACCTACAATCACAGAATCTTGCGAATGACCTTTTGCTTGATAACCAACCGCAATTGAATTAATAGATGCCGATTGAGCTTGATCACCTACGGCAATGCCACTATCTGCACCGCTATCTACTTTTGCATCAACACCAATAGCTAAACTTTTCTGAGCAGAAGATGTTGCCCGATTCCCGAGAGCAATACCATCCGTCTGTGTCGAATTCGCTTTATTACCAATACCAATCGTACCATTGTTTATTGCTTTTGCAGAAACACCAATCGCAATTGCAGGATCGTTATCTGCAATAGTGTTCCCTACCTGAGCCAATGCCCCCGCTTCACTATCCACACCGATAGCAATTGCATCTTTATTAAGTGCTTTAGATGAATCCCCCACAGCAATTGCACCTTTACCTTGAGCATTAGCGGCTGTTGTGCCAGCATTTTTTTGCTGTGCAGTGAAGTATTTCAACTGTTGTTGCAACTGCTCAACTTCTTGTTTTAGAGCATTAAACTCTTCCTCTGTTGGCGGAGCGGCAAAGGCAAACTGAGCCATACCTAAGGTAGAAAATAAAGCAATGGAGAGAGCAGAGAGTGGATATTTAGATAAGCTCCGAGCTTGAGAGGGTTTCATAATTTATAATCCTTTTATAAAGTTCATTAATGTTGTGAATGCAAGAAATATTGATGTAATCAGAGTATTTGATACTCTAAGCCTTCAGTTTCTGATTGAAAAGAAAACAACACCTATTTTTTTGATAAATATCAATAAACATTTATTCTTCATTTGATTTCAAGATAAAGTTGAATAAAGCAATCTTCGATCTCTTTTTTTATCGTCATTACTTTTTCTTTCTCACAAAGTAAATGAATGTCTGACTCGCTTTCACGATTTAAAATAAGCAATAATTGATAAGGTTTAGGGTAAGTTTTTAGGATTTTTCTTACCATCAACAAGGGTAATGGGCAAAGATATTGCGTTAAATCTAATTGATATGTTTGCATAAAATTCGTAAAAAATAACCGCTTTATCATCAGAGAATAAAGCGGTTAATTAAGGATGACGATTTACATTTATTTTAAGCGATAACTCATTCCCTCGCTATTCTTGCTCTTTTAAGACCGTTTTATCACTAAATTCAATGACACGAGCGATTTTATACACATCAATCTTTTCTTGTGTATTTAAAAAAGCAGGACGAGATTTCTCTTCAATCTTCGTAAATGGAATTTGTAAATTAATCGAAAGTGATTTATGCGGTTGCAACGTATTTTCTAAATCTAATTGCATATCTTGACTATAAATCACTTGACGCTGATGAACATAAACACTAACCCATTGAATATTTGCAATAGGTTTATCGGTATTATTCGTGATTTTATATTTGAATTGCGATAATGCCTGCCCATTTGGATCAATAATCATCTCACGATCTTGCACATCAATACTTAACGCATTTTGTACAGAATATGTCGTTTTTTCTGTTCCTTTTACTACATTATTTTTAGTCGCAGCCCAAGCAACGGACACACTAAAAAGAACGGAAAAAATCGCAATCCATTTTAAACTTTTCATTTTTATTTCTCCTGAATTTGGCGACGTTTTGCCATCACTTGACCTATTTCAGTCAATTGTTCTTGTGAAAGATATTCTTTGCCTAACTCAAATAACGGTTCTTCAAGTGGAATATGCAAATCATAGCCAGAAACAAACCGCTTGATAAGCTCTTCATCAATAGCCGTGCGTTTATCTTCTAATAACTCGACCAATTGAACGGCTAACTCATCCCAAGATTGATGAAGACTAATATGCTGATTTTCGAGTGCATCAATATTTTCTTGAGCTTTGGGATGTACTGATACTAAAGCAGGGAAAAAGTCTTTTTCTTCATCCTCGTGGTGTAAGGGTGCAGACACATTAAAATAAGTGAGAATCTGCTGAACATCATTTTTTACTGCCTGATTTACACCGTGTTCAGCTAAATAAGCGGGTAAAATTTGCAATTGTTTGCAAAAACGCTTTACCTTGCTATGACAAGCATACAGCATCTCAATGGGTTCTGCCCAAGTAACAAATTGTTGAGGTTCTAACTGCGGCATATTTACGCCTCTTTCTTAAACAAACTCAATAAAAACAATACGCCTGCACAAACCACAACAGATGGACCTGCTGGGGTGTCTTTGATACCCGATAACAACAAGCCGAGTGATACTGCGATAATGCTAAAAATAATCGCACAAACGACCATCGCTTCTGGGGTTCTAGCAAATCGTCTTGCCGTGGCAGATGGGATAATTAAAAGTGAAGTAATAATTAACGCTCCAACGAATTTCATACTCAACGCAATGGTTAATGCGGTTAAAAGCATCAGCAACAAGCGAATACGAGCAACGTTTAAACCTTCAATTTGAGCAAGTTCTGGGCTAATTGTCATCGACAATAATTTTGACCACGAAGCTGCCAAAATACCACCAATAATCACCACACCAATGCCGATAAAAATCACGTCATTGAAGTTAATCGCCAACAAATCACCGAACAGATAAGACATTAAATCGACACGCACATTATCTAGTAAACTAATCGTAATCACCCCAAGCGACAAACTGCAATGAGCGATAATCCCTAGCACAGTATCGACCGAATAGTTCGTTTTATGTTCAAGCCAAACTAAAGCCATTGCCAGAATAACAGTCATTACAATCACAGCGATGTAAGGATCGATTTCGAGGAAAATGCCCAGAGCCACGCCCAGCAATGCTGAATGAGAAAGCGTGTCACCAAAATACGCCATTTTCCGCCAAACCACAAAGGCTCCGAGCGGTGCGGTAATCAATGAAAGCAGCAAACCTGCTAACCAAGCGGGAAGTAAAATATCAAGCATCTTCATTACAAGCGGTGAGATTTGCAAAATTTTCTGCAAATTTCACCGCTTTCCTCTATTTATATCGTTTTTGTCGGCTTTGAGCATCTTGAGCTTTCAGCCACGCCATTTTCTCTTTAATCTGTTTTTCCATACCGCGTTCGGTCGGGAAATAGAATTCAGTGTCTTGCAACTCAGGTGGGAAATAATTCTCCCCTGCCGCATAAGCATTTGGCTCATTATGAGCATAGCGATATTCTTCGCCATAGCCTAGTGATTTCATCAACTGCGTTGGTGCATTGCGTAAATGCTCTGGCACATCATAATCTTTCGCCTCTTTTGCCAAGCGTTTTGCCTCGTTAAATGCAGTATAAACCGCATTACTTTTGGGAGCTACCGCCAAATAAATGACCGCTTGTGCAATGGCTCGCTCGCCTTCGTAAGCCCCAACACGGGTAAAGCAATCCCACGCATTGATGGCGATTTGCATTGCACGCGGATCGGCATTACCAATATCTTCAGAGGCAATTGCCAATAATCGACGTGCTACATAAAGCGGATCGCCACCAGCCGTTAGAATACGAGCATACCAATACAACGCCCCATCAGGGGAAGAGCCACGAATGGATTTATGCAATGCCGAAATAAGATCGTAATACCGATCGCCCCCTTTATCAAAACGAGCTTGGCATTCGCCTAAAATTTCCGTGAGAAGGGCTTGGTTAAGAAACTTTCCTTTTGCGGTCGTTTCTGCCATATCTGACATAAGCTCAAGGCAATTAAGGGCATAACGGGCATCGCCATTGACATAATCAGCAAGCAAATTCAGTACATCATCTTCTAAGATAAAGGTTTCATTGCCTAGTCCACGTTCTTTATCCGTTAAAGCTCGTTCTAAAACCTGCAGAATATCCTGTTTTTGTAACGGTTTTAGAATATAAATTCTCGCACGTGAAAGCAGGGCGTTATTTAGCTCAAAGGATGGGTTTTCTGTCGTTGCCCCAATAAAAATAATGGTGCCATCTTCAATATGTGGTAAAAACGCATCTTGCTGACTTTTGTTGAAACGGTGTACTTCATCAACAAACAAAACGGTTCTTCTGCCCGCTTGCTTATTTAATTTTGCTCGATCAATGGCTTCGCGAATCTCTTTAATACCGCTTGTTACTGCGGATAATCGCTCTACTTCCGCATTCAAATGATGAGCAATAATTTCCGCAAGGGTCGTTTTCCCTGTGCCTGGAGGGCCCCAGAAAATCATTGAATGAGCTCGTTGCATTGCAATCGCTCGTTGAAGTGGTTTTCCTTCGGCAATGAGATGAGATTGACCGCAATATTCTGCCAGTGTGCGAGGTCGCATTCGGGCAGAAAGCGGTCGAAAATCTTCCGCAAAATCAAAAGAGAGTGAACTCATAAGCTATCGTAACCGTAATTGGCGACGAATTTGTCGCATCAATAAAAAGACCCACGGCCAGAGAATGCCACTAATTACCGCCCCGATAATTTCTTGGCTATTGAAGCTGGCGGTGTGTAAAACCAGTCCAATCAAGAAAATAAAAATGCGGATGGCGATAATATAGACAATCACAATCAAGCCTTGTAGCCAGAGCGATAAATTCCGCAAAATCAGATGGTATTTTGCCACAAAATAGATGGCAATGGAAAGCACGAGAGCGTGAACGCCCAAAATAGAACCTAAAATCAGATCCCAAATAATGCCCGCCACAAATGCCGTGCCTACGCTAACCTTATCGGGCAATGCCAAAGCCCAATAAATCAGCACCAGAATAAGCCAAGAAGGACGAAAACCTTGCAAACCAGCTGGCCACGGCATAATTTCTAAAATAAAGGCGACAATGAAAATAAACGCCAACACAATAATTTGAAAAAGTGGATGTTGTCGCATTATTCCGCCCCTTGTTCCGTATGATGATTTTGCTCTTGCTGCGTTTCAGGTTGAGCTGCTGGATTATCAGAAGCCTCATCCGTTTGATCAAGCACTTCTGGTTTTTCCTCTGGCTTATCTTCCACCTGCTCTTTTTTGTTAGTCAAATTACGCAAGCGATCTAACGGGTTCATACTGCGACGACGCTCTTCCACCACATCACGGACCTCTTGCGGCGAGAGAGCTTGCGATTTGCGTAACTCATCACCCACCGGCCAAAGTAAAAGGACATAACGCAAGCGGTCTAAAGAGGCAAGCGGTTTTGCAATTATGCGAGCGAATTGGCTTTTGGTATCGTTAGTCACAGACTCCACAATCGCTACAGGATAGCCTTCAGGGAAACGACCGCCCAAGCCTGAAGTTACCAATACATCGCCTTTACGAATATCCGTTGAACGCGGCAGATTATCGATGACTAATTCATCATTATGCCCTGTGCCACTCGCAATACCTCGCACATCATTACGCAACACTTGCACAGGAATGGCGTGCGTAATGTCGGTAATCAACAATACGCGGCTCATATTCTCGCCAACTGAAATCACTTGCCCAACGACACCTCGTTCATCAATCACTGCTTGACCAACATAAGCCCCTGTTTTTTGCCCTTGATTGATGACCACTTGTTGACGATAAGCGTCCATTTCTGAAGTCAAGACTTCCGTGATTTTTTTGTATTCATCTTGACGTAAAGGCGAACCTAATAGCAAACGCAAACGCTGATTTTCGACTTTTAGCTGATCGAGTAGCAATAAATCAGCATTTTTCTCGCGTAACTGCTCTTTCAAAACTTTGTTTTCTAGCTGTAATTTATTGGTATCAATAAAATTATCGCTGATGCCATCTAGCAACGAACGAGGCGTGTTTGCAAAATAATATAAGCCACTTACTGCGGTTTCTAGCATATTGCGGATTTGAATCATAGCACTGCTTCGACCATCAAGTGCAATCAGCGAAATTGAAATACAAACTGCAAAGAAAAGGCGAACACCTAAAGAGGGTGCTTTCGCAAAAATAGGCTTCATAGAGTTGATAATTAGGTTGAAAAGGATGATAAATAGAAAATGGACACACTAGTGATGTCCATCTCTATTTGGAATTGCTTAACCGATTTTACTCATCGTGGCTGAAAACATCGCCACCGTGCATATCGATCATATCTAATGCTTTACCACCACCACGAGCAACACAAGTAAGTGGATCTTCGGCTGTTACCACAGTAACGCCTGTGCTATCAGATAACAAGCGGTCTAAATTTCTTAATAAAGCACCACCGCCTGTCAATACCATTCCGCGTTCGAAAATATCTGCCGCTAATTCTGGTGGGCATTGTTCTAACACAGCTTTAACCGCATCAACAATGCCAGTTAATGGCTGTTCAATTGCTTCTAACACGTGTTTAGAATTTAATGTGAATGTACGTGGTGCACCTTCTGCAAGGTTATGACCGTGTACTTCCATCTCTTTAATATCTTTGTCTGACTCAATCTTCGCTGTAGCGATCTCTTTCTTAATACGTTCAGCCGTTGCTTCACCAATTGCAGAACCAAAATGACGGCGAACATAAGCGACAATCGCTTCATCTAATTTATCGCCACCAATGCGAACAGAAGTAGAATACACGATACCATTTAATGAAAGTACCGCAACTTCGGTTGTACCACCACCAATATCAATCACCATTGAACCTGTTGCTTCGTGTACAGGCAAACCTGCACCAATCGCTGCAGCCATTGGTTCTTCAATTAAATAAACTTCACGAGCACCCGCACCAATCGCAGACTCTTTAATCGCACGACGTTCCACTTGCGTTGCACCTGCAGGCACACACACCAACACACGCGGACTAGGACGCATAAAATTGTTGCTATGCACTTGTTTAATGAAGTGTTGTAACATTTTTTCTGTTACAAAGAAATCTGCAATCACGCCATCTTTCATCGGGCGAATTGCCATAATACTTTTCGGCGTACGACCAAGCATTAATTTTGCATCCGATCCTACCGCTGCAATGCTTTTTAGAGATCCCATTCTATCTTGGCGAACAGCCACAACAGAAGGCTCATCAAGCACAATGCCCTGACCTTTCACATAAACTAATGTATTTGCTGTACCAAGATCGATCGATAAATCGTTAGAGAATAATCCAAGAAATTTTTTAAACATAGACGGAATCCGTTAATTATCGTTATTTACACACCACTGACCGCTCCAAAGCGATCCAAAAAATTGCCGTATAATATAGCAAAAAATAGGCGTTTGTTTCAATGAATAATTTTAGTGTTTTGAAATAAACTCAATTTAAAATTGCTTGATAAGTCCAAAAGCATAAATCACTAAACTGATTGCAATTGCATACATAATAAGCCCTGTAAGGAAATCTAAAATTTGCCATAAGCGACGTTTAGCAAAATAAGGGGCTAAAAAGCCTGCTCCATAACCCACCCCGAAAAACCATACCAGAGAGCAGCTTAATGCTCCTGATAAGAAGGCAATTTTTTCGCTCAAAGCGAGTTTTCCTCCAATTGCTCCCAAAATAACAACCGTATCAATATACACGTGAGGATTCAAAAATGTAATCGCAAAAGCAACCATTAACGTTCTTTTGAGATTAACGGTTTTCTCTGTACTCTGCGTTAATGCACCGCTGGCTTTAAACATACTGATAAAAGATTGGCTACCATACGTAAATAAAAATATTGCACCTAAAACCGCAATAATTAAGCTCACGAGAGGTCGCTGACTAATCAATTCGCCTAATCCGAGTACCCCCACCGTCATTAAAAATACATCGCCTAAAAAGCAAATCAGTGCAACCGCAAAAACGTGTTGTTTTAAGATCCCCTGTTTTAATAAGAACGCATTCTGAGCACCAATTGATACAATCAACCCAAAACAAACAACCAATCCTTGAATAAAGGATTCCATCATCCCCCCTTAAAAACAAGCGGTTAATTCTTGAAATTTTCTTACTAAAATCAACCGCTTATATATTTAGGCTTCAACCACCTGCCCCACAATCGAGCGGGTATCTAATCTTACTTCTGTCAGTTTCACTTTGACTTGTTGCCCGATTTGGTAAAATTTTTCGCCTTTGATGTAAATCGCTAATTCATCAGGGCGAAAATCCATTTCGGTTTTCTCATCGTGTAATGTTGAGAACGGCACGAAAATAGATGCTCCATTTTCAATCACTCTTGCCCGTAAACCGCCACGTGAAACATCTGCAAGTTCGCAATCAAATTCGACCGCTTGTTCCACCATTGGATACAAGAAACGAGCGTAAAGCCAGTCGGCAATATCACGTTCCACCATTCGGTTTTGCTTACGGGCTTCTTGCAAGCGGTCTAAAATGCTCTGCTCAACGCTTTCTGTTGCTTTGCCTGCTAAAACTTGCTTAATTAAACGATGGTTAATCATATCGCCATATTTACGAATTGGCGAAGTCCAAGTCGCGTAATGACTGATACCTAAGCCAAAATGTGGCGCCACTTCAGATTTAAACTCAGCAAAAGTGAGGTAACGACGCAAGCGTAGCTCCAAGAAATTTTCTGGGAAAGCACGCACATCACGCTGCATTGCACAGTAGCCTTCAAGCGTGGCTAATTTTTCTGCCGCATAGCGTTCATTGAGTTCAGCAAGCTGCTCTGCTGCGGTATTTTCATCTGTTAAGGTATTTAACAAGAAGGTTTTTACCGCATCCATATTTTTCGGGTCAAAGCCTGCGTGTGTGTTAAATACACCTGTTTTTGCGTGATTCGCCAAGAATTGTGCTGCACAAATATTGGCGATGATCATACTCTCTTCGATAATTTGATTCGCAATGCGGCGGAATTCCAAGTGAATTTCACGCACCGAACCATCTTCGTTTAATTCGAAAGAATAATCGCCTTGCTCATTAAACATCAAGGCATTTTCTTTACGCCAGTTAATACGTGCTTGGGTAAATTGATGTAACCAGTCAATTTGTTGCTTCACTGGCTCGTTTTCAGGCTGCCACGCATTTTCAACGCCTTCTAAATAGTCAGAAACGTTGTCATAGGCTAATTTTGCTTTACTTTCCACCCAAGCAGAGACAAATTCCACTTCTTTGCTGATATTGCCTGCTAAATCGGTTTCGATATAGCCGACCAACGCAGGGCGTTTTGCATTGGGTACAAGTGAACAAAGATCATCCGATAATTCACGAGGTAACATTGGAATGTTAAAACCTGGCAAATAGTTGGTAAAACAACGTTGGCGAGCGGCTTTCTCAATCGCAGAATCTTCTGGAATATATGCTGTTGGATCCGCAATCGCAACCACTAAACGCCAACCTGTTTGCGAGCCATTTTCTTCAATCGGCTGAATAAACAAAGCATCGTCCATATCTTGCGTGCTTTCGCTGTCAATGGTAGTGAAATAAAGATCGGTTAAATCTTGGCGTTCAAGTTGATCGTGCAAGCTATAACTTTTTTCGGTTGCCACAGGCTCTCTTGGTTGTTCGTGGCGGGCCAACGTA
The DNA here is from genome assembly GCA_963545995.1 of uncultured Haemophilus sp. Taxonomy (GTDB): domain Bacteria; phylum Pseudomonadota; class Gammaproteobacteria; order Enterobacterales; family Pasteurellaceae; genus Haemophilus_A. Next base: position 18,879 of record CAUUKJ010000024.1, read on the forward strand.
ACCCACCAAGGGGCGAAATTATCGTTTTCGTGGCAAATAAATTGTGTTACTTGAGCGAAAAAGAAACGGTCATCGCGTAAAGGATGCGTTTTAAGCTGTGCCACGACCCAATCGCCATTTTCCAATTTCTCTTTTACATTTTTGTGCGTATTTGCAGGAATGTTATTTTTAATGCTTGGATGATCGACAGCTAACTGTAATTTGCCATCGCGATTGTAGCGAACTTGAGCAATAAAACGCTCAAGCATCGGTTCGATTAAGCTATCAATTTCAACCGATGCTTTATCGCCTTCACGTTTTACGACCGCTTTCACGGTATCGCCGTGCATCACTTTTTTCATTTCCGTAGGAGGAATGAAGAAACTCTCTTTTTCGCCTTCTAAAAAGCCATAAGATTTATCAGTTGCCTTGACGCGACCTTCTACATATTCTTTGTTGGCTTCCATTTGTTGCTTTAATTGTGCCAAAAGTGGGTTGTCTGAAAACATAATTCTCTCTTAATAAAAAAGCCCACCCTAAATTAGGTGGGCAGATAAATTGGGGTTATAAGCAATTATTCTGCACTAATATCGCCCATTGCGACAATGCTGAAGCCTGCATCTACGTGAACCACTTCGCCTGTGATACCGCCTGCTAAATCAGAGCATAAGAATGCCGCAGAGTTACCCACATCTTCGATGGTTACAGTACGACGTAAAGGTGCGGTTTTCTCGAAGTTAGATAACATTTTTTTGAAATCTTTAATGCCAGAAGCCGCTAACGTACGGATTGGACCTGCAGAAATCACATTCACACGAATACCTTCTTTACCTAAATCAGCCGCCATCACACGAGTGCTTGCTTCTAATGAAGCTTTTGCTAAACACATCACGTTATAGTTCGGAATAGCACGCTCAGCACCTAAGTAAGAAAGAGTTAATAACGCTGAATTTAGATTTAAGAACGGACGAGCTGCTTGAGCCATTGCCACAAAGCTGTATGCACTGATATCGTGAGCAATGCGGAAACCTTCACGTGTTGCAGCTGCAACGTAGTCGCCATCTAATTGGTCTGCTGGAGCAAAACCGATTGAATGAACGAAACCGTCAAATTTTTCCCAACGTTGGCTTAATTGAGCAAAACAATCTGTGATATTTTGATCTTCTGCTACGTCCATTGGTAATACGATGTCTGAACCGAACTCTTTTGCGAACTCTTCTACACGACCTTTTAATTTATCATTTAAATATGTGAATGCAAGTTCAGCTCCTTCGCGGTGCATTGCTTGTGCGATACCGTATGCGATTGAACGATTGCTTGCTAAACCTGTGATTAAAATACGTTTACCAGTTAAAAAACCCATAATTTTTCCTCTTTAAAAAATTTTGCAAATTATACAGAAATTTCGACCGCTTGGGGGATTATTTCTGCTTGGTCGGACGTTTCCAACCTTGAATATGTTTTTGTGCCACACGAGTGATGACTAATTCATTTTCGCCCACATTTTTCGTGATGGTTGCACCAGCACCAATGGTTGCCCCTTTCGCAATTTCAACAGGAGCGACTAATTGGCTGTCTGAACCGACGAATACATCATCGCCAATAATGGTTTTGAATTTGTTTGCCCCATCATAGTTACAAGTAATCACACCCGCACCAATATTCACATTACTCCCTACTTCCGCATCGCCTACATAGGTCAAGTGGTTGACTTTTGAACCTTTGCCAATAGTCGCTTTTTTGATTTCAACGAAGTTGCCCACGTGAGCTTCTTCCGCAAGTTCCGCACCTGGACGTAAACGAGAGAATGGACCAATCACGGATTTCGCTCCCACGACAGCATCTTCTAATACAGAGTAAGGTTTGATTTCAACATTATCGCCCAAAACCACATTTTTCAGCACACAACCAGCACCGATTTTAACGTTGTTACCCAGTTTGATGTCGCCTTCTAAAATCACGTTTACATCAATCGAGACGTCTTTGCCGTGCTCTACCGTACCACGCACATTAAAACGGCTTGGATCAATGATCGTTACCCCAGCTAATAACAATTTTTCTGCTTGTTTTTGTTGGTAGAATCGTTCTAATGCCGCTAATTGCAAACGGTTATTTGCCCCTTCTACTTCCATATATTCAGCAGCTTGAACTGCCTGTACTTGGAAGCCTTCTGCGTTCGCCATTGCGATCACATCAGTAATATAGTACTCGCCTTGTGCGTTGTTATTATTTAAGTTGCCAAGCCATTTTTTGAAACTTGCTCCACTTGCGACCATTACGCCTGTGTTCACCTCTTGAATTTTGAGCTGTTCTTCATTTGCATCTTTTTGCTCAACAATCGCTACCACAGAACCATTTTCGCGAATAATACGACCATAACCTGTTGGGTTATCTAATTTCACCGTCAAAAGGGCGATGCCATTTTCAGGTTTTGCGGCAATTAAACGCTCCAACGTTTCTTTTTGAATTAACGGTGCATCACCATAAAGCATCACAATGTTTTCATCATCAGCAAAAAAAGGTGCAGCTTGTTGCATTGCGTGACCTGTCCCTAGTTGTTCCGCTTGGAAAACCCAATTCACAGGCTCATCAGCTAAACGGGCTTTTAATAAATCAGCGCCGTGACCATAAATTAAATTGATTTGGCGAGCATCAAGCTGTTTTGCCGTATCAATCACGTGTTTAACCATTGGTTTGCCCGCCACTGGGTGCAATACTTTTGGTAAATCTGAATACATACGCGTGCCTTTGCCCGCTGCTAAAATTACCACGCTTAATGGTTGAGTCATAAGGATGTCCTTTATTATTATTTAAATTTGGATGTATTTTATCAGAAAGTGAAAATATTCTGAAATATCAGAAACTTAATTATAAACCTGACTACGGTGATTGACTTTCACAACTAAAATCGTCATTTCGCCATTTTCAATCTGAGTGATAACACGATAATTACCAATTCGATAACGCCAATAGCCCGATAAATTCCCCGTAAGGGCTTTGCCTCTTTGAGTTGGATCTTCAAGTTGAGCGACTTCTTTCAAATAAGAAAAAATACGACGAGCAACCATTTTATCCAACTTTTTAAATTCTTTACTTGCACTGGGCAAGAAATTAATCGTCCAAGCCAAGTTCTTTCTCCAACGCTTCCAAACTCACGACTTGTTCGCCAGATTCTCTAAATGCTTTTAACGCTTGATCCGCAAGGAAAATATCTTCCATCTCTTCAAGATATTTCAAAATAGCTTCTTTAGCATAGAAAGTCTTGCTTCTACCTGTTTGATCAGCAAGAAATTGCAGACGGTTTTCAATATCTTCAGGTAATCTAACAGCTAACATAAATGGCTCCTATTAAAATGCTATACAATTATAGCACTATCATTGAGATAAAAAAATGCACCTACCTGATTTGACTCAAAAGTAAGTGCATTTTCAACATTTATATCATACGAAAGTGCTTCGACTAATCCTTCGACAAGCTCAGGAACCGTCTTCGCAATATCGTATATAGACTCAATTACGCTTCATTTGCGTGATTTTCTAATTTTTCGACCGCTTGTGTTGCGTATTTTTCTTCATCAAATTCACGTAATGGTTTGTGTTCTTGACCTAAGAAGGTATAAATCACAGGTAACACAAATAACGTGAAGAGTGTACCAATACTTAAACCGGCAACGATAACGATACCGATACTAAAGCGTGCAATCGCACCCGCACCAGAAGCTAAGAGTAGAGGGATTAAGCCTGCCACCATCGCTGCTGTAGTCATCATAATCGGACGTAAACGAATAGTTGCTGCGTGAACAATCGCCTCAAAACGTGATAAACCATTGTTCAACTGCTCTTCTTTCGCTACTTCACACATTAAGATACCGTGTTTAGTAATCAAGCCGACCAGTGTTACCAATCCCACCTGTGAATAGATGTTCAAGGTTGCCCCCGCCACTTTACCGATGCCTAATACGTTGAGTACAAGCAACGCACCACTTACGGCTAACGGCACAGACACAAGGATTACCAATGGATCACGCCAAGATTCAAACTGAATCGCAAGTACAAGATAGATGATAATTACCGCTAAAACAAAGGTCATTACCATTGCATTACCTTCTTGTACGTATTGGCGAGATTCTGAACGGAAGTCATATTGGTAACCTTGTGGAAGGGTACGACCTAATTCCGCTTTCGCCCAGTTTACCGCATCGCCAATTGAGCTAGATACAACGCCTGAAATGGTCGCTGAGTTTAACTGGCTCATACGCGGTAAGGCTGATGGCTCTGTTGTTAGCTCTAGGCTCACGATAGAGCTTAATGGAATTGACTCTCCGCTTGCTGTGGTTACATAGTATTTCGTTAAATCATTTGGATTTAAACGATCTTTTCTGACCACTTGTGAAACAATTGGGTAAGCACGAGAATCAATATCTACACGCGTGATAATCGCACCAGAGAGATAAGCCCCTAATGTGTTACTCACTTGTTGCATCGTGATACCGTAAGTCCCCATTTTTTCACGGTCGAATTTCCATTTCATCGTCACAGTATCAAATTTTAGGTCTAAACTTGCGAAGAAGAATTGACCTGATGATTGTGCCTTTTTCAAGAACTCGCCTGCCACTTCAGCTAACTTGGTGTAGTTATCTGCTGTCGTGATCACTAACGAGAATGGTAAGCCCGATTCCCCTGTTGAGATTTCAGGGAAGGCAATGGCGTTAATATCCATTGGCACAATATCTTTCGCAATCGCTGCAACATCAGCCGCAATAGCCGCACGCTCACGTTTACGCTCGCTCCAGTCTTTCAATGAGATGATCGATAACGCACTGTTTGTACCATTAAAACCTGAGATGGTCATCATTGCTGCCACTTCTGGAATTTCGCTCACTTTCTTATTGAAAGGCTCTGTTGCTGCTTGGGTATAATCTAAGTTTGTATTTGATGGACCATTACCAATACCCACCACGAAACCACGGTCTTCCGTTGGTGCCACTTCACTTGAAAGTGAGCCTAACAACGTTGGTAAGGTCGCAAAAATAGCTACCGCAAACACCACCACAAACCAACGCACCGACATCACACCACGAAGCATATTGGTATAGCAGCTGGTCATTTTGTCCAACATACCGTTGATACATTTTGAGAAACGGCTTTCGTGCTCTGCGTTATGTTCTTTTAATATACGGCTTGACATCATTGGCGAAAGCGTTAACGCCGCAATCCCCGAAATAAATACCGCACCTGCAAGAGTTAAAGCGAACTCTTTAAAGAGAGAACCTGTTACGCCATCCATCAACGCCATTGGTGAATATACCGCACCGAGCGTAATTGTCATTGAGATAACAGGTACTGCAATTTCACGAGCACCGATAATTGCCGCATCAAAAGGCGATTTGCCTTCTTTTACGTGACGTTCTACGTTCTCTAGTACCACGATCGCATCGTCCACCACCAAACCGATCGCTAAAATCAAAGCAAGTAAGGTCAACAAGTTAATCGAGAAACCGAACATTTGTAACATAAACAACACCCCAATCAATGAAATTGGAATGGTTACAATCGGCACGACCATCGCACGTAATGAACCTAAGAAAAGAATAATTACCACTAAAACGATAACCGTTGCTTCCACAATGGTTTTATATACTTCATTGATTGAGCTGTTAATCGCAATCGTACGGTCATATAAAATAGACGCATTGATTGTTTCAGGTAAGTTACGTTTGATTTGATCAAACACAGGGTAAATATTTTTCGCAACCGTTAACGAGTTTGCTGTTGTTGCAGCTGAAACAGATAAAACGACCGCTTCTTTACCATCAGCAACCGTACGTGATGAGTCTTGATATTTATCTAACTCAACTGTGGCAATATCTTTCAGCTTAATCGTACGACCATCTGAAGTGGTTGAAATCGTCACATTTTCCAGTTCTGAAATCGACGGCGTGCTTGATTCTACTTTATTTTTATAAACCGTATAGTAACCGTTCGCATTACCTGCCGCGGTATTCAAGTTATTGGCAGACAACGCTGAAAGCACCGTCGCACCTGAAAGGTTGTTACCTGCCATTTTGTCAGGATCTAACCAAATACGCAGACCAAAGTTTGACGCACCGAAAATATCCACACTCGACACACCATTTACCGTAAAGAATTGAGGTTTCGCCACACGGTTAATGTAGTCGGTAATTTGTGCCGTATTAAGTTCATCCGATACAAAACGGATATACATCAACGCATCATTCGAACCTGATGACACACTAATGGATGGATCATCAATCCCATTTGGTAGGTTTGAACGAATTGCATTCACCTTCGCAGAAATATCCGCCAACGCTAATTGTGGGTTGGTGTTTAATTTCATTTTGATGGTAGTTGTTGACGTACTCGGACTACTTGAGGAAGTTACGTAGTCAATGTTATCGGCTTGAGCAACGGCTTCCTCAATTTGTGAGGTTACCAACGCTTGCATCAAGCTTGCGTCCGCCCCCGAATAGTTTACGCTAACGGTAACCACAGAAACCGTCATCTCAGGGTATTCACGCACTTGTAGCTTGTTGATGGATTGCAAGCCGAGAATTGTAATCAGCAAGCTAATACACACCGCAAGCACAGGGCGTTTAATAAAAATATCGGTAAATTTCATTGATTACCTCAATTAAAGTTTACTGTTTTTAGCAGGTTGCGTTACGCCTACTGCTTCTTGTTCAGAAACAAGGGCAAGTGCGTGGTTGCTTAAACGTTGGAAACCACCCGTTACGATTAAATCGCCTGCTTTCACGCCTTTCGCAAGTTGAGCATAAATGCCATCGCGGTCTTTCGTTTTCACTTCAACCTGTCTTGCACGATAGACTTTATTTACGTCTAATTTTGGATTTTGCTCCGCCATTTTGCTCACTAATGCTTTATCTTCATCAGAAAGAGGCTCAAGCACATAAACGGTTTCGCCATACATTGTGTAAGTTACCGCAATTTGTGGCACAACTACTTGCCCTTTTTCCGTTGGTAATGCCACGTTTAAACGCACGAACATACCAGAAAGTAATTTATTTGCCCCTTCGGTAATCACCGCTTCAAGATTGATTAAACCTGTTGTGCGATCAACTGCTGGATCAATCGCAACGATTTGAGCTGGGAAAGTTTGACCTGGTAAAGCGTCTACTTCAGCCGTCACTTTTTGACCCACAAAAAGGTTTTCCACATCGGTTTGCGGAAGCGTGAAACGTACTTTCATTTGGCTTTGATCTTCAACACGCACAATTTCTGTCCCTGCAGTGATGTATTGACCTACGTTCACATTCACGATACCCGCTACACCGCTGAATGGTGCGTAAATTTTACGACGAGCAATGCTTGCTTTAAGTGATTCAATGTTCGCTACTAATTGATTATAAGTCGCTTGAGCTGAATCTAATTCTGCTTTTGACGCACTGTTTGATGCTACTAAGTTACGGTAACGATCTAACGTGATTTTTGCGTTCGGTAGTTGAGCTTGTGATGCTTTTAAAGTTGCCACTTCTACCGCATCATCAAATTCTACTAATAAATCGCCTTTTCTTACTTGCTGACCAGAAACTACGTTCACACGTGTTACGGTGCCAGAAGATTCCGCACTTAACATCGCACCTTGATTAGGACGCACATAACCTACTGCTGAAAGGTAAGGCGTCCACTCTTGCGTACTCACTTGCATTGCAGTGATTTCACTCACTGACTCAGGCATATTCGCAGCCGCTTCTGCTTTTTTACCTGCGATAAACTTTTGCATACCTGCCACGCCCGCAAAGGCGACAAGCACGATCAAAAGCGTAAGTACAATTAAAAACTTTCTGCCACGAGAGGGCTTTTGGTTTTCTGTTGCCATATTTTCTCCAATTAACATCTATTAAAAAATAAACGGCTTACACCGTAATCGCTTTCCAAGAACGTAATAGCATTTCTTCCATTACCTCCTTCGAATATTCTTTTTGAGTAATCTGACATAAAAATGCCACTTCACCCACCACACCAATGCCTAACACATGTAATAACTCAGGTGGCAAATCGGCAATTACGCCTGCTTTTTGTCCATCGCGAACAAACCTATTCCACACAAAGTCATCGTCATGAAAACATCTTTCAATAATTTCGTTAAAACCACGCATTGCTTGATATTGCGACAAATTCGCTGCTACCGTTGGATTATCTCGCAAAAAGGCTTGTTTATTTTCAAACAACTTACGAAAACGATTAAATAATGTCTCGCTCTCATCGTAATCTTTCATAATATAAGCTTCGAAACGCTCTGAAAGATCCACCGCCAACTTATCTAACAAATCATCCTTGGTTTTAAAATACAAATAAAGCGTCCCTAAGGCTAGGTCCGCTTTTGTTGCAATCTTTCGCACAGAGAGGTTTTGGATGCCAATCTCTGCGATTAATATTTCAGTTACTGAAAGAATTTGGCGAGTCATATCATCTTTCGATACATTCTGCATTTGGACTCCCCTATTCTCTTGAATGAACGGTCGTTCATTTTATAAATTTCTCTTAAGTTTTGCAAAGAAAAATCGTTTTTTAACCGCTTATTCCTCTCTGTTTTATAAAAAATATGCTAATATTTGCCAAATCATTCACTCAAGAAGAAACAAAATGGCAGTAAAATCTAAATACCAAAACAATCAATTTGACACATTATTACAAGATCTTTTCATTGTATTAGAACAACACAAAGCCCCAGCAGATTTATCGCTGATGGTACTTGGCAATATGGTTACCAACATTATTCAAAACCGTGTTCAAGACGAACAACAACGCGAACGCCTTGCAGACGCTTTTGCAAACTCATTAAAAACTTCAATTAAAGCAAAATAATCTATGTTACTGGATCGCCTACGCCAATTACTTCCGCAAAACACCCTGCAATACCGCGAGCAAACCTCGCAACGTATTGCGTGGGGACATTGGTTTGCCTTATTTAATATTGTCGTGGCGATCTTAATTGCTTCTCGCTATGCCTTTAATGCCGACTGGCCGAATACGCTGGTAGGCAAACTTTATTTCTTTATCAGTCTTTTCGGTCATTTCAGTTTCGTCGTTTTTGCTTTTTATCTACTCTGCCTTTTCCCGCTCAGTTTTTTAATCCGCAATGAACGTGGCTTTCGTGGGTTTTCTGTGATTTTCGCCACCATCGGGCAAACACTATTATTAGTCGATACCGAAATCTTCAAGCAATTTTATCTGCATTTATCACCGCTTGTATGGGATTTATTAGTCAATCCAGACAACGGCGAACTCACTCGTCAATGGCAGCTCTTATTCGTACCAATGCCACTGATTTTATTAGCTGAAATGCTCTACTCTCGCTGGTGCTGGCAAAAATTACGCAGTTTCAATCGCCAAACGTGGGGCAAATACGTTGCTGTATTCTTCTTAAGTTGCTTTATGGGAACGCATCTAATTTATGCGTGGGCAGATATGAGCATAAACCGCCCAATCACCTCACAAAAGGCGAACTATCCGCTCTCTTATCCAATGACGGCAAGAAGTTTCTTGGAAAAACACGGTTTAGTGGATATGGAAAAAATGGAACAAACCATTGAACAGACAGGGCGTTTAGATACCTTCTATTTGAAATATCCGAAACAGGCGTTACAAATGACAAAAACGCCTGATGTAAATGTGGTTTTGATTAGCATTTCAGGGCTAACAAATCAAGCCATTGATGGCGATACAATGCCATTCCTTCGCAATATTGCAGGAAAATCCTACCGCTTTATGCAGCACTATGCGAGTGGCGATACGCCAATGGCAAGTACACTTGGTATTTTCTATGGTTTAAGCGGGAAATACATTGATGCGGTGTTAAATGAAAAAACCAGCTCGCCGCTGATTACCGCATTCAAAAAATACGGCTATCAGTTCGGCTTATTCTCCTACAACAATTTTGCTGATCCGCTCTACCGTCGTGCATTATTCGCCCAAATACCATTAGCAAAAACAGAGAATAATCAAGAAGTGGTGAATAACTGGCAAACTTGGTTAGCCAAAAGTGATAAAACTAAACCGTTCTTCAGCTATCTTCAATTAAAAGAAGAACCAGCGACAGATGCTCAACTTCAAACAATTTGGCAACAACTTGAAGATAATCATTTATTGAGCAAAACGTTGGTTATGATTACCGCTGATTTAGCTAATAACGAAAAAATGCAAAATCCGTTCTCAGCAGAACGCATTCACGTACCATTAATGTTCTACTGGCAAGGTGAAGGACAACGCTACACGCAACTGTCCACCCATTTAGATATTATGCCAACGCTCTTTAGCCAGTTCTTTGGTGTATTGAATCCTGCCAATGACTACACGCAAGGCATTGATTTATCTAAACCAAATAACCGCCTTTGGGTACTTGCATCCAACCATCTTTGGAATGTAGCAATTATGCCAGATGGCGAACAATTCCATGTTGATAGACGCGGACAGGTTGAAAACTTCAATGCGGCGGGCGTGCAAATTAAAAGCGAAAAACCACCGCTTGCATTGTTCTTGCAGATGATTAAACAAAGTAACCAATTTATCAATAAATAAAAAAATAGGCATAGTAAAACTTACTATGCCTTTCTTTTACCTATTATTTAGCCATTTTGTCAGCCAATTTTACATCTTCAACCCATTTATCGATCAGATGTTTTCCTTCTTCACTTGAGCCAAATTTATTGAAATCATATTCCACAAAATCAAGTTTATCCGCTTTTGGCATTAATGGCGAAACTTCCGCCCCGACAACAGAAGGCAATTGATATAAATGATGAGCTCTCCAAGGTAACTCTTGAATTTCTTTAGTAAGAACAAAATCTGCAAATAATTTTGCATTATCAAGATTACGAGCATTTTTCACAATACTTGTACCACCTAAAGCATAACCTACTTTGCCCTCTGGCAAGACATACTCAATCGGATTTCCCTTCTCTTTCTCCGTAATATAAGCGTGTACAAAACCAATACTTTCCGCTACTTCCCCACGAACTAAATTTGATGTGACTAAATTACTTTTCGGATATTGAGAAATATTAGCGTCCAATTTTTTTAAATAATCAAATGTCTTTTCTTCTCCCCAAAGAGAAATAAGCGTTGTCATAATAGTATAGGTTGTACCTGAAGAACGCGGATCAGGAATTTGCACTTCGCCCACTAATTTAGGATTCAGCAAATCTTCCCACGTTTTTGGCATTTCCACGCCTAAACTTTTTAACTTCTCAGTATTTACACCTAAGCCAAGCACCAGCATATAGGTAACAGAAGTATAATCGCCTTTTGAAGATGCAACTAAATTCTTAAACTGTGGCAAAATATTTGCTTGATTTTTAGGGCGATAAGCCTCAAGCAAACCTAATTCCGCCGCTTGGAAATGAGGCTCAATCGTGCCGCCATACCAAACGTCCGCTTGCGGATTTGATTTTTCAGCCTTAAGCTTACCCAAAATGGTTCCTGTACTTGCTTGAATAAACGAAGTTTGTACATCATACTTTTCTGAAAAACGTTTTGCGACATCTTCACACAACGCATTCTGTACTGTGCAATAAATAGTCAAACGCCCTTCCGCCTGTGCGGTATGAGAGGCAAGCAATGTACTTGCTGCCAAACCCAAAGAACACACCAATTTTTTGAATTTATGCTGCATATTCACACTCCTATGCTTAGAGATTTTGTTAGATTAGAAATGTAGAGTTGTCCTAAAAATGAACAAAAGCGACTTTATCATATAGGATTAGGCTGTCAACACTCTTACTCCAATAAAGCTACTTATTTGACCACTCCTCTCCATATTTTCATAAGCTCATTTTTACAAAATACCAATAACTCCTTATAATAGGCTTTTCTTTTACAAAATAGGTTTCATTATGAAAAAAATCATCTTCCTTCTTGTGAGTGTTTTAACTATTACAGCTTGTTCTCAATCAAAAAATGTCTATTTCAATGGTGCAGAAGGCTCTCATTCTGGCATTCGTTACAGTTCAACAGATAAGTCATTTTCATTAAATCCATAAAGATCAAGCGGTCAAATTTTACAAATACATTGCAAAACTTGACCGCTTTAGCATATTAAATTCCTCTGATTTTTAAATAATAAGATTGCAGGTCTAACCAGTAATCTATACGCATTAACAATTTTAATACTTTTTAATTAACAGATTTTATGCTTTAATAAGCCGATTTTTTATTTTAAACATAACAATAGAAGGTTTAAAAATGAGCTGGTTAGATAGAATTTTGGGGCGTGACTCTTCCTCAACAGTAGGGAAGTCTAAAGTGCCAGAAGGCGTTTGGACGAAGTGTACAAGCTGCGAACAGGTGCTTTATAGCGAAGAATTAAAACGCAATATGCAAGTTTGCCCGAAATGTGATCATCATATGCGTATTAACGCTCGTACGCGTTTATTGAATTTATTGGATGAAGGTTCAGCACAAGAAATCGCAGCAGAGCTTGAGCCGCAAGATGTGTTGAAATTTAAAGATCTGAAAAAATATAAAGATCGTTTATCTGCCGCACAAAAAGAAACGGGCGAGAAAGACTCGTTTATCGTGATGTCTGGCACATTGCACGGAATGCCCGTAGTGACTGCGTCTTTCAACTTTGAATTTATGGGCGGTTCAATGGGTTCTGTTGTAGGAGCAAAATTTGTGCGTGCTGCAGAAAAAGCATTAGCGGAAAACATTCCATTTATCTGTTTCTCAGCTTCAGGCGGTGCTCGTATGCAAGAGGCATTGTTCTCGTTAATGCAAATGGCGAAAACCAGTGCAATTTTAGCGAAAATGAAAGAACAAGGCGTGCCTTATATTTCAGTTTTAACCGACCCAACTTTAGGGGGCGTTTCAGCAAGCTTGGCAATGTTGGGCGATTTAAACATTGCAGAACCAAAAGCATTAATCGGCTTTGCAGGTCCGCGTGTTATTGAACAAACTGTGCGTGAGAAATTGCCAGAAGGCTTCCAACGTGCAGAATTCTTACTTGAGCACGGTGCGATTGATATGATTGTACATCGCAAAGAAATGCGTGATACGTTAGCTCGTATTTGTGCGAAATTAACTCACCAACCTTCACCGTTTAAAACTGCGGAATTGGTTGTTGAAACAATTGAAGAGTAGTTTTAGCGATTTAATCTAAATCCCTGTTTTTACAGGGATTTTCTTTTATGGACGGAAATATGAATAATCAAACAAAACCCACCGTTAATGATAATCTCAATACGTGGTTGGCATATTTAGAACACGGGCATTTTAAAGCTATTGATATGGGGTTAGAGCGAATTAAGTCTGTCGATGAGAATTTAGATTTGCTCAAGCCAGCCCCTTATGTGATTACCGTTGCAGGCACGAATGGCAAAGGTTCTACTTGCCGATTTTTAGAAGTCGCGTTAATGAAATTAGGCTTAAAAGTAGGCGTTTATTCTTCTCCACATTTAATTCGTTACAATGAACGCGTACGAATTAACGGACAGCTTTTAGACGATCAAGCCCACATCAATAGTTTTGCAGAAATCGATCAGAAAAAGACTGCTTCTTTAACCTATTTCGAATTCAGTACGCTTTCAGCCCTTAAATTATTTAAAGATGCTCATTTAGATGTCGTGATTTTAGAAGTCGGGCTTGGTGGACGTTTAGATGCAACGAACATTGTCGATACTAACCTTGCTGTGATTACTTCGATTGATATAGACCATGTTGCTTTCTTGGGTGATAACCGTGAGGATATTGGACGAGAAAAAGCAGGCATTTTCCGTGCAAATGAACCTGCGATTATTGGCGAACCTGATTGTCCGCAGTCGATTCTTGAAGTAGCTCAAAGTCTACCTTGCCCAACATTCCAACGTAATGTTGATTGGCATTATGAAGTGAAAAACAACGCATTCTATTGGCAATCTAAAGAACAACAATTTGATGGCTTACCGATGCCGCTTATTCCTATTCCAAATGCGGGGACAGCGATTGCAGCATTGCTAAAAACACCATTCGACGTTACCGAACAGATTATTCGAGAAACCTTGCAAGAAGCTCAAATGACAGGGCGTTTCCAACAATTACAAGCGGTCGATTTTGCTCATTTTTCTGGCAAACCACCTAAAGCACAGGTAATTATTGATGTTGGTCATAATCCACACGCAGCACGTTATCTTGCAGAACGCTTACAAGCGGTGAAAAAAGCGAAGATTTTTGCGATTTTCAGCTGTTTGGAAGACAAAGAACTCTCTGGTATTGTTGAGCCACTAGAAAATATTATTGATGAATGGTTCTGTGTTGGGTTAGATTGTTGGCGTGGACAAAGCGGGCAAGCCGTTTACGAAAAATTAGTAAATTGTCTGCCAAATGCGACCGCTTGCGTTTATCAGAATGTAGCTGAAATCAGCCCAATTTTGTTTGATAAAGCAGAAGAGCAGGATATTATCCTTGTGTTTGGCTCATTCCATACTGTGGCGGATTTTATGTTGTTTCTAGAAAAATAATATTCAATAGAACAAAAAGCGAACCATAAAGTTCGCTTTTTCTTATACCGCATAAATATACTCGAACATAAGAAGCGAAAGTTAATTAGTCACTATTTCACAACAGTATGATAAAAACTCAAATTACTATCTAAAAACAAACAAAAAGATCTTTTTTTGCTCAATCAGAAAAAACTTTCGTTTTTAGCGTTGACAATGCACTTAAAATCCGTAAAATGCACCTCGTTGTTAAGTACAACACTCCAAACGCGGGAATAGCTCAGTTGGTAGAGCACGACCTTGCCAAGGTCGGGGTCGCGAGTTCGAGCCTCGTTTCCCGCTCCATTTTCAAATCTTACGGCGTGTTAGCAAAGCGGTTATGCACTGGATTGCAAATCCATGTAGCTCGGTTCGACTCCGGGACACGCCTCCATTAACTCATCTAATAAATTTCAACGAACTCTAAAAAAGCACAAAAACGCTAGTAAATTCAACATTCCTTAATAAAATTGTACTCTAATAAACTCTAATGAGATTCAAAGAAATCTAAAAATTTTAGCAGGTATTTTGGAGATGCTTGGAGATGCTTGGAGATGCTTGGAGATGCTTGGAGATGCTTGGAGATGGCAAAAATAATTAAGCCTTTAACTACAACGCAGAAGTGAAAAATGAACGCTCCGAAGATAACTCTTCGTTATGGTGGCGAGTTAATTGGGAAATTTTTTCCTAAATTTAAAGATTTTCTAAATAAAAATAGTTGCCAATATTCCTAAAAATAAATATTAGCAACTATTTCTTTTTCTATACCAAAGAGAACTATTTAGTAATCCTCTTTATGTATAACAACTTCTATCTACTTACGCTAAAACAGTTCGGATATCTTAGACAAAGAGCTCTGCATTAATTTTATTTCATCTGTTATCTTATGTATAGGTTTTATGAATTCATATTCTGATTCCTTAATTCCTGTTTTAATTTCGTCAAAATCTGATGATTCATTAAAACCAAACTTCTCAATATCAATATCGTCTATATCAATATCTGGTCGTCGAACTTGAGAAACCTTACCAAACATTTGATTAATTACATTGGTAAAATTTGTAATTACTTGATACAACGTTTTAAGATGTTTTTCTTCATTTTGAGTATTGAAATAACTTGAGATGGTTTCAAGCTGATCATAAATACGATGACGACCACGTTTAAAATTCGCTTCATTTAAATCAAATGCCACATTATCTAATGCTTCAGCAATAGCTTTGCGTTGTTTAATATCTTTTTTGAGCGCAAATTGATAAGCGTGTTCAACCTCATAAAGTTTACGCAAAATATCATCTTGTTTATTAGAAGGCTTATTCATATTTTTTAAGAAATCAAAGAGATCTTTCTTCCCTTTTGCTTTCAAATAAAGAAGCCCATTACCTTCAAGAGAATTATATGCAGAGATCCCTTCATATTGAATATGTTCTCGTTCTAATACACGACTAAATTCTTGAATAATTTTGGTAAGATCGGACTCAGGTCTAGCATCAGCTTTATTTAATACAAAATAAACTGGTTTCTTGCTTTTACCTAGAATATTCTTTAAAAATTGAATATCCGATCTTGGAATAGTACCATTAGCATCTACGCCAACTAGCCAAATTAATGCTTCTGAATTTTCCACAAATTCTTTTGCAGCCGCCATATCTTCCGTAGTATGAGAACCCGTAGGGTTATAACCCGGAGTATCCACAAAACAAATGTTTTCATACTTTAGCTCCGTGCTTAAGAACATATATGGCATAATGCTTTTCAATGGGAAATTAAATGATCGAATAAAATCGTGGTTTAAATTTTTAGCCAGCTCAGGATCAATTTCTGATAAATCAACTGCAGCACCATTTTGATTCACCCCAACTAAACTAGTTTTATTACCTAATTTTTTAGAGGCTTGTTTTTTCTCATTTACAACATAGGTCGGAATTGCTGTTGTAGGTTTAATACCGCTAGGTAGTTTAAGCGTTTTATCTTTAAAAAAACTACTGATAAATTCCGATTTGCCTGCACTAAATCCGCCAGCAACAGCAATAGTGCGAGCTTTATGGAAAGCAGGTAATCCCCCTATTATTGTTAATTCTTTCTCAATTTCTTGTAGTTTTAACAATGCGCCAGCTTCATTTTGTAATGAAGATTCTTCTGCTGCAAAAGGTAAAAACTCATCATTAAGAATTCGTCTAAAACTTGCTAGATGAATATTATCATTTGGGGCTGTACTAGATAACGAAATAAAATCCCATTTGAGTTAGAATACTTCA